>PDPU01000023.1 GCA_002746645.1 Gammaproteobacteria bacterium | reverse complement strand
GGCCTCTTCTCTTCTGATCCGCATAAATGTTTGTTTGCACTTGTATTTATGCCAGAGAGGGAGGCCTTTTTCAACTCCTTTGTGAGCGATGCAGGCTAGGCAGGCCCGCAAAAGTCGAAATCGAGGCGAATGACCACCGGAATGGGCTTCGGGAATCGCTACCTACACCGTGATCACGACACCGCTATCATGACCATGACGGTGCAACATTCAGGTTGGGGTTCCATTGTTGGTGGGGGCGCCGGAGCTTTGCCCAAATTCGTTCTCCAAACAAAAATATATCTTCAAGCCTTGTTTATTCAACATTTTTCCACACATCAAACCACTTCAATCTATCAAATTCCAAGAGTAATTTAATTCTCTATATTTTACCGAAACAGAAAACGGACGTAGATTCGATTCCCGCTCAGAGGTCTCCTGTAATCACTCGGTAAACTCGACTCTGAAAGTGACAATGTCGCATGTTTTGTCGTAAGTTTGTCGCAAGTTGCTGTCACAAGATGTCGCAAGTTCAAACCCGAAGAATGTAGATCAATTGGTTCGTAGCACCTTCCATCGTTATCAGTTCATTATCCAGCATTCCTTTGAGGTCGCGTTGCAGGCTTCGCCGATTGACTTCGGGGCAGATGCTTTCAAAGTCCTGAATGGCGAGTTTCCCGTTTTGCAGCAGGTAACCAAGGGCCTTGCTTTGGCGCTCGTTCAGGCTGTGCTTTTGCACCAGAACATCTCGGCGGATAACCTGTTCGTCGCGCTCTTTGACTTCAACCATCTGAGTTTCAAGTCCGGTGATGAAATAGTCGAGCCAGTCGGTCATGTCCATGTCGTTTTCACGAACACTCTGAATCTGCTTGTAGAAAGTCGGCCGGTCACGGTCGTAGTATTCACTGATGGTGAAAAGACGCTTGAAATCATATCCGGCTTTGTAAAGGCAGAGCGTAGACAGCAGGCGTGAAGTCCGACCGTTTCCATCGAGAAACGGATGGATGTGCACCAACTGGAACTGTGCGATGCCACTGATTAGTACCGGGTGAACATCCAAATCACCGTTCCCTTTCGCGTCCCATTTTCGGATAGACAATGCCGTCTTTCGAACCACCCAGACGATCATAAACTTGACTACCCAGCCATTTGGAAACCACATCCTGCAGTTCCGGCTTGCTCATGTAGTTGGTAAACAGCTCTTCGTTGAGCTCCATGCGTTCGATAAACAGAGACTCCAGCACCTGGCGGAAGACCAGCTGGAACTTGTCGAGAGGGTTTACTTCGGCTGCTTTGCGCAAGGATTCGTTCTGACTGGCGGCCTCGGCGATCTGATCGAAGAAAAGCTGGTCCGCTTCGCTCAACTCGGCACCGAAACGCTCGTTGATGATGTCGATGAGGCGGGAGAGCGTGACGTATTCTTCGCGAACCTCGCCAGTGCCAACCTCACGCGGCCCGTCGAGCGGCTTGGCATAGCCTTCGGTCAGATTGATCGATCCTTCGCTGATCTTCTGCAGCCGGTAGTAGTCAAGCTCCACCTCATCGTCAAACTGGTATCCTGGCCCGGTTCTGCGCTTGGGTAGTTTCAAGACCAGGTGGCGCAGATAGGTAAAGAGCTTTTCCAGATCGCTGTCCTGGTAGGGAATCACCTGACTTAAAAAACTGTAGAGATTGCGAAACGCTTGGGTCTTACCGCGCCACAGTTCGGCCTCTTCCTCCTCGTCATTTTGCAGCTGGGCAAAGCGGGCCTTTGCCTGATCAAGCAGGGCATTCATGTTCTTGTGGTCGGTCGGGCTTTGGCGGCGCTTGGGCGCGAAGAAGATACGCGAAAATTCGTCTACCTCGTCTTGAAGGTAGACGCCCGATCCGTCCAGCTCGGCCTTTACCTCGTACAGCCGATCCGGATCGACTTCCTCGCCCATGACCGAACCGTCGTAATACTGGCGAAACGCCTCCTGGATCTCGTCCGGGTCGTTGACGAAATCGAGCACGAAGGTGTCGTCTTTCAGCGGATGGGTACGGTTCAGGCGCGAGAGGGTCTGCACCGCCTGAATTCCGGCCAGGCGCTTGTCCACGTACATGGTGTGCAACAGCGGCTGGTCAAAACCGGTCTGGTACTTCTCCGCCACCAGCAGTACCCGATGGTCGGGCTTGGCGAAAGTCTTCGGCAGCTCCTTTTCTTTCAAACCACTGTTCATCTCGACTTCGGTGTAGGTCTTCTCGGGTACCTTGTCGTCTTCCACCGTGCCGGAAAAGGCTACCAGGCTCATGATGGAGTAGCCCTTTTCGCTGATGTAGCGGTCGAACTCCTGCTTGTAACGCACTGCCTCCAGCCGCGAACCGGTGACCACCATCGCCTTGGCACGGTCGCCGATCTTGTGGCGAGTATGCTGCTGGAAGTGCTCGACCATCACCTCGGTTTTCTGGCCGATGTTGTGCGGGTGCAGGCGCATGAAGCGCGCCAGCGCCCGGGCGGCCTTCTTGCGCTCGACGTTGGGGTCCTCCTCGGCCTTTTTGATCAGTTTGTAGTAGGTCTTGTAGCTGACGTAACTTTTCAGTACATCCTCGATGAATCCTTCCTCGATGGCCTGGCGCATGGTGTAGCGGTGAAAGGGCTCGCCGCCCCGGCCGAAGATTGCCAAGGTCTTGTGCTTGGGGGTGGCGGTAAAGGCGAAGAAGCTCATGTTGGGCTGGCGACCGCGCTTGGCCATGGAGCGAAACAGTCGTTCCAGCTCCGCTTCATCTTCTTCCTGCGCTGCTTCGCGGGCCTTGCGGATCAGTTCGGCACCGCCCAGCACGCCTTTGAGTTCGGTGGCCGTCTCTCCCGATTGGGAGCTGTGCGCTTCGTCGATGATCACCGCGTATTTACGCGTTGGCAGATGACTGTTTCCAGAACCGCGCTCCTCGGCCAGTTTCATCAGCTGGCCGGAGACGAAAGGGAATTTCTGCAAGGTGGTGATAATAATCGGTACACCCGATTCCAGCGCCTCTGCCAGTTGCTTTGAGTCCTCGTCGATCTTCTGCACCACCCCCTGACGGTGGTCGAACTGATAGATGGTGTTCTGCAACTGGCGATCGAGCACTACCCGGTCGGTGATCACCACCACGCTGTCGAAGATGCGCCCGTTCTGCTCGTTATGCAGTGAGGAGAGTCGATGCGCCAGCCAGCCGATGGTGTTGCTCTTGCCACTGCCCGCCGAGTGTTCCACCAGATAGTTATGCCCGACGCCCTCGCCACCCGCCGCCGTCACCATCTGTCGTACCGCCTGCAACTGGTGGTAGCGGGGAAAGATCATCGTCTCCTTGCGCACCTTCTTGCCTTCATCGCTGACCTTCTCGTCGATATCCAGATGAAGAAAACGCGCCAGCAGGTCGAGCAGGCTATCTCGTTGCAACACCTCTTCCCAGAGATAGGCGGTCTTGTAGTTGCGGCCGTCTTTATCCGGCGGATTGCCCGCGCCGCCGTCCCAGCCCTTGTTGAACGGCAGGAAATGGGTGCTGGTTCCGGCCAGGCGCGTGGTCATGTGGGCCTCTTCGGTATCCACGGCGAAATGCACCAGGGTGCGTTTGGTAAAAAGGAAGAATGGTTCGCGCGGGTCGCGGTCGTGACGATACTGGTGGATGGCATTGGCCGCCGTCTGGCCGGAAAGGGGATTCTTCAGCTCCAGCGTCACCACCGGAATGCCGTTGACCGACAGCACTACGTCCAGCGATTTCTTGTTCTTGCCGCTGAAATAGAGCTGCCGGGTGATGCCCAGCCGGTTGGCGCGGTAGCGCGCCGCAAGCTCCGGGTTGAGGCCGTGAGCCGGGCGGAAAAAGGCGATGCGCAGGGTCTTGCCGAAGCACTTGAAGCCGTGGCGCAGAATGGTTAGCGCGCCGTGGGTGTCCAGCCATTTGGTGAGCGCCGAGAGCACCCGCTCGCCGGTCTCTGCTCCGTGCAGAGTCTCCAGCTTTTCCCAGGTCTTGGCCTGGGTCTCACGGATGAAGGTCAGCGCCTCGTCGGGGAAGATGGCTCGCTCGGTGTCGAAAGCGCCTGAGGCCAGCTTGCAGTAACCGTCATTCAGCAACACTGCTTCGATGGCGGTTTCAAAGGCGGCTTCGGAAGTTTGTTTCATGGCGTGGTTCTCGCAATCTTCTTCTCCAGCCAGAACACAATCACTTGCGCATATTCCGGCAGGTTTCCTGGCTGGGTTCCGTCCCAGTTCTGCAATTCCTGCGCAGCGTTCAGGTTTCCTTTCCCCAGCCGTTGCTTGAATGCGTCAAGCACCGCCTTGCGATTGCTCACAAGCTGGCCAAGGTTGAGGTTCAAAATATTTTTGATCTCGGTATCGATGGCAGCGTCATCGGAGGTAATTTCTCCATTGCCCAGAAACTTGAAGTGTCGCTCTACAGGCTGTGCCGGATCAGCCGGGTAAAAACACAAATTCCTGTTGCCCTTGCGGGTATCGCAATGCTGCTCCCGTTCAGGGCGACCATGACCGCCCAGGCAGGCGCCCAACAAGTTGCGGTAATCCAGTTGCCGGGCCGGATACGCTGCTTGGCATTGCCAGTGTTCGATCTTCATGCTGGTCGCATTGGGACGGATGCGCGACTGGCAGTAGCAGCAAAGACCCCGCTGCTCGGTCACCAGAGATTGCCGCAGGGCATTTTTGTCCATGTAGTTGTTATAACTTGCGTGTGGCTGTTGCCGGTGCTTCGTCAGCGAATTGGGTTCGCGGTTCTTTTGGATGGTGCGCATTACTCCGAGCCCTCCAGAAAGGTGATCAGCGATTTGGCGCGGGTCAGCTCCGGTTCGTGTTCGCCTAACTGCTGTTCCAGCGTGGTAATCATTGCACGGGCCTGCGTGAAATCCTCTGCATCGATCAGCTCGAATAGGGCGCGCAGTTCCATTTCCATCTGCTTGTTTCGCACCGGTGCATCCATTAGTTCATCTAGAACGCGATTAGCATCCATACCGTAGGCTTCTGTCGGCGTAATCGTGACAACCTTGTCGTTCTGAAACTCCAGAAAGCGCACGCAGCGCGCCTCGACCTCACCCAGCACCAGCGGCGAATGGGTGGTCACCACAAACTGACAGTTTTGAAAGACGCTACGCAAACGGCCCAATACATCTCGTTGCCATTTCGGGTGCAGGTGCAATTCGATCTCGTCGATCAGCACCAACGCCACACCTTCGGCAATGGGATTGTCACTTTCAGGATTGGCGATGGCCAGGCGGCGGGTCAGGTCGAATACCAGCGCCAGCAGGCCGCGTTCGCCGTCGGAGAGTTGATGCAGGTAAAAGGACTGCCCTCGCTTATCCACCACAAAGCCGAGGCGCGGGCTCTCCTGAATGTGCAGGTTGGTGAATTCCGGTACCAGTTCGCTTACGACGGATCGCAGGGCATCCAGCACCTTCCGGCGGCGTGGCGCGGTGGCTGTGCCCAGCTTTTCCTGGGTGCGGAACCAGTGCATAAACTCGCGCAGCTCGACTTCGCGGTCGTGCAGGGCACGGCCGAAGGCGATGGAGGGATCTAATAAGGGCTTGGCTTCCGGCAGGGTGCGGGGCTGGCCGGGCAGTTGGCGCTTGGGGGTGAAGTAGACCGCCAGCGGCGGGTTAGCGGCGCTCTTAAGCTTGGCCAGCGCGGCACGGGTCTCTTTCATGCCCGCTTCAAGGTTGCCGGTCAGGGTGCGGGCGCCAAGTGATTCGACAAAATCGGTGGTTTCTTCTGTGGTTTCAGCTTGCCGCAGTATCATGAAACGGTCGCCCTGTTCCTCGGTGACCCGCGAGCGCTGCACCCCGGCGTTGATGGTCTGGCCGTCGATCCGCAGACGGACCGACACCTCCAGTGAGCTCTTGTCGCCGTGAATGTCGTCGTCGGTGAAATAGATGGCCGTGGAACGCGACGGGGTGAACTCCGGCATGGCGCGGGAAAGCACCACCGCCATCGCCCGCAGCAGCGTGGACTTGCCGACACCGTTGACTCCTGCGATCAGGGTAACGTCTCGCTCGAAGTCGATATCAATCTGCTCGAAACCACCGCAGTTGGCGAGGCTGAGGTGTTCCAGTTTCATAAGCACATCTCCCCCACCGGTATCTGACCGGTTACGGCGGCGGTTATTAAGGTAGCGCGACGTTCTTTGAGTCGTTCTATGGAGTTGCGAATTTCCGCAAGCAGCTTCGAAGTGCGTAACTCCGCGTTAACAAGAAAGTCGACAATAGCTTTTTGTTCGAATAGTGGTGGCAGGCAGGCAATTAGTTCTGCATATTTTTCGGAACTAAAGTTTTGAATGGTTGCTTGAGTTGCTCCTGATTTCACCTGTTGCCAATAAATATTGCTCAACGAAAAGAAATAGACGAAATCGGGTAGCACTAATTCTTGAGCACTTCGGAAACGAATGAGGTAACCGGCAAAGCAGGCTTTTCCCCATTCGGGCCTGTAGATGAAAGCTTTGCCAACTGTTGCGCCGCTTCTGGCGAAAAGAACATCCCCCTTTTCAAGAAAATACGATTCGGTAATTTCTGGCGGCAGGGATCTGAACGTCTCGTCACGCAACGTGCCATTTTCGTTGATATCCGTGATGCGTACAAAACGCGGCCAGTCTGGATTTTCTTCAAGTGCTGCTTCGTTTGCCCCGTAGGCCAAGGGTTCATGCGTTAAATATTTTAATCGCCTTGTTTCCCAATGCTTTGGAATATCCTTCATCCAGTCGAGGCCAGAGGGCTTGAGGGGGGTGGTGGGGTCGATTCCGCGAGTAACGGCGCGACTGATGACGGCGGTTTGCTTTTCTTTCAGCAAGGCCAGCATCTTTTCCTTCTCCACAACCAGCGCGTCGATACGTGCGGTTTCGCGGTCGAGGTAGTCGGCGATCAGGCGTTGGGTTTCGACATCGGGATACGGCAAGCGATGTTGTCGTAGAAGATCAGGAGAAACGCGTTTGAGTCCTCCCGCCCCCGTCATGGAAGCTTTGCCTTTCTGCTTGAATACCGAGGACTGGAAGTAGAAAAAGAGAAATCTGCGGTTGACCGTCTTTGGTCTAATGACAAAGATCTCCGAGCTCCCGAACCCCTTGCCGCTTTTGAGATTTCTAGCGATCGCTATGTTGCCGTTTTCAAAACAAGGAGTGACCTTGGCGAGCACAATATCGCCCTCTTCGAAGGCGTTGTACGAAGATGCGTACTTGGAGAACTTGTCGGTATTCGGAAGAAAGTAGCCGTTTTTGATCCTGTCCATGGGCAGGAAGGTCAGTTCGTCGTCCTCTTTGAAATCACTGAAATCGACAGAAGGGTTGAGTTGGCAAACATACCGTAGCGGAATGGTTTTCCATCCATGCGGCACAGGAGTTGGACTCATTGTTTATCCTTCTTCATTTTCAGTTGTTTTTCAATTCGCGCCAGCTCGGCAATCTCCTCTGCGTCGGCTTTCCGTGCTTCGGCAATGCGGCGGTTTTCGTCGAAGGCGTCGAAGCGTTCGCGAGCGATGCGTACCATGACCTCGCGTGAAACGCTGCCAGCGTGGGTGAGCACGGCCTTTTCGTTGAAATCCAGCAGACGGTCCACGTTCTGTCGCCAGTAGTCGAGGGTGAGCTGTTTGCGCTCTTTCACTCGTAGTTCGGCTTGCTCCAGAAAGATGACCACCAGCCGGTTAAGGGTGTCCACTTCATCGGCAGACAGATAGTTCTTGGCTACGATCACGTCATGCTTGCGTACTCGCGAGCCGTTCCAGTTGGTGAGAGCCATGTTGGGGGCGCTTGAATCGGAGCGGGAGACGACGATTTCGGCGGCGGTCTGGTGAGTAACAGCAAACAACAGCTTGTTCTGGGTCTCGGCGAAGAAGAGCTGGGCGGCGCGGTCGTCGGAACGGTAGTCTGAACTGAGCGCGAAGAGGTCGCGCACTTTCTGGTAGAAACGCTTTTCCGAGGTACGGATTTCACGGATACGGGCCAGCAGTTCGTCAAAATAGTCCCAGCTGCCGGGATTCTTGAGCCGCTCGTCATCCATGACGAAGCCCTTGATCAGATACTCGGCCAGATGGGCGGTGGCCCACTGACGAAACTGGGTGCCGCGCGGCGAGCGCACCCGGTAACCCACGGCCAGAATCATGTGCAGGTTGTAATGCTTGGTCTGGTAACGCTTGCCGTCCTCGGCAGTTGTCAAGTATTCCTTGACAACTGAAGCCTGCGGCAACTCTTCTTCCTTGAGGATGTTCTTGATGTGCAGGCTGATGTTCTGCTTGGTGGTATCGAACAGCTCGGCCATTTCGCCCTGATTGAGCCAGACGGAACCATCCAGGGTGTGCAGCTGGACTTCCGCCCGGCCATCCTCGGTGCGGTAAACGATCAGTTCTCCCCGATCCGGCGTACTCACTCCGTCACTTCCTGCAAGAGCCCCATGATCCGTTTTTCCACCGCTTCCAGTTCGGCGTCGATCTCGTTCAGCGGCCTCGGCGGCTGGTACTGGAAAAACTCGCGGTTGAAGTTGATTTCATACCCCACCTTGCCGATGCCGGCGTCCTGTTCGTCCAGGGTGTTGCGGTCGATCCAGGCGTCCGCCACATAGGGGCGCACCTCGCGCAGCACGTAGCTGATGACGTCTTCCTTGAGGGGGATGTTTTCAAAGTCCTTCAGGTTGGAGTCGGCCTCGTACTCGACATGTTTCCCTTTCCCGGCCAGGTTGAGTCCCAACAGAGCTTTCAGCTCATCCATCGCAAGCTCGGGCAGAACTTGGCCGGGAAACAACGCTTCGAGGTCCAGCGCGGCTTCCTTGTGCGCTTTGGTGATTACCGGTCCGGCCTCGGGGTCGACCTCGGTAAAGGCATTGCGGAAGGCCTTTTTCTGCGCCGTGCCCTTGGCACCCTTGGTCCAGCCTTCGACATCGTCGGGCAATCGTTTGACGATCTGCTGCACCTCATCCCACACCTGGTTCCAGTCGTAATGTGCTTCGCTGCCGAACACTTCTTCGATAGCCAGCACGGCGTCGAGCAGTTCCGGGCAGGCATCGAGGTAGCGTTCCCTGGCCTCCTGGGTGATCTGGAATTTGAGGCGCAGCGGTCGCAGGATCGTGACGCGGCGGTAGCCGAAATCGGCGTTGTCGAAAACCTTGCTGGTCTTCGACTCGGTCAGCGCGCCGTGCTCGCGGGTCACTTCCTCGATGGCCTTTTCATCCAGCCAGCGGCGCTTGTTGCCGAGGCTGCGTTTCATCGGCGTCCAGCGCTCACGGGCATCGATCAGTTGGATTTTCTCCTTGCGGTGGTTCTCCTTGCGGTTGCTGAGCACCCAGACGAAGGTACCGATGCCGGTGTTGTAGAACATCTGCTCGGGCAGGGCGACAATTGCCTCCAGCCAGTCATGCTCGATGATCCAGCGGCGGATTTCGCTTTCACCGCTGCCTGCGCTGCCGGTAAAGAGCGGCGAGCCGTTGAAGACGATGGCGATGCGCGAGCCGGGCTTGTCGCGGTTGCCTTGCTGCCACGGTTGGAACTTGGCGATCATGTGGATCAGAAAGAGCAGCGCGCCGTCATTGATGCGCGGCAGCTTGCCGTTGTAGCCACGAAAGTTGGGCCACCGGTCGATCTCCTTCTTCTCTCCCTTCCAGTCCACGCCAAAGGGTGGGTTGGCCAGCAGGTAGTCGAAACGCATGTCGGAGAACTGGTCGTTGGTCAGGGTGTTGCCGTATTCGATGCGGCTGTCCTTGTGTCCCTTGATCAGCAGGTCGGAGGCGGCGACGGCGTAGGAGCGCGGGTTGTAGTCCTGGCCATAGACCTTGACGGTGGCGTGTTCGTTGTGGGCGCGCAGCCAGTTCTGGCTTTCGGCCAGCATGCCGCCGGTGCCGCAGGCCGGGTCGCAGATGGTGACGATCTTGCCCGCCTGGGTGAGCACCTGGGTATCGGGCTCAAGCAGCAGATTGACCATCAGGCGAATGACTTCACGCGGGGTGAAATGGTCACCGGCCGTTTCGTTGGCTGCCTCGTTGAAGCGCCGGATCAAGTCTTCGAACACCAGACCCATGGTTATGTTGTCCACATGACGGGGGTGCAGGTCGATTTCGGCAAACTGCGAAACCACCTGGTAGAGGCGGTTGGCTTCTTCGAGTTTTTCGATCTCCTTTTCAAATTCGAAACGCTCGAAGATCTTGCGGATGTTCTCGGAAAAGCCGTTGATGTAGTCGACCAGGTGAGGGCCGATGTTGTCCGGATCGCCTTTGAGTTTGTGGAAATCGAGCTGGCTGTGATTGTGAAATCCCAGCGGCTTGCCGTCGTCGTCCTTGGCCAGTTCGTTCAGCACCCGGTCCACCGGCTGCGGGTCTTTATCCTTCAAGGTTTCGTAGCGTTCGAGCACCGTCTCCTTGGTGGGGGCCAGCACCGCGTCGAAACGGCGCAGCACCGTCAAAGGCAGCATGACCCGTTCGTACTGCGGCGGCCGGTACGGCCCGCGCAGCAGGTCGGCCACGGACCAGATGAAATTCGCCAGTTGCTGAAAATTGCGTGGGGTCATGAGTGAATGTCCTTGTTGTCGAGATTCAGCTTGCCTTGTCCAGCCATCCGCTTACAAGAAGCTTCGAATTGCCTTTTCGCCAGCTGGACGGGAACCGTCTTGCTGTATTCTCAGCGGTTGATGGTGGAAAAGCTCACGTCCATCTCGTGGGCCAGCTCTTTCTGGCTCGGCCCATATTGTCATACAAAAATGTCTCCTTTCTTTCCTCGGCAATCCTTTGACGCTTGCACTGCGCTTCGCAGTCATGGATCGTGACGGAGAGTACACCATGACGTGGTCAGACGCCGAACTGGCAACGATTGATCTGGGCGATGCACGGCCGCGACTGCCGTGTCGCACGGCTGCTCGAACGCCTTGCCGAGGCGCCGATCCAGAGCATTCCTCAAGCCCTCGGCAGGTGGAAGGAAGTTCAGCTGATAACGCACCACGATGCGCTGGTCGAGAGACTCGTGTACCGACATCTGTAGCCGACGCCGCAACTCGGTGAGGCCGACGAACAGCATGCAGAGACGGTTTTCGGAGTCCATCTCGTCGTTGGTCAGCAATCGAAGATCCTTGAGGACATCGTTCCTGAGATGATGGGCTTCGTCGATGACCGGCAGAGACAGCTGCCTGCCCTCGATCAGCAGCCGCGAGAGCTCGGCACGGATGGTCGCTGCGCGGTTTCTTTCGGTGGGCAGCCCGATCCCGTGGAGTTCGATCAGGTGGCGAAGCCGTCTTGCGGCTTCGGTATGAGCCAACAAAAAACCCCAGCCAGAATCGGCTGGGGTTCCGTTGTTGGTGGAGAAGGGGGGAGTCGAACCCCCGTCCGAAAGCACTCCGCCTTTGGTACTACATGCTTAGTTTCGTCTTTGGCTTTGGCCGGTTGCTACCCGACGAACAGGGTAACCGCCAGCGAGCCCATTGTTGGTTTAACGATCAGGTGCAAGGGCGGCCCTTCACGCGATCCTGTGTCATGTGCCCCCGCAGCAGCCCACAGGCATACCACTGACAGGGTAGAACTGACAGAAAAGTCGTATTGGACTAATCAGGCAGCCAGTGCGTAGTTGTCGTCGTTGGCAACTATTGTTTTTCAGATGGTTTAACGAGGTGATCTGAACCTCGGCATGCACCTCAGGGTTCGCCACTCCCGTCGAAACCATGTCTTCCCCGGTAAGTGTCAATCCTGACTGCCCCTAGTATGCGGCCGGCAGCGTGCCATTTCAAGTGACAAAGTGTGTTGCGTGGCGCGCTTCACGCGGTTTTCCTGCAGCAGGGCGGGTAGCATAGGCGCTTTCCCGTCCACCCATCACCCCGGGACACCGGCTCATGCGCTGCTTCCTCGGCTCGGCCGCTCTTTCCGAATTTCGTCTCGAACGGCTGCTCACGGCCTGTTCGACGCGCCGTCTCGGCGTGACTTCGCTCGCGGCACGCGAGGTCTTCATCGTCGAACTGGCAGACGGCGCAAGCTGGAGCGAGCCTCTGATGGCCGCGCTCGAAACCCTGCTCGCGGCCGAACGCCATCCGCTCGATGCCGAACCCGGCGGCGGTGCCCAAGGCATGGCTCAGACCGTGGCCCGGGGTGTGACTCACGAAGCGGCCCATGACGTAGCCAACGGCGCTGGCCATGAAGGGACCGCCGCTGCTCCTGACAGGGCCCACGAGGCGGCCAACGTCGCCGCCCACGACGCAACCGACGGCATCATCACCCACGTCCACGTCGTGCCGCGCTTCGGCACGCATTCTCCATGGTCGAGCAAGGCCACCGACATCGCCGGCAATGCCGGGCTCGACGCCGTTGCGCGAATCGAGCGCGGCATTCGTTATCGCATCACGCTGGATGACGAGGCGTCCGCCGCCGATACGCAAAACGATGACGCTGCGCCGTCTCACGAACGCTGGTCGGCCATCGCCGCCATCCTTCACGACCGCATGACGGAATCCGCCGTGCCGACGCTCCTCGCAACGGCGCGGCTGTTCCACCACGAGGCTCCCGAAGCCATGCACGTCGTCGATGTGGTCGGCGGCGGGCGGGAAGCGCTGGTGGCAGCGAACGCCGAGATGGGGCTCGCGCTCTCGGACGACGAAATCGATTACCTCGTTGCCCACTTCGGCAGCATCGGGCGTAACCCGAGCGATGCCGAACTCATGATGTTCGCGCAGGCGAATTCGGAGCACTGTCGCCACAAGATCTTCAACGCCAGCTGGACCATCGATGGCATGGATCAGGACGAAACGCTCTTCGGCATGATCCGTCACACGCACGCGACGTCGCCCGCGGGTGTGCTGTCGGCCTATCACGACAACGCCGCCGTCATCGAGGGCCATAGGGCAAAACGCTTCGGGGCGGGGCCCGACAACGTCTATGCGGTGTTCGAGGAAGAGGTCGGCATCCAGATCAAGGTGGAGACGCACAATCACCCGACCGCCATCGCGCCCTTCGCGGGGGCGGCGACGGGTGCCGGCGGCGAGATTCGTGACGAAGGCGCCACGGGCAATGGCGCACGCCCGAAGGCCGGTCTCTGTGGCTTCACCGTGTCGGATCTGCACATACCCGATCATGCCCAGCCCTGGGAGAGCGCCCTGCGTGCCCCCGATCGTCTCGCTTCGGCTTTCGACATCATGCAGGAAGGCCCGATCGGTGCCGCGGCCTTCAACAACGAATTCGGGCGCCCGAACCTCGGCGGCTGTTTCCGCACCTTTCAGCACGATGCGGCGGATCGGCACTGGGGCTATCACAAGCCGATCATGATCGCCGGTGGTCTCGGCAACATCCGCCCCGGCAACATCGACAAGCGGCCGGTGCCGGCGGGTGCGGCCATCGTCGTGCTCGGCGGGCCGTCGATGATGATCGGTCTCGGGGGTGGCGCGGCCTCGTCGGTGGCGAGCGGCGAGAGCGATGCCGAACTCGACTTCGCCTCGGTGCAGCGTGGCAACCCGGAGATGCAGCGGCGCTGCCAGGAAGTGATCGATCGCTGCATCGCGCTTGGTGACGAAAGCCCGATTCTCTCGCTGCATGACGTCGGCGCCGGTGGGCTCTCGAACGCGCTGCCGGAACTCGTCAACGACGCCGGTCGCGGTGGTCGTTTCGCGCTGCGCGACATCCCGCTCGACGAGCCGGGCCTGTCGCCGATGGCCATCTGGTGCAACGAATCGCAGGAGCGCTACGTGCTCGCCGTCGACCGTGCGCACCTCGACGCCTTCGAAGCACTGGCCCGGCGCGAGCGCTGCCCCTTCGCGGTGGTGGGCGAAGCCACGGCAGAGCGCGAACTCGTGGTCGCCGACAGCCACTTCGACAACCGCCCGGTGGACATGCCCATGGACGTACTGCTCGGCAAGCCGCCGCGAACGCACATCGATGCGCAGCGTGAATCCGCACCTGTTGCTGCTCGCACCGACACCGACGTTGCGGGCGGTGGTGAAAACGGCGCGCCAGCGGGTGGTTCACCGTCGCCTGAGGGCAGGGCTTTCGACACCGCCGGCCTGAGCGTCGAAGCCGTTGCCGAGCGCGTCCTGCAACTGCCGGGCGTTGCCGCGAAGAACTTCCTCGTGACCATCGGCGACCGCAGCGTTGGCGGGCAGGTGGTGCGCGATCAGATGGTGGGGCCCTGGCAGTTGCCGCTGGCCGATCAGGCCGTTACCGTCACGGGCTTTCGCGGGTACACGGGAGAGGCCATGGCGATGGGCGAACGCTCGCCCGTGGCGGTGCTCGATGCGGCGGCTTCGGCACGTCTTGCCGTGGCCGAAGCGCTGACGAACCTCGCCGGCACCGCCATTGGCGACATCGGCCGAGTGAAGCTCTCGGCCAACTGGATGGCGGCGGCAGGCGCTCCCGGACAGGATGCCGCACTCTTCGATGCCGTCACAGCGGTCGGCAGGGAACTCGCGCCCGCGCTCGGCATCGCCATTCCCGTCGGCAAGGACAGTCTCTCGATGCGCACGCGCTGGCAGAATGCGGCGGGTGAGGCCGAGGAAGTGGTGTCTCCGCTGTCGCTCGTGGTTTCGGCCTTCGCGCCCGTCAGCGATGTCCGCAAGACGCTCACGCCCGTTCTCGCCACCGACTGTGGCGACACCGATCTGGTCTTCATCGACCTTGGCGCAGGCCGGAACCGGATGGGTGGCTCGGCCGCGGCGCAGGTTTTCTCGGCCATCGGCGACACGCCGGCCGATGTCGACGACGCGGCAATGCTCAGGGGACTGTTCACGGCCCTGCAAACCCTCGTCGAGCGGGAACTGGCGCTGGCCTGGCACGATCGCTCCGATGGCGGCTTGTTCGTGACTCTTGCCGAGATGTGCATGGCGGGCAAGGTCGGCGCCGAGATCGAACTCGACAGTCTGCCGAACGATACCGTGGCAACGCTCTTCAGCGAGGAGGTGGGAGGCGTGCTGCAGATTCGCCAGAGCCAGTATGCGGAGGTCATGGCGGTGTTCGAGGCCGCGGGCATCGGTGATCACGTGCACGTGATCGGCTCGCTCTCGAGCGTGCCCGACCTTGCCATCCGCCAGCGAGGCGAGCTGCACTACAGCGTGCCCGTGGCGGAGCTGCGGCGGCAGTGGTGGCAGACGAGCTACCGGATGCAGCGCCTGCGCGACCACCCCGATTGCGCCGAGTTGGAACTCCTGCACGTGGCGGCCGAGGACGATCCCGGTCTGACTCCGGTGCTGAGCTTCGACCCGAACAGTTCCCTGATCGATGCCGCACCGGCCTTGCTCGTGTCCCGGCCGCGCGTGGCCATTCTGCGTGAGCAGGGCGTCAACGGCCATCTCGAAATGGCGGCTGCCTTCGATACGGCGGGTTTCGAGGCCGTTGATGTACACATGAGTGACCTCGCGGCCGGTCGTCAGCGGCTCACGGACTTTCGTGGCCTGGTCGCCTGCGGTGGCTTTTCCTACGGTGATGTGCTCGGCGCCGGCACCGGCTGGGCGCAGTCGATTCTCCGGCACGACGCGCTGGCGGCCGCTTTCGGTGCCTTCTTCGCGCGCGAAGACACCTTCAGCCTCGGCGTCTGCAATGGCTGCCAGGTGCTCTCGCAGTTGAAATCCCTGATTCCGGGAGCAGCGCACTGGCCCCGCTTCGAGCGCAACCGCTCCGAACAGTTCGAGTCGCGTTTCGTGACGGTGGCAGTCTACGAATCCCCCTCGATCTTCTTCACCGACATGGCAGGCTCGCGCCTTCCGGTCGTCGTTGCCCACGGTGAGGGGCGGGCGGTGTTCGAGAGCGATGTCCAGCGAGACAATGCAAGGGTGTCACTTGGCTACGTCGACAACCACGGCAACATCACCGAAGACTACCCCCTGAACCCGAATGGCTCGCGCGCGGGCATCACCGGACTCTGCTCCGACGATGGCCGGGCCACGATCATGATGCCGCACCCCGAGCGCGTGTTCCGGAGCGTCACGAACTCCTGGCATCCACGCGGCTGGGGCGAGAACGGGCCGTGGCTCCGAATGTTCGAGAACGCGAGGGTATGGGTCGATGGCTGACATCTTCAACGACGACGCGCCCTGGTTGTCGGCGGCGCAGGCAATCGAACGGTACATCGACGTGTCGGCACGATTTCCCGACGCGGCGTTTCCGCCAGTCACCCGTATGGCCGATACGCTGTCCGATCTCGTTGACGATATCGACGTGTTCGTGCTCGATGGCTTCGGTGTCCTGAACGTCGGCCAGGATCCCGTGCCTTCCGCAGTGACACGGATTCCCGCACTTCGGGCAGCGGGAAAGACGCTGCGTGTGCTGACCAACGGCGCGTCGCTGCCCACCGCACGTACCGTGGAGAAATACCGTCGTTTCGGCATCGACTTCACGCGCGAGGAAGTGGTGTCCAGCCGCGATGCGCTGACAGCCCTGCTGGCCTCGCGCAGCGAAACATGCTGGGGTTTTTCGGCGCTCGAAAACTCGGCACTTCGGCAGCTCTGCGACGAGCCCGTATGGCTTCGTGATGATCCGGATGACTACGCCCGCGTCGATGGTTTCGTGCTTCTCGCCACGGGTGACTGGAACGATGCCCGCCATCGCCTGATGTGCCGCGCACTGGCCGAGCGGCCACGCCCTCTGCTGGTCGGGAACCCCGATCTCGTCGCGCCGATGCCAGGTGGCGTGACGCGCGAACCGGGTCTCTTTGCGCATCTGATTGCCGATGCCGGGCTCGCCACGCCTGTCTTTGCCGGCAAGCCCTTCGCCAATGCGTTCGCGAAAGCGCTCGAGTCGTTGCCCGCCGATGTCGATCCGACGCGCGTCGCCATGGTTGGCGACACGCTGCACACCGACATTCTCGGTGGTGCGGCAGCCGGCTGGAAGACGGTGCTGGTCAGCGATCACGGTCTCATGCGCGAGGCAGACATCGAGGAGGTGATCGGGCGGAGTGGTGTGCGTCCTGACTGGATCGTGAGTACGACCTGACCGGATTCAGTTCATCGAACGGCACCCGCGGGAAGGGGGGCTGTGCGCCGCGCCAGACGCTGTGTTGCTCTCGAGCACGGGCGGCAAGGACGGGGATGCGAAACACTCCACCAGTTCCTCCATGCCAAGCTCACCTTTCCGGGCCGCGTCACTCGCAGCCCGCAGCCAGCCGATCGTGGCCGTGACCTGTTCGCGACCGAGAGTACCATCGAGTAGCTGGCGCTGGATGCGGGTCTGCATCTCGTTCACGTGCGTCTCGACGAGCACGTCATCGCGCGAGCGGCCGGTAAAGCTCGAGAGCACCGTTGCTGCGGTCTTGTCGGCGTGGCTGTGGGCCGGGCCGTAGATCTGTTCCCATTCGCCGAGTCGGCTTGCGGTCACGCGCGCATGGGCGATGACGACGCTGAGGCTCTGGCTCTGCCAGCGGCTGCCGATCGTGGCGAGGAGGCGCCGTGCGGCTTCCGCGCTCTCGAGCAGCATGTCGAGTTCGTCGACGTAGTTGCTGCGGAAGGCGTTCCAGTGCTCGAGTATGTGGGCGGCAAGTTCCTGGGAGCCGAGCACCTGAGCGAGTTCCTGCGCGTAGGCCAGGTTGCGTTCGAGTGCCGCCCAGTCGGTGTGCATGCCCTTGTAGCCTGGGCCCAGTGCCTGGCGGTATTCGGTGTTGTTGACGAAGAGTTCGCGGAAGCGGAGCAGACGTGCGAGCTGACGGAGTTCATCGCGGTGCTGCTCGTCGAGTTCGCCGGGTTTCTCGATGCAGAAATCGGCGAACTGGCGGCGGGCGTGGAAGTAGTGTTCGTTGACGATGTCGATCGAGGCACCGTAACTGCCTTCGAGTTCGTTGATGAGACTCAGCAACTGCTCCAGTGAAGGAACGCGATCGACGTCGAAGACGGGGCGCAAAGCGTCGGTTTCCTCTGCGATCAGTCCGGCCTGATGCTGGGCGCGCTGGCACAGCGTGGCGTTGGCACGGAAGGCGAGGTCGCCGTGGGCATACTGTTCGATGTCCTGCGGGGCCTTGTCGATCAGCTCGCCGAGTGTCGAGAGGCG
This sequence comes from Gammaproteobacteria bacterium, assembly GCA_002746645.1. Classification (GTDB taxonomy): domain Bacteria; phylum Pseudomonadota; class Gammaproteobacteria; order Granulosicoccales; family Granulosicoccaceae; genus Granulosicoccus. The sequence continues at coordinate 190,040 of PDPU01000023.1, read as the reverse complement.
AATCATCTCGCGCACGCTCATGTTGGGTCGTGCCAGGGTCTGGTTGAGCAGCGGGCTGCGGAGGCAGCGCGACAGCGCCGACGACCAGCGCTCCATGCGCTGGGGCAGTTCGGGCAGGCGACGAAATGCGATGTGATCGAGCCCTTCGGCGGCCAGGCGGGCGGCATATTCCCGGAGCCCTGCCACGTTCGTGCTGCGCGGCAGTGACGGCTGTCTGGCTGCTGTCGTCGGCTCGTGTCGCTGGTGATCGGGAATCAGTTGCTGATAGTCGGGAATCAGTTTCAGAACGGCGTTGAGCTGCCCGAGCGTCTGGTTGCCGGTCAGGCTGAGCGCGAGCGCGGGGTCGAAGTGTTCGGGAATTCTCGGTATGCCGAGTGAGGTGCTACCGGTGTCCTGGCCTGAAATGCTGGCTGCATTGCCGAGCGCGCAATCGAAGCTGAGTTGCCATTGCGTACTGGACCGCAAGGCATCGGCCACATCGGCGAAGTAGTCGCTCAAAGGGGTGTCGTCGGCAAGCCCTGGCACGGTGAGGCCGTATTGCTGCTTAAGCAGGGCAAGCAGTTCGCGGTTCTGCTCGGGCGGGCCACCATCGAGCCGGAGTTCGCAGGCCCTGTTCTCGGGGTTTCTCGCCAGCAGCATGGGATAGAGCAGCAGCGGTGCGCACAGATGCTCGTTGCTGCCCTCGAACCGCAGAAAACCCGCCACGAAGTAGAGTTGGCGGAGTCCCTGCTGTTTCACGAGCGCATTCTCGATCTGGATGAGCTTGCAGCGCTGGGCGAGCGTGTCTGCATCGTGGGCCGTCAGGAGATTTGCTCTGGCCGTTTCCCGGGCGGTTTCCCCGAGCCTTGCATTGCCGGTGGGTTCGCGGCGCCCGTCGCCTTCGGCACGTTCACCGACAGCGGCCTCGGATACGTGCCGGGCCTGCAGTACCAGACGGCCACCCTCCGGGTTCGCAAGCACTTTCGCGAGCGCCAGCGGTGAGTGCGGCAGCAGCTCGATATCGGAGTCACGGCTGCCCCAATCGAGAAAGCGCTGATCGAGCAACTGGTCACGATCGGTACGTCGGCGCGCCGGGGTAGGCTTGCCTGGATGGTGCAGGGTGTCGAGCGAACTCATGCGTGTCGCCTGGCGGTCGGAAAGGGTGCGGGCATTGCTTCACGATTCAGGATTCGGGCCAGACTGTGCGGTGGTGGGAATGTAAGACCCTGGCGGAATTTCACGTACTGGCCATGGTCAGTGCTTCCGGTACCCGCGGTTTTCGTGTGCCCGAGGCATACTGGATGGCTATGCCCCGCGAGCGAAGAGGCTGATCCGTTGCTCGCGGACGAGGGCGAACAGTGGGTGCACGTATCCCGCGAGCGAAGAGGCTGATCGATGGACAAGTGGATGAAACTGGCGAAACTTCGTTCGAGCGACATCACCGACAAGTCGGTGTACAAGGCGCGGCGGCGGGTGCTGCGGGCGGGCGCAGGGCTCGGTATCGGCGGCCTTGCCGGTGCTTCGACGATCGGTCTCGGCGGTGGTGTCGCCAGTGCGCTGTTGCCCGCGAATGCCGGGGCGGCGCAGATCGGCGCCGATGGCTTCAAGGCGCCGGATGCGCTTACCGAGCAGTCCGTCGCCACGAGTTACAACAACTTCTATGAACTGGGCACGGCCAAGAGCGACCCCCTCGACAACGCCCACCTGCTGACGGTCGAACCCTGGAGCATCCGCGTCGACGGCCTGTGCGGCAAGCCCGGTACCTACACGCTCGAAGACATCCTCAAGGGCCAGAGCATCGAGGAGCGCATCTACCGCTTTCGCTGTGTCGAGGCCTGGTCGATGGTCATTCCCTGGAACGGTTTTCCGCTGGCCGGTCTGCTCAGGCGCTTCGAGCCCTCGTCGGATGCGCGTTACGTGGCCTTCGAAACCGTGGTGCAGAAAGGTCTGCCGGGCATCGAGCGCGGTGTGCTCGATTTTCCCTATGTCGAGGGGCTTCGCATGGACGAGGCCATGCATCCGCTGACGCTCATTGCCACCGGCATGTACGGTGAGGATCTGCCACCGCAGAACGGTGCTCCGCTGCGGTTGGTCGTGCCGTGGAAGTACGGTTACAAGAGCATCAAGTCGATCGTGCGCATCGCCTTCACTGCGAGCGAGCCACCAACGAGCTGGAACCGCAACGCACCGCATGAATACGGCTTCTACAGCAACGTCAATCCCGAGCGCAGCCATCCGCGCTGGAGCCAGGCGAAGGAACGTCGTCTGACGGGCGGGGGCACGCTCTCGAGCCTGCTTTCACCGAAGATCGAGACCGACTTCATGAACGGCTACGCCGAGCAGGTGGCCTCGCTCTACGATGGCATGGATCTGCAGAAATTCCATTGACGGTGAACAGTCGGCGTCGCTACCTGCACCGCTTGCCGGATCTGCCGGCCACCTGTGGTACCTCGTGGCCTGACCCGAGGCGGTGTCTGGCGGCAAGGGCCATGAGCTGACGATTCCCGAAAGCGCCCCATGATCGATTTTTCCTTGCGCGACAGGCCCCTGAGGCTCGTGCTGTTCATCCTGTTGCTGGTACCGGCAGTGATGCTCGTCTACCGACTCTTCACGGGCGATCTCGGTGCCAATCCGATCGAAACCCTGACCGACGACACCGGCAGGTGGGCACTCAGGTTGCTGCTGCTCTCGCTCGCCATCACGCCGCTTCGCTGGCTGACGAAGTCGGCGCGACCGCTGCGGTTCCGGCGCATGATCGGGCTCTACGCCTGGTTCTACGCCGGCCTGCACGTGACCATCTATGTGGCGCTGGATCAGCAGTTCGATCCTGTTGCCATCGGTGCCGATATCGTCGAACGCCCCTACATTGCGGCCGGCATGGTGGCCTTCCTGATTCTCGTGCTGCTCGGGGTCAGTTCCAACCGTCTGGCCATGCGTCGCCTGAAACGCGCCTGGCAGCCGCTGCATCGGTGGAGCTATGTCGCCGCGGTTGCCGTCATCGTGCATTACGTCTGGCTTGCCAAGGGCGATATCGTCGATCCCTGGGTGTATGCCGCCATTCTGTGTGGGCTGTTGATGTGGCGTATGGTGCGGCTGATGTCAATTGATGACCCAGGCTGTGGGTGAAGCATCCGGCACCGGCGCGCTCAGCGTAGTAGAGCCCCGGCATTCACGGGAACACCGGGGCTCTTGTGACTGATTCCGTCGTGCCGGCGCGTCGTCCGCCGGAGCACGATCGGGTTCAGGTCGTCAACTCGGCAGCAGGTCCTTGACCGTGTTGCGCTCGTCCTGCAGCTCGGCTTCGCTGGCCTTCATCTTCTCGGCAATCGCGTCGTCGACGTCGAGGCCGGTCACGATGCTGTAGTCACCGCCCAAGCAGGTGCAGGGGAAGGAGTAGATGAGCCCTTCCTCGACGCCGTAGCTGCCGTCGCTCGGCACGGCCATGCTGACCCAGTCGCCGTCGTCGGTGCCTTGCACCCAGCTTGCCATGTGGTCGATGACGCCGTTTGCCGCCGAGGCAGCACTCGAGCTGCCACGTGCCGCGATGACCGCTGCGCCGCGCTTGGCGACGGTGGGGATGAACTCGTCCATTGCCCAGGCGCGATCGACGAGGTCGTTCGCTGCCTTGCCGTCCACCGTGGCGTGGCTGATGTCGGGTACCTGAGTGGTGGAATGGTTGCCCCAGATGATCATGCGCTTGATGGAAGCAACGTCGCTGTCGGCCTTTGCCGCGAGCAGCGAGAGCGCGCGGTTGTGATCGAGGCGGGTGAGGGCGGTGATGTTGCGCGGATTGATGTTCGGCGCGTTGGCCTTGAGGATGTAGGCGTTGGTGTTGGCGGGGTTGCCGACCACGCAGACCTTGCAGTCGGGGTTGCCGACCTCGTTGAGTGCCTTGCCGAGCGAGCTGAAGATCTTGCCGTTGTCGGCGATCAGGTCGCTGCGCTCCATGCCCGGGCCGCGTGGTTTCGCGCCCACGAACAGGGCCACGTCAACGTTCTTGAAGGCCACTTTCGGATCGTCGGTGACGACCACTTCCTCGAGCAGCGGAAACGCGCAGTCGTCGAGTTCCATCTTGACCGCCTCGGTCACGCCGAGTGCGGGCGTGATTTCGAGAAGGTGCAGTGCCACGGGTTGATCGGGACCGTAGATGTCGCCGTTGGCAATACGGAACAGCATCGAGTAGCAGATCTGGCCGCCGGCACCGGTGACGGCAATGCGTTTCGGTTGAGACATGGTTTGTTTTCCGCAGTGAATTGGGAACGGGGAATGTGAATTGACAAGGCTTGGAAAGCCGTAAAGAGGCTACCATATTCGTTACATTCCCGAACCGAGTAAAGCCTCTGCGTGCGTTGCCCTTTCTGTGGAGCCATGGATACCCGCGTGATCGACTCGCGCCTCGTCGGCGACAACGACCAGGTGCGGCGTCGGCGTGAGTGCACCGAATGCGAGGAGCGATTCACCACCTACGAAAGTGCCGAGTTGAATTTGCCGCGGGTGGTGAAGTCGCGCGGCAACCGCGAGCCGTTCTCCGAGTCGAAGCTCCACGAGGGTTTTCAGAAGGCGCTCGAGAAGCGTCCGGTCAGTGTCGAGAAGATCGACGAGGCCGTGGCACGGGTGCGCCATCGCTGTCTGGTTGCCGGCGAGCGCGAGATTCCGGCGCGTCAGATCGGTGAATGGGTGATGCGCGAACTGCGTGATCTCGATGAGGTAGGCTACATCCGCTTCGCTTCGGTCTACCGTCAGTTCGAGGACGTGGCTGCGTTTCGAGAGGCAATCGACAGACTCGAGCAGAGCCCCTCGTCCGCGGCGAGTCAGTTGCCGCTGCTGCCCGAAGATGACGAAGTTACAAGCTCGAACAAGCCGGCCGCGAAGGAACGGCGGCGGCGCAAGGGCAGCAACTGAATCAAGGACGGAAGTGCCCCGTCGGTGCCACAATCCGGCGGGTTCCGCTGGCCCCGGTGGCCGGCTCTTTGTTTTCCGGAGTGGATGATACGTGTCAACGATCGTCGTCGTTCAGAAGGGCGGGCGCGCCTGCATTGCGGCCGATACGCTCACCACCTTCGGTGACGTGCGTCTCGACAGCAGCATGGATGTCAATCATTCCAAGATCCAGACCTTCGGCGGCACCCACATGGGAATCGTCGGCAGCGCCGCGCACACCCTCGTGGCCGAGCGTGCCTTTCGTGATCCCGAACTCGACGTGAATTTCAGCGATCGTGACCATGCCTTCGATACGCTGCTGCGGCTTCACCCCGTGCTGAAGGAGCGCTATTACCTGAATGCCAAGGACAGCGACGAAGATCCCTACGAAAGCACCCGGATGGACGCCGTGTTCATCAACGCGAACGGCATTTTCGCGATGTTCTCGCTGCGTGAGGTTTATCAGTACGCGCGCTTCTGGGCCATCGGTTCGGGTGCCTGCTATGCCCTCGGGGCCATGCATGCGGTGTACGATCGACTGCGCTCGGCGAAGGATATCGCCCGTGCCGGGGCCGAGGCCGGTGCCGCCTTCGACACCGCTTCCGATCTGCCGCTGACCTTCAGGACGGTGCAGCTCGCGAAGTAGGGCGTGATATGCCAACGCCGAGTGGGCCCGGGATGGGTTAAAATGAGCGGTTAGCTGGCGAAGCGTCTGCCATGGCAGTGCAGCCTTTGCCCACGGCACTTCCAATCCGATCTTTCATCCAAGGAAACACTCCCCCCATGGCTGTTGAACAGACACTTTCGATCGTCAAGCCCGATGCCGTTGCGAAAAACGTCATCGGCGAAATCTATTCGGCCTTCGAGCAGGCGGGCCTCGCGATCGTCGCTGCACGCATGATGCATCTGACGAAGGAACAGGCAGGCGACTTCTACGCGGTCCACAAGGAGCGTCCCTTCTACAACGACCTCGTCGAGTTCATGACCTCCGGTCCGGTCATGGTGCAGGTGCTCGAAGGCGAGAAAGCCATTGCGAAGAACCGTGAAGTCATGGGTGCCACCAATCCGGCGGAAGCGGCCGAAGGCACCATCCGCAAGCGTTTCGCCTCGTCCATCGACGAAAACGCCGTGCACGGTTCGGATGCACCGGAAACCGCCGCTCAGGAAATCGCCTTCTTCTTCGGCGACGACGGCGTCTGCAAGCGCACGCGCTGACGGTCCGAGCACACCGGTAACGATGGGGCGTGGCCCGGTCACGCCTTCGGCCATGCCCTCGGCCACGCCCCTGGCTACACTCTCGGTCACGCTCCTGGCCACGCCTTCGGTCATGCCCTTGGCCACGCGCCCCAGGCCATGCCCTCATCCCCGAATGACATCCACTACTCAGTGATGGGACAACCCGCAGGTCCGAGGTCTCGCCACACTCCGCAATCCAGATGACAGCCACCGAAGACCAGTCCGCAGGTTCCGCTGCCCGCAACGCCGCACCGGCAACGAGGCACCAGGCCGGCATCAACCTCTTCGACCTCGACCGCAAGGCCTTCGAGGCCTACATGACTTCGCTCGGCGAGAAGCCGTTTCGCGCCCGGCAGATCATGAAGTGGCTGTACCAACGGCAGCAGCGCGATGTTCAGGCGATGACCGATGTGGCGCAGAAGACACGCAACCGCCTGGCCGCGTGCACCACGACGGTGTTGCCGTCGTTGCAGAGCGCGTTCCATTCGAGTGATGGCACCATCAAGTGGCTGTTCGAACTGCACGACGGCAATGTCATCGAAACCGTCTATATTCCCGAGGATGACCGCGGCACGCTCTGTGTCTCCTCGCAGGTCGGTTGTGCGCTCGACTGCTCGTTCTGTGCGACGGGCCGTCAGGGCTTCAACCGGAACCTCGCGGTGTCGGAAATCATCGGTCAGTTGTGGCTTGCCACCCGGCTGCTGGAAAATGACGAGGCAACGCGTGAACAACGCATCACCAACGTGGTGATGATGGGCATGGGCGAGCCGCTGCTGAACTATGCCGCACTGGTGTCTTCGCTTGAACTCATGATGGATGACCTCGCCTACGGGCTCAGCAAGCGCCGTGTCACGGTCAGCACTTCGGGTGTGGTGCCGGCGATGGATCGGCTCACGCGCGATGTCGATTGCTCGCTGGCGCTGTCGCTGCATGCACCCAACAACGAGCTGCGCAGCGAGCTTGTCCCCCTGAACAGGAAGTACCCCATCGAAGCGGTCATGGATGCCTGCTGGCGCTACGTCGAGAGTGACGATGCCGCGTCACAGCGCAAGAAGCATGTGCTGTTCGAATACGTGATGCTCGCGGGTGTCAACGATCAACCCGAGCACGCGCAGGAACTCGCAGCGCTGCTGCAGGGGTTTCCGGGCAAGGTGAATCTGATTCCCTTCAACCCGTTTCCGCAATCCGGCTACCGCCGTTCGCCGCGGAAGGCCGTCGACCGTTTTGCCGAGATACTCGGTGATGCCGGTGTTCTCACCCTCAAGCGAACCACCCGCGGTGACGACATCGATGCCGCCTGTGGCCAGCTCGCCGGCGATATCGACGATCGCAGCCGTCGCGAACTCAGGTTCGTCAAGCCCCGTTTCGGAGAAGTTGTCTCATGAGCCCGATTTCCTGCTTCTCGTTCAGCGGCTTCGGTCGTGTCGTGCTTGCCGTGGCAGCCCTGCATCTTGCGGCCTGCGCTTCCACGGGTGGCGAAGCGGGTCAGAAGCGCCGTGACGCCGCTCAGTTCAATGCGCAGCTCGGGGCGCAGTACCTCCAGCGCGGGGAGCTCGATCAGGCGCGCAGCAAGCTTGTCAAGGCGCTTGCCCAGGATGAGCGCAACGCGCTCGCGCATGTTTCCTATGCCAAGCTCCTGCAGCGCATCGACAAACCCGCAAAGGCGCAGCAGCACTTCGCGCGCGCCATCGATCTCGAGCCCGATCAGGCCGAACACCACAACAGTTACGGTATCTTCCTCTGTCAGCAGGGGCACGAAGCCGAGGCCTTGCAGCAGTTCAAGAAAGCGGCCGACAATCCCTATTACAAGACACCGGAATTCGCGCTCGACAATGGCGGACTGTGCCTGATCGAAGCCGAACGCCACGAGGAAGCGAGCCTGTGGCTGCGCGAGGCCATCCGCAGAAATCCGCAGTTCGGTCCGGGTTATCTGCACATGGCGGAAGTGTTCTACGTCGAGAAACGTCTGACGCTGGCCGATGCCTACCTGCAGCGCTTCAACCACTACGAGAACGAAACCGCGGCGAGCCTCCTGCTCGAACTCAGGATCAAGCGCGACAGTGGTGATCTCGGGACTGCGCAGAAGCTGGCAAGCAAGCTCCTGAATCGCTTCCCCTCTTCGCCCGAAGCCGCTGAATTTCTTTCGCGCTGAGGCCTCCTGAATACCGCTCGTGCCACTGCTTACCGAAGATCAACCGATGTCTCCCGAGCCCCCATGGCGATGAAGGCCCAGTACAAGCGCCTGCGCGGCATGCCCGACCTGTTGCCGGAAGATCTCCGGCTCTGGCACCGTTTCGAAGCGGCGGTGCGCGAGACCATGCATGCCTACGGCTACGGCGAAATGCGCACGCCTGTTCTCGAGGCGAGCGAGGTCTTCGTGCGCTCGATCGGCGAAGCTACCGATATCGTCGAGAAGGAGATGTATACCTTTGCCGACAGGAAAGGCGCACCCGTGAGCATGCGGCCGGAGAACACGGCAGGCTGTGTCCGTGCTGCCATCGAGAACGGGCTGCTGCAGCAGGGGGCGACGGCGCGCATCTGGTATCAGGGGCCGATGTTCCGCTACGAGCGCCCGCAACTCGGTCGCCAGCGGCAGTTCCACCAGGTCGGGGCTGAGGCTTATGGTATCGCCGGCCCGGTGATCGAAGCCGAACTCATTCTGATGTGCGCCCGGCTCTGGCGTGAACTCGGCGTCGCCGATGCGCTGTCGCTCGAAGTCAACACGCTCGGCACGACCGAAGAGCGCCAGCGCTATCGGGACGAGCTGGTCGCTTATTTCAATGACCACCGCGACGAGCTCGATGAAGACAGCCTGCGCCGCCTCGACAGAAATCCGCTGCGCATTCTCGACAGCAAGAACCCCGACATGCAGGCGATGCTCGCGGCAGCACCGGTGTTCGCCGAGTATCTCGGTGTGGAGTCAGGCGAGCACCACTCGGCCTTGCTTGACGCACTTTCTGCAAACGGCGTCGAGGCGGTACCGAATGCGCGACTCGTGCGCGGGCTCGACTATTACAGCCACACGGTATTCGAATGGACCACCGACAGACTCGGCGCGCAGTCGGCCGTATGCGGTGGTGGGCGTTATGATGGTCTGCTGGCAGAGTTCGGTGCGGCGGGCGTGGCTGGCGTCGGCTGGGCGCTCGGCGTCGAACGCGTGATCGCGCTCATGCAGGCACTCGAGATTGCCGCACCCGACGATGCCGCCGATGTCTTCGTGATCACGGCGGGTGCCGTGCCGCCGAGCGAAGGGCTGATCTTTGCCGAAGAACTGCGCCGCGCCGATGCGGGGCTGTCGGTGCTGCACAACAGCGCCGGGGGCAGCATGAAGAGCCAGTTCAGGAAAGCCGACCGGAGTGGTGCACGCTTTGCCGCCATCATCGGAGACGAGGAAATTGCCAGCGGTACGGTGTCTCTGAAGCCGCTCCTGAGCGACGCCGCACAGCGACAGCTCGGGCGCACCGAGGTCGCTGCCGCTGTTGCTGCGGCAACCGATGCTGGCGACGGATTTCCGTCGTCCGGATGATCAACGGGTTTCGAGGTGCGTGCAGCTCGGCGTTCGTGGTACCGCGTTCCTCGCCGAACCATCTACAATGCAGGGCGTCACGCAGAATACGGTAGCGCTCGGGGTATTTCCAATGGATTACGAAACAGAAGAACAGCAGGTCGAGGCGATCAAGCGATGGTGGGCCGACAACGGTCGGGCCGTGATTGCCGGTGTGGTCATCGGAGCGGCACTGATCGGTGGCTGGCGTTTCTGGCAGTACCGCAGCGAACAGCAGGCGATCGCCGCCAGCGACGGCTATTCGCGCACCATCGAGGCGCTCGATGCCGGCGACACCGAAACGCTCAACAAACTCGCCGAAGAACTCAAGGATGATCACGGTGGCAGCCTCTACGCGTCCTATTCGGCGCTTGCCGCAGCCAGCCAGGCGGCGCAGGCCGGAGAACTCGATGAGGCGGCGCGCCAGTTCGACTGGGTCGCCGGCAATGCGCCGCTTGAAGACGTACGCACCATCGCGCGCATACGTCTCGCGCGCGTCATGGGTGCGCAGGGCAATGCCGATGGTGGGCTCGAGATTCTTCCCGCGAAGGTGCCGGATTCCTTCGTGGGTCTGCTCGAGGAAGTGCGGGGAGACCTCTACCTGATCAAGGGCGATACCGATGCGGCGCGCACCGCCTACGAAACGGCCAGTAGCAGTGACTTCGTGCCGAACCCCGAGGCCTTGTCGATGAAGATCGACGACCTCGCCGTTCCGGGTGCCAACGAAGGCAGTGATGCAGGCGATGCGGGCGATGCGGGCGCAGAGGGTGAGGGCAGCTGATGCTTCAGCGACTGCAGCCTCGCAGGAAAGCGTCCGCCGGCACACCTTGCGCAATGTGCTACGGGATGAGCCGCGCGATGAGCCGTGTGATGCACCGAGCGATGAACCGTGACGCGATGAACCGTGACGCGATGAACCGTCAGGCGATGAGCAGCAGACGGTTTCACGGCAAGGGCACCCTTGTTGCCGCTGTGCTGGCTTCGTTCGCGTTTGCTTCCGGCTGTTCCAGTGACCCGCCGCCCGAGCCTCTGGCAACGCTTGCCGAGCTGCAGCAGGCTGACGTGCAACTGCTGCGGCTGTGGAAGTCGAATGTCGGCGAAGCCGGGCGCGGTCGTTTCGACGCTGTGCTTGACGGGGATCTCATCTACGCCGCCAACGGCAAGGGGCGCGTATCGGCCTATGCTGCCGACACCGGCATGCGCCGCTGGCAGCGCGAACTCGACAAGAAAATCGTCAGTGGCGTTGGCTTCGGCGAAGGTCAGCTCTATGTGGCCAGCACCGATGGACGTATCGATGCGCTGTCGGCCGACAGCGGCGAGCCGCTCTGGCAACAGAGCAGTACTTCCGAAGTACTGGCACCACCAGCAGCCAGACACGGTGCCGTGGTCGTCAGAAGCACCAATGGACAGCTCCGGGTGCTCGAGCCTGCCGATGGCAGCGAGCGCTGGTCGGTGTCCTACAGCCCACCGGCGCTGACGCTCAACGGATACGGCCTGCCGCTTCTTGTTGCGCAGGGCGTGGTGGTCGGGCTCGACGATGGCAACCTCGTTGCGCTCGGGCTCGATGACGGTCGCAGTTTCTGGGAAAGCAGCCTGGCAGTGCCGAGTGGCCGTTCGGAAGTCGAGCGCATGGTCGATATCGACGCCGATGTGCTGGACGACAACCGCGCCGTCTATGCGGTGAGCTATCAGGGGCGACTCGGACGCTTCGAACCAGCGCGAGGCTCGGTGCAGTGGTCGGTGCCGGCGTCCAGCGTCGCGGGTTTTGCACTCGGTGACTCAGCCCTGTACCTTGTCGACGAAAATGACCGTATCAGCGCTCACGACCTCGATACAGGACAGCTTCTGTGGGAACAGAAGGCACTCGACGGGCGGCGTCTCGGCACCCCGGCACTTGCCGACGAACGCCTGTTCGTGGGTGATGGCGGGGGTATCCTGCACGTGATCGATGCTGCCGATGGCAAGCTTCGCGGTCGCGCGCGCGTCGCCGACGAGGAGGAAGCGATCACGGCGCGGCCGATTGTCGATGACGGCGTCATCTATACCTTTGGCCGAAAAGGTACACTGGCCGCCTGGCGTTACGCAGACCTCTGAGGCAGGCACGGCGCCGAGGCGTTCCTGCAAGCCATGTGCGCGCGCCGTCGCGCGCTGGCCGGTAATGCCTTGTCGGTGTTGTCTCGCAGCCCGCGTGTGCGACACCAACCTCCAGGGTTGTACAGAGACAGATCTCGATGAAGCCGGTGATAGCGCTGGTCGGTCGGCCCAACGTCGGCAAGTCCACACTTTTCAACAAGCTCACGCGCAGTCAGGATGCGCTCGTGGCCGATCAGCCGGGGCTCACACGCGACCGCCAGTACGGCGACGGCAAGGTGGGCAACTGGCCCTACCTGCTGGTCGATACCGGCGGGCTCAGTGGTGCCCCCGAAAGCCTCGACGCGGCCATGGCCGACCAGACCCTGCAGGCGGTGCGCGAAGCCGATGCCGTGGTCTTCGTCGTCGATGGCCGCAACGGCCTCACACCGGTCGACGAGGATATCGCCGGCATACTGCGCCGCCAGGCGAAACAGGTTCTGCTCTGCGTCAACAAGATCGACGGCATCGGCGAGGATCGCGCCCAGCTCGAATTTCACCAGCTTGGTTTCGAACACCTCGTGCCCACGGCCGCGGCGCACAATCGCGGTGTGACGGCGCTCGTTGATGAACTCGCCGAATTGCTGGGTATCGAGGTCGAAACGCCCGATGAGGGGAAGAAGAACCGAGGTTCCCGCAAGCGCCGCCGCGCCGAAGCGCTCAGGGAACTCGAGGAGCGCCAGGCCGAGCAGGCCGCGATCGGTGACGGTGAGGCAGCTTCCACGGGTAGTGACGTTTCCGCGAGTGATGCGGTTCCCGCCGATGGTGATGCCGACGAGCTTCGCATTGCTTTCATCGGCAGGCCGAACGTGGGCAAGTCGACGCTGATCAATCGTCTTCTCGGCGAGGATCGCATGATTGCCTACGACATGCCGGGTACCACGCGCGATGCCGTGACGATACCGTTCGAGCGCGCCGGACGAGAGTACCTGCTGGTCGACACCGCGGGCGTCAGAAAGCGTGGCAAGGTCAAGGAAAAGGTCGAGATCTTCAGTGCCATCAAGACCATGCAGACGATCGATCGCAGCAACGTCTGCGTGATGCTGCTCGATGCCGTCGACGGTGTCACCGAGCAGGACATTTCGCTTCTTGGCTACGTCGTGGAGAAGGGGCGGGCGCTGGTCGTTGCGATCAACAAATGGGATGCCATCAGCTCCGAGGCGCGCGAGGCCATGCGCGAAGAACTCGAACGGCGCGTCGCCTTCCTGCACTTCACGCGTATCCACTACATCAGCGCGCTTCACGGATCGGGCGTCGGGGATCTGTTCAAGTCGATCAACCGTGCCTGGAAATCCGCCTTCACGGACCTTTCGACACCACAGCTCACGCGTCACCTCGAACTGGCCACGAGTCAGCATCAACCGCCGATGGTCAATGGCCGCCGCATCCGCCTTCGCTACGCGCATCAGGGTGGGCAGAATCCGCCCGTGATCGTCATTCATGGCAAGCAGGCCTCGAAAGTACCGCAGTCCTACAGGCGTTACCTCGCCAATCATTTCCAGAAGGCACTCAGGCTGTTCGGCACACCGCTCCGTATCGAACTCAGGCAGGACGACAACCCTTTCGACGACAGGCCGGGTGACACGCGCAGGAAACGCCGCAGCAACAGGAGCGCGGCCGACAGGCGAGAGGACAGAAGCGAACGGGTAGAGCGCCGTCGCCGGCGTTCGGGAAAGGCCGGTGAGTCGGCCAGTGGCGGGAAAAAGCGCGTGCCGGGGAGGCAGCGCCGGGACTGACGGTCTCCGCGACTCACTCGCCGCTTTCCCTGTCCTCAGCAGGTTCGTTGCTGTCCGTTGCCATTGGCTCATTCGCGGTCGCCTGTTCTGCAAGCGTCTCGGCATTTGCTTCAGGCCTCGGATCGACGTTTTCTTCGGACCCCGGTTCGGCATTTGCTTCAGGCCCCGGATCGGCATTTCCTTCAGGCCTCGGATCGGCATTCACCTTTGGCTTCTGACTGGTATTCGCTGCCTTGGCTACCGTCCCGGTGTCCGGCTCGGTCTCTGGGTCGGCATTCGCTTCGGCGTCCGGCAATGGCGTATCGGTCGGCAGAAAGAGCAGTGGATCCACCCAGGTGCCGTTCAGGCCTGTAGACCAGTGCAGATGCGGGCCGGTAACGCGCCCGGTGGCGCCAACCGCACCGATGATCTCGCCCGCCTTCACGCGGTCGCCGCGTTCGACATCGATGCGGCTCATGTGGGCGTAGAAGGTCTTGAGCCCGAGGCCGTGCTCGATGAACACCGAATTGCCGTTGAAGAAGTAGTCGCCCGTGTTGATGACAACGCCGTCGGCTGGCGCACGAATCGGCACGCCTTCATTTGCCGCGATGTCGATGCCGCCATGGGGGCGTCGTGGTTGATCGTTGAAAAAGCGTCTGAGGCCGAAGGGGCTCGAGATGGGCCCGACAACAGGCCAGTCGAAGCTCGTGGCATAGATCTCGTCACTGCGACTTGCCCTGGCCATCCTGGATTTCGCCGACTCCCGATTGATGCGCTCCATGTCGAGCGGCGCGGGATTGACCTTCCGCTTGTCGGTGATGGTGATGTGTTGCTCTTCGTAGGCCTTGTCGTCGATGGTGAAATCGTAGAGACGCTTCTCTCCGGCCACAACGGCTTCGAGGGTGTGCTTGCCGGGGCGGGTCGTCAGCGGAATGCCGACATAGGCACGCCAGTGATCATCCTGCGCTGCAACGGCAATGTCGAAACCGTTCCAGGTGGCGGTCGGTCTGGGGACTTCGGCCGACTCGACCGGGCCGAGATCGATCACGGCTACACCGCCCGGTACCGGAAGGTGTTCGATGAAGCTGAAGGCATCACTGTTCTTCGCGAAGCTCGACAGCGCGAAAATCATCAGCAACGCCATCAGTGGTCGGCTGGGCATGGTATCAGCCCCCTTGGCAAGGATGGCGCAAGTGTACAACAGTGTCTGACGTAGCCCGGTATCGAAGCTCACACAGGCTCGGTCAGTATCATTTCACGGCGATTTCACGTTTGCTGCGGGCGAGGAAGGGCAGGTCGGCAGGTTTCTTGCGTGAGGTGCGGCAGTTCTCAATCCGGCACAGTCTCATGAGTTTCAGATCCGCCCTTGTTGTTTCCGTCGCCACGTGCCTTGTCGTTACCCTGAACGGCTGCACCGAAGAAACCTCGACCGCCGCAGAGACTGCGACCGGTGCCGGCAGCACGCTTGAAGACGCCATTGTCGTTGCCGATGGTGCGGATGCGATCACACCCGACAATCAGCTCGAGATGCTGGCGCAGACGCTTGACGTGCTGTTCTCGAATGCCCGCTCCGATACCGCCGATGCGATCGTTGCAGTGAGCACACCAGCCAAAGTGCGTACGGCCATCGCGGCGACCGATGATGCGAAATCACTCAAGAACACCAGCTTCGACTGTGCTGCGGGAGGTTCGGTTGAAGTATTCGCCCGGAATGATGCGGCGGGATCCAGGCAGAGTTTCGAGTTCGAGAATTGCGTGGTCGATGGCAGATCGCTGAGCGGCATTAGCGATGCCGAAGTGGTGGCTGGTGGCGCCCTGTCACGCGTGAATTATTCACTCGAGGCCTCGAATGCAGTGAATTCTCTGGGAACGGGTGATTTCGCGCTCGAAGGCAGCGTCAACACGAGCTGTTTCCAGTGCGAACACCAGTCCTTCGAGATCGTGCGTCTGCTCGAATCGAGCGGCAGCGTGTCACGTCAGGTGCGCGGCAGCGGCAGCCTGCATACCTCCCTCGACGCCGAGGATGCTCTGACCGAAGCGACACTCGCGATCGACATGACACTGGAATCTGCGGTAGACGATGCCAGTGTCAGTTTCTCCGCGCTTGCCGAGCAGCTGGGACTGGATCCCGCCACCCTGGTGCCGCGACGCGGCAGCCTGACCCTTGCCGGAACCGACGGCAGCCGCGTGGTCATGAGCGCCGATGATGTCTCGGATGCACATGTGGTGCTGCACCATACATCGGCGGCAGGAGAGACCACGACGCGGCGAGTCGCCTGGGGTGCATTGCGGCAGGACTGATGCCTCATCCCTTTCCGAACTGGAGCTCGAACATGATCCGATTCCCCGTACTCAATGCCGCATTGCTTGGTGTTGCCGTCGTCATGGCGGCCTGTGACAGCGGGTCTTCCGGTGGCGCGCCGGGAGGTCCTCCTGCGACTTCGGTGCTGGCCGATGATCAGAACACGTCGACGGCTTCGGCGGAATCGGCAAGCCTCGTTTCAGCCCTGCTCGGTACCGATGAAAGTGGGCTCATCACGGCAGCCAATCAGAACCGACTTCTCGGTGAAGTGGTGAACATCCTGTTTTCGGCAGGTGGCGCCGATGCCGTCGGCCTGATGATGCGAGGTGCCATACCCGCGGCTCCGCCAGAGGCTAACTTCCCGGATGACACCGAAACTTCGGCATCCGATGCGTCTTACCGCGAGTGCGATCTGCAAGGCAGCGCGGTGGTATTCGACGATGCCGGCAGCAGTGGTGTGCGCCAGAGTATCGATTTCGATGGCTGTGAAAACCGCGATGGCTCATCACTCGACGGTTATCGTGTCGCGCAGGTTTCGGACACCGGAGAGGAAGTCTTCGTCAACTATGCGCTCGAGGCCTCGGGCGTGGACAATGCGCTTGGCACCGGGTCGCTGTCGATCAAGGGTTTTCTCGATCTGCAATGTGAGAGTTGTGAGTATCGTCAGTTCAATTTCGAACATCGTCTCGATACGTCGGGGACGCTCTCGCGGAGCCTGAAGGGCAGCGGTTCGCTCTACACCGGCGGCGGCAACAGCGCTGCGCTGACCCGTGGTGAACTGGACATTACCCTGATGCTTGCCGAAACCACGAGCGGTGCTCGGATCCGCCTGACGGCATTCACGTCATCGCTGGCGCTTGACCCCGCCACCCGGGTTCCCTTCGAAGGAGAACTCCTGCTTCGGGCCGTCGATGGCAGCAGTGTGCGTCTGCAGGCACTTGGTGCCGGTGCGCTCGAAGTGGTACGAACAAATGCGCTGGGCGAACGCAGTACGGCAATGGTGGACTGGCAGGATATCATCCGCCGCTGACGAACCTCGGCGTCTCGAGGCTATCGACGGCGTCGACGCCTCCGAGGCGTGATCGTTCACGGGAATTGGATTTGCATTTACCACTCGAATGGGAATACGCTGGGAGGTGCAGCAACAGAACAATCCAATCGAGGCAGGCACATGGGCAGGAAGCACGGCAGGAAGGCAAGACACAAACACGACGGAAAGCACGGCCGCAAGGCAGGACACAGACACGACAGGAAGCACCTTTGCAACGCAAAGGGCAGGATCAAGCGGAAGCGCTACGAGAAGGAACTCGAACATCTGCAGACGGAGTTGGTCAAGCTGCAGGAATGGGTACGGCAGAAGGGTCTCAAGGTGGTGGTCATCTTCGAAGGTCGCGATGCCGCGGGCAAGGGCGGCGTGATCAAGCGCATCACCGAACGGCTGAACCCGCGTATTGCCCATGTCGTGGCGCTCGGTACGCCCACCGAGCGGGAAAAGACGCAATGGTATTTCCAGCGCTATGTGCCCCATCTGCCGGCAGCCGGCGAGATGGTGCTTTTCGATCGCAGCTGGTACAACCGCGCCGGTGTCGAACGTGTCATGGGCTTCTGCACCGACGAGGAATACGAGGAGTTCATGCGTACCTGCCCCGAGTTCGAACGCATGCTGGTGCGCTCGGGCATCATCCTCATCAAGTACTGGTTTTCGGTGAGCGATGAAGAGCAGGAAAGGCGTTTCCAGTCGCGCACGCGCGATACCAAGAAGTTCTGGAAACTCAGCCCCATGGATATCGAATCGCGTTCGCGGTGGGTGGAGTATTCACGCGCCAAGGACAACATGTTTCGCTTTACCGACATCAAGGAAGCCCCCTGGTATGCTGTTGATGCCGACAACAAGAAGCTCGCGCGGCTCAATACCATGCGCCACCTGCTCGAGACAATCCCCTACGAGGATCTCACCCCGCCACCCATCGAACTCCCGGAGCGGCAGAGCGACAGTGATTACATCCGTCCGCCGAAGGACAGCATGACGATGGTGCCGAACTACTACGCCTAGGCGGGAAGGGATCAGTCCGGGTCGTCCGGTTGGAATCGACTGGCTGAGGTCACGGGCCGCTGCGGCAGACTTGCATCCGATGCCCGGCCAGGCTGACGGCAACCTGCAGCATGACCACGGCACTGCCGCCTCAGCGGCAGTGCTTTGTTGCGATCTGCTGTATACGCCGATGCCTACCAGGACAGGGTCTTCATGGCAGGGTCGAACAGCAGCTTCTCGATCTCCGACCAACTGCCCATTTCGACGCCCTCGATGTAGTCATCGATGTCAAGCCCTGCGGCCGTCGAACATGCCTTGCACATGATGACCCGGCCGCCATCGGCCATGAAGTCCTTCAGCATGTCCTGAATCGACTTGCCGCTTTCTGCCATCAGTCCGTGAACATGGCTCGCTCGCTTCCGGTCGGCCAGATAGACGGCGCGCACGTTCAACCAGATGGCCACGGGTTCATGACCGTTCTTCAGGGCCTTCTCGTGGGCAAAGCTGATGGCCTTGGCGGCTGACCAGGTGTCGTCCGTCGTCAGATTCACGAAGAGGCCGGTTCCGGTGTCTTCCTGTGCCCAGCCGACCTTGCCCAGTGAAAGAATCGACAACAGTAAAAGCAGTGCGATACGTCTTGTAGTGAACATGTGCAACTCCATCAATGGTTGAGCGTCAATGCGGAGACGTGTGTTGCCACTTGTCTCGCAATCAGTCTATATATACCCGGCAGTGTTCCGGCGTGCAAACGAAACGGGCGACAGAAAAACTGTCGCCCGTTCTCCGTTTCTGATTTCTCTGGCTGGAAACCCTAGCGGTTGAGGAATTCCAGCTCGTACTTGTCCTTGTAGTCGGGCAGTGGGTGCTCCTCTCTCAGTGTCTTGACCATGCCGTAGATCATCAGCAACACGATGACCGCAATCGGCAGGCCGGCAACGATCGAGGCCGTCTGCAACGCGGACAGGCCGCCCGCAAGCATCAGCACAGCCGCCACGGCACCCGAGATCACACCCCAGAAGATGCGGAACCTGACCGGTGGGTGCTCGTCGCCCATCGACAGCATCGTGCACATCACGAGCGTACCGGAGTCCGACGAGGTCACGAACCACGAGATGAGCAGGATGGTGATCAGGAAATTCATCGGCATCGTCAGCCATTCGTAACCGAAGCCGGTAACGGTCTGGAACACGCCGCGGGCATAGTCCTCGTTCACGGCATTGAACACGCCGGCATCGTTGAACAACTCGACGCCCGCCGCTGCACCACCGAAGACGCCCATCCAGACGATGACCACGGTCACTGGCACGAACAGGACAGCGACGCAGAATTCCTTGATCGTCCTGCCCTTGGAGACCCGGGCGATGAACATGCCGACGAAAGGGCACCATGCAATCCACCAGCCCCAGTAGAACAGCGTCCACCAGGTCTGCCAATCGTTTTCGGGATCACCGATGACGTTGAAGCCCATCGGTATGAAGTTCCAGAGATAGTCGCCAACCCCTGAAATGGTCACTCCCAGAATGTAGGCGGTCGGTCCGAGTATCAGGAACAGCACCAGTAACCCGAGGCTGGACATCACGTTGATTTCGGACAGGATTCGCACGCCCTTGCCAACGCCCGATGCGGCCGAAGCCGTGCCCAGTGCGGTAATGATCGCCACCAGGATGAGCTGGTTGGTCTGGTTGTTTTCCATCCAGCCCAGCCGCTCCAGCCCGGCGCAGATCGGCGTGACCCCGAGTCCCAGCGAGGTCGCGATCCCGAATACGGTGCCGAACACGGCGATCAAGTCGACCAGATGCCCCCACGGACCGTAGATCCTGTCCTTGAGAACCGGGTAGAGAGCGGCGCGTGGCGTCAGGGGCAGGTCGTGTCGGTAAGCGAAGTAGGCCAGTGTCATGCCTGCCAGCACATACAAGCCCCAGCCGTGAAAGCCCCAGTGAAAGATGGTTACCGTCACGGCCTTGATGGCGGCCTCGCTGGTGCCCGCCTCGATGCCGTTCGCGTCGGCAAATGGGTTGCCCTGCATGTGGAACATGGGTTCCGACACGCCCCAGTAGATCAGGCCCGAGCCAAGACCTGCCGAAAACAGCATGGCAATCCATGAAAAGGTGGAGAAGTCCGGTTCGTCGTCGTCCTTGCCGAGCTTGACGTGCCCGAAACGGCTGACCAGCAGCCAGAGCGAAAAGAAAAGTGCGGCGTTCACGACCAGTACGTAGAACCATTTCATGCTGCCGAGGATGAAATCCTTGCCGGCCGAAAAGACCGCTGACGAGCGTTCGACATCCGTGATCGTGTAGGCGACGAAGACAACGATCATGACCATCGATGCCAGCGCCATGAAGACGTTCATCCCGGCAAACAGACCGGATTTTGCGATCAGATCCTTCGAGGCATGGTGACTGGAATCCGACATGTTGACCTCCGTTTATCGTGTTGTGCCAGCGGGACCGTGCTGACCACTGGTTTCGAGCCAGTTTTCGAACGCTTCTTCGAGACGAGCATGATTTCTGGACCACCAGTCGGCGTCCGAGATGATGCTGAGTTCATCATCATGGACAGGACTGTTGGGAATCTTCTCCAGCGTTTCTTCGGACAGCAGCGCCAGCGAGGATCTGCGTGTCGGTCCGTTCGCCAGATGGCTGACCATGTTGGCCAGTGACTGCGAGGAACTCGCGTACTTGATGAATTCCAGAGCGGCCTCCCGGTTACGGCTTCCCTTCGGGATGCCGAACAGATCCAGTTCCAGCACCCGGCCATCGTAGACGATGCTGAAATCGGCACCATTCTCTTTCGCGGCCGCGGCTCCGGTGGTCGACCATATCGAGGACATGACGACATCATTCGAGTTCAGGAGTCGAACCGGCTCGAGCCCGGTGGACCAGAGTCGAAGTCCGGGTCTGATCGCATCCATCACGCGCAGTGCGCGCGTCACGCCTTCCTCGGTTTCGAGGGTGGCATAGACATCGTCACGTGCCACGCCATCGGCCATCAGCGCCCATTCCATGACGACCGTGGGGTCGTTGCGGACAGCCCGCACTCCCGGGAAGTTTTCGGTGTCGAAGAAATCCTGGATGCTGCTGGGTGGGTTGTCTCCGAAAGCGTCATTGGAATAGGCGAAGGCCGTGGCCCACTCGATCACGCCCACACCGCAATCGCTGAGCGCACCGGGCATGAAATCATCCCTGAACGGAGTGCCGTCCACACCGTCGGGCAGTTCCACGTCGGACAGATCCTCCAGCAGACCCTCCTTGCAGGCTCGCATGGAATCGGCCTGAGTCAGGTCGACAACGTCCCAGATGACATTGGCCGATTCCACCTGATCGCGGATTTCCGAAAGACCGCCATCATAATGCTCCACGTGGACGCGAACATCGTTGGCCGCTTCGTAGGGGCGCACGAAACCCAGCATCTGGCTGCGCATGTAGACCCCGGTCCAGGTCGTGAAGGTAATGTCGCGCTGCGTTGCGTCGGGTGTGTCCTGTGCCAGCAACGGTGCTCCTGGCGTTCCGCAGAGGAGAGCCACCGATGCGATGATTCCCCAGGCGGAGGAAAGTCTGTACAACATGGCTTCCTCCCTCTGATCATGTTTCAGATCCCTGCGTTTTCCGTTTGCCTGTCGGTCGGAATGCCGTTACGTCGGATGAACTGTCACGTCGGATTAAAATGAACAAGCGTGACAATGGAATTTCGCGGGATTACTGAAATATTGATTACATTCCGTGGATGGTAACGGTAACACCGCTGCAGACAACTTGCAAATCGCATTGTCTGCAGGCCCTTTGCAAGGTATCAGTGACATGCTGGATATTCTGAAGAACCGCACCTTTCGCCATCTCTTCACTGCACAGGTGGTGGCACTGCTGGGAACCGGCCTCGCGACCGTGGCGCTCGGGCTTCTGGCCTTCGATCTTGCCGGCGAACAGGCGGCAATGGTGCTGGGGACGGTGTTCACGATCAAGATGGTGGCCTACATCGGCATTGCACCCATTGCCGGCGCCTTTGCCAGTCAGGTATCGCGCCGGACACTGCTGGTCGGGCTGGATCTGATCCGTGCACTTGTCGCGTTCTGCCTGCCTTTTGTCACCGAACTCTGGCAGGTATACGCACTGATCTTCCTGCTGCAGTCGGCCTCGGCTGCCTTCACACCGACCTTTCAGGCGACGATTCCCGATGTGCTGCCCGACGAGGCGCGCTACACCCGAGCCCTGTCTCTGTCGCGGCTGGCCTATGACCTGGAGAACATCGTCAGCCCGACACTGGCGGCACTGCTGCTGGCGGTGATGAGTTATCACATGCTGTTCATCGGTACGATGCTGGGTTTCGTTGCTTCGGCTCTGCTGGTCGTGTCGTCGCTGCTGCCGAGCCTCGAACCGACCCGGCGCCGCGGCATTCAGGATCGCACCACACGCGGAATACGCATCTATCTGGCTACACCCCGACTGCGCGGATTGCTGGCGTTGAACCTGACTGCCGCTGCCGCCGGGGAGATGGTGCTGGTCAATTCCGTTGTCATGGTGCGCGGGTCGCTGGGGCTGCCCGAAAGCGCACTGGCCTGGACCCTGTTTGCTTTCGGCGCCGGATCGATGCTGGCCGCACTGGGCCTTCCCGGGCTGCTTGAGCGCCTTCCCGACCGTCCCGTGATGGTGTCTGGCGCCGTGCTGGCGACGGGGGCTCTGCTTGCTCTGGCGTTGTTGATCCGCGTTGCAGGGCTTTCCTGGCCGCTCCTCCTCGGTGCGTGGTTTCTGGTTGGCCTTGGCTGTTCCGCCGTTTTCACCCCTTCGGGTCGATTGCTGCGCCGTTCCTCCCACGAGGATGACCGCCCGGCACTCTATGCCGCCCAATTCGCGCTTGGTCACGGATGCTGGCTCATCGCCTATCCGCTTTCCGGCTGGCTGATGACAGCGTTCGGTGCTGTCGTGGCCCTGCTCATCCTTGCCGCAGTGGGCGGCGTCGGTATCCTTGTCGCATTGTCTCTGTGGCCTGTGGATGATCCCGTCGAAGTGTCCCATATCCACGACAACCTGCCACTGGACCACCCACATCTGAATGGTCAGCGTAGCCACAGCCACGCCTATGTCGTGGACGACAATCATCCGCGCTGGGCATCACATCTCTGATCGGATCAGACCGCTCTGGCGAAGATTCACCGCTTCACCGGATACGGTGCGCCGCAAGTGGATCGGGCAAACAGTCGTTGCGCTCAGCCTTCGCGCTGGTGCGATGACTCGCACAGTTTCGTCAGCGTGTTCCAGTTTCTGGCTGTCCCGGACTGGTGCAGGACACGTTCCAGAAACGCAGGCGATAGCCTGGATCGCGCAACCCCTGCACGGTAGTCGATGTAGACCTCTCGTTCCGAGACACTGACTCGTTCCGACCCTGCACGCTCGGCTATGGTGGCTTCGGCAGCAGGCTCTGCCTGTTCGGGCAGAAACAGGACGAGCAGCTTCGCAGGCCTGTCCGAGGCGGCATCCGGGAAGGGATTTTGATGAGCGGCTCTTCTCAATTCTTTCGGCCGCCGCAAAACCACATGGTTTTCAAGGCCGAAGGATTTGATCGTATCATTCAGAAGCTGCTGGATTTCCTGTTCGGGAAGATTGGTTTCAAAAACGAGGTTGCCCGTTGCAAGCAGGCTTTGCGTGTTGCTCAACCCCGCGGCCGTGCACCTGTCCTGCAGCTCTCGCAGTGGCATTACGGGGTGTGTGGAAGGGCCGATTCCGCGGATCAATCCAACCCAGGTCTTCATCTGAGCATTCACTAACTCTACTCACTTCACTGGTATTCGTTTCCCGCACCTGCAGCACGTCATGACCCTGCGCGCCTGCAGGACGGTCGCTACCGCCGTCAGCCATGTTCCATCACGCCTTGCGCGACGGCAGAGACATGCCCGGTCTTGTGCCGAAGTGGCGGAGAGGGAGGGATTCGAACCCCCGGACCTGTTACAGTCAACGGTTTTCAAGACCGCCGCATTCGACCACTCTGCCACCTCTCCGAGCGCATGATTATAGCCGACCTGAGCACCATGTAGAACCTTGCCGACTTGTAGGAAGAGTTCACCCTTTACCTGCTTGTAACATGCGCTGCAATCGCTGACAATTCGTCACTGGTTTGAAGGGGCTGTGGTTCGGACCCGAGGAAGACGTTCTTGAATGGAAATACGCTTCGGCGAGTACAACTGGCTGTCGTGGTTCTCGTTGCCAGTGTCATCATTGTTGCCTGTTCCGATCCGAACGACACCAAGCCACAAGGTACCGTCATCGTCGGTGTTCCGGAGGAAGGTGTGCCTTCCACCGAGATCATCGATACCGAGTTCGTTGACTATCTCAGCGCCGAACGCGGACAAAACTGGGATTGTTTCGTCTACTCGGGCGGAGTCGGTGATCTTACCAGGCGTTGGGAACTGGAATTCAATGCCGACCAGAGTGGCAAGCTTCGAGACGTACTCAACGGCTCGTCCTACTCACTCACCTGGTCGACGAAATTCGGGGAGTTGATGCTCGATTTGTCCGATGGCACCCGCTTCGATCTCTACTCGGTGATGTTGACCGGGGAATACCGTTTTTCCAGCCTGTTCGACACCGAGCGCGGCACCGAGCACATGATCTGCGCGGATACGTCGAATGCCGAGGGCGGTGACAAAGGTGAAGTCAGCGTTTACTCGACGCTGCTGATGAACGGACCGAATCTGGATCAGACAGACAATTTCTGGTATTGCGACATTTCTGATGGTGGAGATTTCGCTTTCGCCCTCTACGAAGATGGGTCGGGAACATTCGTGATCGCTGGCCAGGGGCTTGTGGCGAACTGGAATCGGGCGAATGATGCGGGCTACAGTGGCATGTTGTCCTCGGCACAGTCATGGGCTTTGTCGGAACCGCAGTTCAATGACGAGAATCACGTGAAGTTCGAATCCTTTCACCTTGAGGCCATCGACCAGGGGGCGGTGGAATGTTCTCGCGGTTTCACGGAGGATGATGATCCTCCTGAAGATGTAGATGAACCGTCCGGACCCGTTGATGACGATGCGGCAGAAAGGTTGCGAAGGCAGCTTCTCAATGCCAACTCCAATTACTACTGGTACTGTGCTTCGGCCGACGAGACCAGTACGGATTTCATCACTCTGGCGTTCACGAGCGAACAGGAAGGCGTGTTCGGCAATTCCGTCGTGCCCGGTGAAGTCAGCACGGAGCCTTTCACGTGGCAGATCACTGCGGCTGACGCAATTCAGACAGAAAACGAATCGGGCGTCGTGTCGATCTACCGGGATATCGATTGGATCGATCCTGATATCTTCAGCGCGGTGGTTGAGATCAGCGCGCTGTCGATGATGGAGCAGCGCTACTGCGAGCGCCTGATCGGGCGGGTGGAAATTGGACCGCCGAATGTGCTGCCTGCACTGAGTTCCAACGAGACTCCGTACAACAGCGATACCAACGGTGACGGTGTAATCGACAGTTTCTGGGTCTGTGTCTCCAACACCGACAGTCACTCCCTGGCGCTGTATCTGAATCCTGACCGAACTGCCGCCATTCTCGACAATGAAAATGAGACGCACAACGGTCTCTGGATGCTCGAAGGCGACGATTTCTGGTTTGCAAGCGACAACAGGAATACAGATGTGCGGCTTGTCGATCCCGAGTTTCTCGAGCCGCATTTTCTGACGACGAAAGACATGCAGTTCAACGGTGAATCATTGGGAGACGGGGTATGTGGTCGCTATGATGGCGACGGCAATCCGATGAGCTCTTTGGTTGATCAAGCCGCTGACCGGACGTTGAATCGAACTGCTGACCGAATTGTTGAATCGAGCCGCTGATTCAACACGGTTGAACCGGACCGCTGACCGAGCGCTGAACCGAGCCTTGAACCGAGCCGTGTTCAGGGATGTCTCCTCAGGCTCGTGTTGCCCGAAAGCCAATGTTTGTAAAGCGGGCGCGTTTTGAGAATTCGAAGGTAGCCGATTCAGAGCAGGGCCTGCTTGTCGAAGCCCTGTTCCGCAAGAAACTTTCCGATGCGACGTATTGCCGCTTCACGTCGTCTGACCACGCGTTGCAACGGTTCGCCAAGCAGCTTGGCAATGTCGTTCTGCGACAGCCCCTGAAAGTAGTAGCTGCGCAGCAGAAACACGTCGTCGTCGCTCAGGAGGGGCTCGCCGGTGGCCTCCAGCCGTTTCTGAAGGGTGTTGCGCATGCTGGCGATACGCGCGGTACCTGTGGAAAGACCTGCCGTGTCAGCAGCACCGCCCATCAGAAGTTGGAGTAACTCCGATACTTCGTTGTCGGCAGCAGCGCCGTCGGTGACGTTGAGTTCATCGGGTATGGCGTCGAGGACTTCGGTATCGTCGGCATCGGATATCCGCCTGACGCCATCACACTCCTTCTTCTCATCCATTCTCGTCAGCAACCGCTCGACCAGTTCACGGAATGCCGGTGTGTCTCCGGTAGCATAGAGATCGGCGTCCTTGTCGGTCGAATCGTCGTCACGGTCACTTGCGTGTACCGTGTCGCCAAGGGTAAATGCAGCCGCCTTGTTCAAGGCCTTTTCGATGATTTGACGTCGTGAAAGGCCCTTGAGACATTTCCAGTCGAACAGATCCTGACCGAGCTGGCTGAATTCACGGAGCCATTGACGCGGCCGCGGATAGCCGATGTGGTGGCGGCGCACCGAGATCAGCTCGTTGCGAAACGAAGCAATCACGAGCGCATCGCTCATGACTCGTTCCGGTGCCAGTTTATGCATCTTCAGCGCAAGGTTCTGGTGTGCCTCCTCGAACCAGGTTTCCCACTCGGGGAAACCGCCGAAACGCTGGCGGGTAAATTTTCTGAGGCGCGACAGCCAGCGGTCGCCATAGAGCGCCTGCAGTCGACTGTCCGGGTTTTCCCTGTTCAAGTAATGTGATCTCTTGTTTTTTGAACTGGCCGATGAGGACGGTCTGTCAGGAGCTTCTCCATTTGACGGTGGTATTCGAGCGGACAGACCGTGAACGACAGACATCAGGAGCCTGAAGCGTCAATGATATCGCTGACGGCGCTGCACAGTGTGTCGATGTTCTCGACTTCGTGGTTGCTGCTGAACAGCGGGGCGAGAAGGCCGTTCTCGAGTACCTGGGCACTTTTCAGGGCCAGCACACGATCACGGGTGTCGAACTGCTCCTTGCCAAGTTCGGCATTGTCGGCAAGAAGACCGCTGTCGCAGGCCAGGTAAGTCGTCATGAGCCACTGTCCGACCGCTTCGAGCTCTGATGTGTTGGCCGTGCACCACGCAGCATCGATGCTGTCTTCACACGGAACGGCAGTTTGTTCCAGCGTGACGTCGTGCCAGTTCTGCCATTCGTCATTGACCGAGTCGGCCGGCAGGGTACCCAGTATGTCGGCCATGCCACGCTTGACCAGCATCTCACCGAGTTCTTCGATGCTGGCTGGTGGCAGAACCCCCGCCAGTGAGCGGGTGATTGCTGGTGCCGCAAGACCTGATAGGTCGAACCCTTCTGCGTATGTCATCATCGTCGTCGTTGCACTCTCGATATTGCCATCGTCAGGGTTCGATGAACCTCGTTGCAGCAACGGCGTAACCAGGATTGCCAGAGCGGCCACGGCCAGGGCACCGGCCAGTGCGGGCGTCGGCAAACCGAACAGCGCGCGGAGCTTCGAGAAGAACGAACCACCTTCATCGTCGCAGATGCGTGACGATGAGGCCTCGCGACGGACGCTGTCCGTTTCGAGTGGTGTTTCGCTCGCAGTAGAGGCTGTTTCGCGGGCGAATGCCTCGGCGTCGAGATAGTCAAGCAGTAGCTGGTATACCTCGGCGTCGTTGGCCAGGTGGCTCCTGACCTCGCGCTCGCGTTCGGATGAGAGTTCGCCTTGCCGCCAGGCTGCAATCTCGTAGAGATCCGGTTTTGCACCGGAGGGCCGGTTGCCGAATACGTTTACCCCGATCAGAGCAAGATCGAGTTCGCTGAACCCGTCGCCGTTGGCAGGCGTGTTTGATAACTTGTCGTTGTTGTCATTCATGATTGAATCGAGGTGGTTGCACGATGATGCCGCTTGCGTCACGGACTGCTTTTCAGGCTCAACGTCGCACCTTGTACGATAGCCGAGTGGCGTTTGAGTTGCTGAACGAACTGGCGCAGTTCTCGATCATTGCTGTCCATCGCTCCTTTCTGCGCCAGGGATAACGCGCGGGTGGCCAGCGACGTTGCCCCGGGTGGCCAGGCATAGAACAGCAAGGTGTCGGTGCCGGCAGGAGGGACGACACGCAGCGCCGGTGCGTCTTCGGGAGGCCAGTAAATCGTTTCGCCGGGTGGCAGCAGGGCAGTCGCTTCGGTTTCGTCGATCGGGTGGAGCATGTTCAGATAACCTTCACCGTCGGCAACGAGAACGGCCCATTGCGACTCGCTGACATTGTTCAGCGTGAAGCGGACGGTATCACCGATTCTCAGCTGGCTGCCGAGAAGCGGGTGGCGAAAACCCGCGAACAGACCGCCCTGCAGTTCGAGTGCGATGTCGTGACGCCGCTCACGGACCCAACGCTGCGTGAGCAGAATGCGATTGAGGCGTTCAGGCTCGTTGCTGTCGATTGCCTGCAGGAGCATGCCAGCCGGGTCGCGGATCTCGATCAGATCGCCAACGCTGCGCACGACGAAGTCTGCTGCGTTCCGGTCATCGATGATCCTTGCGGGCAGGTCGCGGTAGCGTGTCTCGTCAAGGTCGGTGTTGGCGGCAAGATGAATCGTCAACGATTCGGCATCCTGATCGGCGTCAGGTGTAGTGACTTCGCCGGGTAAGGTCTCGAATGTGTCGCTACCGCTACTCGCGAACTGGATCGGTGCGAATTCACGCGTATTGCGCGTCAGAATCGTACGTTCCATGATCGCGGCGTCTGCGGCGGTCAGGCCCGGCAGTGTCACGGGTTCGTGTCCGCACTGACTGCAGCTTTCGGCAAACTGCAGGATCAATTGTGCGAACAGACTGCCTGGTGTGATCTGGCTTTCCGGTGGCAAGCGGTCGAGCACCCGCAGCAGGGCATCGGTGAATCCACCATGAGGCAGACCGTCAATGGTGTTGGCGCGCCCCTGTTCGATGTCACTCGCCGAAATGTCGACTGCTTCCTGGTTTTCGGCGGCAGCACCGATGAACACGGTATTGCGGTAGTCGAAGTCACAGCCATCCGAGCAGCCCGCAGACGAGCGAAAGCGTATGCCGGAGCGAGACCTGAAATCCTCGGCATCGCTCTCACCGGCATGCCCGCGCCCGGGGGATTCGAGTTCTGCGGCTGGCTGTTTCACATCAGCGTCTGTCGAACCTGATGGTCTGGTCGTCAGGAGGCGTTTGTTTGCGGGTGCCCAGGGGGCGAAGTCGCGCGTGGCGTTGCCCGAGAAGCAGGCGTCGAAGAGCACCAGGACGTTGCGATCGCGATCAAGCGATTCGAGCCGCGGACGAATTTCGCTGCGCCCGACAATGAGCCCATCCTCGGGATTCGGTGACATGGCGATGCTGTTCGTGATGTGGCGTGGATCGAGATCCCATGCCACGAGTGCGCCGCTGCCATCAGGCAGATTGAGCTGGCTGCCGAAGGATTTGTCGCTTGCGCTGGTACCGTGACCGGAGTAGTAGAACAGGATGGTGTCACCCGGTGCGGCTTTCTTGTCGAGATCGGCAAGAGCACCGAGTATGGCCGTTTCGGTGGCCGCCGAGTCGATCAGTCGAATGGTGTTCTCGGCGGCGAAGCCGAAGCGTTCGGTCAAGGTATCGGCAAGGGCGTTGACGTCGTTCTCGGGACCGGCGAGGGTTGGGACGAGGGGGCTTTCGTGATCCCCGACACCCACCAGCAAGGCGTGCCGGGCAGCTGCGAGATCCCCACTGGCAAGCACACAGATCACTGCCAGCACGAGGGTGACGAGGCCGTGGGTGCTTGTGGGTTTACCGCTCATGAAAGTGGTCCCGAGTGAGTTGTGCACCATTGTCGGCTTCAGTGATCGCATCAAGCAATTCAACGCACGGCGGCGGCACTTTTTCCGGATTTGCGGTAAGTTTGCACTCGGAAACACTGTTGCAGACGTTAGCGGCTTGCCGTTGTTGTGTCTGCAGGGTGCGTCACAATTCGGGAAGAATCGAACGAGGAGATCAGTGAATCAGGGAACTCAACCAGCAGCCGGATGCAGTTGTAGAGCCATTGCGTGCAAGGTCGACAAACGATTTCGTATGCGGGGCGTCACCCGCCTTGTGCTGCTGTCATTGATGGCGGGTCTGTCAACCTCGAAGGCGTCGGCACAGGATCTCATGGGTTCGGTCGGTCGTGCAGGCATCAGTTACAACTACGTCGAACTCGAATACCTGCTCAACAGCGAACTTGAAACACCCATCTACCTGACGGGATATCTCGGTATCGCCGACAACTGGGCCTTGTCGTTACGATACGGTAGTCATTCCAAACAGAAAACCGTGGAATCCACGCTGTCCTACGTGGTTGCAGAAACACGTTCGATCTCTCTCGGAATCGCCTGGCATGCACCGCTGCCGTTCATCCCCGATACTGAATGGCTGGCTGAGTTCAGGTACGGGTATTACAAGAACGAAATCACGATGCGAAGCCTTGTCGATACCTCGTTGGTGTTGCTCAAGCAGGAGAACTCGGATTACCTGCAGCGTGGTTTTCTCGGACTCAGGCATGCCTTTGCACCGAGATTCGAAGGCCGAGCCGGAGTGGTCTTGTATCGAGACTCGAGTAACGCATTGGATACTTCGCTCGAAGGGGCACTGCTGTTCCGGCTTTCGCAGTCGTTCGATCTTGCCGTCATCGCGTCCGAGACGGAGGCCAAGGAGCCCTCGGTGCTTTACTCGCTGGCGCTTCGCTACACATGGTAGGATAAGTCAATCGTGTCAAGGTCAGGCAAGTTCGTTGCCACCCTGCTGACTTTCATGAGCAGCGTGGTTCAGGCTCAGGATCTGTTCACTCTCACCTCGGATGTCGTGAGTTCGCGCGGCTACGATTATGTCGATGCGCAGTACATCTTCACCCGCGATGGCAACCCGCCGGTGGTGGCCTACGGCCGAATGTCGCTGACCGACAACGTGGCGATCGCGGGACGGCTCTTCAACGCTGATTTCGAGAGCGACATCGACAACCAGCCGGTTGATGTGAACGAAACGGTTTACGCGGCAACTCGCGAGTTGTCGGCCGGTATCCTCTATCACGACGATTTCCCGTTTCTGAAAGACACCGATTGGCTGGCGGGCTTGTCGTTCGGTCGTCGGGATTATGATTACTACGTCGAGCCTTCGGGCGACGGTTCCCGTATTGATCTCGGTGACGACAGTCGTAATTTCCGGGCGGTGTATGGTGGGTTCCGGCGCAGCCTGGGATTACGCCTCGAGGTTGAACTCACGGCAATCTACTATGACGATGACGACCTCGCCACCGACTATTTCTACGGCCGGTTCAACGTGATCCATCATCTGACTCAGCATATCGATCTGGCGGCAGCGCTGAACGATTTCGGTGGTGACAACAGTGATCTCGTGTCGGCGGGTGTCCGTCTCGGCTGGTGAGGCAGGAACCGCCGGGCCTGGTCAGGCAAAGAGAATTCTGCGAGGTCAGGCAAAGGACCGTGAGGTGACGCCAGACGAGGCTTCAGTCAAGGCCGGTCGATGTACATTACTCACTCGTCAGGGTGTGTGACCAGCCGGAAGCCAGTTATCGCCGCTCGGCTCGAAGCGGGGCTGCGGCTGCGGTTGCTGATACGCATGTGTTCTGCGTCGCCGTCCCAGGCGCCTCCACGCAGTACGCGTTGCTCGGACTCGCTGGAATGTTCCGTCGAGTCATTGTCGGGATTGCCGGCACGGTTTTCCTGCCAGATATCCTCGACCCATTCCCAGACATTGCCCTGCATGTCGTAGAGGCCGAAGGCGTTGCTCATGTAGGAGCCGACCGGTGCACTGAACCAGTACTTGTCGTGGCAGTTGACACGATTCGACCAGCGCGAACCCCCGGGTGACTCGCTCTTGTCCGCAACATTGGCCACGAGACAGAGTTCCCTGGCCGTGTCGCTGCTCGGAAAGCGTGAGTTCGATCCTGCGCGAGCCGCGTATTCCCATTCGGCTTCCGTCGGCAGTCGCCACTGCCGGCCAGTGACGCTGCCGAGCCAGTCGGCATAGGCGAGGGCGTCGTTCCAGCTGACGCAGGTTACCGGATGTTTGTTGCTTTGCGAGTAACCGGGGTTGCGCCAGTTTCTGTCGGCAACCCATCCCCATCGTGCACTGGAACGGTTGATGCCACCTTTCTCATACCAGATGTAGCAACCTTCGTGGCCGTCGGCATTCCGTTCCGCGTCGGTCACGTAGTCAGTGGCCTCGACGAATTCGCGGAACTGCCCGACCGTGATTTCAGTAGCGCCCATCATGAAATCGGACACACGGAGCTCCTCGACCGGTTTCTCGTAAGGATTGCAGTTGTTGTCATCACTCGAACAACCCATCGAATAGATGCCACCCGAGATGCGCAGGGTGTGCGGTATGGTGATGTCCGCAGGGATCAGCGGCGGGCCTTCATTGTCCGCATTTTCGTTTTCTTCGTTCAAGGCCAGCTGTTCGGGTTTGCCGGACACGGGGGTGTCAAGGTCATCAAGCTGTTCCAGGTGAACCTGAATGCGGTTGTGACCGGGCTCGAGGCGTATCTTTTGTCGCCATTGCTGGTAGCCGTCGTGGGTGACCAGAATGTCGTACTCCTTCTCGGTGTTCAGCGACATGCCGGGTTGGTAGACCTCGGCGCTGTTCATGATGCGGATGTGTGCGTTGTCCGGAACCGTATCGACGCGAAGACTGGAGGATACGATCTCGGTCCAGTCGTCCTCGCTGGCGCCGAAGTCATCGGACGTGAGGGCGGCAGTCTGACCGGGTTTGTTGTCCCTGCCCTGGATGAAATAGTAGTCGTTCAGCAGCGAGCTGCTTTCCCAGGGAATCTGCTCGCCTCCGGTTTCCTTGACCACGGCTGCACGAGTGAGGCGAATCATCTCGGTAAGGCTTAGATCCGTTTGCCTGAGATTTTCGAGAAGATGCCTTGTGAAGATGCCGTTGCGTCCGTCTCCGTCGGCAGCGACGCTGCCCGGGGCCGTGGCGTAGACCACCAGAGATCCGATGGGAGCATCCACTCGAGCGAGTCCACGATTGTTGCCGCGATATCGGCTTGGGAACGGGTTGTCGCGGCAGGCGTCGAGCAGCAGAAGATTGAGTGCATTGCCCGCAGTCTCCATCTTCGCAAGAACCCTGTTGACATCAAGCGATTCGAAGGGTACCTCGTCAGCAGTCTCGATCGAGTTGTTGACCGGAATGAGGTAGTTGCGGCTGTCGATCTGCATGCCGTGCCCGGCGTAGTAGAAAATACCCACGCCACCGCGGTTTCTGAGTCGCTTGCCGAAATCGCGTACGGCGTGGCTCATCTGACGGCGGTCGATGTCGGTGTGCAGCATCACGTCGAAACCGAGATCGCGCAACACCTCGGCCACGTCGTTGGCATCGTTGACCGGGTTGTCGAGCGGAAACCGGTCGTACGCGCCGTTGCCGATGACAAGCGCTGTACGAGCTTCGGTGTCGGCAGCAAGGGAGGGTGCCGCCAGTGCCAGCAAGGCCAGCGCGGCAAGGATTCCTGCAGCCGCATGCAGTCGAATGACAAACGACCGAAACGTGCATGTCAGCCCGGGGAAACTGTCCACTGCCGGGCTGATGCCGGCTCGAGCTCTGGAGTCCATGTTGCTTTGCATCATCAAGAAGCGTTGTCACGCATAACGCACTGTAGCTACGAGTTTGATGATGATAACGTGATGATTGAGTCCTGAGTGACAATGGGTGTATGGTTCGCTTTGCCGAGCCCGGCTGGTTCAGCGTATCGGCGGGGCATAGATCATGCCGCCGTTGGTCCAGAGCTGGTTGATGCCGCGTGGCAGCTCGAGGGACGTGTTTTCACCGAGATGGCGCGCATAACTCTCGGCGTAGTTGCCGACATCGCGGATCACGCGCCTGCACCAGTCTTCGTCGAGGCCGAGTTCTTCACCGGCCTTGCCTTCGAGACCGAGCAGGTGCTTTTTCCAGGGCGTGCTGGTGGCCTGCGGGGTATCCACATTACTGCTGTCGACGCCCATTTCCTCGGCGTTGATCATGCAGTTGAGCGTCCAGCGAACCACATTCTCCCAGACCGAATCGTTCTGTCGAACCATGGGCCCGTGCGGCTCCTTGGAAATGATCTCGGGCAGTATGACGTGTGCATCGGGCTTGTCGAAGGAACTTCGGTAGGCGGCCAGAGCAGAGTAGTCGGCGGAATAGACAACGCACTTTTCGGCAAGATAGTCCCTGACGACTTCGCTTTCATTCTTGGCAAAGACGGGCTGATAACGGATCTCGCTGTTGATGAAGAAATCCTCGACGTTGTGTTCGGCGGCGGTTCTGGCCGCGACACAGATCGGCGCGTTGTCGAGTTCGAGTGCACTGCGGATACCGCTTTTCTTGTGCACCATGAACCCCTGACCGTCGAAGAAACTCACGCCGGCAAAGGAACCGTGGAGGGCGTCGTTCTGGAGTGTCCAGGTAGTGTTGCGCGAGAGCAGATCGATACGACCGTCCTGCAGTGCCTTGAAGCGGTCAGTGACCGAGAGAGGGACGTACTCGACCGCACTGGCGTCGTTCAGAGCAGCGACTGCCACGGCGCGACAGAGATCGACATCGAAGCCGCGGTACTCACCGAGGCTGTTGGCCTCGGCAAAGCCGGCAAGGCCGATGTTGACGCCGCAGTTCACTCGGCCTCGGTCGCGGACATCGTCAAGTGTGGCGGCAACCGCCGGGGTGGGCGGAAGCAGTGTTGCCACAACGATCAGGGTGACGGCAAGGCCGTTGACGGCGTCTGCCGGCAACCTCGGCAGACGGGAGAAAAACGTCGAGTACATATTCAAAGCGGTTTGTAGTGAATGAGTTCCACGGGAGCAGGTGAATCATCGCTGGCGTGACGAAAGACCGTTCGTGTGCAGGGCGCAATCCAGGTGGATTCGGGAGCAAGCTCGTGGCTGGCCAGCTCTTCCTCGACGCGAATGGCGCGCTGCAGTGAGGATTCGTCCCGTCCGTCGGCATCCTGGCAGGCTTTGATCACCATCAGGTCGAGCGGTTCGAACTTTTTCACCATGAGGCGTATCGCCTGTTTGTTGCCTTCGCCGAGCATGCGGGTATCGGCATTGTCGAAGATCAGTACGGTGCGACGGAAACGGCGGTACTTGTCGATATCCGGTGTACGGCGCTCCGAGTCGATACGGAAGTATCGCTGTCGTGCACCATTGAGCACTTCAGCGGGTTCCTGCCGCTTGTCGAGGGGTATCTTGTCGTAGTCGCGTACTTCGACAGTAGCGACTTCGAGATTCGGGTCGGGATTGTCGGGGTATTGCACGCCCGAAATGAAAGCCGACTCCTCGACCGACCCCTGCTCCTTGAAGATGTCATCCGCGAGTTCGATGTCTTCGGCGAAGCGGGTGCCGCTGATGGTCAGGAGCGATGAGGGGAAGATGGCGTCGTCGACCACATCGTATTCCCGCGACACACGGATATTGCCGACTGAAATGGCATAACGGGTAACCGGCCCGATATCGGTCTGCGCGTCGCTTTTCTCGTAGGAGACGTAATTCACACCCTGATCGGCACTGACGAGCTGCATGCCGAATCCGGCGTCTTCGAGCGAACGGATGACGGCATTGCCGAAGGCACTTTGCGGGGCGCTGTACTGCAGGGTTGCGTTGGAGGGCCTGAGTTCGGGAATCTGCACGAGCGACGTCACGAGATTGGTGGTGACGAGTTGCAGTTGCAGGAGTTCCTTGTCGTCGAGTTCTTCGAAGGCCTTGGTGTTGCCGCCGAAGTGGGGCGTGAGTTCGTTGGAAAGCTGACTTTGCAGAGCAGCGGCCTTTTCCTGCTCGGTAATCGTGTCGCAGGCGACGAGCAGGGTCGCCAGCACGGCGAGCAGGAGGGGTGAGCGCATCTTCATGTTCATGCCGGATCCCGCCACAGTTCGATCACCACACCGCGCCCGGGGAAGCGTTCACCGGCGCTCACCGGCGCCCAGCAACCCTCATTGTAGATATTGTCGCGCGGTACGCCTCGCGCCACCAGGGCTTCGGTAACACGTTGTGCTCGGCCAATGGCCAGTCCTTCGTTGCCGATCTTCAATGCCGTGGGACCGTTGCTGCATCCGACGAGGCTGATGAAATCGTCCGGTTGCATGATGTCGTTGACCAGGGCATCGATCAGTTGCTTGTTGGTGTTGCCGAGGGCCATCGAATCGTTGCCGAAAACGATGACCTGACTGTGAACCTGCTCGAGTTCGTCGAGGATTGACCCGAAGGAGCGCTTGTTGCTGTAGAAGAGGTTGGGAACTTCCGCACTGTCTGTGTCCAGTTCCTGCAGGGGCGAGGCCTTGGCCGTATTCTCGTCGGCGATGCGGTTCACCACGTCGGGAGTGACCAGCGAAATCACGGGTGTGGGTTCGTCGAGATCGAGATGGGCGATGCGCTCGACGCTCGCTGCCGATTCATCCTCGATGAGCTTGTTGGCAAGGGTGCTTGTGTCCACCACGACCTCGTCGAGGGTGCCACCGATACGGTAGGGGCTTCGGGGTATGACCGTTTCGCCGTCGATCTCGTAGTCACGATTGATGACCACGGACCCGAGCCTGACGCGCATCGTCCGAATGTTCTCGACATCGCTCGCACGCAGACTGGTGCGCACGAAGTTGGCACCCTGGTCGGCCACCACACGCTGAATGCCGTAACCGGCCACGGCAAGCTCCCGGTTCATCTGGTTCGAGAGGTTGTCCTGCAGCTGTTCGCTGACCTGAAAGGTGGTGGTGATGGGATCATAGAGCTGGGTGATGATGCTGGACATGTCCTTGACCATCACCCTGCGTGCCGTCTTCGCGATGGCGACGCTGTCGTCGATGGCTTCCGCTTCGGCGGACTCGAGTGTGGCGGTTGCATCTTTGCCTTCAACCTGGGGGGTGGTTCGTGTGGCGCAGCCCGCTGCGGCGAGGGCCGGAAGCAGCCACAGAAACCGGCAGCGAACGAAATTCAATATCATGTCGTGTGTTCCTCTCCACCGCACACTGTGTGCGGCGACACCTTCCAGCCCGATGCTGGGGTAGGATATTCCTCTCCAATGGTGGATCGACCACCAAACGTTGAAACCTACCATTGCGTCGATCAACTGTCCACGTTCGCACCGACGAAATTCGAAATCGGTCCGTTTCATGCGCGACATTGCCGTTGTCGCATACGGAGTCCATCCCGATGGTGTTCCGGAGAACCTGCCTTGTCAATCTTGCAGCCGTCATGCTGTGTCCCGGCTTCACGGGTTGCGGATTGTCCGGCACGGAAGCTCCGCGGCAGGAAAGCGCCGAAGCCACTCGTTCCTGGCAGCAGGTTGGCAGTGAGCGCCAGCATGCCGATGGAGACGCGCCTGCCATCATTGCACCTGCCCGGGTCAGGGCCACGCGCGAGACCCGCATCGCACGGCACTTCATGGCTGCGATTGCCGATCTGCCGGAGTTGCAGCCCTCACGCACCCGGCTCGTGTTCTCGCCGCGGCTCAGGCGCAACGCCATGCAGCGGGCACTGTACCAGGCGGCGAGCGATCTCGGCTACGAGGTACGCCACGACTGGGACAGCAACGACGGCGAGCCCGTGCGTCTGATGCATGAGCGACGACGTGACGACAACGGCGATCATGTCGATGTCTACGAGCTTTCGGTCGGCATGGTGGAACTCCGGCGGGTATTCGTCGACAAAGGCGATGGCAGCGCCCGACCTGTCGGACCGCTCTACATTCACGGCACCGATCCTCGCGGGATCGAGGCCGACGATTCGCTGTTGTTCTGATTCGGTCTGCTGATGGTTCCGGCCGAGGAGACTTACCCCGACGTGTTCAGGTTTGCCGTATTCAGTTCGAGCAGCAAAGGTACCGGTTCCATGCGCAGGGGGGGCGCCGTACTCGCGCTGCTGCTGTCGTCTCTCGGTACCTCGGCAGGCGTGTCGGGGCAGATGGCGATCTGCACCACGCCGCATCGTCCGGAGTGCCCTGCCACGCTGGCGCGCCTTCCCGAGGACGAATTCACCTTCTCGCGGCTGATGTTCGCCGACAA
Source organism: Gammaproteobacteria bacterium (assembly GCA_002746645.1). Lineage (GTDB taxonomy): Bacteria > Pseudomonadota > Gammaproteobacteria > Granulosicoccales > Granulosicoccaceae > Granulosicoccus. The sequence goes on along the minus strand of PDPU01000023.1, from coordinate 152,028 downwards.
CCAGCGTGCCATCGACAATCTCGGCGACCACATCGGCTACCCGCACTGGCAGGCTGACTGCTCCGAGTCCGAACCCCACTTCATTGCTGCGCTCAAGCGCCTGACCAACATCGACACCAACGACGATTCGCAGTCGATCTCGCTCTTCGACGAGCGGGTGTTCGATTATCCGATGCTGTATGTCGTGGAGGCGGGTTTTGCCTCGTTCACCCGCACCGAGATCGATCGCCTGCGTGAATACCTCCTGCGCGGCGGCTTTCTGCTCGTCGACGACTTTCACGGGGACTATCAGTGGTCACAGTTCGAGAACTGGATGAGCAAGGTCTTTCCCGATCGTCCGATCGTCGACCTGCCGCCCGATCACGAGATCTTCGATGTGCACTTTCGCATCGAGGACTTCGTGCAGATTCCCGGGCTTCGTGCGCTGTGTCTGAACCCCGGTGAAACCTGGGAGTTGCCGATCCGCAAGAGCATGGAAGTGGGCGAGAGCAATACCTCGCGTCAGTTGCCGAAATGGCGTGGCGTGCTCGATGACGAAGGGCGTGTCATGGTCGTCATCAACTGGAACATGGATCTGGGTGACGCCTGGGAACACGCCGACATGGAAGAGTACCGCGCGCAGTACACCGCCACGGCCTATCGGCTGGGTGTGAACTACCTGATCTACGGCATGACGCACTGACGGGCGGCAGCACCTGCAAGGAGCGGTGCTGCCGTGATTCCGTCAGGGCGCTGCCAGGCGACGTACTGCCGGCAACGTACCGACCGACAGCGACGTGGTTTCAGCTGATTCGCGGAATCGACGGGATGTGCAATCCTGCCATGTGCTGCATGCAGCGGAGTACCTGCGTGCTGTAGCCGTACTCGTTGTCGTACCAGACGTAGACCACGCAGCGGTTGTCGTCGACGATCGTGGCCACCGCGTCGAAGATGGCGGGTTCGGGTGTGCCGACGAAGTCGCTCGACACCACCTCGTTGCTCATGGTGTAGGCAATCTGCTGACTCAGCCTGGAATTGAAGGCCATGTCACTGACGTAGGCATTGAGTTCCTCGCGTGTGGTGCTGGTGGCGAGATTGAGGTTGCAGACCGCCATCGAAACGTTCGGTGTGGGCACGCGAATGGCGTTGCCCGTGAGTTTTCCGGCAAGCTCGGGCAGCGCCTTGGCCACGGCCTTTGCCGCACCGGTCGAAGTCAGTACCATGTTCAGCGGTGCCGAACGGCCACGCCGATCGGCCTTGTGGTAGTTGTCGATGAGGTTCTGGTCGTTGGTGTAGGAATGCACGGTTTCGACGTGACCGTTCTCGATGCCGAAGCGATCGTTGATGATCTTCAGTACCGGCGTGATGGCGTTGGTGGTGCAGCTTGCCGCACAGAGGATGCGGTCGCTGTCGTCGATCATCTCGTGGTTGACGCCGTAGACGATGTTCTTGATCGCGCCGCCGGCAGGGGCAGTCAGCAGCACCTTGGCCGCACCCTTCGGCACGAGGTGCCGTGACAGAGCTTCCTCGTCCTTGAAGATGCCGGTGTTGTCGACGATCAGTGCGTTGTCGATGCCGTAGCTCGTATAGTCGATGTCTTCGGGCTTGTCGGCATAGATCACCTGGATGAAGTTGCCGTTGGCGATGATGGCATTGTTCGCTTCATCGACCTTGATGCTGCCGTTGAAGGGACCATGTACCGAGTCGCGACGCAGCAGGCTGGCGCGTTTCTGGAGGTCGCCTTCGCGTCCGCCCCGCACCACGACGGCGCGCAGGCGCATGGGGTTGCTCGAAGTGGTGCGTTCGATCAGCAGACGCGCGAGGATGCGCCCGATACGGCCGAAACCGTAGAGCACCACATCCTGTGGCTTGTCGAGTACCGACGCGCGTTCACCGACATCGGCCAGTTCGCTCTGCAGCAGTGACCGAAGTTCGGCCTCGTTGTCGAGCACGCCCTTGTCGAGCGCGGCAGCGGCGATCTTGCCGATGTCGACACGGCAGCTGCCGGGCGCGATTTCGCGCAGCACGGTCAGCACTTTCACGGTATCGGCAACCGAGATCGGTCGCCCGACCACGCGGCCGAGCTTGTGTGCCTTGAGAATGTCGATGGTCGAGCCATTCATGAGCTTTCTGCCGAACACCGTGACGATGACGCCGCGGGTGCGGTAGAGAAAGCCCACGACGGGGATCATGCTCTCGGCGAGCCCTTGCTGTTCGATGTATTGCTCGAGGTAGGTGTTGTCAGTCGTCATTGGGATGGGTCGCAATCTGTTCGGTGGTGTTCACGGTATCGAGATTGCCGCCGTAGCGTTTGCGCGATACCGACAGGCTGCACATGTCGCGCTGTATCCGCCGGTAGAGCATGTAGTCGTCGTGGAGGCGGCATGCCTCGTCCTTTTCACCCTGGCTGTGGAATCCTGAATCGTCGAGGCAGATGTCGGCTTGGTCGAATCTGCGCTCTTCGGCGCTGAGGGCGAGCTTGCGCATGCTGATCAGGGTCGATTCGAGGAATGCCCGGAGTATTTCCTGCGAGATCATGATCTCGCAGGACGCCTCGAACATGTCCTCGCGAGTAATATGATAATCGGTAGTGCTGGGTTTCGCCTTGTCATGGTCGACAATGGCCTTGTCGTAGCGGTGCCAGGTGTCATCGAGATAGGGCGCATCCGCCACTGCCAGGGCAATGCCATGATCGTGACGCCGCAGGACGCGACCGGAAGCAATGCGGAGAGTATTGTCACCGCGACACAGACACTTGCGTTAATCTTTGACGTTCAGCCACAATCCAACGACGAGTTTCACAGGCATGATCAAGTACCTCCCCGTCCTGCTCCTGGCCACCACACTGGTTGCCTGCTCGAGCGATGATGATGATACCTCCACAGACGGTACTGCCACCACAGGCACCGGCACGACCACTGCCGGCACCGGTGGGGACACTGCCGGCACCGGTAGCGATACCGCGGGCACCACCGCAGGTACTACAGGCGGTGATACCACGACCGGCGGTACCACGGGTGGTGGTGAACCGGGTGGTCGTTCCGGTGCCTACATCGGTACCATGAACGCCGGTCGCGGCGTGTACGTGATCGACAACAACAACTATCTTTCCGGTCTTTCGATCGCAGCCGATGGTTCCGCCACGTCGGTATTCGGCAGTATCGGTGCAGACAGCCGCTACAGCGGTCCATTGACCGTGGTGCAGCACCCGGCGGGTGCAGGCAGCGTACCGGCCTTTGGCAACGGCGACAGACTGGCTGATGACTACCAGGCGCCGACTTTCACCTTCGACATCGTCGATGGCCAGTCGATCAGCGGCGGTGACGTCAACCTCGTCTACGCAGGCGGTTCCGAACTCACTCCGGTAACGGCCGGGGCACTGGACGGCACATGGGGCAGCAACTACGAGTTCGGTTGCGAAGCAAGCAACTGCCACGTGCTCGAAACCAGCGTCATCATCAACGGTACTTCGGTCTCCGGATCCACGCGCTACAAGCCCATTGATGGTGATTACGGGGAGCCACTGCCGATCAACGGCACCATTTCCGAATTCGGCGGTGTTGCCCTGTTGTCATTCATCTGGCGTGAATCCGATGCCTACCAGGGCATTGCCTACTTCTCGCTGGATGATCCCACACAGCTGGTGTTTCTCGGTACCAGCACCGAGAACGTCGAGAATCCGACCATTGCCGCGTTGCTGACACGTCAGTAACGGGCATTGGTTTGCAGACGACCGTGGTTTTTCGGGATCCGGAACTACTGACCGCCATGACCGGCATTTGGTGTCCCAGCCGACACCCCGGTCGTTCACAGGTGCGTCCTGGCGGCACGGGTGTGTTGCTGGCGCTTGTCCTTGCGTTGCCAGTAGGTTGCGACAGCGACGGCGTCGAACTCGGACATTCCGCTTCCGGCGATGCATCGACTCAGCCGGGCAACGGTGAAGGACCGGCAATATCGGTCGTTCCGGACGGTGGTGGTGCGAGTGCCGCCACCGTCGCGGTGCTGGATACTGCCGAGACCGCACGGGTCTACCTCGGTACCGATGCGTCGGGGCGTCTTGTCGTGATGGGTCTCGACGATGCCGGCCGTGTCACCGGATTCGTGGAGCCGCCTGCCGATTCAGGGGCTGTCGCGAGCGATGCCCTCTGGACACCCACTGCCGACGATGGCACGCATCCACTGAGTTTTCGCAGCAATGTGGCGCCAGCATCAAATGCTGCCACCACTGCCGTTCCCAGCTCCGTTGCGTGGCAGCGGCATGCGGTGAATGCCGTTGGCGGGCCCGCATCAGGGGATGGTGACGATGCCTCGGGTGGTACCGGCGTGGATGACACTGGCGCGGGTGGGGCCGGCGTGGACTTCGCCTTTTCCGGTGAAACGCTGGGAACGAATGAACTGGTTCTCGATATCAGCGATGGCGCCTCGGCGAGTATCGACAGCACCGGTGGCGCGTCGGTCAGTCTCGGAGCCGCAGGTTCCGGCAATGGCGGTGAGCAGGTGATTGCACTGGCTGCCGATCAGCTTGTCGGCACGTGGCGATCCCGCTCGCTTACCTGCAACAGCGACGCTTCGCATTGCAACGCATGGCAACTGCGCCTGCAGCTTGAACCGGGCGCTGCGGATGGCAGTCTGGGCATGAGCGGTGAGGCTCGACTTGAAATCACCGACTCCGCGGCGAATGCCACGGCGACGGTGCCTGTGCTGCATGAATCGGCGCTCAGTGGTGTGCTTCGACAGCACGGGCGGTTTTCGGTGGGTGTGTCGATGACATGGAACACCTACCGTTACGATGGCTACGCTTTCGTGCTCCATGATCGGCCAACCGAGCTTCGCATGCTGGTCAGCACCGATTCCGAACTGGCCGATCAGCAGGTACTGGTTCTGAGCCTGGAGCGCGCCTCGGGTAATTCCTGAAGCGCGGCGCCTCGGGCAAATCTCCGGAGGTGGCGCCACGGGCAGTTCCTGCAAGGCAGGGCTCGGGCCCCGGGCATCACGGAGTTTGCCCGGGACACTTCAGCGGAACGAATCACTCCATGACCGAACAGATTCGGTCGGCCAGTTGCTCGAGGCCGTCATCGGGAAGTCCGGCGATGTTGATGCGGCCGTCTCCCACGATATAGATGCCGTATTCCTCGCGAAGTCGCGTGAGCTGCTCGCTGCTCAGTGGCAGGCGGCTGAACATGCCTTTCTGCGCGGCGATGTAGTCGAAGCGATCGGAGTTGCTGCGCTTGCGCATGGCCTCGGCGAAGCCGGTGCGCAGGCGTTGCATGCGGGAGCGCATGGTTTCGAGTTCGTCCTGCCAGGACTTTCTGCGAGCCTTGTCGCCAAGCACGAGGTTGGCGGAGTTGGCGCCATGATCGGGCGGCATCGAGTAGATCGAGCGCGCGACACGCGACAGTTGCTTGTGTGCTCGTTGGGCATCCTCGGCCGAAGCTGCCTGCAGGATCGCCGCGCCGACACGCTCGCGATAGAGCGCGAAGTTCTTCGAACAACTGGCCGCGATGGCGAATTCATCGAGTTCCCGCGCCAGCAGACGTACACCGGCGGCATCTTCTTCGAGCCCGTCACCGAAGCCCTGGTAGGCCAGGTCAACGAAGGCAAAGAGCTTCTTTTCACGCAGCAGTTTCGCTACCGCCTGCCACTGTTCGAGATCCAGATCGGCGCCGGTCGGGTTGTGGCAACAACCGTGCAACACGACGATATCGCCCTCGGCCGCACTCGATAGCGTCTCGAGCATGGCATCGAAGCTGATCGTCGAGGTGGCGTTGTCGTAGTAGGGGTAGTTCGCGAGCGTGAAACCTGCCGAACCGATCAGCGGACCGTGATTCGGCCACGTCGGGTCGGAGAGCCAGACAGTGGCGTTCGGTCGAATCTGCTTGAGGAGTCCTGCGATGATCGCGAGTGCTCCACTGCCGCCGACTGCCTGTACGGCCACGTGACGCTCGCTTGCGCTCTCGCCGAGCACGAGATCGATCATGGCGGCGTTGAATTCGGCGCTGCCCGCGGGAGACACATAGGCTTTGGTGTCCTGTGTTTCAAGCAGCGATGTCTCGGCATCCTTGATCGCGTGCATGACGGTTGAGCGTCCGTCTTCGTCCTTGTAGATGCCTACGCCGAGATCGAGCTTGTCGGTGCGCGGGTCTTCGCGGAAGGCTGCCATCAGAGCGAGGATGGCGTCGGCTTTCGGTTCTTCCAGTTGTTCGAACATGGTCTTGCTCGCAGTTTGGGCTTGTGATCCCGGCTTGTGCGTCGGGGCGTGACGATCAGAAGGTGACAGACATACCGGCAGCAACGTCGAAAAACGCAGACGTTTGTCGGCATGGGTGTGAGCTTCATCATCAGTATAGCGGCAAGCCCTCCCGACTGGCGACCCTGAGCATTGTCCAACGACACATGAGCCTGGATGGGGAGCCGAGTTGCGATACCGTGGCGGCTTCCTGGCCTTCCGGCGAAAAACGCGCGAAATGCCGAGTGTTACGTTGCCGCGTTTTCCGCCCGCAGCCAGGGTCACCGGTCAGGGAATGGCGCCGGGGGATATTCCCCCGGCTACCCCGAGTGACCGAATCGGAATCGGCTGCCTTGCTCTATCCTGGAACAAGACCCGTCATTCTTGGTGATGACTTGGCTTGAATTAACGACAGCACGGCAGCCTGGCTGAAATACCGGTGTTGCCATTTGCGCGCCAGGTCATTTTCGTGCCGGAAAATGCGGCACCGTCGTGATCACTTGTGAGGCTGGTGTCTACCTGACGTGCTCTTCGAAAGTCTCGAGTGCTCGATGGCGGCTGGTGGCACGCACCCAGGCCAGCGGTTCGCCCATTTGTTTCCGGTAGCTCAGAAACGCCCAGGATCGTGCCTGGCGATACGGAATCCAGAACAGGGCCACGGCCGCAAGAAATGCAAAGCCTGCCGTGATGAGTCTGAGACTTGCGGATGCCTGAACACCCTGATCCAGCCAGGCAAGGCCGCTGACGACGAGACCGCCAACGAGCACGATTGCCGTCAGGGCGTAGACGATGGCGGTACCGAAGAGACCGTGCCGTAACAGCCACGGGAGGGTCAGGAACATCGCCGTCAACGACGATCCCTCGGCAGGTACGGCCCTGAGTGTCGTGCCTTTGCGAAAGATGGCCCATAGCTGACCGTGTGAGTCCACATCAAGGGCAATCGCTTCATCGAAGTCGGCGTTGTCGAAGGTGTCGGCGTTGTCTGCGATTGTGGTGCTCGAGGGTGACAGCGACTGCTCGGGCAGGGGGCTTTCGATATCGAAATCGAGGGTCTGCTCACTGCGGACACGCGCCCGCGTGTGGTCGGCAGGCGACGGTACGCTGTCGACAAGGGGCCGCTCGCTGTCGTCAGGTGTTTGCGCAGGCGTATATGCGCCGGTGGTGTCGGACGTCACATCGGTGTTGGTGCGATGGGCCATCGGAATGTCGGTGCCGTCCTCGACATGCCAGTCGTCGGCCGGTGAGGCGCTGGACTTGATGGCTGCTTCCGCCTTGAGGTGCCCGGCAGTGTCCTCGATCGGGCCGTCGCCCGCACCGGTCGTGTCCACGTCGCGGTGCTGCCGCTTGCTGTCGTGGTCGACGGTCGTTGTTGCGTCGCGGATCTGCTGGCCGGCGTCGACCCCGGCGGTGTCGTCGATGTCGACCCACTCACCCGCTACTGTGTCGGGATGATCGATCGTCGTGCTGACTTCACCCTGTCTGTCGTTCGGCCTGATGTCTTCGCCATTGTCGGCCTGCACCGGACTGAAGCTGCCCTCATCGACGAGCGCAATGGGTTGAGTGCTGTCGGTCGAGTTTTCCGTGTCATCCACCGCCGTGTCGGATGTATGGCCGGACGGTGCCAGCGCCGGTTCGTCGGGTGTCGTTGTGCCGACCACCTTCTGCTTCTCGATCCGGGTACGCTCCTGCAACATCTCCTCCACGCGGAGATTCGTGTAGAGGTAACGCGCTTCGTCGTGATCATCATTCGCCAACGCGCAGGCACGCGCCCAGAGGTGAGGGCGACGGCGGTTGGTGTCGAGTTCTTCGGTAGCTTCCTGGTAGAGCTCTTCGTCAATCATCGCGGCGTGTCATCAGGCATGTCGTTCAATGGCGTAGTTCGTCTCGCAGGCGGTAGTGCCCTTGCTTGTTGCGCTTGAAACGGCGATTGACCTCGGGATGCCGCATCGGTACCCCGCTGGTATCGGGCAACAGGTTCTGTTCGGAAACATAGGCCACGTAGGTGGAATCCGCGTTCTCGGCATAGAGATGGTAGAAGGGTTGTTCACGGTGGGGGCGAATCGAGGCGGGAATGGACTGGTACCATTCCTCGGTATTGGCGAACTCGGGATCCACGTCGTAGATGACGCCACGAAAGCCGAACAGTCGATGTTTCACCGCATCGCCGATGGAGAAGCGCGCGTCACGGATTTCATTCATCTTGCTGTGCTCCCACCTCGGTTTCCGCCTCTGTTCACTGACGCTTTCGGCTGCAAGTGTAGCCCGATCACCGGGGTTCACGGAAGCGTTTCAGCATCAGGACAAGCTCACGGTGATGGCTCCGGTGATGGCCCGTGATCGGTCTCGGGCAGAGAAGAAACCCGCCTGAAGGAATCAACGCGTCTGTTCGGGCAGCAGCCCTTTCGGACTGAACCTCAGCATCACGAGCAGTACCACGCCCATCATCAGCAGACGCGTGTGCTGTGCATTCTCGAGAAGATGCACGCGCAGCATGTTGTCGACAGGTAGCGGTGAAGTGATCATGCCGACGAGCCACAGCCCGAGCGGCTCGGCCTCCACCCAGAAGAACCACACCACGAAGGCGCCAAGGACAGCGCCGAGGTTGTTGCCCGAACCACCGACGATGACCATGACCCAGATCAGGAAGGTGAAGCGGAGCGGGTTGTAGGCACCGGGTGTCAGTTGCCCTTCGAGGGTCGTGAGCATGGCGCCGGCGATGCCGACGATGGCCGAGCCGATCACGAATACCTGCAGGTGCCGTGCGGTCACGTCCTTGCCCATGGCTTCGGCCGCATCGCGTCGATCGCGGATGCCGCGCATCATGCGCCCCCAGGGCGATACCTGCGCGCGCCTCGCGAGGAACAGCAGCAGCAGCAGCACCGCGAGGAAGAGCCCTGCGTAGCAGAGCTTCACGAACAGACTCGAACCCGTGACCAGGGCATCCCGCAGCGCGGCGTCACGCGCCGCCCCGGCCGCCGGCAGTGAACTGCCGACGAAACGTTCCACCTGCTCGATGAACCAGGGGCTTCTCTGCAGTTCGACCTCGTAGAACACGGGCCGGTCAAGGCCGCTGACGTTCTTGACGCCGCGTGTGAGCCAGTCTTCGTTCTTGATGACGGCGATGATGATTTCGGAAATGCCGAGTGTGGCGATGGCAAGGTAGTCCGAACGCAGACCGAGCGCGACCTTGCCGATCGCCCAGGCTGCGGCGGCAGCGAAAAGCCCGCCCACGAGCCAGGAAAGGATGATCGGCAGCCCCAGCCCGCCGAGAAAGCCGGATTTCGAGGATTCATGGCCTTCGATGGCGCTGACAGCAGGCAGATAGATGCCACGAATGAGCCACAGGCCGCCGACCAGCAGTATCAGCGTGAGCAACGTGCGCACGGCACCGGGTGGCAGGGCACGCCGAAGGAACACAAGCGCGCCGACAAGCGCCATCAGCGCCAGCAGGCTGCTGACGATGCCGAACCCGCCGGCCGACCAGGCGCCGGGCACGGGCGGTACCGACACCAGCACGGCAGCCACGCCACCGAGCGCAGCAAAACCCATGATGCCGACGTTGAAGAGGCCGGCGTAGCCCCACTGCACGTTCACGCCAAGGGCCATCACGGCGGAGATCAGGCACATGTTGAGGATGGTCAGTGCCAGTGACCAGGACTGGAATGCACCCACGGCAAGGATGAGTACCGCCATGAGGCCGAAGCCGAGAACAGAACGCAGCGTGATCGACATCAGATTTCCTTCCCGCGCAGAATCCCCGTTGGCCGCCAGAGGAGCACCAGCACGAGGATGATGAAGGACACCGCAAACTTGTAGTCGGTGGACAGCAGCTGCACGAGCCCTTCGGGTTGCCAGGACTCGGGCATGACGTAGCCGAGGAACTTCCGGTAGGCGTAGGTCAGTCCGATTTCCGAAAAGGCCACGACGAAGCCACCGAGAATGGCGCCGACGGGGTTGCCGATACCGCCGACGATGGCGGCGGCGAACATCGGCAGCAGCAGCTGGAAGTAGGTGAAGGGCTTGAAGCTCTTGTCGAGTCCGTACATGACACCCGCAAGCGTCGCCAGAGCGGCAATGATGATCCAGGTGGTGGTGACTACCCGAGTGGGTTCGATGCCGGAAAGCAGTGCCAGATCCTCGTTGTCGGAGAAGGCACGCATGGCCTTTCCCGTGCGCGTGCGTTGCAGGAACCAGAACAGCGCCAGCACGGCGATGATGGCCACCACGACGGTCAGCCCCTGGCTGGTCTTGATCGACAGGCCTTCGGACAGACCGGTCGAGCGCTTGAATTCACGCGCGCTGAAGATGAAGCGTTCTCCGTCGCGGAAGTTCTGATCGTTCGGACCGATGATCAGACGCACGAGGCCGTGCGTGACGAACATGACGCCCACCGAGGCAATCACGAACACCACGGGCGGGCTCTTCACCTGGCGGTAATGGCGGTAGACGAGGCGATCCATGACAAGACAGAGCACTGTGGCCATGAGGATGCCGACCGGAATGCCGAGCAGTGCCGTCGGCAACGGTCCGAGCGAGACGCCCATCGACTGCAGCCACCAGGTGACGAGAATGGTGAAGGTGGTACCGAAGGCCATGGTGTCGCCGTGGGCGAAGTTCGAAAAACGGAGCACGGCATAGGCGAGTGTGATGCCGAGTGCGCCGAGGGCAAGCTGCGAGCCATAGGCAAGGCCCGGCACGACGATGAAGTTGCCGAGCAGAATGAGTGCATTGATGAATTCGTTGGTCACCGTTGACTGCTCCGCCCTCAGCCGCCCAGAAAGGTGCGGCGCACCTCCTCGTCGGCGAGTAATGCCTCACCGGTATCGGTATGGCTGTTGCTGCCATTGACGAGCACGTAGCCGACATCGGCAATCTCGAGTGCCTGACGCGCGTTCTGCTCCACCATCATGACCGCGATGCCCGTGTTCCTGACTTCGATGATGCGATCGAAGAGCTCGTCCATGACGATGGGTGACACCCCTGCAGTAGGCTCGTCGAGCATCAGAATCGAGGGCCTTGTCATCATGGCGCGACCGACGGCCACCTGCTGACGTTGCCCGCCCGACAGTTCGCCCGCGTGCTGGCGCCGTTTTTCCCTGAGGATCGGGAAGAGTTCGTAGACCTGCTCGCGCGTCTCGGTGAAATCGTCTTCTCGTACGAAAGCACCCATGTCGAGGTTTTCCTCTACCGTCATGGTCGGGAACACGTTGTGGGTCTGTGGCACGAAGGCCATGCCGGCTGCCACGCGCTGCTGAGGGCTGAGTGCAGTGATGTCCCTGCCGTCGAACTGCACCTTGCCACACTCGAGCGAGAGCATGCCGAGAAGTGCCTTCATGGCCGTGGACTTGCCGGCACCGTTGGGGCCGACGATGACGGCAATCTGACCGCGATCGACGCTCAGGTTGCAGTTCTCGAGAATGCGCATCCGGCCGTAGCCGCCGGTGAGATCGGTGCCGCTGAGTAGCACCGTGCCGGCGCTCGCTGTTGCTGCTGCGCCTGACGCGGACCCGGGCGACGATGTCGAGGTATTCATGCGCGTTCCTGCCGGCGGCCGCCACCGAGATAGGCTTCGATGACCTGTTCGTTCTGTTGTACCTCGTCGGCCGTACCACGCACCAGCAGCGCGCCTTCGGCCATGACGATGACATCGCTGCACATGCGAGAGATGAAGCTCATGTCGTGCTCGATCATGCAGAAGGTATAGCCACGCTCTTCGTTGAGGCGCAGAATGGCATCGCCGATGGTGTTCAGAAGCGTTCGGTTGACACCCGCGCCGACTTCGTCGAGGAATACGATGCGCGCATCCACCATCATGGTGCGGCCGAGTTCGAGGAGCTTCTTCTGGCCGCCCGAAAGGTTTCCCGCAAGCTCGTCGGCCACGTGACCGATGTTCAGGAATTCGATGATTTCCTCGGCCCTCTCGCGGTTCTTCACTTCGGTCTCGCGTATCTGCCCGGGCCGGAAGCAGGCTGTCCACAGCGATTCTCCGGGTTGCTCGGCGGGCACCAGCATGAGGTTGTCGCGTACCGTCAGGGTCGAGAATTCATGCGCGACCTGGAAGGTGCGGAGCACACCACGCCTGAACAGTGCATGCGGCGGCAGCCCGGTGATGTCTTCACCCGCGAGCAGCACGCGGCCCGAGGTGGGCGGAAAGGTGCCGGCAATGCAGTTGAACAGAGTGGTCTTGCCGGCACCATTGGGCCCGATGAGGCCCGTGATGGTGCCCGGTTCGATCGACAGTGATACGTCGTTGACGGCCACCACGCCGCCAAAGCGCTTGACCAGGTTCTGTACCTCGATCACGTATCGAATCATTCCGTTGGGGAGAATCTGCCTGTAGTTTAGTCAAAGCCGGCTCTCGATGTTGTACCTGACTGTTCATTGCAGGCGAAAGCGTGTGGATAGTCCAGATGTACCGCGTCGTTGGTGTCTGAAATCGAGAACTGGTCGAGGTTCGGCGTATGCCGACCGCTCAGTTTCGGGAGCGGTATTGATGACGCGATGCGAACCGGACGACATGCTTGTCGGACGCAGCGTGTTCGTTGTGGCCATTCGTGTTACTTCAAGGCAGCAAGGGATCAGCAACGTCAGCAAGGGATCGGCAACGGATCAGAAACGGATCAGAAACGGATCAGAAACGGATCAGCAAAGTCGGTAACGGACCAGACCATGAAAAGGAACACCAGCTCCATCACGCAACCGGAACCGCTCCGGCAAGCCATGCGCGCCACTCGTTCATCGCTTCGCGCGCTGGTGATTGGCACCAGTCTGTGCGCAGCCGCTGGCACCTTGCAGACTGCCGTGGCCGATCAAGGGATCGCAGGATCCGTGTCTGCCGTACTCGAACCTGCATGGATGTCACCTGCAGCCGAACACAGCGCATCAGACTTCGAGGCGCTGCTCTACACTTCATTTGCCGAGCAGGATGACGTTCGCATCCTGCATCTGCTCGAGATCAGCGGTGTGGGTCATGCGCTCGAGATCATGCCGGCGGCGATGACCGACGCCTTTGCACATGCACTCGAAATAGAGGATGACCATGCGCTTGATGCCAGGCAGCAGCGTGAGCTGCTTGAAGTGGTCGAGGCTGCCTTCGCCGATGTCATCGATGGCAAGCTCCTCGAGCGTGCGGTGCATGACAACCTGGATCGTGCCGAGCAACTGGACATGATTGCCTTCTACGAATCAAAGTTCGGCCAGCGCGTGGTTGCCCTCGAGCATCAACGACAGCAACAACCGCAGGACGACTACGACACCTGGCTCAGGCAGAATCCCCTGAGTGCCATGGACGATCAGCGGCAACGTGCACTGATGGATCTGGAGCGCAGCTCACATGCCTCGCAGAACGTGTTCGAGGCAACGCTTGCAATACAGCTTGCGTTGAAGATCGGCCGCCTGCAGAGCGAAGGAGGTGATGCCGTCAGGATCGATGCGCGAACCCTGATGGAAGAGGTGCGGCGCGACATGCTCTTCCTGCATGGCTTCTTCGAGCGCGAGGCGCTGGCCTGGCTGGCCTGGTTGTACCGAGATCTCGAGACCGAAGAGCTGAGCTTGTTGTCGGCCGCCTACGAGAGCAGTGCTGGTCGTGCATGGATCGACACGCTCGGGTCGAGTTTCGGGGAACTGCAGTTCAGGGCCGGGCGTCGCATCGGCGCCTGGATGGGCGCCCTGTCGGGACAGCAGGAGGAGGTCGCAAGCAGGAAGGAACACGTGACGATCTGAGTCTGCAGACTCCTCTGACGGACAAGGATGCTGATGGACAGGCAAGCTGGCGGACAGAGGAGCGACGGGCGAGGGAGTGATGACCCATGCGGCAGCCTGCGCCCCGTTCACCGCTGTTTTCGCGGTGGCAGTCCCGTGTGCTGCGTGAGGATCTTCCCTCGCGCCGCACGCGACCGTTTCCCCTGATTGCGTCGACCATCGGCGTTCACCCCGCGACGTCCTCGCGCATGAGAGTGCTTCGGTATCAACTGGTCTTTCCCCGAGCCGATCAGATCCTCGCGCCCCATCTCACGCAGTGCTTTCCTGAGCATGGGCCAGTTGGCCGGGTCGTGATAGCGCAGGAATGCCTTGTGAAGCTGCCTCTGCCTGCCGCTCCTGGCCACCGGCATGCCGGGGTCATGCTTGCGTATTCGCTTCAGGGGATTCAGTTCGGTGTGGTACATCGTGGTGGCTGTTGCCATCGGCGACGGATAGAAATTCTGCACCTGGTCGGCGCGGAAACCGTTCTTCTTCAGCCACAGGGCGAGGTTCATCATGTCCTCGTCGGTGGTGCCGGGGTGGGCGGCGATGAAGTAGGGAATCAGGTACTGCTGCTTGCCGGCTTTCCTGCTGAACTTCTCGAACATGGCCTTGAAGCGGTCGTAGCTGCCGATACCCGGCTTCATCATCATGTCGAGCGGCCCGCGTTCGGTGTGTTCGGGTGCGATCTTGAGATACCCGCCCACGTGATGGGTCACGAGTTCTTCGACATACTCCGGCGATTCCGCGGCCAGGTCGTAGCGCAGTCCCGAGGCAATCAGTACCTTTTTCACGCCGGGCAGTGCACGGGCGCGACGATAAAGCCGGATCAGGGCCGAGTGATCGGTGTCGAGGTTACGGCAGATGTCCGGATACACGCAGGAGGGCAGGCGGCATTTCGCCTCGATTTCGCGACTTCGGCAGGCGATGCGGTACATGTTGGCGGTCGGGCCGCCGAGGTCGGAGATCACACCGGTGAAGCCGGGCACCTTGTCGCGAATGATCTCGATCTCGCGGATGATCGAGTCTTCCGAGCGGTTCTGGATCACGCGCCCCTCGTGCTCCGTGATCGAGCAGAAGGTGCAGCCACCGAAGCAACCGCGCATGATGTTCACCGAGAAGCGGATCATTTCGTAAGCCGGAATGCGTGCATCGCCGTAGGCCGGGTGAGGCATCCGCGCGTAGGGCTGATCGAAGACGTAATCCATCTCTTCGGTAGTGAGCGGAATGGCCGGCGGGTTCAGCCAGAGTTTCCTGCCGCCACCCTGGTTCTGCACCAGCGCGCGTGCATTGCCCGGGTTGGTTTCCTGGTGCAGTATCCGGTTCGCGTGCGCGTAGAGCGCCTTGTCGTGCATGACCACATCGGCCGCAGGCAGCCGCAGTACCGTGCGCGCACGATCCCCCGCGCGTTGCGCGCGTCGCTCTTCGGGGCTCATGAACCGCAGGGGCTGGACGCCGACCGCAGCACCGGTGCTTCGGGTTGGCGTCTCGCGGCTTCCGGCAACGGCAGAGACGCCTTCGGCGGACGTGCCGTCGCCGCCGGAACAGGCCGCAGTGCTGCTGCCGTTCGCGTGCGTGTCGAGGTAGGGGTTCACCGGTTCCTCGATACGCCCCGGCTTGTCGATGCGTGTGGAATCGATGACGATGCGGTCGGCGGGAATCTCGTCGATGAGACAGGCCGTGCCGCGAATGTCGGTCAGCTTATCGATGGACTCGCCCGCTGCCAGGCGATGCGCAATGTCGACGATGGCGCGTTCGCCATTGCCGAAGACCAGAAGGTCGGCCTTGGCATCGGCAAGAATCGAGCGGCGCACCTTGTCCTGCCAGTAATCGTAATGCGCGATGCGCCGCAGCGAGGCTTCGATGCCGCCGAGCACGATGGGCACGTCGCGGAAAGCCTCGCGGCAGCGGTGACTGTAGACGATCGAACAGCGGTCGGGCCGAAGTCCACCCACATCGTTCGGTGAGTAGGCATCGTCATGGCGGATCTTCCGGTCGGCCGTGTAGCGGTTGATCATCGAATCCATGTTGCCGGCCGTCACCCCGAAGAAGAAGTTGGGGCGGCCGAGTTCGGTGAAGGCCGCGCATGTCTGCCAGTCTGGCTGGGCGATGATGCCGACACGAAAGCCCTGAGCCTCGAGCAGACGCCCGACGATGGCCATGCCGAAGCTCGGGTGGTCGACGTAGGCATCGCCCGTGACGAGGATGATGTCGCAGCTGTCCCAGCCGAGTTCGTCCATCATGGCACGCGTCATGGGCAGGAAGGGTGCGCGACCGTAGCACTCGGCCCAGTAGGGTGGGTAGTCGAAGAGGGGGCGTGCCCGGGATTCGGAAGGGGGCATCATGGACGGTCATCCAGTGGTACAACCCGGCATTGTAACGTGACAGCGCTGCGCGACAGCGACATCCTTCATAATGTTGAGGTGTATCCTGCCTCATGGCGTATCGTCGGCCATGGTGACCACGGTCGTCGATCACCGCCGTCGCATCCCGTGCAGCCACCGCGTCCCGTGTAACGGAGGCCACCCGGCTCCGCCTGCATCCCGAATCGACATGCTCCGATTTCTCTCCAGCTCCCATGCGGTACACGCGCTGATTGCACTGTCCATACTGGCGTCCGGTGTGTTTCTCTACCGCGGCATCGTCAGTAATCCGCCGGTGGCCGAGACGCGCGAGCAAGCAGCAGCGCTGCCGCATGTCGAGGCAATCACGCTGGCAACCGACACCTTCCCGATCACGCTTTCGAGCCAGGGCACGGCCGAGCCGGCCGTGCGCATGCAACTCGTGCCCGGGATTGCCGGGCGTGTCGAGGTCGTCGGGGATGCCTTCGAGGTGGGAGCGAGTTTTCGTGAAGGTGATCTTCTCGTCGCCATCGATGCGCGTGACTACCGGATTGCGGTTCTCGACGCCCGTGCTCGGCTGGCCGAGGCCGAGGCCAGCCTGCAGAACGAGGAGGCGGAAGCGAAACGTGCGCTCGAGGACTGGCGCAGTCTGGGGCATGCCGGCACGCCAAGCGATCTGACGCTCAGAAAGCCGCAACTGGCTTCGGCCGCGGCCAGTGCCGCAGCGGCCGAAGCGCAGGTGCAGCGCGCGGAACTCGACCTCGAGCGCACGAGAATCCTGGCCCCCTGGGACGGTCGAGTCAGTGAACGCAAGGTGGAATTGGGTCAGTTCGCTGCTGCCAACGCGGTGCTTGGCGAAATCTGCAGACAGGGCTCTTTCGAGGTGAGGTTGCCGCTTGATGCACGCCAATTCGGACACCTTTCTTCCGAGCAGTTGGCCGACAGTGACATTGCCGTCAGCCTCGATGCGCGCATCGGTGACAGGACGCATCGCTGGCAGGGGCAACTCGTGCGCAGCGAGGATATCGACCCGACCACTCAGCAGCTGTTCGTGGTAGCGCGCGTGGACGATCCGGTTTCCGATCAGGGCCTGAGACTGCGTTCCGGGCAGTTTCTCGATGCGGTGATTGCCGCCTCGACCCTCGAAGACGCCGTCGTCATACCGCACCGTGCGCTGACCGACAGCGGTGACGTGCAACTCCTCACCCCCGACAATCGCATCGAGCGACGCCAGGTCACCTTGGCCGCGAGCAACAATGCCGGTGTCGCCGTCACCAGCGGTCTCGATGCCGGTGAGCGATTGATCGTGACGCCGCTGCCCGGTGCAACCGACGGCACGCCGGTGCAGGCAGCCATCGACGGGAAGGCTGCCGACAACGACGGAACCTGATCGATGCACGGTGCCATCGCCTGGTTCGCGCGGAACCCGGTTGCTGCCAATCTGCTGATGGTGGCGATCATCGCCACCGGCCTGCTGTCGCTCGGCAACCGCATTCCGCTCGAGGTGTTCCCGAGTTTCGAACTCGATGTGGTGAACGTGCAGGTAAGCTATCGAGGCGCTTCTCCCGAAGAGGTCGAGGAAGGCATCACCATTCCGATCGAGGAGGCGGTGCAGCCGATCGCAGGCATCAGGAAGATCACGTCCTCGGCAGTCGAAGGTTCCGGCACCGTCAGTATCGAGGTGCGCAGCGGCTACGACATCGACAAGCTGCTCGATGAAGTGCGGCAGAAGGTCGATGCGCTCGGCACGCTGCCGGAGGATGCCGATGAACCTTCGGTGACGGTACCCAGCCGCGACCGCGAGGTCATCAGTGTAGTGGTTGCGGCGGCACTTCCGGAACTCGAACTCAGGCGCATTGCCGATCGTGTGCGCGATGACATCGAGGCCTTGCCGGGAGTCTCGGCCGTGTCGGTATCCGGTGCGCGCGACTATGAACTCGCCATCGAAGTACCGGCGCCGGTACTCGAGCGTTACGGCCTGTCACTGCAGTCGGTGACGAACGCGATCAATCGCCAGTCGCTCGATCTTGCCGGTGGCGTGATCACCACGGCCTCGGGTGACATCGCGCTCAGAAGCCTCGGTCAGGCCCGCACGGCAGAGGAGTTTGCCGACATCACGGTGGTCTCCGCGAACGACGGCACACGCATACGCCTCGGCGACATCGCCACGATCAGGGACGGCTTCGAAGAGAACGAACTGGTTCAGCGCTTCAACGGCCAGAATGCCATCGAGATCGATGTCCATCGCACCGGACTCGAGAGCGCCATCGCCGTTGCCGATGCCGTGAAGGACCATGTTGCGGACGCCAGTGCGTCCATGCCACATGGGGTCACGCTTGGCTATTGGCGGGACAGCTCCGAGGTGGTGCGGCAGCGCCTCGCGACGCTCGCCAGCAGCGCCATCCAGGGCGGGTTTCTGATCATCCTGCTGTTGACGATGTTCCTGCGCTTTCGCGTGGCCATGTGGGTGTTCGTGGGTGTGCCCGTATCGATTCTCGGAGGCATCGCGCTGATGCCGACGCTTGGAGTGACGCTGAATCTCCTGAGCCTGTTTGCCTTCATTCTCGTTCTGGGTATTGTCGTCGACGATGCCATCGTCACGGGCGAGAACATCCACAGTCACCTGCGGCGCAATCCCGACGGCCTGCAGGCGGCCATCGACGGTGCACAGGAAGTGGCACTGCCCGTTACCTTCGGCGTGCTGACCACCGTCGCTGCCTTCACACCGCTGTTGATGATCGAAGGCGCGCGCGGGCAGCTCTTTGCTCAGATTCCGCTCATCGTCATTCCGGTGCTGTTGTTCTCGATCATCGAATCGAAGTTCGTGCTGCCGGCGCATCTTCGTCATCTCGATCAACACGCGCACAAGCCGAAGAATGCCTTCCAGCGGATACAGCAACGCGTCGCCGATGGCTTCGAGGATTTCGTGCTGCGTGTGTATCAGCCACTGCTGGCGACGGCGTTGAAGTATCGCTACATTACCTTCGCACTGTTCGTATCATCGGCACTTGTCGTTCTTGCCCTGGCCGTCAGCGGTCACATCCGCTTCGTGTTCTTTCCTCGCGTACCGAGCGAGACGGTACGCGTGTCGCTGGTCATGCCCGAAGGCACGCCGTTCGATACCACACGCAGGCACATCGAGCGCATGGCCGTGAACGCCGAGCAGTTACGGGAACGCTACATCGACCCGGATACCGGCGAGAGCGTGATCGAAGACATCATGGTCATCGCGGGCAGCGGTGGGCGGGGCAGCACCGGTAGCCACCTCGGCCGCATCACGATGCAGTTGTCGCCGCCGGATTCACGTCCCGATGGGCCGACAAGCCGCGATATCGTGCGCGAGTGGCAAGGGATGAACGGTCCGGTGGCTGGTGCCGACAGCCTGAGTTACCGCGCCGAGATCGGTCGCGCCGGTTCCGCCATCGATGTCGAACTCGCTGCGACAAGCTTCGCTGAGCTTCGCGCCGCCGCGGCGCTCGTCAAACGTGAACTGGCCCGATACCCGGGCGTTACCGAAATCACCGACAGCCTCCAGGGCGGGGTCGAGGAACTGCGGCTGCGGCTGCGTCCCGAGGCCGATCAACTCGGTCTTTCGCTGTCGGAAATCGCCTCGCAGGTCAGAACGGCCTACCTTGGCGATCAGGTGCAGCGGCTGCAACGCGACCGCGACGAAATCACCGTGGTGGTGCGCTATCCGAAGGCTGAACGAAGTACGCGGGAGTCGATCGGGAACCTGCGCATCACCACGGCAGCCGGGCAACGGGTACCGCTTTCGAGTGTGGTGGATTTCGAACCCGCGCGAGCATTGCCCGAGATTCGCCGCGTGGATCGGCGTCGCACGCTGAACGTCGAGGCCGAAGTCGACAAGCTCACCACCGACATCGAGGCCATCAAGCGCGACCTCGAGGTGCTGGCCGCGGGCGAACTCGCCACGCGCCATCCGGGTGTGCGCGTGTCTCTCGAAGGCGAGGCGCGCGAGCAGCGGGAATCCTTCGCCAGCCTCAGACTCGGGCTTCTCATCGTGCTGCTCGCGATCTATACCTTGCTGGCGATTCCCTTCGGCAGCTATCTTCAGCCCTTGCTCGTCATGGCCGTGATTCCCTTCGGTGTCGTTGGCGGTATTCTCGGACATCTGCTCATGGACATGTCGCTGAGCATCATGAGCTACATGGGCATGCTCGCGCTCTGTGGCGTGGTGGTGAACGATTCCCTTGTGCTCGTGGATTGGGTCAATCGTCAACGCAGCAAGGGTGCGGCCCTGCTCGACGCGGTGCGGGGCGCCGGCGTGGCGCGCTTTCGCGCCGTCATCCTGACCTCACTCACGACCTTCTTCGGGCTCGTGCCGCTCATCTTCGAGAAGAGCACGCAGGCGCAGTTCCTGATTCCGATGGCGGTGTCGCTGGGTTACGGCATCCTCTTCGCCACGCTCGTCACGCTGATCCTCATTCCCGTGAATTACCTGATTCTCGAGGATGTGCGTCGCCTGTTCGGGCGTCTGTCCGGGCGATAGCGCGCATCGTCGCGGAGCGTGTTCGCAGGCATCAGCACCTGCCCAGTTCGGCAATCAGCTTGGCCATTTCGTCGATCGCCGACATCGGCAATTCTCCGGTGGCGCTGGCTGAATTGCGGTGCAGCTCCGTCATGCGCGTCTGAATCTCGATCCGGCAGGCTTCACGTGCCGCCTGCGCGTCGGCGGCAGCGATTTCGGCATCGGCAACAGCGGGATCGCGTGCCTGCGGCTTCGGATCGAGTGCAGCCCGGTTCGGATCGCGTTCCGCTCTCGGCAGTTCGCCGGCAATCGAGCCTGAATCCACCGGTACGGCATTCGCAGGTGGTCCTGCGTCGGCGTGACAGCCACCGTTGTTACGCACGAAACTGCTCGGGAACTGCCGGCAATCGCTTTGGCCGAATGACCCCGACTCGCAGCGCTGATGGGTCAGCGCCGAGATGCGTGCGGCGTCGATCCTGTCGCTGCCCCTGAAGGTGTAGATGTAGCTGACCATGTTGATGACCGTGGGCGACACCGCGTCGATACCGCCCCAGGTGGCGAATACGTCGGTAGAGTCCATGCCGGCCTGCATTTTCCTGATCACTTCGTCGCCGAAGTCACGACCGACGCGACAGTCCTGGCTCCAGCTGCTGGTGCCGTTGATGGTCAGTGTGCTGAGGGTGTCGTTGGCCGGGCAGGTTCTGCTCGTATAGCTCGTGTTGCCATCAGCGTCAACGCACTTGTAGATGGTGGCTTCGGCGCGCTCGCTGCACGGCAGGAAAGCCAGTGCTGCCAGTCCGAGAATGCCGACGCTCGCCGCACGATGTATGCGGGCCCAGTCGTTGGACGTGGTGTTGGTGGCGTTCGAGCACATGCGCTTTCCCTGCAATGTCCTTGGTACGTGAGAGGGTCCGGACAGCTAGCGGCCGCAACGGGCGTGTGCTGATGTTCGATGCATCGACCGAAGCGCATGCTCTCGCTGTTATGCTCCGTCGTTCACGAACCACGGGAAACCCGCCTTGCCATGAGTGAGGTCGATCACGAAAACAGCGCCCGCGATGCCGACGGCAGGAAGCCAGATCGCAGTGCGGCCGAGCAGCAGACACTCATCGATGCCCTCAGGGACATCTGCGAGCAGCGCATCACCTTCAACCGCGTGCTCGGACTCCGGCTGCTTCCTCTCGACCACGAGGACAGAATCGAGATCCACTTCGACATGTCACCCGATCTCGTCGGCCATTTTCTGCATGGGCGCCTGCATGGTGGCGTGATCGCTTCGGCACTCGATGTGGCCGGCGGCATGTCGGTGATGTGGTCGATCGCCAACGACCATCCGGGCGATTCCAGCGAGGCCGTGCTGGCGAGGTTCGTGAATCTCGGCACCGTGGATATCCGTGTGGACTACCTGCGACAGGGCATCGGCCGACACTTCATCGCCAGTGCCGAAACCCTCCGTCTTGGCCGGCGTATCGGCTCGACCGCGATGCGACTTCACAACGACGAAGGGAAGCTGATTGCTGCCGCCTCGGGGGCCTACATCGTCAGTTGAGGGCAGGGTGCGGCGAGCACGTGTCCTTGTCTGCCGAATCGGAACGGCGCCGTGTCTCATTCAGCGCAGGGAATCGCCGCTCAGATTGCCTGATTCCTGAATTCCGGGTAGCACCAGTGCTGCCAGATCATGCGGTCGCTCCTCGTCTTCGGCCCACCGTCCTTGTTGGTGGTGAACTTCGTCACGTAGATCTCGACAATGCCGAGTTGTTCGTCGTGGCGGCGATCAGCCCGGTTCCAGGTCTTGCAGAAATAGGCGCCGAGGCCATCACGAACCGCGTTGTTGCCGAAGTTGTCGACGCGGCCGAGATACTTCCGCCAGCGGTAGGAATCGAACAACGGGTAGAAGCGGGATGGTGGTTCCCAGTCGGCGCCGGGTTCGGTGCGCGGCATGAGGTTCACGAGTTCACCGTTGCGAAGCTTGCCCTGAATCGAATAGTAGGCGGAGTAGGCAAGTGGAGACGGGGCGAACATGTCCCATTTCTGGTCGATGCGCAGGTTGAGGGCCGGATAGGAAACGTGCTTCGGCATGGGATCCCTGACTTGCGGGAGCTGGTAGATGTTGTACGCGGTAACGATGTAGAAGAAGTACAGCGCGATGATGTTGGTGGTCCAGCTTGCCTGTTCTCTGACCGGTCGCCATGCAAGAAAACGGGTACTCCAGTCCGCGAGGCGCGGGCGATTGTCGGCAATGCTGCGATACAGCGCGTTGCCGATCCAGATGAACGGTGGCAGCGCCATGAGCCAGCCGATGGGGCGCGTCAGCAGTGGCTCGCGGAACAGTCGCGCCATGGCGTGCCAGTGCACCCAGGTGTTGCCCGCGTCATCGGCCACCACCCAGGAATTCTCGCGTTCGAGAATGGCGCCCATCACCGGATCCGACTGTGCCGGTACGATCCGCGTGCCTGCGGGCAGCAGGAGTGCACGCAGGATCAGGCACATCTTCAGGCAGAAGCCGCAGTCGATGTCGTAGTGAATGGTGAGCCGGGGACGCGGCTTCGCGGCGCGGCGGCGAAGCTGCCATTGCCAGACGGCACCCGGCAGCAGCAGTGACAATGCCGCAAAGTCGATCAGGGGAAACAGACCGATGTGCATCATCAGGATGAACGCGACGTGGAGCGAGGCAAGCAGCGCAAGGCCGAGCAACCGGAAACGGGGCCAGGCGAACGGCAGCAGCACGATGCAGGGTGCGGCAAATTCCACCGCCAGTACGTAGACGGTCGCGAGCTTCAGCAAGAGGGGGAAGTTCGTCATGAACTCGCCCACGGGTGTGGCGAAGTGCTGCAGGTTCAGCGTCATCCAGGCCGCATTGAAATCTTCGGTCCAGGGAGCGCCGGTCTTCAGCAGCGCCGTGAAGAAATACAGATACAGCACCTGAAAGATGACCGCGACACTGACGACCGACAGGTACCGGTTCGCTTCCTCGTCGTCTGCTCCGTTGTCGGCTTCGATCGTGTCGCCGGGCTGGTACTGCTTCTTCAGTGCCGCATCCACCGACCAGCGCGCACCGAGTGGCAGGAACATGGACCAGAAGCTCAGTACGACGAGCAGGATGTCGCCGCCCTGAATAAGCGTCAAGTTCCGGTTCAGGAGGGAGGCGAGCATTACGAAGCTAATGGCGGCCATGAGTCGCGAGCGGTACCCGATCAGCAGCATCAGGGCGGCGGTGGCGGACAGGGCAAACAGCAGTATCTGGAACCAGAGCTGCCCGTTGGCGGCGTGCAGTGACCAGTGGAGGTGGTGAGTGATTTGCGCCCACTGTGTCCGCGGCAACACGCCGGCGTCGGTATAGAAGGTGGCGAGGTCGAAGCTGCGCAGGAAGAGATCAAGAAGGATCAGCGCCCCGAGCGCCATACGGAACACCGCGATCGAGCGCAGATCAAGGCTGAAGGTGCGACGGAAGGCGGTGACGAGGGAGTTCATGCGGCGGAAAGTTCGGTAAACGCAATCCAGTGTACTTCCTCCGACCCTTCCGGCTTGACCAGTGCCTGCCCGCGGATGTAGTCGGTGTCGAGCACGATGCCGGTGCCGACAAGCAGCGAGCGGCCACGGCTGCGCACTTTCAGGCCAACGCTCAGCGGTTCGAGCTGCGGTTGTCTCTGCCGCTGGGCGCGCTGGCGCTGCTCGCTTGCCGCCAGCATCAGACGGAGGTTTTCGGCGCGCAGCTCACGTTCCTCGCGAGGAAAGCTCGCGGGGAAATTGTAGAGGTCCACGGCGTCGTCGGCGGGGTCGAGATCGCGCCCCGAAGGGAGTCCCGGCCTGCCGCCGGCGCCGAATTCCTTGTTCAAACGATATCCCTGCACGCTGCGCTCCGGCCAGCAAACGGCTCATGTTCTTTGCATCAGGTGGGTATTCTAGTCGCTGTAGCGCGCTGTTGATGTGACATTTGTTTACTACGACCCTCACGGGCGTCAGCGGGGTGCTTTCAAGATCGGGGTTCGACTGCCGATAACGCGAGGATATCGATCGTCCGTCGCTCGCCCCGGTCAGACCACGCCGGCAAGCCCACTCCGACCACTGGCATGGTTCGCGCAAGGGCGATCGAAAGTGATTCTTTCGATTTCCCGGCGTTCCGATGGTCATGAAACCCGACAAGGCCCTGCTGTCATTGCTGCTCATCGGCAGTTCGTTCGGTGTCGGGGCGAGTGACGCCCGAGCATCAGAGGCCTTCCCGGGTGAAGGGCTGCGCCTCGTGCAGGGCGACATCGTGGTTGCCATCGACAAGCAAGGTGGTGCTGCCGGTGCGGCTGCCGGCATCGTTTCACGCAGCCTGGCCCGCGCACCTGTCGACTCGCGCTGGCCCGGTGGCCTGATTCCCTACCGCGTCGATCCCGAATTGTCGGCAGCCCATCAAGGCGACATCGACACCGCCGTCGAGCGCTGGAACGCTGATTCGAGTGTGCGCCTCGTCAAGGTGGGCAAGGCGGCGATCGACACTCCCGGAGCACTCGCCAATTCGCCCGATTACATCTGGTTCACCACGGGCGACAGTTGCGCCTCGAGAGTGGGGCGGCATGGTGGTCGGCAGAAGATCTGGGTGGGCAAGAAATGCAATGTCGGCAGTATCCTGCATGAGATAGGGCATGCCATCGGGCTTCGCCACGAGCACAACCGTCCCGACAGGGATCAGTACATCAAGGTGCGGTGGGAAAACATCCAGCCGAAGAAAGTGCTCAATTTCAGGATCGACATGAGCGAGTCGGTAGCCATCGGCGATTATGACCTCGATTCGATCATGCACTACGGGCCGCTGAGCTTTTCCATCGACGGCGAAAGCCCGACTCTCGAAGCCGTCATCCCGACGAAGTCGCGCATGGGGCAACGCATCGCGCCGAGCGCAGGAGATCTGGCCGCCATCGACGAACTCTATCAGAGCGATGTGGCGGTCACGGCCGAGGCCATGCCTGCCGACGGCGGCGCGCTCCTGCGCGTCAGCACGCTCTCCGACAGCGGGGCCCACAGTCTCGAACTGGTCGTCGCTTCCGATGCGCCCGTCGCACCCGAGGGCGAAGGCTGGCGGTGCGAGAGCCCGGCACATGTCGTCACCTGTTCGCGACTGTCATTGCCGGGCGCTGCGCAGAGCACCTTGTGGGTGCCGATGGTGGCGGGGGAGCGCTCGCTTTCCGTCGACATCCACGCCGGCAACCATGACCCGCATCGCGCCAACAACACCGCCACGCTTGGCCTCGATGTACCGAAGACGGCAGCGGCCACGGTGGCCGGGAACGGGGAGTCGACAGCCGATGGCGACCCCGCTGCCGATCCTGATGGCAACTCTGCCACCGGGCCGGCGGTCATCGACGATGACGCCGCGCGTGTCACGAGCGTTGGTGGTGCCTCGGGTCCGGTTCTCGCAACGCTGTTGACGCTTCTTGCCGGTAGCCGACGACGGCGCAACCGAAACAGCGTCTGACGCCAGGGTAGCGCCCCGTGGGCGCGTGATCGCGGTATCATCTCGAGGCCATGGTCCGGCCTGGTCGGCTCATCAGGCTGGTCGTTGCGAACAAGCTTGAATGCAACGGTCTCAGCCGGGTGGCGCACTTTCGTGCACGGATCGTCCACATTCCCCGGATGACCTCAGATGAAGCGATTTTCCGCCTTCGGACTGCTGCGCGAAGCGAGCCGCCATCAGGAACACTGGCCACGCATGTGGCGAAGCCCGAAACCGCAGAAGCAGTACGACATCATCGTCGTCGGTGGTGGTGGGCATGGACTCGCAACCGCCTACTACCTTGCCAGGGTGCATGATTGCCGCAACGTGGCGGTGATCGAGAAGGGTTGGCTCGGTGGTGGCAACACCGGCCGCAATACCACGATCGTGCGCTCGAACTACCTCTGGGATGAAGCAGCGCAGCTCTACGAGCACGCCCTGAAGCTCTGGGAAGGCCTTTCGCAGGATCTCAACTACAACGTGATGTTCTCGCAGCGTGGCGTGCTGAATCTCGGTCACACGCTGCAGGACATGCGTGACATCGAGCGGCGCGTCAACGCCAACCGCCTGAACGGCATCGATGGCGAGGTGCTGGAGGCGAAGGACGTCAAGCGCATCTGCCCGATTCTCGACATCAGCGGCAGTCGCCGCTATCCCGTGCTGGGAGCCTCGTGGCAACCACGTGCGGGTGTTGCCCGGCACGATGCCGTGGCCTGGGGCTATGCACGCGCGGCCGATGCGCTCGGTGTCGACATCATCCAGCAGACCGAAGTCACCGGTTTCCTCATCGAGGATGGTGTCTGTCAGGGTGTGGAAACGCGCGAACACGGTGCGATCCGGGCGAATCGCGTCGGCTGCGTACCGGCCGGGCACAGTGGCGTGCTTGCCGGTTACGCCGGCTTCAGGCTGCCGCTCGAAAGCCACCCGCTGCAGGCCTATGTATCGGAGCCGCTGAAACCGATCATGCCGACGGTGGTCATGTCGAACGCCGTTCATGGCTATATGTCGCAGTCCGACAAGGGGGATCTCGTCATCGGCGCCGGCATCGACGGTTACGTCGGCTACGGCCAGCGTGGCTCCTTTCCGGTCATCGAGCACACCATGCAGGCCATCGTCGAACTCTTCCCGATCGTCAGCCGCGTACCGATGAATCGGCAGTGGGGTGGCATTGTCGATACCACCTGGGATGCCTGTCCGATCATTTCGCCGACGCCGGTCGACAACCTCTTCTTCAACTGCGGCTGGGGAACGGGTGGCTTCAAGGCCACGCCCGGCTCGGGTCACGTTTTCGCCGACATGCTCGCGAAGGGAAAGGCCAACGAACTCGCCGCACCCTTTGCGCTCGATCGCTTCGTTTCCGGTGCGCTCATCGACGAGCACGGCGCCGCGGGCGTGGCACACTGACCGCTGCGTCGCAACGGTCTGCCGTCCCGGCGAACCCTTCCTTACCAGAGATTCAACACCATGTTCCTGATCGAATGCCCCCATTGCGGCGAAGCGCGCGAAGAGGAAGAGTTTCACCCGGCGGGTGAAGCACACATCGCGCGACCCGCAGACCCCGATGCCTGCAGCGATGCCGAGTGGGCCGAGTACATCTATCTCCGCAGCAACCCCAGGGGCATCCATCACGAACTCTGGGTGCATGCCGCAGGCTGCCGGAAGTTCTTTCACATCGAACGCGATACGCTCACCTACGAGATTCTCCGCACCGCGAAGCTCGGCGAAATGAAGGAACCCGCCGCATGATCAATCAAGAAAAGCTCGGGCTGAACCAGCACAACCGTCTCGCCTCGGGCGGACGCATCGATCGCAGCAAGCCTCTCGCCTTCACCTGGAACGGTCACCGCCTCATGGGCTACCAGGGCGACACGCTGGCCTCGGCGCTGCTGGCCAACGGTGTCGATATCGTCGGCCGCAGTTTCAAGTACGGGCGTCCGCGCGGTATCGTGACCGCCGGTGTCGAAGAGCCCAACGCCATCGTGCAGCTCGGCAGTGGCGACGGGCGCGAGGTGCCGAACGTGCGCGCGACCACGCAACCGCTCTACGAGGGGCTGGCAGCGCGTGCCGTCAACGGCTGGCCGAGTGTCGACACCGACTGGAAGGGGTTGATGGGCCGCGTTGCGGGGGCTGCCATGGGCCCCGGTTTCTACTACAAGACCTTCATGTTCCCGAAAGGTCAGTGGGAGAACTACGAGAAGCTCATCCGGCGCGCAGCAGGCCTCGGCAGCACGCCGCCGGCCTCCGACCCCGACCGCTACGATCACATGCACCTGCATCCCGATGTGCTGGTCGTCGGTGCAGGCCCCGCGGGCATCATGGCGGCGCTCGCCGCCGCGCGCGAAGGGGCCGGTGTGGTCCTGGCCGATGAACAGGACGAATTCGGCGGTTCGCTCCTTGCCAGTACCGAATCCATCGACGGCATGGCAGCCGCCGACTGGCTCGTGGAGGCGCTGGCCGAACTCGCCTCGCGCCCGAACGTCATGCTGCTGCCGCGCACGACCGTCAACGGCTATCACGACCACAACTTCCTCACGCTTGTCGAGCGACGCACCGATCATCGTGCCCTCAGTGTCGATGGCAGCGAAGTGCGTCAGCGCCTGTACCGTGTTCGTGCGGCTGCCGTCGTGCTCGCCACGGGCGCCATCGAGCGGCCGCTGGTCTTCGGCAACAACGACGTGCCGGGTGTGCTGCTCGCCTCGGCCGTATCGAGTTACATCCGGCGCCATGCCGTGGTGCCGGGTGAGTCGCTCGTGCTCATGACCAACAACGATTCGGGCTATCAGGCAGCCTTCGACTGGAACGATACCGGGCGTCAGGTGGTGGCGATCGTCGACAGCCGTCGCGAGCCCGAAGGCGCTGCGCACGACGAGGCCGTCGAGCGTGGCCTGCGTATCCTGACCGGCACGGTGGTCATGGAAGCGCTCGGCACGAAGCGCGTCACGGGCGCTCTCGTGGCGCCGGTCAACAGCAGCGGCACCCACCTTGCCGGTGACAGCACCGAGCTTGCCTGCGACACCATTGCAACGAGTGGTGGCTGGAGTCCCACGGTACATCTCTCCTGCCATGCAGGGCCGAAACCGGTCTGGAACGACGACATTCAGGGCTTCGTACCGGCACCCGCCGTCAACGGCCTGCGCTTCGACGCCGGTGCCGTCACGGGCGAATACACGCTCGCCGGCTGTCTGTCTGCCGGCGTCAGTGCCGGCAAGGCGGCCGCGGATGCCACTGCCGACAGGTACCCGGGCGGTGCCGAGGCGCGGCTGCAGGCGGCAGCGAGCCCTGTTGCGGGTGCCGACAACACACCGCAGGAGCGAACGCCCGACGCCACAGTCACCGGCACTGGCACCGGCACCGGTGACACGCCGTCGGTGTCGCTGAACCCGACCACAAGCAGCGACGAGCGACAGGTGGCCGAGATGATGCCGCTGTTTCTCGTGCCGCACGCAAAGACCGTGACGCGCGCTCCGAAGCAGTTCGTCGATCAGCAGAACGATGTCACCGCTGCGGGCATCGTCGTCTCGACCCTCGAAGGCTTCGAGTCGATCGAGCACGTCAAGCGCTATACGGCAATGGGCTTCGGCAACGATCAGGGCAAGACCGGCAACATCAACGGCATGGCCATCGTCGCCAGTACCCTCGGGCAGAGCATGGCCGACACCGGTACCACCGTATTCCGCCCGAACTACACACCCGTGAGTTTCGGTGTCGTCGCAGGTGCGCATGTCGGTGACCTCTTCGACCCCCGTCGCCACACGCCGATGCAGACGCAGCACGAGGCAGACGGTGCCGAGTTCGAGAACGTCGGCCAGTGGCTCCGTCCCTGGTACTTTCCTGTCGGCAACGAAGACATGGCAACGGCCATCCGTCGCGAGCAGCGTGCTGCGCGCACGGGTGTTGCCGTGCTGGATGCGTCCACGCTCGGCAAGATCGACATCCAGGGCCGGGACGCGCGCGAGTTCCTCGGTCGTGTCTACACCAATGCCTGGGCGAAGCTCAAGCCCGGATTCTGTCGTTACGGGCTGATGTGCGGCGAGGACGGCATGGTCATGGATGATGGTGTGACCGCCTGCATCGATGACAACCACTTTCACATGACGACCACCACCGGCGGCGCGGCGAGCGTGCTGAACTGGCTCGAGCTCTTTCTGCAGACCGAATGGCCCGAACTCGACGTGTACCTCACGAGCGTCACCGACCAATGGGCGACGATCACGCTCTCCGGGCCCGACAGTCGAAAACTGCTGGGCGAACTCACCGACCTCGATCTCGACCCCGACACCTTCCGCTTCATGCAGTGGCGTGAGGCATCGGTTGCGGGTGCTCCGGCACGTGTCTTCCGCATTTCCTTCACGGGTGAACTTTCCTTCGAGATCAACGTACCGGCGGTGTACGGTGCGGCGGTTTACGATGCCGTTCGTGCAGCGGGCGAGAAGTACGATCTCACGCCCTACGGTACGGAAACCATGCACGTGCTGCGCGCCGAGAAGGGCTTCATCATCGTCGGACAGGATACCGATGGATCGCTCACGCCCGCAGACATCAACCATGGCTGGGCGGTCAAGTACGACAAGCCCTTCAGTTTCATCGGCAAGCGTGGCATGCAGCGCGAAGACTGTCTGCGGGAGAACCGCAAGCAACTGGTCGGTCTGTCCACGACCAACCCCGACGATGTCTTGCCCGAAGGTGCGCAGGCGGTATTCGATCCGCAGCAGGCGATCCCGATGACCATGGTCGGGCACGTGACCTCGAGTTACTACAGCGAGATACTCGGGCGCAGTATCGCCATGGCGGTCATCAAGGGCGGCCTGTCACGCATGGGCGAGAAGGTCTGGTTCCCGCTCGCCGACGGACGCACCGTCGAGGCGGAGATCGTCTCCACCCAGTTCTACGATCCCAAAGGTGAGAGGGCGCAGTCATGAGTACAGCCAGCTTGACACCGGTATCGGTGTGGCAATCGCTTGCGCGTTCGACGGCTGGCGCAAGCCCGGGCGACGGGGCCGGTGTGCAATTCACGCCACTGGGCGCACACGGACTGCTCGTGCTGCGTGCACGGGACGAGGTTCGCGACGCGCTTGCCGCCGGCTTGCGCTCGGTCTGTGAACTCGATCTGCCGGACAAGCTGCAGAGCGTTGCCAGGGGCGAGTATTGTCTGCGCTGGATTTCTCCCGACGAATGGTGGCTGAGTCTGCCCTTCGACGCCGCCGACAGCACCCTGGCGAAGCTCCGTGACGCCATCGACGCCTCGGTGGCACTCGTCGATCTCTCGTCCGGTTACGAATTCATGCGGCTCGAAGGCAGCAAGGCGCGCGAGGTACTGATGAAGAGCGTGCCCTATCCTGTCGACGCGGCGCACCTGCCGCCCGGCAAGGTCGTCAGCACGATGCTCTCGAAATCGCAGCTGTGCCTGCGCGCGCTCGATGACGACGCCTTCGAGTTGATCGTGCGACGCAGTTTTGCCGACTATGTCTGGCACTGGCTCGTGGATGCCGCGGGTGAGTACGGTTGGCAGACAACCTGAGATCATCGTGCGTCTTCAGTTGGCATACGCATTCAGTCAGCATGCGTGTCCAGCGAGTGCATGCTGGCGCTTGCCGGCGAACACGTCAGCCCACGTCGATGCAGGCTCTGGGTTAACATGATCGCCTTACGTTACAAGGGAGAATAGTCGACATGCAGTATCGTTCCGTATCTCGTGCCACGCATGCCGCGATTGCCGTTGCTCTGGCCAGCGGCCTCGCCATCTCGGTCGCCCAGGCGGAGGACGATCCCGTCAGGATGGGCATCATGCTCGGCTTCACCGGCCCGATCGAGTCACTTACGCCGGGCATGGCAGGTGGCGCCGAGATCGCCGTCAACGAAGTCAACGCCAGTGGCAAACTCCTCGGCGGTCGTGTTGTCGAGGTCACACGCGCCGACAGCACCTGCGTGGATTCGGGCGCCGCCACTGCCGCGGCCGAACGCCTCGTCACCTCCGACAGGATCGACGTGCTGATGGGTTCCGACTGCTCGGGCGTGACCACGGCCGTTGCCAGCAACGTGGCGGTGCCGAATGGCTTGCCGATGATCTCGCCGTCGGCCACTGCACCGGCATTGAGCGAGCTGAAAGACAATGGTTACTTCTTCCGCACGGTTCCGTCCGATGCGCGTCAGGGTCAGATCCTCGCCGAAGTGCTGCGTGAACGAGGTGTAGAAGAAGTCGCGGTTTCCTACACCAACAACGACTACGGCAAGGGTTTCGCCGATGCCTTTGCGGCTGCCTTCGAAGCCGCTGGCGGCAAGGTCGCGATTTCGGCTGCTCACGAAGACGGCAAGGCCGACTACACCGCGGAAGTCGCGGCGCTGTCTGCTGCGGGTGCCGAAGACCTCGTCGTGCTCGGTTACGTCGACCAGGGGGGCAAGGGCATCATCCAGGCGTCGATCGACACCGACGCCTTCACGAATTTCTATGGTGGTGATGGCATGGTCGGCAGCTCACTCGTCGCAGCACTGGGTGAAGACATCGAAGGTTTCGTGACCACACTCGCCGGTGTCGAGGAAGATGGTGACAGCCCGTTCCCGGCCCTGGTCGAGGAAGCCGGGTTCGAGGCCGGCGGCCCCTACATCGGCGAATCCTACGATGCGGCCGCGCTGCTGCTGCTGGGCATCCAGAAGGCCGGCGGTACCGATGGTGAAGCGGTTCGCGATGCCATCATGGAACTGGCCAATGCGCCGGGCGAGCCGATCCATGCCGGTGAACTCGACAAGGCACTGCAGATCATCGCCGATGGCGGCGACATCGATTATGTCGGTGTCACCAATGTGGAAATGAACGAAGCGGGCGAAACTGCGGGCGCCTACAAGGTCCTGGAAGTCAAGGACGGCGAGCAGGTGGTGGTCGAGTATCGCTGATACCGACGAGGACTCTTCCTTTGCGAATACCCCTTCGCGAGTACCGCTGATGGCTTTTCTCCCGACCGGGCAGAGCTGATCTGCTCGATTCGGGGGCAGTCATTCTGGTGCGTCAGTCATTCGGATGTGTCAGTCAGCGGGAAGGCCGGGGCGGATGCTTCGGCCTTCCCGTGCTTCAGGAACCGGCACTGGTTTCCAGGCGCACCAGCAGGTCCTTGGCATCGATTCGCGCGCCGGGTGCAACAAGCAACTCGGCCACCGTGCCGGCGGTTTCGGCATAGATCGCGGTTTCCATCTTCATCGCCTCGATCGACAGCAGCACATCGCCCTCGGCAACCTCCTGCCCCTGCTGTACGGCCACTGTCGAGACCACGCCGGGCATCGGCGCACCGACATGCAGCGGGTTGTCGGCTTCGGCCCTGGCGCGCTGCACCTCTTCAACCGCGCCGTGGATGCGATCGGGCACCTGAATCGAGCGCGGCTGGCCGTTCAATTCGAAGAACACACGCACCATGCCGTCTTCGTTGGTCTCACCCACGGCAGCACAGCGAATGACCAGCGTCTTGCCTTCGTCGATGTCGACGAGCATCTCCTCGCCGGGTTTCATGCCATAGAAATAAACGGGAGTAGGGAGGGTGTGAACCGGACCGTAGGTGTCGTGAGCGCGAGCATAGTCGCTGAACACCTTTGGGTACATGTTGTAGGAGGCGAGGTCGTATTCGGTGGCTTCACGTCGTTGCACGAGATCCGCCACCTCCTTGCGGCGTGCGTCGAGATCGACCGGGGCCATCGTGGCGCCTGCCCGTTCTTCGAGAGGCGCTTCGCCCTTCAGCACCCGTGCCTGTATCTCGGGAGGAAAACCACCGGTGACCTGGCCGAGTTCTCCGCGCATCATCGATACCACCGAATCGGGGAAGGCGATCTCCTTGTCGGGGTTCTTCACGTCCTCGATGGCAAGATCCTGCGAGAGCATCATCAGCGCCATGTCGCCGACGACCTTGGAAGAGGGCGTGACCTTGACGATATCCCCGAAGAGCTGGTTGACGTCGCTGTACATGCGCGCGACCTCATGCCAGCGTGATTCGAGCCCGAGCGAGCGCGCCTGGGCCTTGAGGTTGGTGAACTGACCACCGGGCATTTCATGCAGATAGACTTCCGAGGCCGGGCCTTTCAGATCACTTTCGAAGGCGGCGTACTGCTCGCGCACGGCTTCCCAGTAGAAGGAGATCCGCTCGATGGCGTTCCAGTCGAGCCCGGGGTTTCGTTCGCTGTGCACGAGCGCGGTCACGATCGAACCAAGACAGGGCTGGGACGTGTTGCCGGACAGGGCGTCCATGGCGGCATCGACGGCATCCACGCCCGATTCGACGGCGGCGAGTACGGTGGCGGCCGCGATGCCGGAGGTGTCGTGCGTGTGGAAATGCACGGGCAGGTGCGTGGTGTCGCGCAGCGCCGGGAAGAGGCTGCGGGCGACGTCCGGACGCATGAGCCCCGCCATGTCCTTGATGCAGAGAATGTGCGCACCGGCCTGTTCGAGTTCGCGTGCCAGCCCGAGGTAGTAGTCGAGCGTGTACTTGTTTCCGGCACGTTCGTCGAGCATGTCGCCGGTGTAGCAGATGGTTGCTTCGCAGATCTTGCCCGCCTCGTTCACGGCATCCATGGTCACGCGCATGTTGTCGACCCAGTTGAAGCAGTCGAACACGCGGAAGAGATCCATGCCGGCATCGGCCGCCTGCGCCACGAAGTGCTGCACGACGTTGTCGGAATAGTTGGTGTAGCCGACGCCGTTGGCGCCGCGAATGAGCATCTGCGTGAGGATGTTCGGCACCTTCTCGCGAATCAGTGCAAGGCGCTCCCAGGGGTCTTCGGTCAGGAAGCGCATCGACACGTCGAAGGTGGCGCCGCCCCAGCATTCGAGCGAGAGAAGCTCCGGCAGGGCACGCGAATAGGCTTCGCCGATGCGCACCATGTCGAAGGTGCGCATGCGCGTGGCCAGCAGTGACTGGTGTGCGTCGCGCATGGTGGTGTCGGTAATCAGCACACGCTTTTCGTTCCGCAGCCATCGGGCGAAACCTTCCGCACCGAGTTCGTCGAGCCTGTCGCGGGTGCCGGGCTGGCGTTCCTTGTCGAACCAGGGCGGCTCGGGTGCGAGGGCGTCGATGCGAGGCTCGCGACGATCCCGCGTTTCGGGGTGGCCGTTGACGCTGACATCGGCGATGTACTGCAGGAGCCGGGTGGCGCGGTCGCGGCGCTTGACCTGCTGGAACAGTTCGGGATGCGTGTCGATGAAACGCGTGGTGTAGCTGTTGTCACGGAAGGTCGGGTGGCCGATGACGTTTTCGAGAAAGGTGAGGTTGGTTGCCACGCCACGGATGCGGAACTCCCTGAGTGCGCGGTCCATGCGGCGGATGGCCTCGTCGGTCGTGGGTGCCCAGGCCGTGACCTTCTCCAGCAGCGGATCGTAGAAGCGGTTGATGATGGCGCCGGAGTAGGCGGTGCCGCCGTCGAGACGGATGCCGAAGCCCGAAGCGCCGCGGTAGGCGGTGATGCGCCCGTAGTCGGGGATGAAGTTCTGCTCGGGGTCCTCGGTGGTGATGCGGCACTGCAGCGCATGACCATGGAGTTGCAGTTCGTCCTGCGCCGGTACACCCGATTCCGCCGTGCCGATTCTGGCGCCTTCGATGAGGTGGATCTGCGCCTTGATGATGTCGACGCCGGTGACTTCCTCGGTGACCGTGTGTTCGACCTGGACGCGCGGGTTCACTTCGATGAAGTAGAACGCGCCGGTATCGGCATCCATCAGGAATTCCATGGTGCCGGCGCCGAGATAGTTGCTGGCATGGGCGATCTTCAGCGCGTAGCCGCAGAGTTCCTCGCGCTGAGACTCGTCAAGGTAGGGTGAGGGGGCGCGCTCGACCACTTTCTGGTTGCGACGCTGGATGCTGCAGTCGCGTTCGAAGAGATGCACGGCGTTGCCATGGCGGTCACCGAGCACCTGTACTTCGACGTGGCGCGCGCGCTCTACCAGCTTTTCGAAATAGAGTTCGTCCTTGCCGAAGGCAGCACGTGCTTCGCGTCTCGCCTCGTCGACTTCACGGGTAACCTCGTCCTCGCCGCGAATGGTACGCATGCCGCGGCCACCACCGCCCCAGGACGCCTTCAGCATGATCGGGTAGCCGACCTCACGCGCCATGGCGCGCATGCGCGCTTCGTCGTCGGGAATGGGGGCACTTGCCGGCACCACCGGAACCCCGGCGGATACCGCCAGCTCCCGTGCCGAAACCTTGTTGCCGAGCATGCGCATGGTTTCGGCCGTCGGGCCGATGAAGGCGATGCCGGCGGCGTTGCAGGCGTCGACGAATTCCGGGCTTTCCGACAGGAGTCCGTAACCGGGGTGGATTGCATCGGCGCCCGAGAGTTTCGCGACGCGCAGGATCTCGTCTATCGAGAGATAGGACTCGACCGGGCCCAGAGGCTCGTCGAGATGCGGACCGGCACCGATCTGGTAGGCCTCGTCGGCCTTGAAGCGGTGCAAGGCGAGCTTGTCTTCCTCGGCCCAGACGGCAACGGTGCGAATGCCGAGTTCGTTCGCCGCACGGAACACGCGAATGGCGATTTCCGAGCGGTTGGCGACGAGCAGCTTCTGGATTTTCACGAAAGACTCCGAAAGAGGGTAAGCGAACAACCCTTCATTTTATCGTGAGCAAAGCAGAGGCGGTGAGCAGCCGTCGCGTGCAAACCGTCATGGTTTCGTGCCGATGCCGACCCCCGGGGTCGACACCAGCACGTGTTGTCACTGATCGGGAAAGCCAGTCGACTGTCCCGGCAGATACGGCTTCATGCCCCTACATGGCGAACAGATGGCCCAGTACGAAGAAGATGACCAGTGCACACGAGGCTCCTACCAGTGCATAGGGAAACTGGGAGAAGGCATGTTGCATGGGTGTGCATCCCGCACCCTGCGAGGCCAGCACCGACGAGTCACTGAAGAAGCAGGAGTGGCTGCCGAATGATGATGCCGACAGCAATGCGCCGATGACCAGCGGCATGTAGACGTCAAGATGCTGGGCGATCGGAATGACGATCGGTATGGCGATGATGAAGATGCCCCAGCTGGACGAGGTTCCGAATACGACCAGCGCCAGCACGGTGAAGACAATGGCCGGGTAGGTAGCCTGACTCATGTACGGCGTCACCGAGTTGATGACGTATTCGGTCATTCCCAGAGAGTCGTTGACTTCCTTCAGGAAGAAACTGGCGATTACCGTCGACAGGGGATACAGCATGGTCTTGAATCCATCGAAGATCGCGTTGGTCTGTGATTCGAAGGACAGGATGCCCTGCAGGTAGAACATGATGGCCGTGACGGCGCATGTCGTGATGACGCCCTTGAGCAGGTCGATGTCGTAGTAGACCGTTGCCGTGACCAGAAGCGCCATCGGAAAGAAGAAGTTGAACAGTTGCCTTCCCATGCTCAGCTCTCGTTGCGCCTCGATGCGCATCGACAGCTCTTCACCTTCGTATTCCGGAGGAATGGGATGACCCGACGCTGCACGTGCCTCGGCTTTCTTCATCGGGCCGAAGTCGCCGATGATGCCGTTGGCAACCAGAAAGGCAACGATGATCGCAGCCCAGGCATAGATCATGAACGGAATGGACGAAACGTAGAGACTCATGCCCTGGTTCTCGCCGGCGACTCCGTTTTCTTCGAGCAGCCCGGCAAAGAACACGGCCCAGGTTGAAATCGGCACGATGACGCACATCGGTGCCGCTGTCGAATCGATCAGGTAGGCTACCTTTTCGCGGGATATTGCGTAGAAGTCAGTCAGCTTCTTCACCGAAGACGAAACCGCAAGACAGTTCAGGTAGTCATCGATGAAGACAACGACGCCCAGAATCGCGGTCGACAGCAGCGCCTGACGCCGGTTGGTGATTCTTTCCTTCAGCCACTCGGTAAACCCGTTCAGACAGCCGCTGATTTCAAGCAGGCGAATGAATCCCCCCATCAGGCCACAGACGAGTATGACCCAGACGATGGTTTCATCTCCCATCACTTTCGAGATGTTGTCGGTAAACGGTGCGATGAGGTTGTACGGATCGATCATGACGAGGCCTGCCACGCATCCCGTGAGCATGGCCTCGAATGGCTTGCGTGACAGAACCGCCGTGAGAACCACGACAAAGGTCGGTAACAGGCTTTTCCAGCCCCAGCCAGCGTCTGCTGTTTTTGTGGTCGATATGAAAAAAAACAGACCATAAACTGCCAGCATGACGACTGCAGTCATGAACATCTTCTTGTTGTCGTACTGTTCCCTGACCGCAGTGGATATATCTCGCATTCTTGTCTCCTTTGGTTTTCAAGTGGTTGCGGTTTCATGTCGGCAGTGGCTGGGCTGCCGGTTGTTGAAATGCAGCAGAAGTGGTTCCGTTCAGGACAGCAAATAGCCCATCAGCAGGAATCCGATGATGGCCAGAATGCATCCTGAGAAGGCATAGGGAAACTGCGTGAAGGCATGCGCCATGGGCGAACACCCTGCGCCCTGGGAGGCGAGCAGTGATGAGTCGCTGAAGAAACAGGAATGACTGCCGAAAGACGAGGCTGACAACAGCGCACCGACGACCAGCGGCATGTAGACACCCAGTTCCTGGGCTACGGGCATGACGATGGGGATGGCGATCGTGAACACACCCCAGCTGGAACCCGTGCCGAAGACAACCAGTGCCATGACGAAGAACACGATGGCGGGGTAGGTGACGACACTCATGAACGGGGTGATGAAGGTGACGACATACTCCGTCATTCCCAGGTTGTCGTTGATTTCCTTGAGAAAGAATCCGCCGATGACGGTGGCCAGTGGGTACAGCATGGTATAGAAGCCGTCGAACATGGCCTTGGTCTGCTCTTCGAGCGTCAGCAGGCCCTGTACATAGAACATGAAGGCCGTCACGGCGCACGTGAAGAGTACGCCTCGAAGCAGATCGATTTCGAAATAGACGGTTGACGAAATCAACAGAATGACGGGCACGAAGAAATTGAACAGTTGTCGATTGGAACTGAGCTTCAGCCTCGCTTTCGGCGTGGAGGCAAGCTCTTCCCCTTCGAAATCGGGGGGTATCGGATGACCTTCCCTGGCGCGTTTCTCGGCTTTGGCCATCGGGCCGAAATCACCCAGAACACCGAATGCCACGAGCAGCGTGATGATCAGCGCGGACCAGGCGTAGGCCATGTAGGGTATCGCGGACACATAGAGCCCCATGCCCTTGCCGGATTCCGCTACCCCGTTTTCCTCGAGCAGGCCGGCAAAGAACACGGCCCATGTCGAGACGGGAATGATCACGCACATGGGTGCTGCAGTTGAATCGATCAGGTAGGCAACCTTTTCCCTGGAAACATTGTAGAAATCCGTCAGTCGCTTGACCGACGAAGAGACGGCCAGACAATTCAGATAGTCGTCGATGAAAACGACGATGCCGAGGGTTGCCGTTGCCACCATCGACTGACGGCGCGACTTGATCTTTGTCTTCAACCAGTCCGTGAAGCCGTTCAGGCAACCGCTGATTTCCAGAAGCTTGATGAATCCCCCCATCAGGCCGCAGACCAGAACCACCCAGATGATGTTCTCGTCTCCCATGACGCTGGAGAGGTTGTCTGCAAAGCTGGAAATGATGTTGGTGGGCTCCAGCATCATGAGCCCGGCCAGGCATCCGGCCATCATTGATTCGAAAGGCCGCCGGGAAACGATGGCAATGATGACGGTGGTCAGTGTCGGCAGCAGAGACTGCCACAGCCATGGCGTGCCTTGCGCGTGATTGACGGACAGCAGATAGAAGAAAGCGGCAACGGATGCAGCGACAAGCAGGCTCAGGAACTTGTTGTTGTTCGCATACATTCCCCTGATGGCCTCTTGTAGCTCTGCCATTGTCACTGTCCTCTGATCAATTCAGGCGCTGTGGAATTCGACGTGTTCGGTCTTCCGGGCCGGGAAGGCTGCTGCATGATCCGGCGTCCGTGCAGGGTACCCGAGAGGTTCGCTCGGGAACGGAAACCATGGTGCAGCCCTGAAGCGTTCGAATTCATCGATCTATCCGTTGATGACACCGGCAAGTATGCCACCAAATCAGCAGGAGTCAGTACATGCCCTGTCGACGATCGCCTCGATTGACAAGGCGAGCGGCGTGTGGCGCACCCGTTTGCGGTAGCCCCGGAACGCTCGGGGCGAGACTGACTGCTGCTTCCGTGTTCCACTCGAGTTGCCTGCTGACCGGTAAGTGGCTATGCTTTGCGGCATGGCCTGCGGGCAGCTCTGCACCTGCAGTGGACGGAGAAACAGGCTGTCGACCGAGGCCGACAACACGAGCTTCTGACCGGGCCCGAAGGCCGCAGACAACGCAAGGGCAGACATGGCCACATGGCCGGTGTGGCGGCGAAGATCTGTCCGAAGCCTCCAGGAACGCTTTAGAGTGGATACGAAGAGTCTCTATCACAAAGAAGACCACTACTATCGCGGTACACGCCCCGAGCTGTTGCCCTTCTACCCGGCCGGAGCGAACACCGTGCTTGACGTGGGTTGCGGGGTCGGTAACTTCGGCAAGCGTCTCAAGGAACTGCACGGGGCAACCGTGTGGGGGGTGGATATCGATGACGATTCGATCGCTCAGGCCGAACAGGTGCTCGATCACGCTTTCGTTGCCGATGTCACCCGCAGTCTCGACAGGCTCCCGGACGGCACATTCGACGTCATGTTCTTCAATGACGTGCTGGAACACTTGATCGATCCCTACACCCTGCTCGAAGAGATTCAGGTGAAACTGAGCGAGCGGGGCAAGGTGGTCGCGTCCATTCCCAACATGCGTCACTTCCGTGTACTCTGGAAACTGCTCGTCAGGAAGGACTTCGAGTACGAGCAGGCAGGTGTCATGGACAAGACCCACTTGCGCTTCTTCACCCGCAAGAGCATGCGGCGGATGTTCGAGGAAGCGGGCTATGCCGATGTGGAGGTCCACCCCATTTCGAAGAGCAAATCGGCGCGACCGGTAATGTGGAAGATCGCCACGCTCGGGCTCATCGGGCAGGACATCAGCTACCCGCAGTTCGTGGTCACTGCCAGAAAGTCCTGATCCTCCCGGTCCATCGCGCTCATTCGCCCCGAACTCCCGTCAGATCGCCGCCAGGCGAGGCAGTTGCCGGTCCTTGTGCGACAGCACAGGTTCGCCCTGCAGCGGCCAGTCGATGGCCAGGGAAGGGTCGTTCCAGATGATGCCGCCCTCGGATTGCGGGTCGTAGCCGGCGTCCACCTTGTATTGCACCTCGGTGTTCGCTTCCAGGGTCAGGAAGCCGTGCGCGAAGCCAGTGGGCACGAGAATCTGCAGCCAGTTCTCGGCCGAGAGTTCGGCCGCGACCCATTGGCCGAAAGTGGGGGAATCGCTGCGGATGTCCACGGCCACATCCCAGATCCGACCGCGCGTCACGCGCACGAGCTTGTTCTGTGCCGAGGGACCGGTCTGGTAGTGCAGGCCGCGCAGCACACCGCTGGTTGCCGAAAACGAGTGGTTGTCCTGAACGAAGTCGATATCGAGACCGGCCTCGAGCATCGACGAACGCGACCATACCTCGGAGAAGAACCCGCGCTCGTCACCGAACCTGTGGGGGCTGATCAGCTTGACCTCGGGTATGGGCAGCGGGGACACATCCAGCATCAGCTGAAATCCTGTGTGGAAGGCTCATCGTGCTCGAGCAAGGAAAGCAGGTAGCGCCCGTAACCGTTGTTCTGCAGGGATTCTGCCAGTGTCCGGAGCTGGGCAGTGTCGATATGCCCCATGCGCCAGGCAATTTCCTCGAGGGCAGCAATCTTCAGCCCCTGCCGGGTTTCGATGACACGCACGAACTCCGAGGCTTCCATCAGACTGTCGTGCGTGCCGGTATCGAACCAGGCCGAACCGCGGCCGAGCAAATGCACGTTCAGGGTACCGCGACGCAGGTATTCGGCATTGACATCGGTGATCTCGAGTTCACCGCGCGCGGAAGGGACGAGATTTCTCGCGATTTCGATGACATCGGCATCGTGGAAATACAGGCCGGTAACCGCATGATGCGATCTGGGGTGTTCGGGTTTCTCTTCGATCGACATCGCTTTCCCCTCGCTGTCGAATTCGACCACACCATAACGCTCGGGGTCGGTCACCCGATACGCGAATACATCTGCCCCGTGTGGGCGCATCGTGGCCATCTTCATCATTTCCGACAGACGATGGCCGTGGAAGATGTTGTCGCCGAGAATGAGCGCCGAGGGCGCGCCGTCGAGAAATCGCTCGCCCAGGATAAAGGCCTGTGCAAGGCCGTCCGGCGATGCCTGCTCCACGAACGCGAATTCAAGACCGAGCGCACTGCCGTCGCCGAGGAGTTCACGGAAGGCCGGAAGATCACGCGGTGTGGAAATGATCAGTATTTCGGTAATGCCCGCCAGCATGAGAACCGACAGGGGGTAGTAGATCATCGGTTTGTCATACACCGGCAGCAATTGCTTGCTCACCGCACGTGTAACCGGATGCAGACGTGAGCC
Organism: Gammaproteobacteria bacterium; assembly: GCA_002746645.1. Taxonomy (GTDB): domain Bacteria; phylum Pseudomonadota; class Gammaproteobacteria; order Granulosicoccales; family Granulosicoccaceae; genus Granulosicoccus. The sequence continues at coordinate 109,325 of PDPU01000023.1, read as the reverse complement.
GGTGCCACCGGCAAGGACAATTCCCTTGCGCTTCATCGATTGCTCATCAACCCGTTCGGTTGTTGACCAGCAGGGTGCGGAAGAAGTGCGCCGCGCGCGTGATGTCACCGGCTGCCAGCGAGCGCAGGACGGCCTTGCGGCAGATACGATTGATGGCCCGGTTGCGCAGGTCGTGGTCATCCACGTTCTTCTTCAGAATGGCGATCATGTCGTCGAAAATGCCCGAGGCCAGACCTTGCTTCGCGCTGTAGTTCTCGCCATGCCAACGGTAGTGGGTATGTACCTTGTCGATGTAGCCGACACTGTGGTGCTTCGTCAGGCGCAGCCAGAAATCGGTGTCTTCGAAGCCGAAGTCGGGGTCATAGTAACCGATGTCGTCGTAGACCGAGACCCGATAGAGATGCGATGGTGTGTTGATGCCGCCGGTTCGGCGCACCAGGGCTTCGAAGAGCCTGCCGGCATGATCCTTCTCCGAATAGTCGATCGTGTCGATGGGCCTGTCGTTGCCGTCCACGCGCAGTGAATTGGAATGCACGAGAGCATCGGATGGATGGGCTTCCAGATAGTCGACCTGGTCCATGAGCTTGTCCGGCAACCAGTGGTCGTCCGAACCGATGAAGGAGATGTATTTTCCCTTCGCTGCGCGGGCGATTTCGTTGAGCGTGTTGCACATGCCGCGGTTGGAGCGAGTCGACAATCTGACGGTATGCAGGGTGTCGACGCTGTTCAGATACCGTTCTGCCACGCGGTAGGAATCGTCCGTTGAACCGTCGTCGATGACGATGAGTTCGATGGGTGCGTAACGCTGGTCAACGATCGACTCGAGACACTGGTGGATATAGTGCTCGTGGTTGTAGAGGGCTACCCCCACCGTGACCAGCGGTGTCGAGTCGCAAGCGTTCTTCATGTCAGCCATACGCAGGTCTTTTTCAGATTGCGTCCGCCCTTGAGGTATCTGCGCGTCTGTCCGAGTCCGAGTTGCGGGTCGAACACCGAACCGATGTCGATGGCAGTGACGTGAGGGTAGTGTTCGGCAAGACAGGCAACCAGCAGATTGGCAAGCACTCCCGCACTCATCAGTACCACCGGTGGGTCTTGCGGTGAACGGCTGGCATCCCGGTCGAGCGCATCGCTCAGCTCGTCAACGAGGCGATCATGATCATTCAGCCAGGCGTTGGCACCGGTCGAAAATGTCGTTTCCACATCGAAGGGCAGGCCGGCGGTATCGGCACCTTCGCGACAGACCATGAACACGCGGCGCGTTCGCAGCGCGTCTACGGTCGTGTCGAGGAAACGCGGATAATTGCTGTTGACGAACAGGTTGGCCCAGGTCAGTTGCGATTCCTGTTGGCCGGAAGCCGTTCTGAGTTCGAAGAAACGTTCGCGCCCCACGCAGCAGGGGCAGGCGATGCCCACATGGTAGTTCGGGCGTTGCAGCCTCAGCGCGGCGGCAAGTCGCCGGCGCTGCCTTTCGTGAAGATGGTCTCCCGGCATGTAGACGTGTTCACCGCCGGGTTTGTGCGAGAGGTCGGTCGCTTCGCCGTTGATGATCATCATTTCGCCATCGCCGAAGCGTGCGAGGGCAAAGGGTTCCCTGTTGACGATACGCCGGTTGAATGCCTCCAGTTCGCCGGCGAAGGATCGCCCGTTCGGGTCATGGCGCGCTTCACGGACGACACCGGCGCGATTCCACTGTTCTTGCAGTCGTTCGAACATGCAGCCGCAATTGGTGATGCCGATATCAAAGAAGGATTGGAGAATACCACTCCGCTCTCGTCTTCGGTTCGGAATCAACCACGAGCAGGATGGTGGCTGGTCATCCTGGTTGCTCCCTGACCGCAGGTTCCGCTGACCGCACGTTGACGCCATGGGAAATCTGAAGTGGCGCGCCCTGAAGGATTCGAACCTCCGACCACCTGGTTCGAAGCCAGGTACTCTATCCAACTGAGCTAAGGGCGCACCGATATGGCCAGAACGGCCACGCCAGCATTATAGCCGCGGCGCTCACGCGATACAATGGTATCGGGAACGCCGGAGCCGGCACCGGTCTGCGCTCAGTCAGCCGGTGATGCGTCGCTGATCAGGGTTTGTCCCCGAAACGGTTCGGGCCATCGGTGCCGGGAACGACGGCGAAGTATACGATGATCAGGCTGATGATCGGCACGACACTGATCAGCAGCCACCAGCCGGTGCGGTCGATGTCATGCAGACGGCGAATGCTGACAGCAAGCATCGGAATGATGAGGGCGATGGATACAATGATCGTCACGATGGAAAAGAAAGGCAGGAATACCGTCAGAAAGCCACACGCCAACGTGATGATGATGTACCAGAGCACGAACCACCAGTACTGCGCGCGCGAGCTGCGACCTTCGAAATCGAAGATGCGCTGAAAGCCGTCTTTCAGCGCGCCCGTGAAAGTGTGGCTGGTGGTGTTCTGGACCACTGGTGTATCGTTATTCATGCTTTTTCGTTTTCTCGCGTGCGTGTTGAAGGGACAATGCAAAACGATTGTCGGGCCAATGCAGATGAATGACCCAGCAGGCAGAAAGTCCATGTTAATGCGTGTATTGGTGTTCGTTCAGGCAGGTTGCCTGCCTGTAACCACATTCGATGAGCAGCGCTGACCTGCTCCTGTGACGAGCAACGGAACAACGGAAGACCACTGAACCGTGAACTGAAGATGGAACCGATCCCTGTACGCCAGCCGGTGCCGGCATTGCCACTTGCATGACACGTTATCGACCACCACAATCACGCGCTTCACCCTACATCAGCGAACAGGGTCGTGCGAAGCTCGTGGCGGAACAGGATTCACTCTGGCAGCGCCGGCGTCTGGTGACGGAAGCACTGCGTGCGGCCGCGGCGGAAGGTGACCGTTCGGAAAACGCCGAGTACATCTACCGCAAGAAGGAACTTCGCGAGATCGATCGTCGTATCCGCTATCTGCAGAAACGCATTCCCGAACTCATTGCCGTGCCACCGCGGCATTCGGGCAACAAGGTGCATTTCGGTGCTACCGTCGGGCTCTGGTCGGAAAAGGGTGAACGCCGGGTGACGCTCGTGGGGGCCGACGAGATCGACGCCTCCGGCAGGTACATCAGCATTGATTCGCCGCTGGCGCGGGTGCTGATCGGCAAGGAGGTCGACGATGCCGTGACCATCAGCGTGGACGGGCGCCGCATCGATTACGAGATCACCGACATTCGTTACTCGTCGGGCGCAATCGACCCGACAACGGACGGTGACGACCCGGCCGCCAGTACCGACTGATGGCAAACGATCACCTTGAACGGCTGCTCGCTGCCGAAGTGGACGTGATGGATGCGCAGGTCAGGGTACTCGCGCGCATTCTCGACGGCAATCGTCATGCCGAATGGTTCCGGGTGCACGATGCCGATGGTGCACTGTCGCAGCTTCTCGACAAGGCACCTGCCGCCGATGACACGATCGACCTGCGATGGCGATACAGTTTCATCGACACCTACCGGAAGGCTGTGCCGCTCGCGCGCTACGACGACATGGCCGCGGCCGTTGCACGCATGCTCGAGGGCGAACCCGGTGTGCTCACCGATGAGCGTGTGCTGGCCTTCTTTCAGACCAGCGGTACCAGTGCGACTCCGAAGTTCATTCCCGTCACCACGTCGCTGCTGCGCGAGAAAGTGGCAGTGTTCGCGAGTTTCTGGGAGCAGGTCTATCGGGATCACCCGAGTGTTCGTGACGGTGTTCTGGTCAGCAACTTCATCGATGCGGGCGGGGTTTCGAAGAGTCCGGCGGGTGTCGACATCGGTTCCGAATCGGGCTTCTGGAACCGGCGGGGACGAAGTCTCGCCTCGCTCTCGCGCTGGCCCCTGCCAGCGGCGCTGCGGTACATCGGCGACCTCGACGCACGGCTCTACGCCATCTGTCGCTTTCTGCTGCAGGGAAAGCTGCACTGCCTCATGAGCCTCAACCCGAGCACGCTGCTGCAGTTCTGTCATACGCTCGAGCATCATGGCGAGGCACTTCTGGCCGGTCTCGAGAGTGGCACCTGGGGCGCGGCGCCCGATGCCATCCTGGCCGCGCTCGACTCGGCCGATGCACGTCTTCTCGCACAACTCGTCCCGGCGCCGGACGCGGCAGGGCGCCTCGCCGCGGCCATCGCCGGCGGCAGGCCTTTCAGACTGCGCGAGCTCTGGCCCGAACTCGTGCTCGGCATCTGCTGGCAGTCACCCATCGTGCGTCCCTACCTCGCACCGCTCGCGGCGCGCTTCGACGGCGTACCGATGCGTGACTACATCACGCAGTCCAGCGAATGCATGATGGCGGTGCCGCTTGCCGATGGCGGCAGCGGTGGCATGCTCGCCTGTCGCAGCCATTTCTTCGAGTTCATTGCCGAGCACGATCAGGCGCAGCCATCACCGCCGACGCATCTCGCGAACGCGCTCGAAACCGGCGCGCTCTACGAACCCGTCGTCACCACCGGTGGCGGCCTGTACCGCTACCGCATGGGCGATGCCCTGCGCGTCACCGGCTTTCGTGGTTCGGTGCCGGTACTGGCCTTCGAGTACCGTTTCGGACGTACTGCCAGCATGAGCGGCGAGAAGCTCACCGAGGCGCAGGTGCTGACGGCAGCCGAACGTGCCATCGAAGCCACGGGCTACCGGCCGGTCGAATTCCTGTTGTGCCCCGCGAGCGGTGAGCGGCCGCACTACGCATTGCTGCTCGAAGGCGATGTCGACACGGCTGTGGCCCGGGCATGGTGCGATGTCTTTCATGATGCGCTTGGCCGTGCCAACGCCGAGTACGCCGACAAGTGTGCGTCAGGGCGGCTCGGTGTGCCCGTGCCCTGGCACGTGGCCTCCGGTGTGCTGGCCGCGGCAAGACTCGAGCGCCGTGCTGCCGGCGTCAGCGAGGCACAGGTGAAGGGAGAGGTGCTTGTCGGTACCGTCGACCATCATCTCGGCTTCGCGGGCGCTCGACCCTTTCCCGGTGCAGCCAGGTCCTGAGCGCCTTGCGGGCGTTCAGGTCGATGCTGCTGCGCCGTGCCAGGAGGCGCTGATCTGCTACGCTGTCGAGTTGCCAGGAAGTCGTCGCCGTGGCGGCTTCCGCTGCCACGACGGGAACTTGCACGCATGCAGCCAGCCAGCCTGCCGGAGGTCGTCTCGCTCGAATTTCGTCACTGTCGAGTGCCTTTCAGGCGCCCCTTCGAGCATGCCGGCAAACGGCGTGAATCGGGCGATACGCTGCTGCTCGGCATCGGCAGTTCGGACGGTCGAATGGGCTGGGGCGAAGTGCTGCCACGGCGCTACGTGACCGGTGAGAGCATCACCGACATCCTCGAAAACCGGGCTGAAGCGCTTGCCGGACGCCTTGTCGGTCTTCGCTTCGACACGCAGCAGGCGCTCGTGGCATGGTTGGATCAGGAACGCGCCAGGTTCCCCGAGCAGATGGCGCTGCATTCGGGCGTCGATATCGCGCTGTGGCAGCTCTTCGATCAGATCATCGGGCTCGATGCGGTGGCCTTGCTCGGTGAGCCTCGTCAGAGCCGGTCCGGACAGTGCCGTACCATCGATTTCGGTACCGCCACGACCGACCTGCGGCGCGAAGCCATGGCCGCCATCTTCTCCGGCGCAACCATGGTCAAGCTCAAGATCGGCGCGTCCGACGATGTGGAGCGACTGCGTTCGCTGCAGCGCCATCTCGATGGCAAACTGCCGCTTCGTCTTGACGCGAACAATGCCCTGGACGGCGCAGCCATCGCGGCCTTGCTCGATGCCTGTGATCCGGCGAGCCTGCATTCGATCGAAGACCCGTTCCCGACGGAGACTCCCGCGGCGCGGGCGGCGCTTGCCGAACTCCACCGGCGTTTTGGCGTTCCCTTCGTCGCCGATGAGTCGCTGACCAACGAGAGCGATGCCAGGCACATCATCGAAAGCGGTCTCTGGCAGGGGGTGAACCTGCGGCTCGGGAAACTCGGCGGGTTCGGCGGCACGGTTGCGGTTCGCGCGATGACTCGCGCTGCGGGACTGTTTCACGTGATGGGTTCGCTCGTGGGTGAGGGGCAGGCACTGACCGATGCCGCCACGCTGTTTCTCGACCACGACGAGGAAATCGAGTACGTGGAGGGCCTTGGTCAGAACCGCCATCTGCTGCGGCAGGATCCACTGGAGGTGGACGCCCGAGCGCTGTCGAACCGCAATGCACGCCGGGAACCCGTGCTGGCACCGCTGCGTCCTGCCGCTGCAATGACCGATGATCTGCTACAGTCGCGCATCGGGTTCGATGACTGAATGGTAAGGTCAGGCGTATCCGAACTCGCGACTCAGCACATCAGGCAAGGAAAACATGAGTACACAGCAGGAAGTCCTCGATTTCATCAAGACACTCAAGCCCGGCTTTCCGTCGGTCGGGAACGACACCAATCTGCTCGAAAACGAACTGCTCGACAGCGTCGCCATGATGGAACTCGTTCTGTGGAGTGAGGAGCAATACGGTTTCACGGTCGATACCGACGACCTCACCCCCGAGAATTTTGCTACCCTGGACGCCATCGCCGCCTACATCGACAAGGCGTGCAGCGCCGCCTGACAAGGGCACGACCAACGAGTCGTAGCATGCCTTCGCACCTGCAGGAGTGACGCGATGCTGTTCGACGAACTGATCGCCATCGCCGCGGCCGGTCCCGAACGACGGGCGCTGGCCGATGACGCTGCATCACTCACGTTCGCCGAGCTTTGCGAGCGTGCCGAAGCAATAGCGCGGCGCCTGCACGAACACGGCCTTCGAAAGGGTGACAGGCTTGCCATTCTCGCCGGCAACGGTATCGTCTCCACCAGCTGTTTCTGGGCTGCGCAACGGCTTGGCGCCATCGTTGTCTGGCTCAATGAACAGTTACCGGCAGCCGGCCTGGCGGTGGTTCTGGCCGATGCCCGACCCCGACTGGTGCTCGCCGGCGAGCGCGAAGCGGATCGGGCGCGAGCAGCGCTGGCGCGGGCGTCGGGAACCGCTGCCGATACGGGATCCGGGGATGCGAGCGTTTCCGCCGCTGCCCGAGCCGCGTGGGTGGTCGATGTAGTGTCGCTCGCTGCAATGGCACCCGTGGCAGCCAATGCCGGCCGGCCGTCTTCGCAGGGTGATGCCGTCGCTACCCGGCTACCGGAAGTCACCGGGGGGCCTGATCGCATTGCCGCCATCGTCTACACTTCCGGCAGTACCGGCCGGCCCAAGGGCGTTTCGCTGACGCACGGAAACCTCTCGATGGTCGGGCACATGGCTGCCGAAGACTACGGCACCGTGGCGGGTGACAGCTACCTCATGGTGGTGCCGCTGCACTACATTCACGGCCTCATGATTCTCATGTGCATGCACCTCAGGGGCGCCGCCATTCATTTCGCAGGGAACTTCGTCTTTCCGCGCGCCATCACGCAGCAGCTCATCGACACCGGCGTTACCGGGTTCTCCGGTGTTCCCTATCACCTGCAGGCAATGGTCGAACGCGGCGGGCTGCTCGAAGCATCGCTGCCGTCCCTGCGCTGGATCGGCATTACCGGAGGACGCGCGCCGGTGGCATTGCTCGAGAAGATCGCCCGTGCTCATCCCGCCATCGAGATTCACATCAGCTACGGTCTGACCGAATGCTCGCCACGCATCACGGCTCTTGATCCCGCCAGGGTGCTGACCAAGCCCGCTTCGGTCGGTGCGCCGCCACCGGAGCTCACCGTATCGTTTCTCGACGAGAATGGGCAGGCAGTGCCTGACGGCGAGATCGGTGAACTCGTGGTAGCCGGACCTACCGTCATGGCGGGCTACTGGAATGCGCCCGAGGCCACACGCGAGGTCATCGACGAGCAGAGGCGCCTGCACACGGGTGATCTTGCCTGGCGCGATGCCGAGGGCGACATCTTCATCCGTGGCCGCGTCAAGGCCATGATCAAGACTGCGGGTGAACGCATCTTTCCCGAAGAACTCGAGGCCATCATCGAGCGCGTGACCGGTGTGCGGGACGTCGCCGTGATCGGTGTGCCCGATGCGCTCTATGGTCAGCGGGTCGAAGCCTGCGTGGTGCTCGACGATACGAGCGAAGCCGCACTTGCTGCGCTGCGTGCGAGCGTGCTCGAACACGTTCCCCTGGCGCGGTCGCCGAAGCACTATCGCGTCTACGCGGCCTTGCCGAAGACCGCCAACGGCAAGACCGACAAGCCGGCACTGCTCGCAGAACTCAGCGCTGCCGATGCCTAGTCATGCGTGATCTGCGCGAATTCATCGCCGCTCTCGAGGGCAGCCATGCACGCGATTTCCTGAGTGTGGACACACCGCTCTCAGGCCGTCACGAACTCGCCGCCGTCACGGGCGCACTGGCAGCGAAGATGCGCGTGCCTGTCATCGTCTATCGTTCGGTCAGCGGTACGGCGATGCCGGTGGTCCACAATGTCTGTGCATCCATGCAGCGGATTGCAAAGGCTGCGGGAATCGATCGCGACGCCCTGCAGCAGCGACTCGCCACGGCCGAGTCGAGGCTGCTGCCCCCGACGGTACTGGAAAAGCCGGACACGACATCGGCGCCGGTACTCGAATGCGTCTTCACCGGCGAGGCGCTCGATCTCGGTACCTTGCCCGCCATCCTGCATGACGCCGCGCAGCAAGAACCCTACATCAATGCGGCGCAGGTAGTGGCACGCGATCCCGAGTCCGGCGCCTGCAACCTGAGCTTCCACCGGCTCATGCATCTCGACGCGCATGAACTGGCCATCTGCATGACGCCGGGCGGCCACCTGCGGCGGATCTTCGAACACAATCGTCAGGCCGGACGTGACACCCCCATCGGCATGTTCATCGGCGCACATCCCCTGTGGTCGCTGGGTGCACTGGCAGGCGGGTCGCTCGACAGCGACGAATACGCTGTGACAGGTGGGCTTCTCGGCCAGCCCATCGAGCTGATTCGCGGGCGGGTGCACGAGGAACTGCTGCTTCCGGCGCGTGCCGAGATCCTGCTGGAGGGCACGATTTCCTGCCGGGAAACGGCTGACGAAGGCCCCTACGGCGAAGCCATGGGCTACGTCTCGGATCGGAAACCGCAGCCCGTTGTGCATGTGGAGGTCATGGCGCAACGCGAAGGCGCGCTCTATCAGGACATCGTGCCGGGCCAGCACGAGCATCTCACGATGAGTTCGACGATGATCGAGCTGCCGCTTCGCGAGCGGCTCGGCAAACGATACCCCGCGATCGTGGCGATGGCCTTCGATGCGCCGATGAGTCTGCAGATCGCGCTGGGTCGCGAGGGGGCGCCCGACCCCGGTGCCCTGATTCGCGAGATTCTCGCCAAGGAACGATTCGTCAAGCGTGTGGTGGTGTTTGCCGACGATGTCGATCTTGCCGATCGTCGTGCGCGCGAGGCCGCGCTGTCGTTGATGGTGCAGGGCGACAGCGACATCGTGGTGGTACCCGATCAGCACGGCAGTGGCGTGGATCCGTCAGAGCGCGACGGGCGCACCGCGAAATGGGGCATCGATGCCACGGGTTACGGCAAGGCGGCGGGCAAGGCAAGGCGCAATCGCCTGCCCGAACACCTGGCCGAGGCGATGAACCTCGATGCACTCGTCAGATCGTTGTTGAACTGACTGCCGGCAGGCGCAGGTATTCAGGCGATCGAACGCCCACCATCCACGCTGAGCATCTGCCCGTTCACGCTGGCCGCATCGGGTCCGACGAGGAAAGCCACGGCGCCGGCGATGTCTTCGGGCGTGACCAGTCGCTGCTGCGGGTTGTCGGACTCCATGACCGCCACCTGCTCCTCAAGACTGATGCCCTTGATCTTTGCACGTGCGCCATGCGTCTGTTCGAACAGTTCGGTATGCACGGTGCCCGGCTGCACACCGTTGACGGTGATGCCGAGCGAGGCCACTTCCAGTGCCAGCGAGCGCACGAGACCGGCCACACCGGCCTTGGAAGCCGCATAGATGGCATTGTAGGCGGCGCCGATATCAGCCGAGATCGAGCCGATATGCACGATACGTCCGTGGTGTTGACGCATCATCACGCGCACCACCGCGCGTGAGATCAGGAAGGCGCCCGTAAGGTTGACATCGAGTACCGCCTGCGCGCGTTCGGGATCCGCCAGTGCCACCGGCGCAACGTAGCTGATGCCGGCCGAGTTCACGAGCACGTCGATGCGTGCGTGACTGGCGACGACGGTCCTGATGAAATCGCCGACCTCGGCATGCTCGGCGATGTTCAGGACATGGCAATCGATGGCATGCGCCGCCGCGGCGAATTCTGCTGCAAGCACATCCAGCTCATCCGATGAGCGTGCGGCGGCGACCACGGCATACCCCTCGTCGGCAAGGCGCAAGGCCACTGCACGGCCGATGCCGCGCCCGGCACCCACGACCACGGCGACAGGCGTGTGGCTCTCGTCGCCCGTGGTGAGCGAAGTGTCGTTCGTGGCGTTGGTCCGTGAATGGTCTGCGGTACTCATGGTCCTTGCATCGTTTCCTGCTTGTCTGGTGAACATCAGCTTCGGTAATGCCTGTCTTCGGCAATCCCTGTCTTCGCGAACTTCTGACGTCGGGAACCCCTCAGCCCCAGGGTGACAGACGGACATCGCCGGGCGCGTCCTGCCATCCGCCCTCGGCCCCGGCCAGCCATCGTTCCTCGATCACGAGTTCGTCATTCATGGTTACCTGACCTGTACCTGTGTCCGTGCCTGTGTTCGTGCCTGTGTTCGTGCCTGTGTTCGTGCCTGTGTTCGTGCCTGTGTTCGCGCCTGTGTTCGCGCCTGTGTTCGCGCCTGTGTTCGCGCCTGTGTTCCTGAGGTTCTCGCTGGAGTCCGATCGATGCGATGCCGAGGGCGTCTCACTCCGTCGGGAAAGCACCAGATTCGTGAGCCAGCGTGCGTCATCCCGTAACGGGAAGTCGCTTCTGTAGTGACTGCCTCGACTTTCGGTACGGTGCGAAGCGGCCGCAACGATCATGCGCGCCACACAGACGAGGTTGCGCAACTCGGCACGGAGTGCGTAATCCATGGGTGCCTCGATCGACACATCCGTTTCGAGAGTGGCTTCGGTGACGTCGATGGCTGCACTTGCCGCAGCCAGACTCGCTGCGTCCTTTTCGACGATCAGATGCTCCCACATCGCCGCCTGAAGGTCGCGGTGCAGGCGTGTGAGCGTCGGCCGGTCGGTGGCATGACTGATTGCAATATCAGTCGTTGCTTCGCGCAGGGAAGCGAGCGCCGCGTCCACGGCATCGCCGCCGGCGGGGTGGTTGCCGCTTCCATCACGTGCGAGCTTCGCCGCTGCCGTGCCCGCTCGCCATCCGAACACCTGTGAGCCACCGAGCATGGTGCCACCGAGGCGGTCGGCACCTTGCCAGGCAGCCGCCTCGCCAACGGCAAAGAGACCGGGCAGGGTGGATTCGGCGTTCTCGTCGATGACGATGCCACCGTTGCTCGAGTGGTGATGGTTCTGCACCTGCAGGAGATCCTGGCTGACGTCGATGCCTTTCTCACGCATGAAGCCCGGGAAGAGTTCGGGCATGAATTTTCGTTGGGCGCGTGAGAGATCGAGAAACACGGGTGCCGGCGCATCCTGCTGGCGGTCGCGACCGGCAAGTGCTTCGCGCTTGATGGCGCGATCGAGGTGGATCGACTGGTCGCGGCAGCTCACGGGCCAGTGCGTCGACTTCTGCCGGCAGACCTTGTCGATGTCAACATCGGTCGGCAGGTAGTCCTGCAGGAAGGCCTTGCCCTGATGATTCAGCAGCCGATAGGGCTCCTCCATCTCGTAGAGCATCACGATGCCCTGCGCGGGCCAGGTGGTGGCGAGGCCCTGCTGCATGAACTCCATGTTGGTCAGTTCGGCACCGGCACGAAAGGCCATGGCGTAGCCGTCTCCGGTGTTGCCCGGCGGGTTGAAGCCGAGGCGGAAGAGCTGGCCGACGCCACCCGTGGCCAGAATGATGGCGGCAGCATGCACGACGAACGGTTCGCCGTCATCCGTTACGCCCACGGCTCCGCGGCAACGTCCATTCTCGACAATGAGTTCGGTCAGATTGGCCTGCTCGAGCACCTCGGTATCGGTGCCTTCGATGATGGCCTTCTGGATGGCGACGATGTTGTTGGTTCGGTTGTCCGGGTTCGCGGGCAGGGTGGCGAGCATGCGGCTCTGGAATGTCAGGCCCATCTCGCGCAGCCGTGCGATGGCTGCGGGTGCTTCCTCGACGAAGATCTCGCACAGGCGTGGACTGGCCATGCCGAGCCCGGTCTGCAGCATGTCGGCCAGCACCGCATCGGGTGGGTTGAAGAAGCCGCCTTGCGGGCCGATGCTGCGGATGGTCCAGAAGTCGCCGACGGGATTCGAGGTGGCACCGGCGCCACGTATCCCCGGCACGCCGAAGCGACCCTTGACCGCGAGCATCGCGCGAGCACCGGCTGCGTGTGTGGCAAGCGTGGCTGCCGTGGCCGCACCGCCACCGCCGACAATGAGCACATCGCTGTGGTATTCCCTGACGGTGTTGCTCATGCTGACAAGCGGTTCCTGAACATTGACTGTATGTGAAGATCCCGGTCAGCGGCATGCTGCCATCGCGTCACAGTATATATTATCACTATACTTTTATTCACTTCCCGTCGCGTCACTTCCCGTCGCGTCACTTCCCGTCGTGTCGCTGCTCATCGCCTCAGTCGATTTCCGCAACGAACACGGCCGCATACTGCTCGGGGAAGTAGCCGTCAAGCGAGTCCGTGCCCGGCCAGACGGCCGCCCGTCGGAAGCCGGCCGCCTGCGCGGCTGCCAGCCAGTGTGCACGTGAGAGATAGGCGTGCATGGGGCGGTAGTCGGGGTGACGCCGGGCTGCGGTGCGATGGTAGCGCGACTGGTTCAGCACGATCTCGCGTGGCGCCATCGTGTTCGCCGCATCGCGAAGGCGTTCGGCAAACACCACGCGACCACCGGGCCTGAGTGCGCGCTGGCACTGCTGCAGGAATTCCACCATGCGCATGGCGATGTGCGCGGCATTGACGCCGTAGACGAGGTCGGCACTGGCCGCTGGCAGGCGTTGCTCGAGAAAGTCCTTGTTGATGTTCAGGAGTCGCCAGTCGATCTCGACGCCTGGCCAGCGTTTGTTCATGGCGCGGCGCGTGTTGAGGATGAAGGGCATGCTCACGTCGGTGAAGATGTAGCGCTCGACGTTGTCGAGCCGGTCTGTTGCGGCGAGTGTGTCGAGGTTGTTCCTGAGCCCGTTGCCGGTGCCGGCACCGACCTCGAGAATGGTGCCGCCGTCGAAGAGGAGCTCGATTGCCTTCGCTCCCATGATGCCGTGGATGTCCTGCAGGGGGTCGGTGTTGGTGGCACGGTTCCAGGTGTTCTCGTGGGCCTTCTCCTGCCCGGTGAGGACACGGTCCATGAAGTCGTGCTGATCACGAAGGCTTTTGGCGAAGTGTTCGCGACCGAAGGCGAGGAACTCGAGCGTGGCAGGGTAGTCGGGACCATGCGCGGCCATGTCCGTCTCGATCACCGGCAACTCGGCATCGCGGTCGGGTGCTTCCGCGAGCACGTGGTAGCGCTGCCAGCGGGTGCCGCCGAAATCGCCCTCGAGACCGAGTCGTTTGCCGGCAGCAGTTCGTTCGTCGGCGTCGAACTCGCCCACCGCGTCGAGAAAGCCGTACCGCGCGAGGCGATCGAGCAGGCCTTCGAGCATCACGGCGGCGCTGCGTTCGAAACCGAGCGCAGTGGCAAGATCGAGGGCGTTGTCCTTGCCGGTGGCAAGATGCCGCGCCATGTCGAATTCACGATAAAGGGCCGTCAGGTGAATGTCGACGGCACGGGAGAGAAGCTCGCTGGCGCTGCGGTGTTTCGGGTCGAAGAGCGCGTCGCGCGCCCAGTCATCGAAGCGCTTGCCGGCCTTGTCGAGATCGGATCGGTGATTGTCCATTGAAGCCTTGTCGTTCCTTCCACGCTGTAACGATGCAGTACCGATCGTGGATCAGTGCGGCGCAATCCAGCGAATGATGCGTTCGGCCGCATCGGCTTCGGCGTCGAACTGTATGCCGTGAGCTGATGACAGCAGGTGATATGCCTTGACGTGCGAGCGATGGCGTTCGAACAAGCGTGCGGTAGCTGCGATGTCGACCACGCTGTCCTGCGCGGCCATTATCAGGCAAAGTGGCAGCTCGAGGCTCAGGAATCGAATCCACAGATCTCGTGAAAAGGCCTGCAGTGCCTGGTTCATGCGTGGCGAGACACGTCTGAGGCGGAGGGGATCGGGCCGGATGTAGTTGTCCAGCATGGGGCCTGACGTGAAGGCCTCGATGGGCATGACGGGTTCCTCGGTGGCGATGCCACTGTCCGAGCAGCGCAGTGTCCTGTTTCGCATGTCGGACGAGGGAAACAGCGAAGGTGCCATGAGAACGAGGCTACCGACACGTAATGCATGTCGCAGTGCCAACCAGCAGACCACAAGGTTGGCACCCCAGCAGAACCCACCCACGTGCAGGGGCAGTGAATCGCCGCAATCACGAGAATCGTTCCATGGGCCACTGTCGCCGCAGAGATGGGCGAGGAGATCGTCGAGGTCGTCCAGCAGCCGTTCCGGTGATGGCGTGTCACCACGAAAGCGGGCATTCAGGCCGGCGCCGCGCCGATCGACGATAACGGTATCGATGCCGTCGGCGGCAAGGCGTCGGCCCAGTGATTCCAGCCAGCCCGAGTGACTGACGACACCGTGGACCAGCAGAAGCCTGGCCTTCGCCGTCATCGACGGGCAATGCCGGTAATGCAGGTGATAGCCGTCGGGTAGACGATGGGCTCTGATGGCAACCTTGAACGACTGTTTGATGTCTGGGCTCGACACGGCACGAAATGACGGGGTTCGGAATCCGGAAGTTTCGGCACAGGCGTGGTTCGGGCCGGGAGCGATCCGGCGCCGGACTTGACGGGAAAACGCCATCGTGCAGGCGTCATTGTATGCAATGCACCAGACCGGCGCGTAGAATGACCGGGCGCCACGTGCGCACTCAGCTCTTCATCGCCGCAACGCAGAGGGAATCTTGCCCGTGGGCTTGCTTATCAACGACACGCGCAACAGCGCCGTACACGATCAGACACCTCTCACGAGCGCTCAGAAGCTGATCTGGATCGGTCAGCGCCTCGCCGGTCCGAAGCCTCTCTACAACCTGGCCTTGTCGTTCATCCTGCCCTCGGAACTCGATGTGCCGCGCTTTCGTACGGCACTGGATGCGTTGGTGCGTGATGCCGATGTTCTGCAGACACGCATCTTCGAGCGCGAGCCGGGTGATGCGGACACGGCGGTGCAGTGGCGTGACCGCAGTATCGAGACGGATTGCGAAGAACTGGACCTGGCCGACCTGGCCGCGGCAACCGCCTGGGGCGATGCTGCCGCGCGCAGATACCTGAACCCTGCGGAGCGGTGTTTTCGTGTCGCGTTTCTGCATCTGGACGATGGTCGTCATGTGCTCTTCTGGTGCCAGCACCATATCGTCACCGATGGTTCCAGCATTCCGCTCATCGTCGACGCCCTGGCCGCGCGCTACCGGGGCGATGCCGGGCCATTGCCGTCCTTTCACGCGCTGGCGCGCGAGCTGAATGCACTGGACGACGAAGGTGCTGCCGTTGACGAGCACCGTCGTCGGGCAAGGTTGTTCTGGGCAAGTCGCAGCGAGCGCACGGTTGCACAGCCTGTCTACTACGCCGGCTCCTGCGATGGTGGTACGGCAGCCACGCGCCTGCGCCTGCGCCTCGACGCCAGGCAGGCCGCCGGCCTGAGAAAGCTTGTCGAGAATGAACCGGGGTTTCGCTCCCTGAGTCGGCATCACGGTGAATTCGTGGTGTACGCCACCGTGCTGGCTGCCCTGACCAGACGTCTGCAGAACGATGCAGAGCTGCGTGTCGGCTTCGTCTCCCATGCCAGATCGGACGAGGCCCTGCGCCACATGCTGGGCCTCCTGCTCGGTATCGGTTTCCTGGATGTTGCGATGCCGGTGGGCAGCAGCTTCCGGGATCTTGCACGCCGCGTCCATCGTGATTCCGTCGTGGCCCTGACACAGCTGCCGACAGGCATCCAGACGCAGAGCACGCGGGCGCAATACGCCGTCAGCGTGAATCTTCTGAGCGCAACCGTGAAAGCATTCGCCGGCATGCCCCTGGACGTGTACTGGCACGGTTCGGGACACATCGAACCAGCTTCGGCGCTCGATCTGCACATCACCGATTTCGATGACGATGGTGTTCCGGAACTCCTTCTGGATCTGAACCACAGCGTTTTCGGCGAACGCGAACGGCAATGGTTCCTGCGGCATTTCGAGGCCACCCTCGATGCCGTACTGGATGACCCGGACTCGAGCATCGACGCCTATCCGCTCCTGTCCGGGGCCGAACGGGATTCACTGCTTGCCAGAGCCGATGGCGGGCCACCTGCCGTGATCGCGGCACGCTCCATCGGTGAACTGTTCGCGCGTCAGCTGGCGCGTCACCGCAACGATGTCGCGGTGTGCCAGGGCGCACGCCGTCTGAGTTTCGGAGCACTCGATGAGCAGGCATCCGAGATCGCTCGCGCCCTGATGGCCGACGGCGTTCGTCCCGGCGATGCGGTGGCGCTCTGCATGCACCGGGATCTCTCGATGTACCCGGCAATGCTCGGCATCATGAAGGCAGGGGGCGTGTACGTGCCACTCGATCCGGCGCACCCCCCGGCAAGACTCCGTTACATGCTGGAGCATTCGGGCACACGCTGGGTGTTGTCCGACCGTGCGAGCGTGAGTGCACTGGAGGGTGCCGAACAGGACATCGATGGTCTGCGGTGCTGGTTGCTGGATGACGATTCCGAACGCCTGAAGCAGCGTGCCGGCGAGGTGTCACGGCAGCGTCTCGACGCGGTCGTGCCCACCGATCATGCGTATATCTGTTACACCTCGGGCACGACGGGGCTTCCCAAGGGCGTGATCGGCCTGCACTCGGCCACGCTCAATCGCTTCGCCTGGATGTATCGGCGCTACCCGTTCACCCTCGGGGAAGTGGCCTGTCAGAAGACGGCCCTGAGCTTTGTCGATTCCATCTGGGAACTCTTCGGTCCCCTGTGCCAGGGCGTTCCCGTGGTGGTGATTCCCGACAGTGATGTACTTGACATCTACCGTTTCATCGACACGCTGCAGCGAGAAGGAATCACCCGGCTGGTACTGGTGCCCTCGCTGCTCTCGGTGCTGCTCAGCGCCTGGGATGACATCGAACAGCGACTGTCATCGCTGCGCCTCTGTGTCGTCAGTGGCGAGCCGCTGCCACCGGATCTTGCCCGCAGCTTTCTGCGTCGCCTGCCGCATGCGCGTCTGGTCAACCTCTATGGTTCGACCGAAGTGACAGCCGATGTCACCTGGCACGATGTCTCGTTCGACAGCATCGGCAAGCGGGTGCCGATCGGACGGCCCTTGTCAGGCTGTCAGGTTCATGTGCTCGATGCATCGCTCGCCCTGGTACCGGAAGGCTGCATCGGCGAGCTGTGCGTGGCCGGCATCGGTCTTTCGGGTGGCTACCACGCCGATCCCGAACTCAATCGACAGAAGTTCGTGCCCAATCCCTTCGGTGAAGGGCTGTTGTTTCGCACGGGTGATCGCGCCCGCTACGACGGCGATCTGCTTGTCCATCACGGGCGTGCGGATTCGCAGGTGAAGATACGCGGGCATCGCATCGAGCTTGCCGAAATCGAACTTGCGCTGCGGGAGCATCCCGAACTGGACTCGGCCGTGGTCGGTGTTGCTGATGGCGATCAGCTCGAGGCCGCCATCGTGCCCAACAGTGATCGTGACACGCTGCCGGACGGCGATGCCGAACTGATCGCAAGGGTGCAGTCGCATCTTTCGGGCATGCTGCCGGCATACATGATTCCCGGTCATTTCCGTATCCTCGACAGCATTCCGCTGATGCCGAACGGGAAGATCGACCGCAAGGCACTCGCTCTGCTGATGAGCGAGTCCAGTCCCTTGTCGAAGGGCCGGACGGAACCGGAAACCGAAACCGAGGCGCTGCTTGCCGAGCTCTGGCGGGACGTGCTCGTCGCCGACAACGACGAGATCGCGGAAGTCGATCTCGAAGGTGACTTCTTCGCTGTCGGTGGCAATTCGATATCGGCCATGCGCATCGTCGTTGCGCTGCGCCGGAGTGGCTATGCCGTTTCCCTCAATGATGTCGTCGAGCAGGGCAGCGTCGCCGCGATGGCCGCCATGCTCGACCGCAACCCGGTGATGCATCTGGACAAGGGTGATGAACTTGCCGAGGCCGACATGAACCTGTCAGGCATTTCGGCTCATGTCGAAGCGCTGCGCACGCTACTGAAGCAGCATCCTCAGGTCAGGGGAGACATGGCCCTGGTGGAGGATGTCTACGGCATCACTTCGGCACAACTCGGCATCCTCTACCACATGCTTCTCCAGGGCGTCGAGCAGCCCTTGTATCTCATGCACGTTCATGTCGATGTGTTCGGGGATATTCGCCGGCAGGAATTCGATGCCAGTTGGCGAGAGCTGATCGCGCGGCATCCGGCCTTGCGTACCTTCCTTGTGCAGGAAGGGCTCGATGAGCCTCTGCATGTCACGCTGCGTGAGGTCGACTTCGAGGTCAGGCATGTCGATCTCAGGCACATTGCCGACAGGCTTGAACGCAGGCAGGCGCTGGATCGCCTGGTGGAGGAGCAGGTGGCAGCCACCTTGCCACTGGACAGGGCGCCGATCATGCACATTCATCTTTTTCGGCTCGAAGATGATGCCGCCCACATGCTCGTCGTTTTCCATCATGTGCTGATGGATGGTTGGTCGATGGCACTGCTGGCGAACGAGTTTCAGCGCATCTACGTTGCACGCCTGCAGGGTCGTCCGGCGAATCTGCCGCCGGCGGGAAACTACCGTGATCACGTACGGGTGGTGAACGGCATGAACCGCGAGAACGCACAGGCGTTCTGGCGCGAAGAACTCGACGGTTTTCAGGTGCCGACACCCCTTTACCGCAGCAGTGCCGTCCGGGGCCATCATCACGCTACCGGCAACTACCTTGCATTCGTGGACGAAATCAGTAGCTCGAGTCTGTACGCCATGGCGAAGGAGTGCCATGTCAGTCCCAATGTCATCCTGCAACTGGCCTGGGCGATACTGCTCGGCAACTACAACAGGACCGACGACGTGGTGTTCGGTACTGCCGTGTCGGGCCGTTCGAGTGGCATCGGCAACTACGAAAACACGGTCGGCATGTTCGTCAATTCAGTGCCGCGCCGTATCCGTCTCGATGACCGGACCAACTTTCGCGATCTGCTCAGAAAACTGCAGCGAGAGCAGGCTTCGCTCGTGGAATACGAGAGCACCGCTCTCTACGACATACAGAAACTGGTTTCCCTCGAAAGCAACGATTCACTGTTCGAAACCCTGCTCATTTTCCAGAACTTTCCGCCACGACGATTCCCGGCCGACTGTCCCGTCAGTTTCGAGATCAGTTCGTGGCATGAGAACAGCCACATGCCGGTTTCCGTACAGGTTCTGCCGAACAGGGAGATCATGATTCAGGCCATGTACGTAACCGAACTGGTGCCTGACCGGATTCTGAAGGATGCGATCACGCACTTCATCAATATCGTCAAGATGCTGCTGCAGCAGGACCTTGACCAGGCACTCGGTACCATTTCGCTCGAGAGTGAAAGCGACACGGCTTCGGCGATTGCCCCCTTCAATGCCACGGCCAGGGCATACCCACGGGAACGTGGCATGGTGGATCTGTTTCTCGAGCAGGCAGCGCAAACACCGAATGCAGCGGCAGTGAGCTGTCTCGACGAGCGCCTGAGCTATCGTGAACTGGCCGATCGCTGCAATGAACTGGCAGCCTTTCTCGTCGGCGAGGGTCTGGGGCGCGGCGATCTCATCGCGCTGTACCTGCCGCGCGGTATCGACATGCTCGTGGCGATGCTGGCCATACAACGAGCCGGGGCAGCCTACCTGCCACTCGATCCGGAGTATCCGGGTGAACGCATCGAGCATATCCTCAGCGATTCCGGTGCGGTTGCCCTGATCAGGAATGCGCAGTCCAGAGAGTGTGTCCACGAAGGACTGCGCATCATCGATCTCGACCTTGAAGCCGCAGCCATCGCACAAGCCGGACCCTTCATCGCTGCGGCAGGGAACCGTCCCGATGATCTCGCCTACGTCATCTACACGTCGGGCTCGACCGGTCTGCCGAAAGGCGTGCGCGTGATGCGCCGCAACCTCGTCAATTTCCTGCATTCGATGGCACGAACACCGGGAATGGCGGAGGGCGATTCACTGCTCGCGGTCACGACCATCGCTTTCGACATCGCAGCGCTGGAACTGTTGTTGCCACTCATTGCAGGTGCGCGGGTGGACATCGCGACACGAGAGATGACGTTCGATGGCGAAGCACTCGCCGAGCGCATGCGCACCGAGGAAATCTCGCACATGCAGGCCACGCCGACCACCTGGCGACTGATGCTGAATGCCGGCTGGACCGGCGGTGCTCACGTCAAGGCGCTGGTGGGTGGCGAGGCGCTGCCGCGAGATCTCGCCGGAAATCTGTTGCCGGTCGTCGGCGAACTGTGGAACATGTACGGGCCCACGGAGACCACCGTCTGGTCAAGCTGCGGACGGGTGCATTCAGCCGCTGACATCATTTCCATCGGCAAGCCCATCGACAACACCGAAATCGTGATACTCGATCAGAACGATCGCCTGTCCCCGATCGGGCTTTCGGGCGAAATCTGCATTGCCGGTGAGGGTGTCACCCTCGGCTACGTCAATCGCGACGAGCTTACCGCAGCGAAGTTCATCCCCGATCCGCGCGATCCGCAATCCGGCAATACCGTCTATCGCACGGGCGATCTGGGACGCTGGCTCGACAACGGCGACATCGAATGCCTCGGTCGCATGGACAGCCAGATGAAACTCCGGGGTTATCGCATCGAACCCGGGGAAATCGAACACGTACTCGCCGAGTCACCCTCGGTGGCGGAAGCCGTGGTGACGCTCTGTCACCTCGAAGACAAAGACATGCTGGTCGCCTACATCGCGGTAGTCAGTGATGAAGGACAGGCCGTCGTGGACGAGGCGGATCTCCGGCAACGTGTTCGAGACAAGCTCCCGCACTACATGATGCCGGCGATATTCATGCCGATCGACGAGGTTCCCAGAACGCCGAACGGCAAGACCGACAGAAAGGCCCTGCCCGCACCGGGAGGATACGAAGCCTCCAGAGTGCGGCTCGCCGAACATGATGATGTCGCATTGCCGCAGAATCAGCCTGCCACGGCTACCGAAACGACCTTGTGCGACATCTGGAAGAGCGTGCTCGGGCGTGACGCAATCAGCATCCATTCGAACTTCTTCGACCTGGGCGGAAACTCCATATCGGCCATGCAGATCGTGTCCACGGCGGCCAGAGCAGGATTGCAGATATCGTTGCTCGGCATATTCGAACACGGCAGCATCCATGCGCTGGCCAGGGAAGCCGACGGAGCAATGGCTGGGAAGGCCGATGGAACACTGGCAGGGGAAGCCGACGTGGTATCCGCTGCGGGCGTCGACGACAAGCCGTCAGGAGGCACGGCAGAACCCGGTGTCGGTAGTTCCGGGGGCGGTTCCGGCGACGGTTCCGTCAACGGGGAAAACACAACCGACAGGGTGCAACGGGACGAAACGATGCCGAAATCCGACGACGCAGATCTCGCCATTGACGAAGATCAGCTGGCACGCATTGCCGAATTGCTCGACGACGGTTGACGGGGTTTCATCACGTGAACAACGCGACTCGCGACGCCTGAAACCCGACCATGGCAGCTTTGCAGATTCTGCGGCATGTGCGCAACTACGCCACGGCAGGCGTGGTCTCGGGCATCGTCGGGCTGCTCGCCTTTCCGCTCATGACGCGCAACCTTCCGGTTGACGACTACGGCATTCTCGGTCTTGTCACCGCCAGCGCGACACTCGCGGTGGCCTTCGGCAAGCTGGGTATCCAGCATGCCATCGTGCGTTTCTACGCGGGCGCCCGGCACAGTGACGATGCGGCGAAAAGTCTGCTCGCCTTTCATTCCACCGTCTTCGTGCTGCTGGGTTGCCTGTCCTTGTTGACGGCCATTGTCTGGATCATCTCCGGTACGTTCATCGTGCCCCGATTCATCGAGAACCCGAACCTCCCCGGCAGTTTCGCGATCCTTTCGCTGATGATCATCCTGCGCATGATCGGCAGCGCCAACTGGAATCTTCTGCGGGCCCGTCAGGAGAGTCACGCCGTCGGCATGGGAACGATTCTCGCGCGTTGCAGCTACATCGTGATGCTGTTGATACTGCTCGTCAGCGACAACTATGTACTGCACGCGGTTCTCGCCGTGATGGTCGTCGCCGAACTTGTCGGAGCGCTGTGGGCGGTGAATGCCTACCGACCCTGGTTCAGCTTCTCGTTGGCGAGCTTTTCCACCGGCACGGCCGGTCAACTGCTGCGTTTCGGCATGCCGCTCATGGTACTGGAAGCGCTCTCGGTCGTGCTCAGGCTTGTCGACCGCTACATGATCGGGTCCACCCTGGGCGCTGGTCCTCTCGGACTCTATGCGGCGTCCTACAATCTCTGCGGCTATATCGAACTGGTCATTACCGCGAGCCTCGCTGCCGCAGTCCGGCCGATGCTCAGCGACATCTGGGCGCGAGAAGGCAGCGTGGCGACCAGACCATTTCTGGAGCAGGGTCTGCACTTCTATCTGATCATCGGGATTCCGTTCCTGGCCATCTTCAATCTTGTCGCCCCCGAACTGTTGCAGTTTCTCGCCGGTAGCCGCTACGAAGCCGGTGCGAGCATCATCCCGTGGATCTCGACCACCGTGTTTCTCGACGGCAGTCTGATCTTTCTTTCCGCCGGCATGTACCTGCTCGGCTCGACCAATACGCTGGTGAAGTGGGGCCTGATCTCCGGCGCTGTCAATCTGGTCGGCAACTATCTGGTCATTCCGCTTTACGGCATCGTCGGTGCTGCCTGCATCACGCTGCTTGCCTACAGCGTGTTTGCCGCGGGCATAGCCGGCAACGCCATGCGTCTGCTTCACTTCGGCGTCTCCTGGCGACGTCCGCTGATCATGCTGTTGCTGTCGCTCGCGATCACGCTGCCGCTGGTCGGCCTCGATACCGGGGAGCCGCTGTACAATCTGTTGCTGCGCGGTGCCATCGCCACGCTCCTGCTGTTCTTCGCAGTGTGTGCCGTTGATCAACAGGTCAGAATCTGGTTGCATGGTCATCTGAGCCGCATTACCGCGAGGTTTCGTCAACGATGAGTCGCACCGAGTTCGCCGTCTGTCCGCACGACTGCCCCAGCGTGTGTGCCCTGTCTGTCGATCTCGACGGCGAAGGGGGCGAGTCACGCGTGGTCAAGGTGCGTGGTCGCAAGGAGCACGGCTATACCGAAGGTGTCATCTGCGCCAAGGTCTCGCGTTATGCCGAACGCATTCATCACCCCGACAGACTCACGCGGCCCCTCAGGCGCGTGGTGCCGAAGGGCGAGCCGGGCTGGACCGACACGACTGCCTTCGCGCCATGCGAATGGGAATCCGTGCTGGACGAGATCGCCATCCGTTGGCAGGCAATCATCGACGACGCCGGCGCCGAAGCCATCTGGCCCTACAACTATGCCGGCACCATGGGGCTCGCACAGCGCAACGGACTCGACAGGCTGCGTCGTGAACTCGGTACGTCGAGGCAGCATTCAACCTACTGCGTGGCCTTGTCCGACGCGGGATGGATGGCGGGCAACGGCGCCAGGCGTGGGGTGGATCTGCGCGAGCTGGAACACAGTGATCTGCTCGTTGTCTGGGGTGGCAATCCCGTCAACACGCAGGTGAATGTCATGCACTACCTGGCGAAAGCGCGACGTGCCAGGGGAACCCGGCTTGTGGTCATCGATCCCTACCGCACCATCACCGCCGAAAAGGCGGATCTTCATCTTGCCACGAGGCCGGGAACCGATGGCGCACTGGCCTGCGCCGTCATGCACTGCCTGCTGGAACGAGGCCTTGCCGATGAGTCCTATCTTGCCAGCCACAGCGACTTCGACACCGAGGTCAGGGCGCATCTTGCCACCTGCACACCCGAGTGGGCGGCGTCGATCACCGGTCTTGATGTGGCCGAGATCAAGACCTTTGCCGACTGGTACGGCGAGGCCAGGAGCGCCTTCGTCCGTATCGGCCACGGGTTCACGCGCAGCCGCAACGGCGCCAGCAACATGCATGCGGTCAGCTGCCTGCCGGTAATCTCGGGGCACTGGCAACGGCGAGGTGGCGGTGCGCTCTACGGCCATGGCGACATCTACAAGCTGGACAGTACTCTCATACAGGGCGATGATCTGCCGCCAGCGTCGACGCGTGAACTGGATCAGTCCGCGATCGGACGCATTCTTCTCGGTGATGCGGCGTCACTCGGCGGAGGGCCGCCCGTCAAGGCGCTGTTCACCCAGAATACCAATCCGGCCATGGTAGCCCCGGAAACGGCCAGGGTGCTCGACGGTCTGGCGCGTCCGGATCTCTTCACGGTGGTGCATGAACAATTCCTGACCGATACGGCACGACGTGCCGACATCGTACTTCCGGCAACGATGTTTCTCGAGCATGACGACATCTACAAGGCCAGCGGCCATACGTATCTGCAGGTCAGTCGCCAGCTGATGGAGCCACCTGGCGAGTGTCGCAGCAATCACTGGTTGCTCTCGCAGCTGGCAGAGCGTCTTGGTCTCGAACATCCTGCCTTCCGCATGACATCGCGTGAACTCTGCGAAACGACACTGCGGCGATCGGGTCTGCCGGATTTCGACACCATCGAGAAGGCGGGTGGTGTTGACCTCTGTCGCGACCATGCCTACAGCCATTTCGGCAACGGCTTCGGCCATCCGGATGGCCGTTTCAGATTCAAGCCCGATTGGTCACGGCACGGGCCTGACAGTGCCGACATGCCTTCTCTTCCCGCTCACTGGGATGTGATCGATGCCGCCAGTGATACCTTCCCACTGCGCCTGGTCACGGCACCTGCTCGCCAGTTTCTCAATTCGTCGTTCACCGAAACGCCGGGTTCACGCCGCATGGAGAAGCGCCCCGAGGCGCTGATGCACCCGGATGATCTGGCACGCTACGGCATCGTCGACGGCGAACTCATGGTGCTGGGCAATGCGCTGGGAGAAGTACGGTTGCACGCCCGGTGTTTCGACGGCCTGCAGCCCGGCGTCACGGTCGTCGAGAGTCAGTGGCCGAATGCCGATTTTCCCGGTGGACTCGGCATCAACACGCTGGTCAGTGCCGAGCCCGGGGCACCGAATGGTGGGGCGGTCTATCACGATACGGCCGTGTGGGCCCGGCCGCTTGCCGAGCGATGATCTGGCTGTGGAGGGCAACGCGGCAGTGAACCGTTCAACCTTTCGCACGGCTGCCGGTCAGTCGTTCTCGTTGCGGGTGTCCGTCGGGTGATGATGAACGCGTTTATCTCGGATCAGTGGCAGCTCTCTCGGATCAGTGTCAGCCCATCATGAAACACATCGATGTCCGTATGCGTGTTGCTTCAGGCAGTTGCTCGACCCTGGTGGTTCTTGTGACCCTTGTGCGCGGTTCGGTGTTGCCGTTGCTGGTGCTGGTTCTCGCTGCCTGCAGCAATGGCGGCACTCACGAGACCGATGCCGCAGGCCCTGCTCCCGCCGATGCGCCTGACGTCAGCGATCCGTCATCCAGGCCTGATTACTCGAAAATACTGCTCGAGCCAGCCGTCGAAACGGTCATGCTGGATGAGGCAGAAACCGCCCGCGCCTGGAATGCGTCCGAGGTGAGGGTGCCCGCCGGTTTTCCTCTGTCCGGCAGCGTTGACGTTGCTGCACTCGAGGCCTTGCCGGCCTCGCAGTCAAAGGGGCGGACATGGCCGGTCGTGATCTGGTTGCACGGCTGTCTGGGACACTGGAGCGGCACGATCGACCGGCTCAACTGGCTTGCCTCACTCGGTTTCGTGGTCATTGCACCCGACAGCTTCGCCCGTGACTTCTACCCCACCTCCTGCGATCCTGCCACCTTTCGCGCCGGTCTCTACCGGCCCGTGTTGCAGATGCGTCAGATCGACGCAACGTACGCGCTCTGGCGTGTGCGACAGTTCGCCTGGGCGAAGCAGGAAGCCATACATCTCGGCGGTTTCAGCGAAGGCGGCACGGCAGCGGCCACGCTGGATCTTTCCGCCTATCCGGCGCTGGCCCCGCGCAGCCGCGTGATCGAATCCTGGTCGTGCAGGGCACCCTGGCGCGAGTACCAGGGCATGTCGGCTTCGTCGGCAGAGCCCGTCATGACACTGGTGGCAAGCAACGACCCCTGGTACGACAACGCCTGGCAGCGCGGCGACTGCGGCGAGTACCTTGACTACTCGAACGGGAGTGAATCGATCGTGGTGGACTGGACGCCACTGGCCACCTCACATGAGCTGCTTGGTGATGCCAACCTGCGTGAACTCGTTGCCAGCTTTCTGCTGCAGGGTACAGTGCACTGAATCGGCAGCCGGAAAACTCGCGTATCATGCGGGTGACTGACAAAGGCAATCACGGACGCCATCTCACCCCGCCACGTTCATGACGGAAAAACCTCGAAACGTCGCGAACATCTATCCGTTGTCATCGGCGCTGCAGGGGCTCCTGTATCAGACCCTGCTGTCCGACAACGATGCGCTCTACCGTACCCAGTCACGCATCGATATCAACGGCAGTTTCGATACCGCCTGTTTCCGGCGCTCACTCGAGTTCCTCGTGGCGCGGCATGCCGCTCTGCGCACCCTGTTTCTGCACGAAGGTCTGGACGCGCCGGTGGCCGTGGAGCGCGAACAGGTAGCCCTACCGATATACGAGCACGATCTCGGCGACATGGATCCCGGTGCCGTGCCGGACGCGCTCGATGCACTCGCGGTGGCCGCGTCCGAACGCCCCATGCCACTCGACAAGGCGCCATTGCTGGCGATCGACATCGTGGCACTGCCGGGCAGGCGCCATCACGTCATCTTCGACATCCACCATCTCGTGTTCGACGGCTGGTCGAGTGTGCTGCTGTTCAACGAACTGCAGACGGTGCAGGCGGCGTTCCTGCGTGGTGAGGAACCCGACCTGCCGGCGGCCGGCAACTACGCCGAACACGTCAAGGCCCTGGCCAGAGTCGATCGCACGGACTTGCTGGCAAGCTGGCGGCAGAAGCTGCATGACTTCGACACACCGACGCCTCTGCCGGCACGGCGTGGGCATGCCGGTGCCGATGCTCTCTACGCACGGGCACACCTCTGCAGAGCACTCGATGGGCGACTCAGCGAGGCTGTTCGCCAGCTCGCAAGGCGTGCCAGAGTCACCGTCAACTGCGTCGTGCAGGCCGCCTGGGCACTGCTGCTGTCACGTCATGTCGACAACGACGATGTGTTGTTCGGCGTGACCGTGAACGGCCGGGGAGATGCCATCGAGCATCACGCTCGCACCTTCGGCCTCTTCGTCAATACCTTGCCGCTGCGTATTCGTTGCCAGTTCGACATGCCACTCGGGCAATGGCTGGGCCAGGTCCAGAGGGAACTCGACCTGATCAATCGCTCGAACGCCGTGTCACTGGCCGAGGTTCATCGGGAAAGTGCGGTACCTGCCGGTGTCGATCTGTTCGACACCCTGATCGTCTTTCAGAGCTTCCCGTCCTTCGATGATGGAGCATCGGCACCGGCGATCGCATTCGGCAAGGCCGAGGTTCACGAGAACAGTCCTTATCCGCTGACGCTTGAAATCTTCGATCAACCGAACATTTCGATACTGGCCCTCTACATCGAGGAGTTGTTGTCCGCAGAGTCGCTCGAGCAGTTGCTGCGGCATTTTCGGAAGCTGCTGGCGTCGATGACGGATCCGGGCGCGCTGGAGCAGGGTATCGGCCAACTCGACATGCTGTCGTCGGCAGAGCGGCAGCAGCTTCTGCGTGATTTCAACGGCCTTGGCAGCACCACAGGCGGCGGGCTCGGGCAAAATCGGTTCTGGCAGGGTTTCGAAACCCCTCAACGAGATCGGATCAATCTGGCTTCGCTGTTTCTCGAGCGAGCGGCGAGGCAACCCGATGCCATCGCGGTCATGGATGCCGAGCGTCGTTACAGCTACGCCGCGCTGTCGCAGGCCAGTGCCGCGGTGGCCGTTGCGCTCGATGCATCCGGTCTGCAACGCGGTGACAGGGTGGCCGTCTGTCTGTCGCGTTCGGCCGACGTCTATCCTGCCGTGCTCGGGGTCATGCTTGCCGGTGGTGTCTACGTGCCGCTCGATGCCAGCTACCCGACGGAGCGTCGTCGATTCATGCTGGTCGATTCCGAAGCCAGACAGATGATCGTTGCCGATGATGCCGGGCTGCAGGAGCTCTCCGCAAGCACGCCTTCCGGCATCACGATTCACGCCCTGGACGATCTGCTGGCAGACCCTCCCGAATTCAATCATGACGATGCCATCACGCGTTTCACGCCGCGCTGCCGGTCCGGCCAGGAGAGCAGCGATGCCGCCGATGCTGCCTATCTCATGTACACCTCGGGCTCGACGGGCATCGCCAGGGGAGTCCTCGGCAGTCATGCAGCCACATTCAATCGGCTGGCATGGATGTGGGCCAACTGGCCGTTCGCCAGTGATGAGGTCTGCTGCCAGAAGACACCGCTCAATTTCGTCGATTCGATTTGGGAACTGTTCGGGCCGCTTCTCGGCGGAGTGCCTACCCTGGTGATCGACGATGACACCCTGCAGCAGCCATACCGGTTTTTCGACGCACTGTCGACGCATGCCGTCACACGGCTGGTCATGGTGCCCTCGGTACTCGAGACCCTGATCGACAGCGTTGATGACCCGGCCGCTGGCCTGTCGGGGCTTGCACATCTGGTGCTGAGTGGTGAGGCACTCTCGGCCACGCTCGCCGAACGCCTGTTCTCGCTCCATCCGGCACTGACGCTCCTGAATCTCTACGGTTCCACCGAAGTGTCGGCCGATGTCAGTGCCATGGTGCTCACTGCCGGTTCGGTGGGTACACCGGTTTCGATCGGTCGGCCCATCAGCCATTGTCAAATCTACATCGTCGATCAGCACCAGCGTCTGATGCCGCAGGGGGCGGTTGGCGAAATTGCGGTTGCCGGACGCGGGCTGGCTCTCGGCTATCACCGACAGTCCCCCGGAGAGCGTCAGGTCTTCGTCGACAACCCTTTCGGCTACGGCAGGATGTATCTCACGGGAGACCTCGGTCAGCAGGACGACAGCGGGATTCTCACGCACCGCGGGCGACGCGACAGTCAGCTGAAGATTCACGGACAACGCCTCGATCTCGCGGAAGTGGAACACGTCCTGAGCGGTATCGATGGCGTGGATTCGGCGGTAGCTCTGAGCGATGCACGGGATCGACTGGTTGCCTTCTATCGCGGACAGGAACTGCCTGCGGCCACGATCGACGCAGCGCTGCGATCGCAGCTGGCACCCTGGGCGGTACCCTCGGCAGTGACCTGGCTTTCCGCATTTCCCACCCTGCCGAACGGCAAACTCGACAAGCGTCGTTTGCGCGAGCACGAATGGGAAGAGGATGCAGACGATGGCATCGCGCCTCGTACCGATACCGAAAGGCTGCTGGCAGGCGTCTGGCAGCAGGTACTTGGTGGCGAGCGGCCTTCGGTGCACGACAACTTCGTTCAGGTGGGTGGCAGTTCGTTGCTCGGCATGCGCTTCAATGCCCGCGTGTTCCGCGAGTTCAAGTGCGCGATACCGCCACGGCTGCTGCTGACGGCGGATCTCGCGCAACTCGCCCTGTATCTGGTTCCCGACGATCGTCCCGCGACCGATGTCGAGGGCAGGGGCCGTGACACCGTGCCGATCGTTCCCGGGTTCCTCAGGAGCGGTTCACGTGCCATCTTCTGCATCGAACACCGGCCGCTGCGACAGGCCAACGGCAAGGCGGTGCTGTTCGTACCGTCAGTGGCCCACGAGTACATGCAGGCGCACCGGCTCATGCAGCTCCAGGCTTCGACACTCGCGCGTGAGGGATACCATTGCCTGCGTTTCGATTTCAGCGGTTTCGGTGATTCTGCCGGTACACCACGAACGGCATCGCTCGCGCAGTGGCGCGACGACATCCGCGCGGCCTGTCAGCATCTGCGCGAGCGAGCCGGTGTCGATGCCGTGTCGATCGTGACGTTGCGGCTGGGCGCAGCGGTGTTGCTCGACACCATGCCCGACGGTATCGATCAGCTGGTGGCATGGGATCCGATCTTCTGCGGTCAGCGCTTCCTCGATCGTGTCAGTCACCTTCACAGGATATCGATGCGCGATCTGGATCGCTACCGCTTTCGTCAACGTCTTGCCGAAGCCACGGAACGGTTCGGTTATACCTATTCGCAGGATCTGCTGTCGGAACTCGCGGTGCTCGATGTGCGTGAGGCATTCCGGCGCTTCCCCGGCAGGCTGGATCTCGTGATCACGGGGAGACTGAGCCGCAGTGATGCCACCTGGTTGACCTTGCTGCCGGCACAGCGAAAACCGGCGGAAACCCATCTGACGCGCATTCCCGATATCGAGTTGTGGAATGATGATGCACACGCCTCGCAACTGCTGTTCGCACATCAGGTGCACGAGGCCGTGTGCAGCGCTCTGCAGGATCAACGATGAAACAGTCTGCCGGCGAAATGAAACTTGCGGACGAACAACCGAGTGAACCGCGTGCATCGGGTGCAGAAGCGTTCGATGAACGCGCGGTTGTCATCGACGAGAGTACCGCGCTCGTCGGCATTGTTCACGGTGTCGACAAGGGTCACGGCAGACCGGCGGTGGTGTTGATCAACGCGGGGTTCCTGCACCGGGTGGGCCCGAACCGGCTGAACACGGATCTGGCACGGAAACTCGGGGAAGAAGGTTTCTGTTCGATACGTATCGACATTTCGGGGCTTGGCGACAGTGGACCGCGTACCGATGTCAGTGACAACCTCGAACTGGTATCGACCGACCTCGATCGCGCCATGGACTTTCTCGAGCACGAACATGGCTACCGACGGTTCGTGCTGATGGGTCTGTGCTCCGGTGCATACGACACCTTGCGCAAGGCCGAACACGATGAACGCGTGATTGGGCTGGTGAACCTGGACGGAACAGGTTACAGGACGGCGCGATTCTACATCCATCACGTGTTGTTTCATCTGCTGCCTCGATCCCTCGAAGCCTGGCGCTGGCAGAGACTCTGGAAGCGGTATCGGGACAGTCGTCGTCAAGGGCGGAATCACGACGATGCACA
Organism: Gammaproteobacteria bacterium; assembly: GCA_002746645.1. GTDB lineage: Bacteria > Pseudomonadota > Gammaproteobacteria > Granulosicoccales > Granulosicoccaceae > Granulosicoccus. The sequence continues at coordinate 78,041 of PDPU01000023.1, read as the reverse complement.
GGCCATCGAGAGCGGGAGCGCGCAGCGCGCTGGCTTCATGAGTCTGCTTGCCTTTACCGATCTGAGCCGTGAACAATCCGGCCAGCTGATCGAGAAACTGGCGTCACGAGGTGTGAAGATGCATTTCGTGTTCAGTGGAGGCGTATCCGGTTACTACAACTACCATGGCCAGTTCGACGATACCTTCCGCGACTTCGATTTTCGTGGCATGGTCAGCCATCGGTACTTTCCCGACAACGATCACCTGAACATGCTGCAGATACACCGTGATGCGGTGCATCGTGACATCGTCGACTGGGCAGTGCGCAGTTTCGGCATCGCCAGCCCCGTTGGGTGTGATGCGCAGTCCGGCCGGGGCGACGATGCGCAGTTCGGCCGGGGCGATGCGCAGACGCCGTCTGGCGAGCGCAAGGTGTGACGCCAGGGTTGCATGACGGAAGTGAATGACAGGTCATTCCTCCTGGCGAATCAGGATCGTGCGGACATCTCCGATGAAGCTGTCCTCGCAGCGTAGGGTGATGGACTCGGCTTTGGCATTGCTCTTGCCACTGCAGGTTCCGGTCGCACGCACATCGTTCGCGTATTGCGTTTCGTAGGTAAACCTTACCTCGTAGCCATCGGTGCGGCCTTCCCCACGGCTCTTGAAAGCGGGGATGCCACCCGTTGACTCGGTCTGTCGTTCAAGTGACAGTGACGAACCTGTCTGTTCGATGCGCGTGAAGATGCTGGGATAGTCGCGGTCACGCCAGAGACCAGCCACATTCAGGATGGCATGATTCGGCAGTTCGATCACGTAGGTATCGACCGAACCCGAGTCGTACCAGTCGGATGCAAACAGCAGACGTGACGCACGTGGGCTGAGGGTCACCGCGGGCTCGGCCAGTATCGGGTCATAACCCTCGGCGTTTCCCGCCTCGCGGCCGAAACTGCGATGATGCGCAAGGCGGCAGACCGACGCTTCGCCCACGGTGCCATCGAGTGTCACGATCTCGCCGTTGAGCAGGGGGGCGGGCTTGCCGTTGAGGTACCAGCTCTGCTCGTCGTAGGCCATGTTGGTCATGGCAAGGAGCCGCGGTTGTGCGAGGCTGCCTGAGGAGAGGCTGTAGTCAGCACCGGGTTCGGGATAGCCGTCGGTGGGGCTGATGACGTTCCGGCAGTTTCCCGTATCAAGCGGATATTCGACGAGAAGACCGACACCGCCCCACATGTCGTCATTGCAACGCCGAGGTGCTTCATGCTGGGCTGCGTGCCACAGAACCGGTGTGCCGGTCCGCCCTTCGCCGATGGTGACTGCGGTATTCCGATCGCTCAAGTCCAGTTCCCCGGGCGAATCCTCGAGTGCGCGATCCATGGCAACACCCTGGAATACCACCTTGCTGCCGTCATGCGAGGGTAGCGGCAGGGCATCCGATGGCGGTGCATCTTCGATCTTCCGTTCGGCGTAGCTGTCGTCCTCGCGATGCCAGGCAAGCAGCAGGCCGCCAGTGTCGTTGCCGCAGCGGAAGAAGAAGGTGTCATCGTTGCCGAGTGGTTTGACCATGCGCAGGCTGTCGGGATCGTAACCTGCGCCCTTGCATCGTGTTCCCGGATCGGACAGCATCTCGTCGGAGTTGCTCTCGAGCGAGTGTCTGACGAGCTTGCCGTTGTTTTCACCACTGCCGGCGATGTAGTACAGCTCGCGAGGCGCGTCGCTGGACCAGAAGATGTCGGCCCGGGCCGCCGAGTCGCCCAGTGGCAGCGGCAGCGTGGCCATCGGCTTGTAGTCCAGGCCATCGAGCAGACGCGGGCCGGGGCTGCCACCGTAACCGTGCAGCAACAGGAGGGATTCGTCGATGTTCCAGGCCTGTACCGCACCACCTGCCGGGCGAATCACTTCGCCGGGTGCGGTATTGGTAATGCGTCGTATACGTGACTTGAACCCGGGCTCGCGGAACATCCGGTTGTAGGGAGGCTTCGCCACGGCCCGAATGGATACCCGTTCCTGCTTGGTGAAGCTGCCGGGGCAGGCGTCGCCGCTACTGGCACCGAGGTTCCCGATCGACAGCAGAACGGCAGAGCAACAGGAGAGTGCTGTGGCAGTCGTTTTCCATTGCTTGCGCATGAGACGGTTTCCGAGGTCTTGGTCGGTTTTCAGGTGCTCGGTCATTTTAACAAGCCTTTCTCTTCGAGCACTTTCCGAGAGCACTCTCCGCGAGTACGGCAAGCACTCTCCGTGGGCACTTCACCAGCGACGCAGGCACACGCAAGCGCCTGCGGCACGGTGCAGCAGAACCTGGCTGCGTGCACGCTGAAACGAACCATCACGGCACGCGCCATTCAGGAAAGAGTTCGGACGGAAAACGGACAGGTCCGTGAATGAATTCTCGTGATGGTTTGGTGTTGTGACCAATCTGTGACAGAATGCGTCGCTCACGAGACAGAATGCGACCGTCGGAAAATACTGTCTTTCAGGCACAGGAACTCTACAACCACAGGATAGAGCGCATGAGCACCAGACCACCGTTTACGGAACTCGACATCAAGACGGCCGACGAAGGGTTCTACAAGGACAACAGCATTCCGATCGCCCTGATCAGCAAGTTCATCATCGTGGCTCTCGTGCTCTGGGCGCTTGTCCAGCCGGAAGTGGCCGGGGCCTTCCTGTCCTCGACCAACTCGTCCCTGCTCGAGGTGTTCAACACCTTCTACATGTACGCGGTGGCAGTGTTCGTCGTGTTCCTGCTGATACTGGCGATTCTCCCGGGAACGGGTTCCAGGTTGCTTGGTGTGCCCGGCACCACACCGGAGTTTTCCAACTTTTCCTGGTTCTCGATGATGTTCGGTGCCGGTCTCGGCGTCGGACTCATGGTGTTTGCCACGGCAGAGCCTCTCGGTCTCTGGGGCTCGAACCCGATCGTGATTTCAGGTGAGGTCGAGGGCAATACCGCCGAGGCGCTGAAGTCGGGGTATCGTTACACCTTCCTGCACTACGGTTTCCACGCCTGGGGCATCTACGTCATCACCGGCCTTTCGCTGGCCTACTACGCCTATTCACGTGAAATGCCGCTCACGATCCGCAGCGCCCTGACACCGCTGCTCGGACGTGCCGCCAACGGTTTTCTCGGTCATGTGGTCGATATTCTCGGCGTGGTGGCGACACTCCTCGGTGTTGCGGTCACCATCGGTTTCGGCGTCAGCCAGTTCGTCGACGGGCTCTACTCGATTTCCGGTGCCGAATGGCTCATGCAGGTGACGAACGGAGAAGCGCCGCCGCAGCCCTCCACGGTGGGCCTGCTTGCCGCACTCTTCGTGATCATGAGCATGTCGATCCTCTCTGCGGTTTCCGGGGTGGGGCGAGGCATCAAGTACCTCTCGAACCTGAACCTCGTGCTGTCGCTCATCCTGCTCCTGACCTTCGTGTTCTTCGGCTCCTTCGTGTTCTCGATGACGCAGTTCGGCAAGAGCCTCGTGGACTACATCCTCAACTTCCTGCCCACGAGTTTTCTCGCCTATGCGCCACTGTCACCGGAAGCATTTGCCGCCGCGATTCCCGAAACCCTGTCGCAGATCTCGAGCGACACACGCGCTGAACTCTTCGCCATGGCCGGCGACCCCTGGGGCAGCTACAGCGCCTTCGTGGAAGGTCTGCCGGCGGAAGTCACCGCCGTGGCCAGCGCCGATGAACTCGCCGCGCTCTACGCAGCGGGAACCGAGCAGCGTCTCTTCGGCTGGCAGGCCGGCTGGACCAGCTTCTACTGGGCCTGGTGGATTGCCTTTTCGCCCTTCGTCGGCTTGTTCCTTGCGCGTATCTCGAAGGGACGCACGGTGCGTGAATTCATCATCGGCTGCGTCATCGTACCGGCCATCGTCTGCTTCCTGTGGATGACCATCCTCGGTGGCACGGCCATCGATCTCGAACTGAACGGTGCCGCCGACGGCATGATTCTCGGTGCGACCGACACCAACAAGCTCTTCGTGACGCTCGAGCAGATGCTCAGCGAGAATATCTACTCGATTCTCACGGTGATGTGCGTGGTGCTGATCATGACCTTCCTCGTCACCTCGGCAGATTCGGGCATTCTCGTGGTCAACACCATCATGTCGGGTGGTGCACAGGAGACCGGCATCAAGCACCGCATCATCTGGGGGCTCCTGCTGACGCTCGTCATCGGTGCACTGATCATCGCCGGCAACACGGGTGAGGGCGCCAACCCGCTCTCGGCGCTGAAGAACGCGATGATCATCGGCGCCTTGCCCTTCACCATGGTCATGGTGCTCATGATGATCGCGCTGGCCAAGGCACTCTTCCGTGACTCAAGACGCGAGAAACATGGTGTGGCTCACTATCAACTCAACTCGGTTGATCGTGTTGACGGCTGAAGGCGAACAGCCGACGTTGCGTACGGGCACCGGCGGTGGTCATCCCGCGGATCGGTGGCGGCAATCTGTTTGTTGATGGACACAGGGTCAAAAATTATATACAGTTAGCTGAACATCATTACAGCTGGATCGGCTCATGCATCAACTTGCCGGGAAACGCAAGGGGCGGGGTGCCCTTACGAATCGCACCGGGCGTTACGAAAAGCGGCTTCTCTACGTCAAGGAAAACGCCGCCGCGCTGCTTGCCGAAGCCTTCGACAAGCCCGGCTATGTGCCGGCACCGATCGCCGTCGGCGTCAACACCGATGCCTGGCAGCCGCTGGAACGAAAGCTCGGTATCACGAGGGCGATCCTCGAAGTGCTGCTTGACTGCCATCATCCCTGTTACCTCATCACCAAGTCGGCACTGATCGAGCGCGATATCGACATTCTTGCCGCACTTGCCGGTGAACAGCTGGTTACCGCAAGCATCACCATCACCACGCTCGACAAGTCGCTTTCACGCTGTCTCGAGCCACGAGCGTCGGCTCCTCACCGGCGGCTGCGCACCATCGAACGGCTTGCCACGGCAGGTATTCCGGTGCGCGTGTCCATTTCCCCGATCATCCCGGCACTGAACGAGATGGAAATCGAAACCATCGTGCGCGAAGCGGCTTGTGCAGGCGCTGAATGCGCATGGGCAATACCACTGCGGCTCCCGCACGAATTACCCGAACTGTTCGAGGAATGGCTCGAGCAACACTGTCCCTTGAAAAAGGAGCGCGTGCTCAACGGTGTGCGGGAGATCCGTGGCGGCAAGCTCAACGACACACGATTCGGTTTCCGCATGCGCGGCAATGGCCCGCGCGCCGAACTCATCGCCCGGCGTCTCGAGCTGGCCTGTCGGCGTGCGGGAATCGCCTGCGGGCAGCATCCGATGCAGCTTCGCAGCGATCGTTTCACGCCACCCCGTCGGCAGCTGCAGGGTGATCTCTTCAATTGAAGCCGTCCCGCCCTGGCGGCCGTGGCCGCCTGATGGTGGCACTGGCTGTCCGCGCGATGCGTCCGGCGGCGCGCGCGGCGGTGTGCGTGGCGCGGTGTGCGCGGTGTGCGCGGTGTGCGTGGCGGTGCGCGTGGCGGTGCGCGCGGCGACAGCCGTGACCGTGTCTCTGCATCCACGCGGCCAACGCCGGCAACAGCCACAGTGGATTCAGTCCACCACCGCCACTGCCGACCGCAACTGGCCCCCGTTCCTCTTCGACGCGCCAGGTGAAGTTACCGGTGGCGACATGCTCGCCATCGAAGACTTCCACGTCCACTGACCAGTTGCCGCGGGCTTCGACACGGCCGGAAACACGTCCCCGACGATCGATGTCGAGTCCCGTCGGCAGATTCGAGGCCATCCAGACAAGGTCGTCGCCATCGGCGTCGCTGGCCACCAGGCGAAGGTCGACGGTGCTTGCCGGTACGCTGCTTCGATTCTCGAGCAGGAGCACGGGAGGATGGTTCACGGGTGTGTCATCGGCGGGCAGACCGAGTGGTCGTATCACGAATCCGTCCCAGTGACTGTGCATGTTGCGCTGATCTTCGTTGCGTGGCACATGGTGAAAGGCCACGCGGTGCCAGACGACGAGGTCTTCGCCGTGCAGCGATTCACCGTCGGCATACTCGAGCACGTCGTTGAGGCAATCGGGGTTGAAGCGTGCGTTCTGGCTGGCGAAGCGCTCGCAGTCGTTGGCTACCGTGACGAAGAAATCGTGCTCGCTGAAGGGTTCCACGTCCATGCGCTGATACCGATGACCGTAGCGATAGGGGTCGATGAACCAGCGCATGCCCGAGGTGACGCCATCGACGCGGCGTTCGTGAATCTGCCAGCCACGGTTTTCGTCGGGTGCGATACTGCGGGCCTGTTCGGTATCGAAGAAGGTTTCCTGCCGCTGACGTGATCCTGCCACCAGCGGCCAGGACACTTCGGATACGGCGTCGTCGGTGGCCGACTCCCCGAGGTCGAAATCGAGTCGCCAGTAGTAGTTGTGCGTGTGCGAGAGCCAGAGCGTGTCTTCGTCTCCCGAAAGAATGCGTCCGAAGGGCAGTTCGAGCTCGCTGGAACTGCGCTGCAGCGCGCCGGTTGCACCGATGCCGGGTTCGATCGCGCCGTTGTCATGGAGCCGCCAGCTGATGACGTAGGTATAGGCACCCACCTGTGACACCGCATAGATATTCAGGCTCGAACCGCGTGTCGTTTCGAGTGAGCCGACAGCAGTGGTTGCGGTGTTTTCCTGCCAGAGGCAGGCAGTCGCACGTGAGTCCTGATAGAGCCGCTCGCCGTACACGCAGTCGGCTTCCGAAAGCTCCTGCAACCAGGTGCCACCAAGACCATACTGAGTGACGTCACTGTAGGTCACGTCGCTGTCATCGTAGGCAACGTGCAGCTGCGCAATGGAAGCACTGGCGAGGACGCGCAGCGGGCTGCCGCCGGGTGGCGTGAAGTGTACGTCGCTCAGCACGAGGTTTTCGCGCACACGTGACAACCAGCAGAAATCCCACCGCGCGCCGTTGGCAAGCGTTCGTGATATGCGTGCAGATCCTTCGCAGGCAAGTGCCGGCGCGGCGGCGCGAGCGTCAATGGCGGCACTCGTCTCCACCAGGCCATGTGATTCGGCTGCCGTTTTCGAGGGCGCGAGTGCGTTTGCCGCGGTGACGGACGCCAGTTGCGACGCGATGATGGCGGCGAGTGCCAGCAAGGGTATCACTTTCATCATTGCTTCTCGAACGGCGAACTCGTGGTCCAGTCGAAGGGCAGCAACGTGAATCCGAGCGGGTAGTCCTGTACCGAAACCACGCCGTCTCCCGGCAACACACGAGACTGCTGATGCCACAAGGCGAGCGCCTGCCCGGCGAGACTTTCGCCATCGAGCCAGGTATCGAGCGATTGCCCGGTTGCGCCGCCGTCGCCGCAACCGCTGTCGTGCATCGCCAGCCGTTCGCAGTCGCGTGCCACGGTGACGGCAAGATCACTTCCTGCCCAGTTGTCTTCCCGACCCGACCAGTCAAAACCGCTGCCTGCCGGATCCAGATAGTAACTGCCGTGCGAGCCGACGATGCGCCAACCCGAGAAGTGCTCGCGCGTGATGAAGGCCAGTGATTCGGTATCAAAGTGCTGGACGCGCTGCGGCCGCTGATTGCTGCCAGTCGTGTCGAGTGGGAAATCGAACTGCTCCAGCGTATTGGCGAGTTCACCGTCGAGACGCGGGACGATCCGCCACGAGGCGAGCAGGGCCAGTCCCTCATGGCGTTCGAGCGCGGGATGTTCGAGCAACAACAGGAAGGGTGCGATACGACCGTCCTCGAAGAGGTCGAAGCCGATGCGCCAGCGCGCGAAGCCTCGCTGTGCTTCGCTGTAGAGCCGCCAGCGGCTGCCGGTGATTTCGGGTGTCTCGGCGTACTTCGCCAGCATCGGCTGCAGGCGGGAATCGCTGCAGAGCGCGTCGGCAACGTCGTTCAGCGCAATGGCTTCGCCCTGACAGTCCGACACGGGCAGCAGCGCGTCGCCACCAAGACCATCGTTCCCCTGAAGCCGCGAACCGATTTCGGCGCGACCTTGTCCGGATCCGCGCTGATCAACGATGAGCTGCGCCAGTCCCAGCGACGCCAGCACGTCACGCTCGCTGTCGCCGGGTGCGCGATAGCGCACATCGGACAGCACCAGTCCACGAAGCGGATCGATGTCGCCACACAGCCGCCAGCTGGCACCCGAGTCGAAGCTCCGGGCGAGCGTGGCGTCAGGGGCACAGTTGTCCGACGATGACTGTGCCCGGAGGTCGGGTGTCCGGGCAACGGTGAGCATTCCCGTCAGCAGCGCGATCGTGACCGTGATCGTGGCGGATCGGGCTCTCATCGTGATTCAGGCAAGCGAATGCGTGCGGAGGCAAAATGCACCACGGGTTCGATACTGAAGACGGTGCGGCTCTGGTCGAAGAGCGCGATGAGTGCACAGCGTTCGTGGGCACAGGGGTCGCTGGCGTCGGTCGGTTCGTGAATGATGGCCTTCATGTCGAGTTCACCGACGTGTTCGAACACGGCCCGACCGTCTGCACGCTGCTCGTCACGCAGCCGTTCGAGCAACTCGTCGTCTGCGGCAATCAGGGCTGTGGCCCATGCGATCTCGGCCGTGCTCAGTGGCAGGTGCACGGTGTCGAGAGCCTGTCGTTCGAGCACCTTGCCCGTGGCTGCGTCAACATGCAGGCGCCAGGCGCGATTGCGGGTGTGATCGAACTGGAAGTGGATCTCGTGAGAGAGCAACGGGCCTTTTCTGTTCGTGTTCTTGCCGGTGACCGAACGCTCGACGAAGAGAGTCTGCAGGCCGAGTGGATGCTCGCGGCCGCTGGTCGCGGAAGCGCCTTCGTTTGTCAAATGCTCTTCCGCCTGAGCGTTTGAGGCAATCAGAAGGGCAGGAATCAACGTGGCAAGTACCTTTGGACTCACGTTCGCGCAAAGAGTGGCTTCAGAATCGCTATCATACTGGCAGACGCGGAGCCTTTGCTTTGCGGCACCGTTCACAACTCGAGAGGCTTTGCATGACGGAAGTCACGCCAGACGACTACGTCTGCTATTTCGGCTACGGTTCGCTGGTCAACCGTGACACTCGCCCGCACGATGAGGTATTCGTGGCGGCAGTCATCAAGGGCTGGCGACGCGTCTGGAGCCACCGCGTCGAAGCGCCCAACCGCGATTTCGGCTGCACCTCGCTCAACGTGGAACGCCACCCCGAGGCGACGATCTCGGGCGTGCTGGTACGAATGCCGATGTCGGAGCTGCCGACGCTCGATCTGCGCGAGAGCGGCTATGTGCGTATCCCTCTCGATCGTGACGATCTCGTTCTCGCGCCCGAGCATGCTTCACTCACGCGCGATTGCAGGGAGTTGTTTCTCTACAGCAGCCTGCCGAAGAACACTTCGCCGGCCAACCGGCAACGCCCCATCCTGCAGAGCTACGTCGACTGCGTCATGGCCGGTTTCGAGCGTGTCTTCGGTGACGAAGGCCTTGCCGCCTTCATCGACAGCACCCGCGGCTGGCAGTGGCCACGCGTGAATGATCGTGACGATCCCTACTATCCGCGCGCCGTGCCACTCGATGGCGAGAGCCACCGCCACTTCGATGAACTGCTGCACGCCGCGGCCCGGCACGCTGCCTGAGAACAGAGGACAATCGGCAATGAACATCGACACCTACGTCGACTGGCAGAGCGAAAGCGGCGCCGGCAGCGCCTGTGGCAGTGCCGCGAAGCTGACGATCTCCGAGCAGCAGGCCAGTGATTTCGCCCGTGGCGAGGCACGTGACTTCAATCCGATTCACGATCCGGACAACCGGCGTTTCTGTGTACCGGGCGATCTGCTCTTCAGCGCGCTGATGCACCACTACGGCGTCGCGTCGCAGACGCGGGTGGACTTTCTCGGCATGCTGGATGGCAACACCAGCCTCAGCCTGCCGGTGATCGAAGACGTGGCAGGCGAGGCGTTCGAGCCAGGCGCCGCAGCCATGAACGGTGATGATGTGGCTGCGGCCTCGCTCCCGGGGCAGGCCATTCTGACCGACGCCAACGGTCGCGACATGCTGCGTCTGACACTCGTCGGTCGGCGCCGGCACAATGCCGACATGCTGGCCCGTCTCTGCAGTCAGTACGTGCGGTTTTCCGGCCAGACCTTCCCCGAGATTCTCGTGCCCGTGATGCGCGATGCCGGGCGCATGATCAACCCCACACGTCCGCTCGTGATCTACCGCGACATGCGCATCGACATCGAGGAAAGCGGCGATTCCGACGATCTGGTTGCCATCGATCTCGAGTACACCGGGGCGGAATCGCACATCAACGGTCGCAAGGGTGACGTCAGTCTCAATTTCGACCTTGTTGCCGATGGCAAGCTGGTCGGGCGCGGGCAGAAGAATCTGATGCTGGGTGGTCTTCGAGACTATGATGAAGATGCCATGCAGCAGATCGTCGATGACTACGAACAGCGACGTTCCGGTAAGGGCCAGCGATTCGCCTGAATGACAGCATGAGCACTTCCGCGACTTCCACCGTCGCCGACATTCTTCGCACCGTTTACGGTTACGATCGCTTTCGCGGCCATCAGCAGGCCATCGTCGAGACGCTGACGGCGGGCAAGGATGCGCTCGTCCTGATGCCGACAGGCGGCGGCAAGTCACTCTGCTACCAGATTCCGGCACTGGCGCGGCGAGGCACCGGTGTGGTCATCTCGCCCCTCATCGCCCTGATGCAGGATCAGGTCGATGCACTCCGCGGGCTGGATCTCAACGCCGCCTTCATCAATTCTTCGCTGTCGCGCGAGGCCATTCAGGATATCGAATGGCAGTTGCTTGCCGGTGACATCGATCTTCTCTATGTTGCGCCCGAGCGCTTGCTGATGCCGGTGATGCTCGAACTGCTCGACAGGAGCGAGATAGCGCTCTTCGCCATCGACGAGGCGCATTGCGTGTCGCAGTGGGGACACGATTTCCGGCGCGAATATCTGGGCCTGTCGATACTCGGCGAGCGCTACCCGCATGTGCCGCGCGTGGCCCTGACTGCCACCGCCGATCAGCGCACGCGCGAGGAGATCGTCGCGAACCTCGGCCTCGAAGATGCCGCGCGCTTCATCAGCAGCTTCGATCGGCCCAACATCCGCTATCACATCCAGCAGCCACAGCGCCCGAAGGACGCGCTGCTTGCCTTCCTGCGCGAGCATCACGAAGGCGAAGCGGGCATCGTCTACTGTCTCTCCAGGAACAAGGTCGAACAGACGGCGAACTGGCTCGCGTCGCAAGGCTACACGGCGCTCCCGTATCACGCCGGTCTCAGCGCCGCCGAGCGGGCAACGAATCAGGCGCGTTTTCTGCGCGAGGAAGGTGTCGTGGTAGTGGCGACGATTGCCTTCGGCATGGGGATCGACAAGCCTGATGTGCGTTTCGTGGCGCATCTCGACCTGCCGAAGAGCATCGAGGCCTACTACCAGGAAACCGGACGCGCCGGTCGTGACGGACTGCCGGCCAATGCCTGGATGGCCTACGGCCTTCAGGATGTCATCAGCCTGCGCTCGATGATCATGAATTCCAGTGCCGATGAGAACCATCGGAAGGTGGAACAGCAGAAACTCGAGGCCATGCTCGGACTTGCCGAACTCACCAGTTGCCGGCGACAGGCGCTGCTTCGCTACTTCGGCGACGAACTCGACGAAGCCTGCGGCAACTGCGACAACTGCCTCGCACCGCCCGATACCTTCGATGCCACCGAAGCGGCACAGAAGGCGATTTCCTGCGCCTACCGTACCGGTCAGCGCTTCGGAGTCAACTATCTGATCGATGTGCTTCTCGGCAAGGCCAGCGAACGCATGCGTCAGTTCGGGCATGACAGGGTCAGCACCTATGGCATCGGCAGCGAGTACGACGCGCCCGCCTGGCGCAACATCTACCGTCAGCTGCTGGCACGTGGCATTCTCGCCGTCGACCCCGAAGGACATGGCTCGATCCAGCTGACCGAACGAGCTCGGCCTGTACTGCGTGGCGAAAAGACCCTGAGGCTCAGACCCGTTGCCAGAGGAGGCAGGAGTTCCACGCGCGGCAGCAGCCGTACGCGCCGCCCGCGTATCGAGATTTCCGCCGCCGATGAACCGCTCTGGGAAGCGCTGCGCGAACGGCGCCGACGGATCAGCGAAGCGCAGGGCGTACCGGCCTACGTGGTGTTCAACGATCAGTCACTGGCCGAAATGGTGGCACTGAAACCGCGAGATCTGTCTGAGTTCGCAACCATTACCGGTGTGGGCAGGCACAAGCTTGATCAGTATGGCGACGAGTTCGTGAGTCTGATTGGCGAGTATCTCTGACTCGCGGGTGTCGGGGTGAACCGCACCGGTTGACGATGCGCGGGGTTCCGTGCCACGAGCCACAGATCTCCGGCACACTCTTTCAACGCGTCTGGCTCAACGCGTCTGGCTCAACGCGTCTGGACTCAATGTACCTGTTCTCCCACTTGCTGGCGAGTGATTCGCACCTCACGGTCCAGCAGCCGCCCGTCGTCGCTCGCAAAGCGTTCCCAACCGAGTTCGCGACGATAGGGCGGTTGTGTACCGCGCTCGCGCCAGAGCCGATAGTGAGCAACGGAGCGATTGTCGGCATCGAATTCCTCGAGCCACTGCACCTTGCGGCGTACCGGGCGGCTCAGGCCGGCATCGTTCGTTTCCCGGATGAGTTCGAGACGATGCCCGGTCGGCAGCCCGAGAAGTGCTTCAGGCGCCACGGGGGTAGCGTCGACGAGGTTGGTCTCGTCCGGCCTGTCCAGGCTGAACACGGCGCTGCGGGTTTTCCTTGATGGCATCTCGGCATCATACCGACCGAGGTCGGAGCTGGGAAAGCCGTTCGGTTCGCAACAGCCAGTTGTCCACGTAGCGATGGAAGAAAATGCTGGCCAGTGTGCAGATGACGAGTGACAGGAACACGAACAGCCAGGCGCCGAGTGGCCCCTCCGGCAGAAAGCGCGGCAATACGGCACGCAGTACACCGAGCACGAAAATGTGGCTCAGGTACAAGGCGTAGGATGCGTCGCCGAGGTACTCGAGCCAGGCAAGACGCGGCCAGTGAAGGAAGACCACACCGGTCACGAGCATCAGCGAGGGTATGCCGAGCGTGACGATGCGAGGCAGCGGCAGCTGCGCAAGCTCGAGCACGACCAGCAACAGGGTACCGAAGACGATCAGAACGGTTGCCACGCCGTTCGAGAGCTCGAACCCTCCCTTGAAGGCGCGTGCGAGCAGCATCCCGAACACGAATTCGAACACGATCGAATCACCGTAGAAGCCAGTGATCGCCGAGCGCTCGTTGCCGAAGAACTGGCAGAGCAGCCAGATGGCACCGATGACTGCGGCAATGAAGGCAATCCGGAATCGCGGGGGAAGAAGCAGCGAGGCCGCGAAGGCGAGGTAGAAGTACATCTCGTAGTTCAGTGACCAACCGGGGGCAAGGATCGGCCAGATGAAGTTCGGATCGGCGATGCTCCAGTGCGGGATGAAGAGGAGGCTCTCGAAGAAGGCACCGATCTCGAAGCTCGCATTGCGAAAGACGTTCGGTAACGACACCAGAATGGTTGCCATGAGCACCGTGAAGAACCAGTACAGCGGTACCACCCTGCGGATGCGGTGGCTCATGAAGTTCGCCGGGGTGTCTTCGGGTCTGGCGATGTACACCATGATGAAGCCCGAGATCACGAAGAACACGTCCACGCCGAAGGCACCGGCATGTGGTAGCCACACTTTCCATTCCGGTACCTGAATGGTAGCGTGGCTGTAAACCACGGCCAGCGCCGCAAAGGCGCGCAGATACTGCAGGGTGTAGAGTTTTCTCATCGCCTGAAGTGTGTGTCAGTGGCTGGTCGAAATCGGACCCTGGCACTCATCGGACAAGGCAGGGTTCCGGTGTACAGCCGCTTTCAGGAACCCGGCGGATTCAGGAGTGCTTCGCGCAGGGCTGAATGATAGCGTCTGCCCATTTCGCGAAGTGCTTCGGGGCCGAAGTGCAGGCAGCTTTCGTTCGATCCGCCTGCATGGTCCGGCGTGCTGCGTTGACAAGGATACCCGTTGGCCGGCAGCAGATCGTCGTGGTTCGAGACGCTGGCGTAGTCGAGCCAGTCGCCGGCGCTGTTGTGCACGTCGTCGATGATCTGCTTGGCGTCGCTGAAGGTCGAGAAGTCACCGCGTTCGTCGCTGCCACGCGACATGGTGCCGACAACGACCGGAATCGGGGCTGCAGGCCCGCGTGCTTCCGCTCCTCGGGCGTCGGCGCGTATGTTGCTGCGCAGCGCAGTCATGAGTGCCTCGAGGTTGCTCTGGTAGAGCGGCGCGCATGCCCCGTTGGCGTCCGATTCGCCCTGGTGCCAGAGGATGCCGCGGAGGATGCCGCCCGATTGTTCGAGCGCGATGTCGGTGCGGGTCAGCGCTCGTTCGTAGAGCAATGTGTTGCCGAGCGCCGAGTTGTCGCCGTCGAGTGCGTTCCAGTTACCAAACGGGCCGTCAGGGCTGGCGCAGAATGACGAACCCGACCAGGCAGCCGGTACGAGGATGATGTCCTGCGTGGTGTTCGGCAGCGCTGCCTTGGCGAAACTCAGCCCGAGGCCGATGTACTGCAAACTCTTGCTGCCGATGGCGGTATCGAGCGGCACGTGCAGTGGGTCTTCGGCACGCACGAGATAGGGTGCGTCACCCGCCACGTTGTTCGAGAGCGCCGTGTAGGCAAGTGCATTGGGAAAGTTCGCTTCGCTGTTTTCGGTGACGTTGAGTTGCAGGATGCGATCATGTGGTTCGTCGGCCTGACCCGGGCCGGCCTGCTTCGTGCCGTCGCCACTGAAACCGATCATGTTGCTCTGGCCGGCAAGCAGGTACACGTCGGGTCGCTGCACCGGTGTCACCTCGATGGTCAGGGGAAGCTGGTGACGATTGCCGTTGTCGTCTGCGATCAGGTAGAAGTGGCGTGTCTGGGGCAGAATCGGGGCATCGGCGATCGCGAGTTCGAGTCGCAGCGAACTGTCACTGTCGTTGTCGGAAAGCACCTGCGGGCTGAAGTCGGCCGTCAGGTTGGTGGTATCGGCATCGGTTTCACCACGCAGTTCAAGCGTGACTTCCCCGCTGTAGTCGTCGTTGCGGACAAGCGTCAGGGGCACGGTGACACCGTCGCCGTCACCCTCGGTCAGAGTGACGTTGGTGGTGGCAGGCACCAGCGAGAAGTCGCTGGTGGTCTGTTCCCCGGTGGCGTCATCCGAATCCCTACAGGCAGACAGGGTGAGGAGCAGGCCGAAAACCACGGCCAGGGTAACGAGGCGTGCAACGAACCGCCGAATCGTGCAATTCACTGTTGTGTTCCGACTCGGTTACTGGCGTGCGATGGCAGACAGCGTGTCGTAGTAGCGAACGCCCATTTCACGATAGGCTGCGGCACCGAAATGCACACAGCTGCCTTCGCCACAGGGATAGTTCGGTGGTACGAGATCGTTGTTGTCGACAACACCCGACCAAGGAATCGTGACGGCGACCGTGCGATGAACGTCATCGACGACGCTCTTGGATGACGTGAACGGGAGCTGGCTGCCACGTTCGTCGGCGCCCCTCGACATGGTGCCGACGACAAAGGGCACGTCGGCGTCGGGGCCACGTGCGGCCGTACCGCGGGCATCGACCATGATGTTGCTGCGCAGCGCGCTGACGAGACTTTCGAGATTGCTGCGGTAGGCGTTGGCGCAGGCCTCATTGCCGGCATCGGCTTCACCCTGGTGCCAGAGAATGCCACGCAGGATGCCGCCGGTGAGTTCGATGGCGAGGTCGGTGCGCAACACGGCACGATCGTAGAGCAGCGTGCCGCCGAAGGCCGGGTCGTCGGTGGCGACCGGGTTCCAGCCCATGCCCTCGATTCGATGGCTGTCTCTCAGGCAGAAACCGCTGTCGGACCAGCCCGTGGGTACGAGCACGATGTCGGTCGTGGTATCGGCCAGTGCGCGCTTGGCGAAGGAGAGCCCCGCACCGATGAGCTTTTCGTTCTTGCTGTTGTTGCCGTTCATGGGTTGATGCAGCGGGTCGAGAGCGGTGGTCAGCGGTTCGCTGGTAACGATGACCTTGTTGCGGTCGGTGAAATCGGCCGCGCTCGAGAAGTGCGCAGACGAGAAGTTGTTGGTGACGTTGAGCTGGCGGATGCGCTCGTTGGGCTCGTCAGGTCCTCCCGAGCCATCCTCCCGCGCATTGATCTCGCTGTAGCCGACCATGTTGCTCTGGCCGGCGAGCAGGTAGATGTCGGGGCGTTTCGTGGGCTGGAGGTCGATACTGAATTCCGCCTGCAGGGGGGCGGCAGTGGCGCCGGTGGCGACGATGCGCAGGTGTCGCGTCTGTGGCTGAATCGGCGCGGGCCCGATGTTCGCGCCGATGGAGATGCGCGTGCCGGTTTCTCCCGCGGCCATGGTGGTTTCGTCGAAGTTCCAGAAGAGTTGCCTGATGTCGGCATCGCTGTCGCCTTCGAGGCTCAGGGTCAGGGGCTCGTCACTGCCACTGACTTCGATGCTGAAACCGACGGCTTCTTCGCCTTCGATGAGTGAGACATTCGTGCTGCCGAGCCGCAGCGACACGTTCGAATCTGTCGTGGCGGTGTTTTCGGTTTCGTTGCCGTTCGTGTCGTTGCCTGCGGAGGATCCGTTGTTGTCCGCAGAACCGTTGTTGTCCGCAGAACCATTGTTCCCGGAGGAACCGTTGTTGCCGACAGAACCGTTGTCGTCGAGCGCATCCGAACTGCCTGGGTTCTTTGGCCGTGGATTGCCGCTGTCACAGGCAGCGAGCAGGGTGGATAGCAGCAGGGCGCACGCAAGCGTGGCCCCCGAACGACGCAGGGTTGAAGCGGTGAACATGAACTTCTCGAAGGGTTTGCGCTGGACAGCCACCGCAGCAATACGTGCGCAGGCTCTCACTGGGGCGGGATTTCGGAAAATTATAGCAAAGGCCTGATTGTCAAGGCGCGTCAGGGATTCAAGTTCGATGAAGTTTATGCAATGATGGAGCACGACACGCCTGTGAGCACATGTCACAGGCGGCCTGCTGTTCAACCCGGATTGCCTGCGAAATGCCATGACCCAGACGCAACGCCTGACACTGACGCTGATCGTCGCGTGGGTACTGCTTTCGGGTATCTGGAAAAGCCAGTTCATCGTGCTGGGCATCATTTCCATCGCGATCGTCATCTGGCTGTCGCTGCACATGGGTGTGCTCACGCACCGGGGCGAGCCGATCTACTTCCGCTTCTTCGCCATTGTCCGCTACTGGGCCTGGCTCATGAAGCAGATCTTCATATCCAACGTCGATGTCACGCGGCGCATCTGGTCGCGCGACATGCACATCAAGCCGGCCATCCGCCGTATCGAACCTTCTCCGTACACCGAACTGGGCCGTGTCATCTACGCCAACTCGATCACCCTGACGCCCGGCACCACGGCGATCAATTTCACTCCCGAGGGTGAAGTCGTCGTGCATGCACTTCACGAAGATGCGCTGGAGGAACTCGAAGGCGGCGAGATGGCGCGTCACGTGACGATCACCGAACCGGTGCTGAAGCCGGGTGAGGCGGCCGTGATCGAGGTGCCCGACGACATGGTGGAGCCATCGGTCGACGTGATGCAGGCGGTCGACACGAACCGTGGTGATGGCGGGCCTGGCGACGACGGCAGTGACAACGACAGGAGTGGTGAAGGCCGGGGCAGGGCCGCGCGACATGATCGGCCCGATACGGGCACGGGGGAGGATGACTGAATGCTCTGGATAGCCATCATTCTCGCGCTTCTCGTGACCATGCTGCTGGCACTGATCCGTTCTCTGGCGGGGCCGACGCTCTTCGATCGCATCCTCGCCGTCAATTCCTTCGGCACCAAGACGGTGCTGCTGCTCGCAGCGGTCGGATTCCTGTCCGGTCGCCCCGATTATCTCGATATCTCGCTCATGTACGCGATGATCAACTTCCTCGGCACCATCGCGGTGCTGAAGTTCTTCGAGTACGACGATCTCGGTTCGGGTGCCTACCAGGAGGATGACTACTGATGCTGGAGTTTCTCGCCGCGCTGCTCTCCTGGCCACTCGCGCTCATCGGTTGCGTGTTCGTGGTTTCGGGTGCCGTCGGACTGGTGCGCTTTCCCGATCTCTATACACGTCTGCATGCCGCGGGCGTTACCGACACCGGTGCCACCATCTTTCTCGTGCTGCCCATGGTGGTGCAGGCGCTGCTGGTGTACGGCAATCTCATGGTGGCCATCAAACTGGTGCTGATACTCTTCTTCACATTGATCACCGCGCCCACGGCTTCCCACGCACTTGCCAAGACCGCACTGCTGAGTGGCCTCGGCCCGCGCGATGGCAATGGCAAGCCGCTGCTCGAATCGTATGAGGCGACCCGGCAGATCGCGCGCTCGCGCAGCGACGTTTCGCACAGCGAATACAGTCGGAAGAAGGGCGCCGCTGCGGGAAGGATGCCCTGATGGAACACTTCATCCTCGCCGTACTGCTGCTGTTCCTCGTGGCAATTGCCATCGGCATCATCGTACTCAAGGATCTCCTGGCCGCCGTCATTCTCCTCGGTGTCTACAGCCTCGTGGCCGCCGGTGCCTTCGTGGTCATGGACGCCGTCGACGTGGCCTTCACCGAGGCCGCCGTGGGTGCCGGCATATCCATCGTGCTGTTTCTCGGCTGCCTCTCCTTCACCGAGCATCGGCAGAAGCCTACCCAGCATGACAGTCTCACCGGCCTGTTCTTCGTGGTGCTGGTCGGTGGCGTGCTGATCTACGGCACCCTCGACATGCCCCGCTACGGTGACCCGGACTCGCCGGCGCAGACGCACCCGGAGGTTGCCGATCGTTACATCCACAAGTCGTACGAGGAAGTGGGGCCACCCAACATCGTGACGTCGGTGCTTGCAAGCTATCGCGGTTACGACACGCTCGGCGAGGTCGTGGTGGTGTTCGCGGCGGGCGTTGGCGTGCTGAGCCTGCTCGGTCTGCAGCGCCGCCGGCCCGAAGACGAAACCCCGATGCACGCACCGGGTGACGCGCCTGCCGGCAACATGGCCGATGGCAACAGCGCCGACAAGGGGCCGGGCATCGTCGCCGAACTTGCGCACGAGGATACCGCCCACGATGATCGATCCAGCGATACGGGGGCGAAGACGACGTGAAACTGTATCCACGGCAGCGCCATCGCGTGCTGCAGATCGTCACCAAGCTGCTGTTGCCCTACATCCTGATGTTTGCACTCTACGTGCAGTTCCATGGCGACTACGGCCCCGGCGGCGGCTTTCAGGCAGGCGTCATCTTTGCGGTGGGCTTCATCCTGTACGGACTCATCTTCGGCCTGCAGCGCGCGCGCGAGATCATGCCGCCCTCGGTGGTGCGCATCTTTCTCGCCGGTGGCGTGCTCGTGTACGCCGGTACCGGCGTTCTGACGATGCTGCTCGGCCACAACCTGCTCGACTATGATGCCTTCTCGGCCGACCCGCATCATGGTCAGCACTGGGGCATCTTCGCGGTGGAAATCGGCGTCGGCCTGACGGTGACGGCGGCGATGATCTCGCTCTTCTACAATTTCGCGAGCAAACGATGAGCATCGTCGGCGGACTGTATACCTATTGGGTCGTGATCGCGCTCATGATGTGCGGGCTCTACATCATGATGGCGCGCTACAACCTCGTGAAGAAGATCATCGGCCTGGGGTTGTTTCAGACCTCGATCTTCTACCTCTACGTGGCCATCGGCAACGTCACGGGAGGTGAGGCACCGATTCTCACGGGTGAGGAGAACACCGTGTACTCGAACCCGCTGCCGCATGTGCTCATCCTGACCGCCATCGTGGTAGGCGTGGCGACCGCCGCGCTCGCACTGGCGCTCATCGTGCGCATTCACGAGGAGTTCGGCACCATGGAGGACGATGAACTCAAGGCGATCGAGCGCACGGAGTCCGATATCTGATGCAGGAGCAACTCCCCGCGCTGCTGATCATCATCCCCCTGATGGCGGCACCCTTGTGCGTCATCGTGCGGCACGCGCTCGTCTGCTGGTGGATCGCCCTTGTCGCCAGCGCAAGTTCCCTGTTCTGTGCGTTCCGTCTTCTCGGGGTGGTGTCGGCCGACGGACCACTGCACTATGCGCTTGGCGGCTGGGCCGCACCGACCGGCATCGAGTACTACGTCGACTCGCTGAACGCGGTGGTGCTGCTGCTGGTCACGGGCATCGCACTGGTGGCACTGCTCTACGCTCGCGAGAGCATCGCCGGCAGTATTCAGGAAGGGCGCCGCTATCTTTTCTACACGGTCTGGCTCCTGTGCATGACCGGGCTGGCCGGCATGCTGGTCACGGGTGACGCCTTCAACGTGTTCGTGTTTCTCGAGATTTCCTCGCTTGCCACCTACACGCTCATTTCCTTCGGTGAGGATCGCCGCGCACTCACCGCGAGCTTCCGCTATCTCGTGCTCGGCAGCGTCGGTGCGTCCTTCATCCTGATCGGCATCGGTTTCCTGTACGCGGCGACGGGCACGCTCAACATGCAGGACCTCGCCGCGCGCATTCCCGAATCGGAGTCGCAGCGCGCCATTCTCGTGGCCTTCTGCTTCCTGACCATCGGCGTGATGATCAAGTCGGCGATCTTTCCGCTGCATGCCTGGCAGCCGAACGCCTATCACTTCGGGCCGGTGTCATCGACCGCCTTCATTGCGGGTACGGCCTCGAAGGTGTCGCTGTATGTGCTGCTGCGCTTCTTCTTCGGCATCTTCGGCGAGGAGTTCGCCATGCGCGAGCACTTCCTGACCGCGGCACTGCTGCCCGCAGCGGTTGCGGGGTTCATCATCATGTCGCTGGTCGCGATCTACCAGAACGATCTCCGGCGCATGCTGGCCTTCTCGAGTGTGGCGCAGATCGGCTACATCGTCGCCGGCATCAGTCTGGCCACCGAGGCGGGACTGACGGCAGGCATCGCGCACATGATCAACCACGGCATGATCAAGGCGGCGCTGTTCCTGGCGGTTGGCTGCATCCTGTTTCGCGTCGGCCATTGTCACACACCCAGTCTCGATGAACTGTTCAGGCGCATGCCGCTGACCTGCACGGCGTTCACGATTGCGGGACTCGCACTCATCGGCGTGCCACTCACGGCCGGCTTCGTCAGCAAGGCGGCACTCATCGGCGCGGCCATCGAGCATGGCTGGTGGCTCATCGCCGTGCTCATTCTCGTCAGTTCCCTGCTGTCGATCATCTACGTCGGCCGCGTCATCGAAATCATGATCTTCCGCCGCTCCCGCAGCCTTGCACCGTCGGCGGCAGGGTATGACGAAGCACCACTGGCGATGCTGATTCCGCTCTACGTGCTCGTGGCGCTGATCGTCCTGCTGGGCATTCGCGGCGACCTGGTGCTCGATCTCGCCAACGCCGGCGCGATCGACCTTCTGGGAGGTTTTCGATGAACCCTCTCTGGACACTGCTGCCACCGCTTGCGGTCATTCCCTGCATCCTGTTCTTCGGCGAGAAACGCCGCAACCTGCGTGAAGCCTCGATCATCGTCGCGGGGCTGTGGCTGCTCTGTCTGAACAACGGTCTGTACCACGAGGTGCTCCGTGGCGGGCAGGCGGTCAGTGGCGAACTGCCGATGCTCGCGGGCTTCTCGCTGAAGCTTTCGGCAGAGCCCATCGGCGTGCTGTTCGCGCTGCTCGCGAGTTTTCTCTGGGTGGTCACGACCGTCTACAGCATCGGCTACATGCGCGGGCATGACGAGAAGCACCAGACGCGCTTCTACCTCTGCTTTGCCATCGCGCTCGGCTCGGTCATGGCGGCGGCCTACGCCGACAACCTGCTGACCCTGTTCGTGGCCTACGAGGTGCTGTCCCTGTCGACCTATCCGCTGGTGACGCATGCCGGCAGCGACAAGGCAAGACGGGCCGGGCGGGTGTATCTCGGCCTGCTGATGGGGGCATCGATCGGGCTTTTCCTGCCTGCCGTCATCTGGGTGGCCACGGTCAGCGGTACGCTGGATTTTCGTGCCGGTGGCATCCTTGCGGATGCCGGTCTTTCCGGCGGCGCCCTTGCCGCGATGCTCGCACTGTTCGTGTTCGGTATCGGCAAGGCGGCGGTCATGCCGCTGCACCGCTGGCTGCCGGCAGCAATGGTTGCACCGACGCCGGTCAGTGCTCTGCTGCACGCCGTGGCAGTGGTCAAGACCGGTGTGTTCAGCCTGCTGAAGATCGTCACCTATACCTTCGGCATCGACACGGTGTTCGCGAGTGGTGCGGCCCAGTGGCTGCTGCCCTTTGCGGCCTTCACGATCGTCGTGGCCTCGGTGGTCGCGTTCACGAAGGACAACCTCAAGGCACGACTGGCGTACTCGACCATCGGACAACTCTCCTACATCGTGCTTGCGGCGCTGCTCGCCACCAGCATGTCGGTCTCGGGCGGGGCACTGCACATCGTCATGCACGCCTTCGGCAAGATCACGCTGTTCTTCTGTGCCGGGGCCATCATGGTGGCGCTGCACAAGACCGAGATCTCGGATCTCGACGGTATCGGTCGGCAGATGCCGATCACCATGGGCGCCTTCTTCGTCGGTGCGCTGTGCATCATCGGTCTGCCTCCGACGGGCGGGGCGTGGAGCAAACTGCTGATCGCAGGTGGTTCCCTCGAAACCGAACAACTCATCTGGGTGGGTGTACTGATGCTCAGTACGCTTCTGAACATCTGCTATCTGTTGCCGATTCCGCTGCGGGCGTTCCTGCGTCCGCCACCGGCATCGGCATCGTCGGGGGCCGTCGACCGCTGGGGTCTCCGCGAAGCGCCGATGCCCTCGCTCTGGGCCATCGTGCTGACGGCGACGGCGACGGTGCTGCTGTTCCTGTTTCCGGGGCCGCTCATGGCGCTGCTCGGTCAGATCGTCTGGCGCTGAATCGGGAGGAATCGACATGCATGAAAGACCGTCCAGTTCCCGAGCGCCGGCGTCGCCATCGGCAAGGTCGTCGCTTTCACCACTGGCGAAGCGTCTCGCCTGGCTCGGTGACCCGGGCTGGCTGCGTGGCGCCTCGCATGCGCTGCTCTACCTCGGTGGATTTCTGCTGTTTCTCGATCTCTTCATCGACATCCACGCCAAGGTGCCGGGTGAGGGGGTCTGGAGTTTCTACAGCGTGATCGCACTGGCGGCGATCATCGGCGTGGTCCTCGGTGCGCGCTGGCTCGGCGAGCGCATGCGTCAACCGGATGGTTTCTACCACGACGCGCCGACCGACTCGCGTGGTGCCGGCACCGAGCAGGAGTCGTGATGCTCACGCTGCTGCTTTCGCCCTTCGGACTCTTCCTGCTGGCAGCGCTGGTGCTGCCCTGGCTCTCCGCTACGCTGCGCCGTCTGCTGTTGGTCGGCGTGCCGCTGCTGGCACTGTTGTCGCTGCTGCTGCATGGCCATGGCAACCACGGGCAGGTGGCCATGCTCGGTTTCGAACTCGAGTTCCTGCGCATCGACGGTCTCTCGTTCATATTCGCGCTCGTGTTCTGCATCGGCGCCTTCATTGCCGGCATCCATGCACTGCATGTCGACGACCGCATGCAGCAGATCGCGACCCTCGTCTACGCGGGTTCTGCCATTGCTGCGGTACTTGCCGGTGATCTCGTCGTGCTGTTCCTGTGGTGGGAAGGCACGGCGCTCGCGTCGGTGTTTCTGATCTGGGCCCGGCGCACTGACGAAAGCTACGCCACCGGCATGCGCTATCTCGTCATTCAGGTGCTCTCGGGCGTGCTGCTCCTCGCCGGGTTGCTGGTCCACTATCAGCAGACGGGTTCGATCTCCTTCGATCATCTCGGGCTCGTCAATACCGGCACGGTGCTGATTTTCATCGGCTTCGGCATCAAGGTGGGCTTTCCGCTGCTGCACAGCTGGATCCCCGACGCCTATCCCGCGTCGACCGTCACGGGCACCGTGGTGCTGTCGATCTTCACCACCAAGATGGCGGTATATGCGCTCGCGCGCGGCTACGCCGGCACCGAGATTCTCGTGTGGCTCGGTGTGCTCATGGCGCTGTACCCGCT
Source organism: Gammaproteobacteria bacterium (assembly GCA_002746645.1). Taxonomy (GTDB): domain Bacteria; phylum Pseudomonadota; class Gammaproteobacteria; order Granulosicoccales; family Granulosicoccaceae; genus Granulosicoccus. The sequence continues at coordinate 54,091 of PDPU01000023.1, read as the reverse complement.
GTATTTCGCGGAAGTGGAGAACGACCTTCGCCGGGTGCTCGCCTGGAGCCTCAACAATCAGCTCGGTTTCATGGTCGTGGGCGTGGGCATCGGCACCGAACTCGCCATCAATGGTGCCGCCGTGCATGCCGTTGCCTCGGTGCTGTACAAGGGCCTGCTGTTCATGTGCATCGGCGCGGTGCTTTACCGAACGGGTACCGCAAAGGCAAGCGAACTCGGCGGGCTCTATCGGCACATGCCGGTGACGGCAGCCTGCTGTCTTGTCGGTGCGGCTTCGATTGCCTCGATGCCGCTGTTCTCGGGCTTCGTGTCGAAATCCCTGATCGTCAGCGCCGCGGCCTACGAACACCACGACCTGGCCTGGTACGCCCTGATCATTTCCTCGGTCGGCGTCATGAGTCACACGGCCATCAAGGTGCCGTGGTTTGCCTTTTTCGGCACCGACCGGCACTACCGTGGTGACGACGCACCGGCACACATGCAGATCGCGATGCTGATCGCCGCTGCCTTGTGCCTCGGCATCGGCGTGTTCCCGGGTGCGTTGCACGCGCTGTTGCCGCATGAGGTGGATTACCACGCCTTCACTTTCGCCCATCTGCTGACCCAGATGCAGCTCATCGTGTTCGCGCTTCTCGGCTATGCGGTGCTGTTCCGACTCGGCTACCGCATGGAGAAGAAACCCGGCACGCTGCCGGATGTGGACATCGTGTATCGGCGCTGGGCGCCGGCGGCCCTGCCCGTGATCGCGGCGAAGGTGATCGGCGTGAACCGGGCGCTGCGAACCGCGGCCCTGTCCGCCATCGGTAACGTGCAGCGCTTCGTCGAGCATGTGTCACGACCCGGCGCGGTGTTCGCCCGTGGCTGGAGCGTGGCCAGCATGATGTTCACCGTCGTGGTGATGATGCTGATCATGTTGCTCGGGAACTTCATGGGTTGAACGACCTTGCATTGCTGGCGCTACCGTCTGCCGAGCACCCGAGCACCCGAGCACCCGAGCAACCAGGCAACCAGGCAACCAGGCGGCTTCAGGTTTGTCTGAGCGGGTGCCGGCTGTGCGAAAATGGAGCGCCACGGTGCCACGGTGCCACGGTGCCACGGTGCCACGGTGCCACGGTGGGTTTCGAAAACCCGTCAACCCGGCTGCCGAAGACGGCGACACCATCCAGCCCTGAGGCAAGGGGATTGACTGCTGCATGAACAAGATCTACGACAACGCCGATGCTGCGCTCGAGGGCCTGCTCGAAGACGGCCTGCTGATCGCCGCTGGTGGCTTCGGGCTGTGCGGCATACCCGAACTCCTGATCGACGCCATCGTCAGAAGTGGCGTGAAGGATCTCACCTTTGCTTCGAACAATGCCGGTGTCGATGGTTTCGGCCTTGGCAAACTCCTCGAAACGCGGCAGATCCGCAAGATGATGTCGTCCTACGTGGGCGAGAACGCCGAGTTCATGCGCCAGTATCTCGCGGGCGAGCTCGAACTCGAATTCAACCCCCAGGGCACGCTGGCCGAGCGCATGCGCGCCGGCGGCGCGGGCATACCCGCCTTCTACACGCGCACGGGTTTCGGCACCATCGTCGCCGAAGGCAAGGAAGAGCGTGAGTTCAACGGCGAACCGTACATCCTCGAACATGGCATCTTTGCCGACCTTGCCATCGTCAAGGGCTGGAAGGCCGATGAAACCGGCAACATGGTGTTCAGGAAGACTGCACGCAACTTCAATCCACCCGCCGCCATGTGCGGGAAGGTCTGCGTGGCCGAGGTCGAGGAGATCGTGCCGGCGGGGTCGATCGACCCCGATCATATCCATCTTCCCGGTGTCTACGTACATCGCCTTGTGCAGGGCGAACACGAAAAGCGCATCGAACAGCGCACCACGCGCAAGAGGGAGGCAGTCTGATGGCCTGGGATCGTGAACAGATGGCAGCACGCGCTGCACAGGAACTCGAAGACGGCATGTACGTGAACCTCGGCATCGGCATCCCGACGCTGGTGGCGAACCACATCGGTGACAAGTACATCACCTTCCAGTCCGAGAACGGCATGCTCGGCATGGGCCCGTTTCCCTACGAAGGCGAGGAAGACGCTGACCTCATCAATGCCGGCAAGCAGACCATCACCGAACTGCACCGTACCTCCTATTTCGACAGTGCCACGAGCTTCGGCATGATCCGCGGCGGCAAGATCGCGGTGGCCATCCTCGGCTCGATGGAAGTGGCCGAGAACGGTGATCTTGCCAACTGGATGATTCCCGGCAAGCTCGTCAAGGGCATGGGCGGGGCGATGGATCTCGTTGCGGGTGTCGGCAAGGTGATCGTACTCATGACGCACACCAGCAAGCATGGCGAGAGCAAGGTGCTGAAGGAATGCACTCTGCCACTGACCGGCAAGGGTGTGGTTGATCGCATCGTCACCAACCTCGGCGTACTCGATGTGGTCGAGGGCGGCCTGAAGATCGTCGAACTTGCCGACGGGGTGAGCGAAGCAGACATGCGAGCCGCTACCGAAGCCACCATCGTCGGCTGACACCTTCATGAAATTTGTATACGCGGACGGGCTTGCAAACTCCAGATCATGCGCCGCTTTGCCGACGATGAGCATTTTGGTGTCAGGGAATGGGCGTGGCTTGCGCTTCGTCCTTGTCAAACGAGCACTCAGGCACGCGCCAGTTCGATGATCACGTCCCGCGCGATGCGGATGTCCTCTTCCTGCATTTCCATGTGTCCGCAGCTGAAGCGGATCACGAACTGCCCGTCGTGCAGCGTCTGCGTGAGGTAGATGCGCCCGTCGTCATTGATGCGCTCGATGAGTTGACGGTTGCTCGCGTCGAGATCCTCGACGCCAGCCGGTACATGGCGGAAGGTGAAGAGGGCGAGGATGGGTTCCGTCACGATCTCGAAATCGTCTTCGCGGCGCAGCTGCTCGGCAAGCCATGCGGTCCATTCGACGTGACGGCGAATCATCGCCTGCAAGCCCTCGATGCCATAGGCACGCATCAGGAACCAGAGCTTCAGTGCCCGGAAACGCCGCCCGAGCTGTATGCCCCATTCGCTGTAGTTGATGATGCCATCCCGGCCGTGGGTTCTGAGGTATTCGGGCTGGATGGCGAGGGTTCTGACGAGGGTTTCGGGGTCGCGCACGAAGTGGCAGGAGCATTCCATCGGCGCACCGAGCCACTTGTGAGGGTTGAAGACGATGCTGTCGGCGAGTTCCACACCCTCCCAGAGCGGGCGGAACTCGGGGCAGATCATGGCGGAACCGGCCCAGGCGGCGTCGACGTGCGTGTAGAGGTCTTCGCGTCGGGCCAGTTCACACACGGCGCGGACGTTGTCACAGGCGCCCATGGAGGTACCACCGACACAGGTCACGATGCCGGCCGGCAACAGCCCCGCTTTGCGATCGGCCGTGATGGCAGCTTGCAGCGCCTCGACGTCCATCGCACGGTCGTCGGTGGTCGGAATCCTGACAAGGTTGTCCTGCCCGAGGCCCGCAATCCAGATGGCCTTGTCGATGCTGCTGTGGGTATGCGTGGATGCGTAGACGCGTGTCTGTGGCAGACCTGCCAGGCCTTGCCGATTACCCTGCCATTCGAGGGCACGTTCGCGCATGGTCAGGATGGCGCAGAGTGTGGCGCTGGATGCGGTGTCCTGCAGCACTCCCTTGAAGCCTTCGGGCAGGCCTGTCGCCTGACGGAGCCAGTCCACCATGCGGGTTTCGAGTTCGGTGGCGGCGGGCGAAGTCTGCCAGAGCATGCACTGACTCGCGAGCGCCACGGCCAGTTGCTCCGCAACCAGTGCCGCCGGGGCCGAATTCGAGGGGAAGTAGGCAAAGAAACGTGGGTGCTGCCAGTGCGTCATGCCGTCGGGAATGATGTCGACGAAGTCGGCGAAGATGGTTTCCATGGGTTCGGCGGCAGCAGGTGGTGCCTCGGCAATGCGTGCCGCGATTTCGCCGGGTTGCACCTGTGCGCGTACCGGGCGCTCGCCGATGCCGGCATGGTAGTCTGCCGCCCACTCGGCCGCCCGATGTGACCATTTGCCGAAGTCTTCCTTACGCATGTGCGATTGCCTTGTGCCTTTGTCACCCACAGCATACGACACTCTTCGGGAGCTTCGGGAGTTGCGTGCAGGAATCGGCGCCTGTCTCAGAGCGCTGCTGCCTCCCTTGCCAGTGCCTCGATACCTGTCCAGTCGCCGTCGCGCATTTTCTGTTGCGGTGCCACCCAGGAACCGCCGACGCACTCCACGTTGTTCAGCGCCAGAAAGTCGGGTGCCGTCGAGAGTGACACACCCCCTGTCGGACAGAAACGCACATCGACGAAAGGTCCGCCGAGTGCCTTGAGCATCGCGATGCCACCTGCCTGTGATGCTGGAAAGAATTTCAGTTCATTGTAGCCACCATCACGGGCGCGCATGATGTCGGCCGGTGTCATGCTGCCCGGCAGCAGCGGCATGCCGAGTTCGTGCGCCGTCTTGCCGAGCGCATCGGTGTAACCCGGACTCACGGCAAACTCGGCGCCTGCGGCCAGCGCGCGTTCCAGATCCCTGGCATCGAGCGCAGTGCCCACGCCGACGATCGCACCGTCGACGGCGCTCATGATCCTGACCGCGTCGAGTGCTGCGGGGGTGCGCAGCGTGACTTCGAGTACCGGCAGGCTACCGGCGACCATGGCTCGGGCCAGCGGTTCGGCATGGGCAGGATCGTCGATGACGATCACCGGAATGACGGGGGCTTTTCGCATCAGGTCGATGACGTTCATGCGCAGGTTTCTCCGGTGTCTGCAAGGCTTGTGGTTGTCGCGGACGGGGATTTTCGTCGGGAATCGTGATGTGGGCAGCAGCCAGACTGCCGCGGTCATTGCCGGCGTGACTCAGCCCATCAGACTGATGGCGCCTTCCTCGGCAGCATTCACGTTGCGGCGGAAGCCGGCAAAGAGTTCGCGACCCAGTCCGCTGTGGTTGCCTTCGAGATCCGGTGCAGTGGTGGCGCGCGCTGCCCACTCCTCGGCATCGACCTTCGCCGTGAGTTCTCCGGTCTCGGTATCGACGCGGATGATGTCGCCGTCGCGAACACGCGCCAGCGGTCCGTCGAGGAGGCACTCGGGAGACACGTGAATGGCCGCGGGAACCTTTCCGGAAGCACCCGACATGCGCCCGTCGGTCACGAGAGCGACCTTGAAACCACGATCGAGCAACACGCCGAGTATCGGCGTGAGCTTGTGCAGTTCCGGCATGCCGTTGGCACGTGGGCCCTGGTAGGTCACGACCGCGACGAAATCCCGTTCGAGTTCACCTGCCTCGAAGGCTTCGCGCAGCGCGCGCTGCGAATGGAAGACCAGCGCCGGGGCTTCGACCACACGGTGCTCGTTTCCGACGGCCGATGTCTTGACCACGGCGCGGCCGAGATTGCCGTGCATGAGGCGCAGCCCGCCGTCGGCCCGGAAGGGAGCGTCGGCCGATGCGATGATGCTGTCGTCCACCGACGCTGTCGGCCCCTCGCGCCATTTCAGCGTACCGTTGTCGAGCCAGGGTTCCTCGGTGTAGCGTTCGAGACCCTGATCGGAGGCAACGGTCAGCACGTCCCGGTGCAGCAGCCCCGCGTCGAGCAACTCGCGAATGACGAGCGCCATGCCGCCGGCAGCGTGGAACTGGTTGACGTCGGCCTGGCCGGAAGGGTAGACATGCGTGAGCAGCGGCACGAGTCGCCCGAGAGCGTCGAAGTCGTCCCAGTTGATCTCGATGCCGGCACAGCGGGCAATGGCGATGATGTGCAGCGTGTGGTTGGTGGATCCGCCGGTGGCGAGAAGGCCCACGATGGCATTGACGATGGCACGCTCGTCGACGAGTCTGCCGATGGGTGTGTACTCGTTGCCCCTGGCGGTGATCGCCAGCGCACGCTGGGCGGCGGCGCGGGTCAGGGCATCGCGCAGTTCGGTGCCGGGGTTGACGAATGCCGCACCCGGGAGATGCAGGCCCATCACTTCCATCAGCATCTGGTTGGAATTCGCCGTACCGTAGAAGGTGCAGGTACCGGGGCCGTGGTAGGAGGCGCTCTCGGATGCGAGAAGCTCTTTCCGCGTGGCCTTGCCTTCGGCATGACGCTGCCGCACACGCGCCTTTTCCTTGTTGGGAATGCCGGTGGTCATGGGCCCTGCCGGTACGAGCACGACGGGCAGATGCCCGAAGCTCAGTGCCCCCATGAGGAGCCCCGGGACGATCTTGTCGCAGACACCCAGCATGACGACGGCGTCATGGACATTGTGGGAGAGGGCAACGGCAGTCGACATGGCGATGACATCGCGGCTGAACAGCGAGAGTTCCATCCCGGGTTGCCCCTGCGTGACACCGTCGCACATCGCTGGTGTGCCCCCGGCGACCTGGGCCGTGGCGCCGATCTCGCGTGCCGCGGCGCGAATGAGGGCCGGTGCATGCTCGTAGGGCTGGTGTGCCGAGAGCATGTCGTTGTAGCTCGTGACGATGCCGAGGTTCGGCGCGCGCTCTGCATGCAGGATGATCTTGTCATGCTCGGGTGAGGCGGCAAAGGCATGGGCAATGTTGGTACAGCCCATGACTGTGCGCGGCGAGCCGACTGCGGCCATCTCCTCGATGCTGTCGAGGTAACGCCGACGGGACGATTCGCTGCGTTTTCTGATGGTGTCGGTGATGTCGTTCAGTCGGGAAAGACCGTCGCTCATCGCAGGATGATCTCCGTGAATGCGGTGCTGTGCCGGTGCCGCAGATGTACGTGGGTTGCTGTGCCGGTGCTTGTAGATGCGCGTGGGTTGCCGTGTCGATGCTGCAGATGCTGTTGGTGCCGCGCCGAGGCAGATGGCACCGAGCATTGAGTAACATGATTACAGAACCATGACAATTTCGGTTCCGAAAACCATTGAAAAACGCTTGTGAATGACTTGGCAATTGGTGTTATTCTGTAAGTAGTAATACTACCAAATAATGCGCCAGCCGGATTGCCGTCATGAACCTGATTTCCAGCGAAGCGCTCGGGCCCTTCGACCTCGTGCTGTTCGGTGCCACGGGTGATCTGTCCATCCGCAAGCTCATCCCGTCGCTCTACTTCTGCCATCGCAGCGGGCAACTGCCCGAGGACGGACGCATCATCGGCGCATCCCGCACGGTGTACGACAGCGAGGGCTTTCGGCAGAAGGTTCGCGATGAAGCGCGCGAACACATCGACGACCCGAGTTTCGACCATGAGGTGTTCGAGGCTTTCCTGACAAGGCTCGACTACCTGCCGATGGATGTCACCGGCAAGGAAGACTATCGCCGACTTGCCGCCATACTCGAGGGCCGTGATGATCGTGTGCGGATCTTCTACCTTTCCGTTGCACCGAGTCTTTTCCAGACCATCGCCGACGAGGTCGATGCGGCCGGTCTCGTCACCGACAACTGCCGTGTTGCGCTCGAGAAACCGCTCGGCCGCGACCGGCAGAGCGCCGACGCCATCAACGATGCGCTGGCAGGAAGCTTCGCCGAAAGCCAGATCTTCCGCATCGATCACTATCTCGGCAAGGAAACGGTGCAGAATCTGCTTGCGCTGCGTTTCGGCAATCTGCTGTTCGAACCCCTGTGGCGGAGCGAGCACATCAGCGACGTGCAGATCACCATCGCCGAATCGCTCGGTGTGGGCACGCGGGGTTCCTTCTACGACCAGACCGGCGCGCTTCGCGACATGGTGCAGAATCATCTCCTGCAACTGCTCGTGATCATTGCCATGGAGCCACCCGTGAGCATCGATCCCGACGCGGTACGTGACGAGAAGATCAAGGTGCTGCGCGCACTCAAGCCCCTTGCCGGCATCGACGCCATCGAGAACACCGTGCGCGGGCAGTACACGGCAGACTCCCGTGAAGAGGGCCAGCCGGGCTATCTCGACATCGAGGACGTACCCGACGACAGCACGACCGAAACCTTCGTGGCACTGCGTGCCGAAATCGGCTCCTGGCGCTGGGAAGGGGTGCCGTTCTTCCTGCGTACGGGCAAGTGTCTCGAGAGCAAGAGCACCGAGATCGTCATCAACTTCAGAAAGGTCCCGCATGCGATCTTTCCGAGCGCCGACGGTTTCACCACGCCGAATCAATTGATCATCCGGTTGCAGCCGGATGAGCAGATCCGCATGCGTGTGTACGTGAAGGCCTGGGGTGATGACATCCAGTTGCAGCCGGTGTACCTCGATCTCGACTTCAACGACGTGTTCCGGAAGCGTCGCATGATCGCCTACGAAAGGCTGCTGCTCGACATCATCCGCGGCAATCAGACGCTGTTCATGCGACGCGACGAAGTCAGTGCTGCCTGGGCCTGGATCGACCCCATTCGTGCGGCCTGGGAGCAGTTCCAGACAGTGCCGAAACCCTACAAGGCAGGCTCCTGGGGGCCGAATGCGGCCAATGCCATGATCAGCCGGGACGGTCACGCCTGGAGTGAGGACTGATGAGGGCGCAGACTCTGGGCACGTCGGACAGGTCAGGCACGATGAGCCGACGAGTCAACCGGCCGAGGCGACAAGACAGTTACAATGCGCATTGGATGGCGGCGCCGGCGGAAAACCTGTCACGCGTCGTCGGATCGCTGTTCACGGGGGATTGCCACCGATGCAACCTGAAGAGTTGACTTTCGGCTGGGTCGAAGACGAGGATCGGGACGAACTCGCCGAGCGCCTTGCCTGCAATATCGCCGAACACCTTGCGCAGACCTTGCGTGCGCGTGGCAAGGCCACGTTGATCGTCTCGGGGGGATCCACACCGAAGCCCGTGTTCGCGCGCCTGTCGACGAAGGACATCGACTGGTCCGGCATCACCGTCACGCTCGCCGACGAGCGCTGGGTGCCGCCCGATCACGAAGACAGCAACGAAAAGCTCGTACGCGAGAACCTGCTCGTGAATCGTGCGGCGGCGGCGAGCTTCATCCCGCTCTTCCGCGATGTGGCCGGGCCTGAAGACGCGCTGGATGATGTGGCCGGCGATCTTGAATCCGCACTCAGGAATCTCGGTGTGCTGGTGCTCGGCATGGGCGCCGACGGACACACGGCATCGCTCTTTCCCGATGCACCGGAACTCGAAGCGGCAATGGACAGCGATCAGCCAGCGCTGGTCATGATGATGCATCCCCCGTCGGTTACACAGGCCCGCATCACGCTTACGGCAAGGGCACTGACGCATGCGCGCGTCTGTTTCCTGCACATCACGGGCACCGACAAGCGCGAAGTCCTCGAGCAGGGTCTGCTGGCGGTGGAACAGGTACCGCCTGCCGTCAGGCTCATGGAACGCATGCCCGAGCCCGTGCTCGTGTACTGGGCGCCCTGAAGGATTCGGCGCCTGAACGGCGCGTCGTCTGCAGATCACGTCGATGCTCGCGAAAACCAAATCGGCCTTGCCGAACCTCAGGAAGTCGGAACAGAAGGTGGCGCGTGTCGTCATCGACGATCCGGAATCCTGCGTCCAGTCCTCGATCCAGAGCCTCGCGCGTGCCGCCGGCGTCAGCGAACCCACCGTCATTCGTTTCTGCCGTGCGCTCGGCTGTTCGGGTTTTCAGCAGTTCAAACTGAAACTCGCCCAGGACATCGCCAGCCGTGGCACCTTCTTCTACCGCGATGTCACGACCGAAGACTCGGCGGGTGAACTCGCCCAGAAGATCATCGACGGTGCCGTGGCCTCGCTGGTGCAGATTCGCAACAACGTCGACGAACAACCGATCGACGAGGCCGTGCGGCTCTACGAGAGTTGCGAGCGTGTCGAGTTCTACGGCTCGGGCGGTTCTGCGGTGGTGGCCGAGGATGCTCAACTGAAGTTCTTTCGCCTCGGGAAGCCGGCCATAGCCTATGCCGACCCGCACGTGCAGCATGCGTCGGCAGCGCTGCTCGACAAGCACTCGCTGGTCATTGCCATTTCCCACTCCGGTCGCAGCAGCGATATCCTGAAATCCGTGGAAATCGCTCAGCAGGCGAGGGCGCAGGTCATCGCCGTGACGGCCACACGTTCACCGCTGGCGGACATCAGCGATGTGGCGCTGACCGTCGATGTCGATGAAGACAGCGACATCTTCTCGCCCGTCAAGACGCGCCTTGCCCAGATGGTGATGCTGGATATTCTGGCCGTCGGCGTTGCCGTACGTGGTGGCGAAGAGATGCTCGGCCAGCTTGCCCGCGCGCGACGCGCCATCGACTTCAAGTTCGTGAACTGAACCCGGAGAGGCGGGGTGCGGGAACCGCGGCATGCTGGTTCTGTCGATCGGCTGCCGTCTCGGGCAACGCGCAGCCGTTGTTGCCACAGAGGACAGTTTGCGCGACTGACACCGCGTCAACTCTGTGTCAGCGTCCGACGCTGGTTTCTCCGAAGACCGATACCGTCTGTGGGTCAATGAGCACACGTGCCCGTGCAAAGATCTCGTCGGCATCGATCTGGAACACGGCCTGACCCAGCTGGTTGACATCGACGCTCATCGGATCCGAGAACGACTCGTCGTTCGATATCTGAATTTCGTAGCCTGGCGGAGCGTTGTCGATCTTGTCGGGCGAGGGGGCATCCTCGTCGTCCTCGATCTCACGTCGCAGTGCGTCGGCGACAGGTGTGTCCACCTTGATCAGGAACTCGCTGCCCTCACGCGTGACTCGCAGTGGCACCGGTGCGACGCTGTCGTCGATGGCGGCAACGGTGAGTTCCGTATTGCTGGTAAAACCCTTGAGTCCGCTGTCGGCAATGGCCCGGAGCAACACATGGTAGTGACCGGCGTCCGCGTCGGGGATCTCGATGGACTGCTCTTCGGTCTTCCAGGTGGCGACGGTTTCACGTCCCTTGACATCCCGCGCGAGGCGAACCTGGTAGCTGGCTGCCGAGCTCAGCGACCACCAGCTCAGGCGGTCTTCATCGGACATTCGAATGGGGATGTTGCGGAACACCGGTGGGGGCAGCAGTGCTTCAGGCTCACCGGGCGCGTCGCCGGCTGCCGTGACCGTACCGAAGCCCTCCGGCAGATCAAGCTCGGCATCGTCTGCATTGACGACCACTTCGCCCTCGGTGACGCCAACGAGCAACTCATCGGCGTCGGCGCCAAAGTCGAAAACGGTACCGCGCACCGCCGCCGAGGCAAAGGGCGTTTCGATGCGGAATTCGACGGGCTGACCTTCGCGCTTCTCGACGTTCGAACGCATCTCGCCTTCCTGCGCCTCGATCTCGATGACGCAGTCATCCTGGTCTTCGAGGCAGTTGAGGTTGGTGATGCGTGCGCGGCTGTCGGGTTGCAGATTCACGACCGAACCTGACGAGAACTCGAGGCTGACGTAACCCGCAGGGCCCGTGGCGATCATGTCACCGGTGCCGACCATCATGTCGGCTTCGACCGCAGTATCGCCACCGAGCGTGACCTTGCCCTTGACGAAGACCACGCGTGCGCCTTCCACGTCAGCCGGAACCTGAATCGGGATGAGCAGCGTGTCGCCGACCTCCAGAACGTCATCGAGGCTCAATTCGTTGAACTCGGCAAGCTGTGCCGTGTAACCGACCGTGCCGAGTTCGCGCTGCGCAATCGTCGACAGCGTATCGCCTTTCCGGATGGTGATGGCGCGCGAGCGAATGCGCGACGCCGGCTTCGGTTCATCGCTCTTGCTGACGTGTTCCTCGGCTTGCTGTTCGGTCTCGTAGTCCTGTGCCAGAGAGATGGGAGCCGTCAGAAGGATTGCCGACAGGAACACGAGGGCAGTCACTGCCGCGAGTTGTCCTGAGCACCGCGCTGAACGAGTCTGCAACCGGGAACGGGTGGGGAGATCGATCGTGCGAATCACTGCAACATCCTGTGGTCAATCGAGTGTTTTCAGGCGTGTGAGCCTGAGCCGTGGTCAGTCGAGTTTCTTCAGGCGTGTGAGCCTGAGCATGTTCGTGGTGCCGGTGCGCCCGAAGGGCATGCCGGCGGTGATGGCGATGATCTCGCCGATTTCGCCGAAATCTTCTTCAAGGGTAACGCGTATGGCATTTGCAACCATGTCGTCGATGTTGTCCATGTTCTTCGTTCGTAGCTGCACCGCGTGTACTCCCCACACCAGTGCGAGGCGCCGCGCTGTCCGGTCGCTCGGGGTGCATCCGATCACCGGGGCTTCCGGGCGTTCCCTTGCCGCTCGGCAACTCGAGAACCCGGATTCCGTGTAGGTGAAGGTGGCGGCCAGCGGCATGACGTTCGCCACGTGCCTGAGCGACGAGCTGATGGCATCGGCGACCGTGTTGCCGGGTTCGGGCATGGCGGCATCGACCACCCGCCGGTAGTAGTGGTCGCGCTCGACTTCGCAGATGATGCGATCCATGGCAGTGACCGCATCGACCGGGTAACTGCCTGCGGCGGTTTCCGCTGACAGCATCACGGCATCGGCACCCTCGTACACGGCGGTGGCAACGTCGGAGGTCTCCGCACGGGTGGGTACGGGCGAGTTGATCATCGATTCGAGCATCTGTGTGGCAACGACCGTGGGTTTCCCTTCCTGACGTGCACGCCGGAGAATGCGGCGCTGCACCACCGGCACCTTCTCCTGAGGCATTTCGACGCCGAGGTCGCCACGCGCGACCATGACGCCATCGCTGAGGTTCACGATGGCATCGAGGTGTTCGATGGCGGAGGGCTTTTCGATCTTCGACATGATCGCTGCATGCTTGCCGACGCGATCGCGAAGTTCCACGAGGTCGTTGGGTAGTTGCACGAAACTCATCGCCACCCAGTCCACGCCAAGCCCGATGGCGAAATCGAGATCCTTGATGTCCTTGGGCGTCAGCGGTGAAATCGGCAGGTAGAGATCCGGCACGTTGACGCCCTTGTTGGAGCTGATCCTGCCACCGACCTCGACGGTCGTGACGGCGCGCTCGCGCGTGCATTCCCTGACACGAAGACGTATTCGTCCGTCATCGACGAGAAGATGGGCGTCCCTGGCGAGTGCCGCGAAGATTTCGGGGTGCGGCAGCGGCGCGCGGCTCCTGTCACCGGGCGTGCCGTCCATGTCGAGCACGAACTCCTGACCTTTCTCGAGATCGACGGCATCGTCGACGAAGCTACCGACGCGCAGTTTCGGCCCCTGCAGATCGGCGACGATGCCGATGGGGCGGGCGACTTCCCGCTCCACTTCGCGAATGTTGTCACGGATACGCTGCTTGTCTTCACGGCTGCCGTGACTGAAGTTCAGGCGAAAGGCATCGGCGCCTGCTTGCCACAGGGCAAGAATGCTGTCACGGTTGTCACTGACAGGGCCGAGCGTGGCAAGAATCTTGGCGTTGCGGCGACGTCTCATGGGGTGTCCGAGAGTTGATGAACCGCTGAGCCGGAAGCGGTGCGCTGAACGATGTCGCATGATACACCCAACCCATCCGTGCTTGAATGGACGTTCAGTCAGTGATCACACCACAACCGGGTTCGGTAGGCCTCTCTCCGGAGCAGGCCGCCGCACGTGTGCAACGACGCGCATCGCTCGCAGAGCGCTTGCGAACCGACCTGCCGCACCTCACGGTGCTTGCCACCGAAGAAGCACTGAAGCCCTACGAATCCGACGGACTCACGGTGTTTCGTCGCACGCCTCTTCTGGTAGTGCTGCCGGAGAACATTGCCGAAGTACAGGGGGTGATGAGAATCGCCCATGCCGAGGGCGTGCCCGTCGTCGCCCGCGGCGCCGGCACGGGGCTTTCGGGCGGTGCGCTGCCCCACGAGGACGGCATCCTCCTCGGTCTGGCGAAGTTCACGCGCATTCTCGAACTCGACCCCGAACTCGGTTTCGCGCGCGTCGAACCCGGTGTCAGAAACCTCGCCATCAGTGAAGCGGCACGTCCGCACGGACTGTACTACGCCCCCGACCCATCCTCTCAGATCGCCTGCACCATCGGCGGCAATGTCGCCGAAAACGCCGGGGGCGTGCATTGCCTGAAATACGGGCTCACCGTGCACAACGTGCTCGCGGTGAAGCTCGTGACGGTGGAAGGCGAACTGCTCGAACTCGGCTCGCTGGCACCGGATGCGCCCGGCTACGATCTGCTTGCCGTCGTCACGGGCAGCGAAGGCATGCTGGGCGTGATCGTCGAGGTCACGGTCAGACTTCTGCCGCTGCCACCCGTGGCGCGCCTCGTCGTGGCCAGCTTCGCCTCGGTGGAAGATGCGGGTGCCGCGGTTGGCGATGTCATTGCGCGCGGCATCATCCCGGCCGGTCTCGAACTCATGGACAGACCCGCGCTCATCGCCGCGGAAGATTTCGCCCATTGCGGCTACCCGCTCGATGCCGCCGCGCTGCTGCTCTGCGAACTCGATGGCGTCGAGGAAGAGGTTGCCTGGCAGATCGAGCAGGTATCGTCGATGTTTGCGGCCCGCGGTGCGAGCTCGCAGCGCATTGCCGCCACCGAAAGCGAGCGCCTGCTGCTCTGGAAAGGCCGCAAGTCTGCCTTTCCTGCCGTGGGCAGACTGGCGCCGGACTACTACTGCATCGACGGCACCATCCCGCGCCGTCAGCTCCCGCACGTGCTCGCGCGCATGGATGAGCTGTCCGAAGAATTCGGTCTGCGGATCGCCAATGTCTTTCACGCCGGTGACGGCAATCTCCATCCGCTGATCCTGTTCGACAGCAACAAGGAAGGCGACACCGAACGCACCATCGAACTCGGCAGCCGCATCCTGCAGCTCTGCGTGGAAGTCGGTGGCACGGTCACGGGCGAGCACGGCGTCGGTGTCGAGAAGATCAACGAGATGTGCGTCCAGTTCGATGCCGCGACACTGGCGCAGTTTCGCGCGCTCAAGGCGGCCTTCGACCCGGCGGGTACGCTGAACCCCGGGAAGGTCGTGCCCACGCTGCAGCGCTGCGCCGAGTTCGGCGCCATGCACGTGCACGACAACAAGCTGCCGTTTCCGGAACTGGAGCGATTCTGATGGACGTCGAGAAGAGAACGACGCCTGCCGGCGATGTTGCCGTCGATCCGCTGCCGCAGGCGCCCGACTCAGCCGATCCTGCCGAGAACGATCGGAGCGAGGCACTGCTGGCGGCCGTGAACGAAGCGCGCGCGCAGGGCAGAACACTCTGGATTCGGGGCAGGGGGCAACGCGGGTTCATCGGGCGCAGCGCCGCTGCCGCCCGTGCCGAAGGTAGCGCCGTGTCCCTCTCGCTCGAGAACCACCGTGGCATCGTCCGCCACGAGCCCACCGAACTGTTCGTCACCGTGCGAGCCGGCACGCCGGTGGACGAACTGCAGACAGCACTGGCCAGTGAAGGGCAGATGCTGCCCTTCGAAGCGCCCTCGCACGGCGGCGGCAGCATCGGTGGCGCCATCGCCTGCGGTCTCTCGGGGCCACGCCGCCCCTTCGCGGGTGCTGCCCGTGATCATCTGCTGGGTTGCCGCTTCATCAATGGCCGCGGGGAATGCCTGTCGGTGGGTGGGGAAGTCATGAAGAACGTCGCGGGCTACGATCTCTCCCGCCTGCACGCCGGCGCCTACGGCACCCTGGGCGTGCTGCTCGAGGTCTCGCTCAAGGTGGTTCCCGTGCCGGCGGCATCCGTCACGATCGTGCTGGCGCAGGGCAGTGACGCCGAGGCCATCGCCGCCGTGCAACCGCGTCTGCGGCAGCCCTGGCCGATCACCGGCGTCGCCATCATCGATAGCTGTACATATATCCGGCTTGAAGGTGCAGAGCCTGCGGTCGCAGCGGCAAGGGTTTCGCTTGGTGGTGACACCCTTGTCGATGCGGACGCCTTCTGGTCTTCACTGCGCGAGCTCGAGCACGGTTTCTTCGCTGGCGCTCGTGACGCCGATTCACCGTCTGCCGACACGCTCTGGCGACTGGCCCTGCCGCCGCAGGCACCGACCCTGTCGACACGTCTCGGCGGCAGGTGGCTCAACGACTGGGCGGGTGCACTCCGCTGGTATCGGGGTGGCGCCAGTGCCGACACGGTGTTCGAGACAGCGGCGGCCGCGGGTGGTCACGCCATCTGCTGCAGCCCCTCGCTGCTGCCTGCGCATGCCTTTCAGCCCTTGTCTGCCGGCATGCAGGCGCTGCAGGCGCGGGTCAAGGCGAGTCTCGATCCCGAGCACCTCTTCAACCCCTCACGTTTCATTGTCTGAACGGTGGCCTTCGAGCCTCGCGCGCAGATCGTTCCTGACGTATCCTCTCCGACGCTCTCTTCCCGTCGCTCTCGACACCTCGATCTCCAGGCCCGCAGCCAGACCACCCGCCGCCAACATGCAGACCAGCATCCCGGACACACTTGCGAACGACACCCGCGTACGGATCGCCGAATCGATCCTGCGAAAATGCGTGCACTGCGGCTTCTGTCTCGCTACCTGTCCGACCTATCAGCTCACGGGCGACGAACTCGACAGCCCGCGCGGCCGCATCTACCTGATCAAGCAGGTGGCCGAGGGACAGCTGCCGACACGAACGACGCAGGCGCACCTCGATCGCTGTCTGAGCTGCCGCAGCTGCGAAACCACCTGTCCGTCGGGCGTTGAATACGGTCAGCTCATCGATCAGGGCAGGGCGCTCGTCAACGAACGTGTGCCGCGACCGGCCGGCGAGCGGCTCATGCGCAAGGCCCTGCTCACCGTGCTGCCTCATCCTGCCAGGATCGGCACCCTGACGCGTCTCGGTCAGAGCCTGCGCCTGCTCATGCCCACTGCGCTCAAGGCGAAACTGCCGCCGCGTCGGACGCCGGGCGAATGGCCTGTGACGGCAACCGAGACGCGCAGCATGCTGGTGCTCGATGGCTGCGCGCAACGCTCGATGACGCCTGCCACCAACCACGCCGCCGCGCGCGTGCTCGCGGCGCTGGGCATACGTCTGCAACCTGTGCCGGAGGCGCGTTGCTGCGGTGCGGTGTCACACCACCTCGACGCCACCGACGAGGCAAGGCAGTTCATGCGCGAGAACATCGATGCCTGGTGGCCGGCGATCGAGGTCGGTGCCGAGGCCATTCTGGTCACGGCGAGTGGCTGCGGCATGATGGTCAAGGAATACGGGCGTGAACTGGCCGATGATCCGGACTACGCCGACCGGGCGCGCCGCGTCAGCGAACTCGCGCGCGATACGGTGGAAGTGCTGCAGGCCGAAGACCTCACGCCGCTCCGCGCGCTGGACGGCTTCGATGCTGCCGTGAAGGCCGTTGGCAAGGTGGCCTTTCATCCCCCCTGTACGCTGCAGCACGGCCAGAAACTGCCACTGGCCACCGAGGGCCTGCTCGGCGACCTCGGCTTTCGCTTGACGCCGGTGCCCGACGCCCACCTCTGCTGTGGCTCGGCCGGTACCTATTCGATACTGCAACCGGTACTCGCCAGGCAGCTCCTGGCGCGCAAGACGGCTGCACTCATCAGTGGTGAGCCCGATGTCGTGGCAACGGCCAACATCGGTTGCCAGATGCACCTCGAAGGGGGACTGGGCAAACCCGTGGTGCACTGGATCGAGTTGCTGGATCGGGCCTTGTCCGACTGCCATCGGGCCTGAGCGGCGAGCGCTTCACTGCCTGCAGCGTGCCGGTTCCCGCGATTGATCCCCTGTCGCCAAAGGCTTCAGGCATTCGCTGCCAGCAACTGCGGCAACGCCTGCCGAGCACTTTCCGCAAGCAGCAAGTCGCGGCCATCCGGCGCGAGCCGCGTTGCCGGCATTTCCGGATCGATGCGAATGATCCGACTCCCGGCAGTGCGGGCCACGTCGATGAATGAGGCCGCGGGCATCACGCTGGCACTCGTGCCGACCACGAGCATCAGATCGGCGCCGAGCACGGCCTGCTCGGCGGCTGCCCAGACGTCTCCATCGAGCGCCTCGCCGAACCAGACGACGGCAGGGCGCATCGGTGCGCCACAACGCGGGCAGTTGCGAAGGCCCGGTGGGTCGGCAGGATCGATGTTCTCGCGATGGCCGCAGCCGGCATGACAGCGGTCCGACAACAGACTGCCGTGCAGATGATGCACCCGCTGTCCGTCAATGCCTGCGCGCTCGAGCAGGTCATCGACATTCTGGGTGACATGCGTGAACCCGGGGTGCATCGCCAGCGCTTCGTGACCCGCATGCGGCGACACCGCTGCAAGCGTTCGCCGGCGCTCGGCGTACCAGGCGATCACCGTCTCGGGATCTGCGGCAAAGCCTTCGGGAGAGGCAAGCTTCATCGGGTCGTGGTGCTTCCAGCGGGCATCCACGGCCGCGCCACGAAAGGTGGCGATGCCCGAGTCGGCGCTCATGCCCGCGCCGCTGAAGACGACCACCGAGCCTGCTTCGTGAATCCACTCTTGCGCTGTTCTGACCTTGTCCATGCGTTACACTTTGCCAGTATGGAATAGGATATGTGCTAACAATTCCGTACGCAGCTTGTTCGCTGCCCGTCACACGAGCAGAGCAACAGGCGACATTCGAAAGCGATTCGAACAAGAACAGCAAGGGAGCTTCCTCATGCCCGACAAATCCGACAACCTTCCCGCTTCCGAAGTCAACGGCGAACAGATGCGCCGTCTCGTCGAGAACTATGCCGACATCATGAAGCGCAGTCAGTCGATCGTACGGAAATCGCTCGAGAATCCCTCGGACAGCTTCAGCATCGTCGACCCACTCGCCATCGGCAAGGCCTTCAACGCGGCCGGCATGGCCATGCTGCAGGATCCGCAGGCACTCGCCGCGCGGCAGGTGGCCTGGTGGGGGGACTACACTCGCCTGGTGCAGTCCCTCTGGGGGCCTGCTGCCAGCAGCGGAGTCGCGCCCGGCTCGTTCGGTCTGTCGAATGCTTCGGAAACGTCCTTGCCCGAAAGCGGGGAGATCAAGGACCGGCGTTTCAAGGATCAGGTCTGGGCCGAGAACGCGGTGTTCGACTTTGCCCGGCGTTGCTATCTGCTGGCAGCCCGCCATGCGCGCGAGGGCGCCGAGTCCGTCGATGGGCTCGATGCGGCCACGCGCGAAAAGTTCGACTTCTACCTGAACCAGTATGTCGACGCGATGTCGCCGAGCAATTTTGCCGCGAGCAACCCTCAGGTGCTGAGGCGCACGCTCGAAACCGGCGGCGAGAATCTCGTCCATGGCCTGAAGCAGATGCTCGAGGACGTGGAGCGAGGCGGCGGAGAATTGCGTGTACGCATGACGGACACCGATGCCTTCGAACCCGGCGTGAACGTCGCCTCGGCCGAAGGACAGGTGGTCTACCAGAACAAGCTCATGCAGCTGATCCAGTATTCGCCCACCACCGAAAAGGTGCATGCGCGCCCGCTGCTCATCGTGCCACCCTGGATCAACAAGTTCTACATCCTCGATCTGCAGCCGAAGAACTCCTTCATTCGCTGGGCCGTGGGCGAGGGGCTGACCGTATTCGTGGTGTCGTGGGTGAACCCCGATGCCGCGTACGCGGACATGGATTTCGAGGACTACATGAAACTCGGACCGCTTGCCGCGCTCGATGCCATCGAGGAAGCGACGGGTGAGAAAACCGTCAATGCCATCGGCTACTGCATCGGTGGCACGTTGCTTGGCGCAACGCTTGGCTACATGAAGGCGAAAAAGGATGATCGCATCGCCAGTGCCACCTTCTTTGCCTGCATGCTCGACTTCAGTGAAGTCGGTGAACTCTCGGTGTTCATCGACGAAGAACAGATTCGGCGCATCGAACGCTACAGCGAGAAGAAGGGCTATCTCGACGGGCCGCAGATGGCGAGCGCCTTCAACCTGCTTCGTTCGAATGATCTCATCTGGTCCTTCGTCATCAACAACTACCTCATGGGTGAACCGCCGCGCGCCTTCGATCTCCTGTTCTGGAATTCCGATGCCACGCGCATGCCGAAGCGCATGCTGAGCTTCTATCTCAGGAACATGTATCAGCGGAACCTGCTCAAGGAACCCGGCGGCATCACTCTCGACGGTGAGCCGATCGACATCGGCAAGGTCACGATTCCGTGCTATTTCGTTGCCACGCACGATGATCACATCGCGCCCTGGAAATCGAGTTACATGGGAGCGAAGGTGCTGGGCGGTGGCCGGAAGACGCGCTTCGTTGTCGGCGGCTCCGGCCATATCGCCGGCATCATCAACCCGCCGGCGGCCAACAAGTACGGTTACCGTACCAACGAAGCCATGCCGGCGTCGCCCGATGACTGGTTCGCGGGCGCCGAACAACACGAGGGGTCGTGGTGGAACGACTGGATGGCCTGGATGCGACCGAAGAGTGGCAGAAAGGTGGCAGCAAGACAGCCGGGCGATGGCAAGCTGGAGGTGATCGAACCGGCACCGGGCTCCTACGTCAAGGTGCGAGTCTGATCATGCTGCGGCATCGCTCCTGCGTCAAGGTGCGAGTCCGAGCATGCTGAGGCGCCGTTTGCGTCACTGCGGGACGGCGCTCGGATGCGCTGGATGCGCCGCTGACGGGAATGGCTCGCAGCCGTGCCTCAGCTCTGTGTGATCATTCGCCGAAACGGTGCCGCAGGCTTCACCCAGCACGACCGAATCGCACCAGCCATTTCAGCCCAGCACGGCCGATCGCACCAGCCACACGGTATAGCCCACGTAAACCACGAGCAGCAGCAGCCCCTCGTAACGCGTGATCTCGCCCGGCTTCCCGCGTGCCAGCGACATCGGCAATACGGCAAGCGTCAGCAGGAACATCACCATCCAGTCGCGCCTGAATACCGTATGCGATATTTCCGATATCGGGTGGATCGTTGCCGCGAGGCCCACCACGGCGAGGATGTTGAAGAAATTCGATCCGACGATGTTGCCGAGTGCCAGATCGTTCTCGCCCTTCCGCGAAGCCGCCACGCAGGCTGCCAGTTCGGGGAGAGAAGTGCCGATGGCAACGATCGTCAGGCCGATCACGAGATCGCTGACGCCGAACATCTCGGCGATGGCGACTGCACCCCAGACGAGCATGCGCGAACTCACGACCAGCAGCACGAGCCCGACGGCGAGCCAGAGGATGGCCGCGCGAAGCGGCATGAGTTCATCTCCGGTGACGTCCACGACGCCCTCGATGGCGCCGTCACCGACTTCCGCTGCGTCCAATTCTCCTGCAATTCCGGCTGCGGCGCGTTGCTCGCGACGGAGCACCCGTGCTTCGTGTATCTGCCAGATGGCGAGGGCACCGAGGGTGGCCAGCAGTAGCCAGCCTTCGAGTCTGTTGATGCCGTAGCCCGTCCAGAGAAGCACGCCGAACAGGAGACTGATGGCAATCAGCATCGGCATTTCGCGCCGGACCAGCGCCGAGGAGGTCACGGCGATCGGCGCGATGATCGCCGTCAGGCCCAGAATCAGGCCGACGTTGGCGATGTTCGAACCGATGGCGTTGCCGAGTGCAAGACCCGAGGTACCATCGAGGGCCGCGATCGCCGACACCGTGAGTTCAGGCGCCGAGGTGCCGAAACCCATGATCAGCATGCCGACGAGCAACGGCGACATGCCCGAATGGGTGGCGGTGGCCGCTGCGCCCTCGATGAAACGATCCGCGCTCCACACCAGCAGGATCAATCCGACGACGACGGCAACAAGCGGGAGCATCATGAGGGCAGGAGAAACCTCGGGGCAACGTTTCGGGGAAATGGCGCCCGCCAGCAGTGGCCGTACAGGTCAGCAGGCGAATCGAGCGCTTCGGCACGGGGCAGGCGGAGCATAGCGCAAAGTGCTCCCGCGCAACCACTTCCACTACAAATACCCGCTGCAACTGCCGCAGTCGCTCAAGGAGACGGCGACGCGTCTGGCGCAGGAGGATGGCGAAGCGCGGCGACCTGACCCGGTTTCTGGAGCAGGCACCGGATGTGCCGCCGATGCCGAAAGATGCCTTCGAGGACTGAGCGAACGGAGATCATCGCCATGACCCGCGCGTGGCCCTTCAGCTCGCGATTCGTCCGACAGCCAGCACGAGGCGCCCAGGGACGGACGGCATTCCAGGCCCGCCTGCTCCAGGCCCGCCTGCCGTGTTCAGGACACGACGAAAGCCGTCGTGCATCACGCATTCGGGAAAACACGAGTGGTAATGCGAACCAGTCGAGGCCGATGGGCGATGGCCTTTGCTACTGTCGCTTTCCGGATGTGGCCTCGAAAGGCCTTGCTGCTGACGCTCCGTCGGTTGGCATCCGTCTGACTACAACCAAGCCCGGAGTTTCCTCGATGTCCCACACCTTCGATTTTGTCGGCCTCAATACCGTCATCTCAGAGGCGTCAAAACCCCTCAGCAAGGTGTCGCCCGAACTGGCTCGCATGGCCGGCGAGGAAGCGGCGACCAATGGGACGACACCGCGCAACTGTCACTATTCCTACTTTGCCACCGAAGCGCTGGAGAGCGAGTGGTACCGCGGCTATCGCGAGGGCAAGAAACACGGCTGAGGCCACCGGCTTCGTTGCACGAACCACGAACGGCCGGGGACGCAGGCCTCCGGCGTCGGCAAAGGGAAACTGCAGACACGTCACAAGCGGTTAACATAGACTGAATGGATCAGACATGACCACTCAGCACTCATGAGCCTGCTCGAACTCGACGACGCCGAGATCATCCGTATCGCCGAACCGATGATGGACGAGGTCATGCTGGGCCTTGCCCATCGTGACTACCGCGCGATGAGCCAGCAGTTCTCGGTCGATCTCAAGAGTGTGCTGTCCGACGACACCTTCCAGAACATGCTCGCCGAGCAGCGTCACTGGGGCCGTCCCGGCGCGCGCGAACTCATTGCCATATTCCGGAAACCGAAGGCCTTCACGCTCGTCTGGAATCAGTACTTCGAGGCGGCCGAGGGCGACATCATGGCCATCGCCACCATCGCGCTGAAAGGTGGCCGCTATTTCATCGATGATTTCCAGTTGCACTGATGGCGCGGCATCCATTCCTGAAGTCATTCGGGCAGACGCGCGCACAGGAGCCGCAGGGTGTCAAGCGACATGTATCCGCGGAGGTCGTTCAGGTCGCTGACCCCGGCAAGCGGAACGTCGTAGGTGGTTTCATTGAGGCCGTAGGAAAAGGCCATGACACCGACGGCCATCATCATTACCCAGATCAGCAACCGCAGGCTTGCCTTGAGGATGCTCCAGGCGGAAAACACGAACAGCAGCGCACCGACAACCATGAGGGTTTCACGGGCAAACTTGAACTGCATGAACTCGTGCCAGACATGCAGGATGGTATCGATGAAGTCCATGGAGCAGGAAAGCTGGATCGTGATGGAACTCCAAGTGTAGTTCCCTGTCGACCAATTGGATCTGCAGGCAGTGCGGCGCCTGTGGGTTCGTATCGCCGTTTTTTTCGGCCGGCCGAGGCAGGACGCTCGTTACCGGCCCTGTTCACTGATTCCTGACCTTTCACCATGAGCGATTTCGCGCGTTTATTCGATACATCAGGCAACCCGGCCGCTCGTCGCCTTACCTGGCTGTTCTGTTTCATTTCCGTCGTTGGCCTCATGAGTTACGGGCTCTACGCACAGTACGTCCTGTACTACGATCCGTGCCCACTGTGTCTGACGCAGCGCGCCTTCTACGTCGGTGTCGGCATCTTCGCCATGTTCGGCATCTTCACCTACACCCGCGTGGGCATGCAGCGCGTGCTGGCGGTTCTCTCGGCACTCAGCGCCATCGGTGGCATCGTGACTGCGGGGCGTCAGATCTGGCTGCAGCACCTGCCGCCCGACAAGGTGCCTGAATGCGGCCCCGGGCTTGCGTACTGGATCGAAAACAAGCCGCTGTTCGAAACCGTCAAGCTGCTTTTCCAGGGCGACGGCAACTGCGCCGAAATCGACTGGGTCTTCCTCGGTTTCAGCATGGCCGTGTGGTCGCTGGCCTGGTTCCTGTTGCTGCTCGCCGCGTCGCTGTACGTGCTGGTGCGTACGCGGGGTGCCTCGCACGGCTCCGAAGCGCTGGCCTGATTCCGGCCCTGACGCGCGGTTGCTGATCAGTTCTCGCTCAGCCGTTGCTGCAGGGCGTCGTAGGCCGGCTTCACCTGGTAGTCTTCGTCGAAGATCAGCGGGTCGCGCTCGCGGATCCACGAATAGAGGTCGGTGAAACCCCAGGTCTGAAAGGCCTTGCAGCGTGGCTGCTCAAGGCAGGTCGACAGCACTTTTCGATACACCTCTGCCTGATCGTCGAGGTCGGTACCGCCCACGATGCCCACATCGAGTTCGGTGACGTAGATGTCGAGATCGAGATCGGCGGCACGCTGGAAGTTGGCCGCAACCTCGTCGAAGCGATCGAAATCACTGTCGATGTGCATCTGGAAACCGACGCCGTCGATCGGGATCTGCCGATCCTTCAGACCCTGCAGCATCTCGAACATGCCGTCGGCCTTCGGGCCGAACCAGGCAACGTCGAAGTCGTTGTAGATGAGCGTGGCGTTCGGAGCACTCGCACGAGCCTGAAGAAAGGCGGTGTCGATGTAGCTTTCTCCCATTCCTTCGTACCAGGTCGAGTGGCGGTAGGTACCGTCCTCCTCGAACGCCTCGTTGACCACATCCCAGAAGAGAATGTCGTCACGGTAGCGCTTCAGCACCCGATCGATGTATTCGCGCATGTGGATTTCCCGGTCTTCGGGCGCCGAGCGTCGGACCCAGCCCGGCAGCTGGCGGTGCCAGATCAGCGTGTGCCCGTGCACCGCCATGCGGCGAGCATGCGCGAAGCGTACGAGGTTGTCGGCGGCCGCCCAGCGGTATTTTCCGGGCAGCGGATTGACTCGATCCATCTTGAGATCATTCTCGGAACTCACGAAGTTGAATTCCCGGGCCGCGACTTCGCCGTAGATCGCACCATCGGGCTGATGGTAGAAGTCGAGGAGCGAGGCGTAGCCGATCAGCAGTCCGCGTGCCGAAGCGAGCGCGCGGAGCCGCGAGCCCGGGTGGTCGAAGGCCGCCTCGTCGAGTGCTTCGAGTTCGAAGGTGTATTCGCTGGTCAGGGAAGCGTCGACGGCGTCGGTCGCGCGTGCGGTGATCGTGTAGACGCCCGTGTGCTGCGGGATGAACCGCAGGATGGCAATTTCGGGATACAGATAGTGCGGCACCAGCGTCGCACCCGGCGGCGCCTCGGGCACTTCGATGATGGGCGTGGTGCCGTTGGCGTCGTTGGCCTTGAGATACACCACCACCGGATCGTTCACGCGGACGGTACGCGCACGCACCTGATTGAGCGACGGCTTGATGTTCGGGATCGTGCTCGGATCGGCCGGCATGCTGACGCGAATGCGGATGGTGTGTTCGACGCGGTACTGCGGGTCGGCCGGATCGATGGCCGTGACCGTGAATTCGCTGACACCGACGTCAGGCTGCATCGGGCGCCAGCGAAAGGTCTTGGTACCGTCGTAGTTGTCATTGAACTGGGCGCCGTCAGGGAGAGCATCGGGGAACATGCCGGGAAGCCCGCCATCGTCATCCCGTGGCCGATAGAGCACTTCGAGCCATTGCCCCGCGACCGCTTCGACATCGCCGAGGCCATCGAAGTAGGGTGGGTTGTTGTCGCTGCTGTCGGCCTCTGCGAGATGGTAGACAACAGGCTCGAGGGGGCCTGCTTCGAAATCCGCATCGGTGAGGGCGTCGCCTGTGTCGATGATGCGCGGCGCAGGATCCCGCACCAGAAAGAATTCGGTGACGGTGCTGACCGGATCGCGCGACACGACAGGTTCGCTGTCGGGGCCCGGGGCTGGTGTCAGCGGTGGTTCGGGCAAGGGCGTGAGGCTGCTGGCCGAGGTGCCACTGCCGCCCGCACCCGTTCCGCTGCCCGTCTCGCCACCGGTCGCACCGCCGGTCACACCACCGGGGTCGTCGTTGCCGGCATCCGCGCCGGTTCCCGTACTGCCGCCATTGGCCGAACCTGTCGTGTCGTTGCCACTGCCGTCGCCGGACGTGCCGCCGTTTGCGGGGCTTGTGGAATCGGATGAGCCACCGCAGGCAGCGAGCAGCAGACTCAGAGCGACGGCCGGAAGGAGGCGCGGATGGCGTGGCAGTGTCATTGGCGTAGTCGGTTGTTGTTTTTCGGGAACGGTGGATTCGCCACGGTTTGCAAGGGCTTGTCCCTGCCCGCAGCAGAAGAGACTCTAGACGATCCCTCGACAACAGGTTTGTCGTTCAGTCGTCAGAAACTGTCAACAACCTGGTATTTTCGTCATTGTGATCGTGTCGAGAGCATGGGATCGTGAATCGGTAGAGTCTGGCAGACCAATTATTCACGTCCAGTGACAACGAGAAAGAGAGCACGCTGTGGGAACGGTTCATGAGATGCCCAACGCCGCAACCGCGCATCGGCGCCTGCTGATGCAGCTGGTTGAATCGGCGATTGCCGAACACCCGGACGAGGACGTGGCCACACGCTGGGCGCAAATGGCAAAGGACACGCTGGCGCGCTATCCGGCGCCGCCCAACCCGTCCACGCACACGCTTGATCTGACTGCCCTGAACGCGCTGGACGACAGGTCACGACGTGACGTTCTCGAACGACTCGGGCGCTTTCTTACCGATTGGCAGGGTGATGTCCGCGATCAGCTCATGAACGTGCATCGTGATTTCCTGCTGTTGCAGTGCCGCGTGGCGGAACTCGAAGTGGAACTGGCACGGCGTCGTCGATAGCATGCTAACGGTGCCGTTGTCTGTGTCAGAATGGCGGGCGAGGTCGCGCCGACGCGGCGTTTCGGGAATGGACCATCGTTGAATTCACTAGGCGACGTAGCCTCGAGTACGCATTCAATCGAGTCGGCTCATGGTTACTGGCACGCTGGCGCGGCGCTCTGGATCGTGTACGAGGACGACGACTACCTTGTCGTGGACAAACCTGCGGGGCTGCTCTCGCAACCCGGCAGAACCCTTCGGGATTCCGTGCACGCGCGCGTGCTCGACGGTATTGACGGGGTCAGCGGCCCGGTACTTGTCCACCGGCTCGACATGGACACCTCGGGACTCATGGTGCTTGCCCGCCACAAGGCCGCGCACAGGCATCTGCAACAGCAGTTCGAACGGCGCAAGGTCGTCAAGCGCTACCGTGCGGTACTCGAACACGAGCCTGCGGGCCGCGATGGTGCGATTCACCTGCCGTTGCGGCTTGATGTCGACAACCGCCCTCGACAGATCGTCTGCAAGACGCATGGCAAGGCGGCAACGACACTCTGGTCGCGACGATGGCCGGAACCTGCAACCACGTCGCCGTCGGCCGATAGTCTCTGGAATGGCCCGAGAGCGGTCAGTTTCATCCCCCTGAGCGGCCGTACGCACCAGCTTCGCGTGCACGCCGCGCATCCGCTCGGGCTCGACAATCCGATTCTCGGAGATCGGCTCTACGGCCGCCGGGAATGCGCGGACGCAATCACCGGCACCGGCACCGGCACCGGCACCGGCACCGAGGACGATGCCACGATCGCCCGACTGTATCTGCATGCCGAATGCCTTGGGTTTCGGCACATCAACGGATCGCAACTGCGGCTCAGCTCGCAACCATCAACACGCAACAGCAGAAGGGAACCTGGCGATGACCGACACAATTCATGATGAACGGCGTGTTGTATCGAGTGATGCACGGCGTGGTGCATGGAATGCGGCGGCGAAGCGTGTGCCGAGTCTGATCCTTGCCGCCGCTCTGACCCTGGCCACGAGCATCATTTCAGCCGACATCAATCTTCGCTTCGTCGATTCGCAGGACTCGCTCGGCAAGCAGCTCGCCGACTACCTCGGTGACAGTGGCGTGACGGGCGACTTCCTGACCCTGCTGAACGAGAATTTCGATTTCGACCCCACGCTCGATGTGGTGTTCGGCGGGGAGGGAGTGCCGACATACGATGACGCATCCAGAACGATCACCCTGCCGCACAGCTATTTTGCCGATGCCGTACGTGCGCAGGCGGAATTGGTGGACGAGGGTGAGGAGCACGAAGCACTCGCGCGCGGGCTCGATGTCTACGAGTACACACTCTATCATCTCCTTGGCCATGCGCTGATCGGCGAGGGCAGCGAGGACGAGGACGCGGCGGTCGAAGCGCTGTCAAGCTGGATCATGATCCGTGGCTGGCCCAACGGCGGCGAACAGTGGTTTTCCGACGTCACCGCCTTTGCCGAAGCCTCGCAGAAGCTCGATGGGCCGCTGAACGACTACTGGCACTCACACGCGCTGTATCGTATCCGCGAGGAAACCCTGTATTGCTGGATTCTCGGCAGCGATCCCGAACGCCATGCAGACCTGCTGCCGGCCGTGCTCGACCCCGCCGAACGCCGGTCCCGCTGTGCCGAAAGCTGGCGAAAACTCGAAGTTACGATCGGTACCATGATCGAATTCCGGCTCAAGGAGGATGCGCCACTGCGTGCCTTCCTGCCGGCGGAAACCGTCGACATGGAAGGCGTCAGCGAGGAGTTCATCGACAGGTAGGCCTTCCGTGCCCGAGTCGGGCCTTCCGTGTTCACCGTCGTGCCGCGGCATGCCGGCGGGGGCGGGCACAGCGGCCCATCGGGCCGGTGGCAGTGAATCACTGGACTGACGGCGGTTGAAAGGGCAAGCTCCCGTCACTGCCTGGCATCGGCCACCAGCAACACCCCGAAGCCGAGAAAGCTGCCACCACTCACGCGCGCCAGCCAGCGCCGCGATGTCTGTCCGGCGAGGCGCTTCCGAAATCGCGCAACAAGAACCGCATAGACACCGTGTATCGTGCCGACGATGCCGATGATCGTCGCGAACATGATCACGAACTGCAACGGCACGGAGGCGTTCGTGTCGAGAAAGGCCGGGAAAACAGCCGACAGGAACAGGATGGATTTCGGGTTGCTCCATGACACCAGCATCGCGCTCAGCATGGTGTTCGCACGTGAGCACGGCTGCCCCTGAACCACGCTGTCGGCGTCGATCGGCAACGCATCCTGCTCGCGAAACGATGCCCGCAGCAGCTTGATACCCATCCAGGCGAGGTAGAGTCCGCCGGCGACCTTCATGACCGCATAGGCTGCCGGAGCGGTCTGCAACAGCAGACCGACCCCCAGAGCGGCGGCGAGGGCGATCGTGAACAGCGCCATGAGGTTGCCGAGAATGGTGAAGACGGCCCCGCGAAACCCGCTCCGCAACGTGGTCATCACGACGAGCAGCACATTCGGCCCCGGGGAAAGCGAGGCAAGCGTGATCAGCGACGCGAATACGAGCCAGTTTTCGACATTCATGCCTGCGTTCCCCGAAGTTGTGCTGCAGCGGATTCGATCGTGAAACCGATCAGAACAGTTTCTTGTCAGAACAGCCCTTCGATCTCGCCCGCGTCGTTGAAGCGAATGACCTCGGCGGCGGGCTGGCGCGGCAGACCGGGCATGGTCATGATTTCGCCGCAGATGACGACGATGAAGCCGGCTCCGGCCGAGAGGCGCACTTCACGCAAGGGCAGCGAGTGGCCGGTGGGGGCACCGCGGCGATTCGGGTCGGTGGTGAAGCTGTACTGGGTCTTGGCCATGCAGACAGGGAGTTCGCCGTAACCCGCTTCCTCCCATTGACGGAGCTGATCGCGGATCTTCTGATCGGCCAGCACTTCATCGGCACGGTAGATGCGCTTGGCAATGGTCTGTATCTTGTCGAAGAGGTTCATGTCGTCGGGATAGAGCGGACTGAACTGAGCCATGCCGGCATCGGCAATCTCGACCACGCGACGGGCGAGTTCCTCCGTGCCTTTCGAACCTTCCGCCCAGTGCCGGCAGACGATGGCTTCGCTGCCGAGCGATTCGACGTAGTCCTTCACGGCCTGTACCTCGGCATCGGTATCGGTCACGAAATGGTTGATTGCAACCACCGCCGGCACACCGAAGGATTTCACGTTCTCGATGTGGCGCCCGAGGTTGGCGCAACCGGCCTTGACGGCCTCGACGTTCTCCGCGCCCAGATCGTCTTTGGCCACACCACCGTTCATCTTCATGGCACGTACGGTGGCCACGATGACCACGGCATCAGGGGCGATACCGGCCTTGCGGCACTTGATGTTCATGAACTTCTCGGCACCGAGGTCGGCACCGAAACCGGCTTCGGTCACGACGTAGTCAGCGAGCTTCAGCGCCGTGGTGGTGGCTACCACCGAGTTGCAGCCGTGGGCGATGTTCGCGAAGGGGCCGCCGTGCACGAAGGCCGGGTTGTTCTCGAGCGTCTGCACGAGATTCGGCTGGATGGCGTCCTTCAGGAGCACCGCCATGGCACCTTCGGCCTTGAGATCGCGGCAGTAGATGGGCGACAGATCGCGGCGGTAGGCGACGATGATGTCACCGAGGCGCTTCTCGAGGTCGTGAATGTCCGAGGCGAGACAGAGAATCGCCATGACTTCCGAGGCCACGGTGATGTCGAAACCGGCTTCACGCGGGAAGCCGTTGGTGGCGCCACCGAGACTGGTGGTGATCTGACGCAGGGCCCGGTCGTTCATGTCGACCACCCGGCGCCAGGCCACGCGCCGCGAATCGATCTCGAGCGCGTTGCCCCAGTAGATGTGGTTGTCGATCATCGCCGCCAGAAGATTGTGCGCCGAGGTGATGGCGTGAAAATCGCCCGTGAAGTGAAGGTTCATGTCTTCCATCGGCACGACCTGCGCGTAGCCGCCACCGGCAGCGCCACCCTTCATGCCGAAGCAGGGGCCGAGCGAGGCTTCGCGGATGCATATTGCGGCCTTCTTGCCGATGGCATTGAGCCCATCGCCGAGGCCGACCGTGGTGGTGGTCTTGCCTTCACCGGCCGGAGTCGGGTTGATGGCCGTGACGAGAATCAGCCTGCCGTCGGGCCGATCCTTCTGCGCCTCGATGAAATCGGCGGAAACCTTGGCCTTGTCGTGGCCGAAGGGCAGGAGGTGTTCGGCATCGATGCCAAGCTTCGCGCCGACTTCCTGGATCGGTTTCTTGTTGGCCGCGCGGGCGATTTCGATATCGGTCAGGTGAGCCATGAGAATGGAGTTCCGTCGGTTGGTGTGCCCTGAAGACAGGGGGGGTGGAGACAGGGGGTTGAGAACGGGATGTTGAAGACCGGATTTCTAAGACCGGGTGTTGATGACCTGGTATTGAAGACCGGGGGTGGGTTGATGAAGGAGCGGCTTGATTACTCCGCTGCTTCCTCGTCACGTTCGAGTGCCGTGACACGCGCAGCCGAGTACTTGAATTCCGGGATCTTGCCGAAGGGGTCGAGCACCGGATTGGTCAGTGTGTTGGCCGCCGCTTCGACGAAGGCGAAAGGCATGA
Organism: Gammaproteobacteria bacterium; assembly: GCA_002746645.1. Lineage (GTDB taxonomy): Bacteria > Pseudomonadota > Gammaproteobacteria > Granulosicoccales > Granulosicoccaceae > Granulosicoccus. Next base: position 22,988 of record PDPU01000023.1, on the reverse strand, counting down.
AGACCTGACCTTCGGCCACGGCGCGATCAGCCCGTGCCATGATCTCGACCGAACCGCGGCGTGTGCTGATGCGTACGCGATCACCCGCTGCGACGCCAAGTTCGCGCAGTGTTGCCGGATGCATCGAGCAGTTGGCTTCGGGCTCGAGCGCATCGAGCACGTGCGAGCGGCGCGTCATCGAACCGGTATGCCAGTGCTCGAGCTGCCGCCCGGTGATGAGCACCATCGGGTAGTCGGCATCGGGCGTTTCGGCGGGACTGACGAGATGCGCCGGTGTGAATTTCGCGCGTCCTTCCGGGCGCGGGAAACCGTCGCCGAACACGATCGGCTGGCCCGGATCCTCGGGCGAGAGGCTCGGGTAGGTCACGGCTTCCTGCTCGAGACGTTCCCAGGTGATGTTGTCGAGCGACTTCATCGAGCGCTTCATTTCGGCGAACACTTCCTTCGGGTGTGTGTAGTTCCAGTCGAGACCGAGACGCTTTGCCAGCTCGGTGGTGATCCACCAGTCTTCGCGTGCGTCCCCGGGCGGCGCCACGGCGGGGCGCCCCATCTGCACCTGACGGTTGGTGTTGGTGACGGTGCCGCGTTTCTCGGGCCAGGCCCTCGCGGGCAGAATCACGTCGGCGTAGTTCGCCGTTTCGGTCAGGAAGATGTCCTGCACCACGAGGTGTTCGAGTTTCGCGAGCGCATCGCGCGCATGCTCGACGTCGGGATCGGACATGGCCGGATTCTCGCCGAGAATGTACATGCCGCGGATGTCATCCGCATGGATCGCATCCATGATCTCGACCACCGTGAGGCCCTTTTCAGCCGAGAAATCCTCGGTGCCCCAGATGTCGTTGAAGGCGCTGCGTACCCCGTCGTCGGTCACGGTCTGGTAGTCGGGCAGGAACATCGGAATGAGGCCGGCATCGGAAGCCCCCTGCACGTTGTTCTGACCACGCAGCGGATGCAACCCCGTGCCGGGCCGACCCACATGGCCGGTCATGAGCGCGAGCGAGATCAGGCAGCGCGAATTGTCGGTGCCGTGGATGTGCTGCGACACCCCCATGCCCCAGAAGATCATGCTGGCACGCGCGCCGGCGAAGGCGCGCGCCACCTGCTTCAGGGTGTCGGCGTCGATGCCGCAGAGTTCGGCCATCTTCTCGGGTGGAAAGCCCTCGAGATGTGCGCGCATCTCGTCCCAGCCTTCGGTGAAACCCGCGATGTACTGACGATCGTAGAGTTCTTCCCTGACGATGGTGTGCATGATGGCGTTGAGCATCGCAACGTCGCAACCCGGGCGGAACTTGAGGCCGTAGGTAGCGTACCGAAAGAGACCGGTACCGCGCGGGTCCATCACGATCAGGGTACCGCCACGTTTCACGAACTGCTTGAACCAGGTGGCGGCCACGGGATGATTCTCGATCGGGTTCGCGCCGATGACGATGGCGCAGTCGGCGTTCTCGATCTCGTTGAAGGTGGCCGTGACCGCAGCCGAGCCGACGTTCTCCATGAGTGCCGCGACCGACGAGGCATGACAGAGTCGCGTGCAGTGATCGACATTGTTGTGCCCGAAGCCCGTGCGAATGAGTTTCTGGAACAGATAGGCTTCTTCGTTCGAGCACTTCGCCGAACCGAAACCGGCAACCGCCGTGCCGCCGTGTTCGTCACGCAATCGTGCCAGGCCACCGGATGCCGCATCGAGCGCTTCCTCCCAGGTGGCTTCGCGGAAGAATGCGCCAAGGTTCGCAGGGTCGATATTGAGGCCCTTGGCCGGTGCATCTTCACGACGGATCAGCGGTGTCTTCAGGCGATGCGGGTGGGCGATGTAATCGAAGCCGAAGCGCCCCTTGACGCAGAGGCGCTGCTCGTTCGCAGGCCCGTTCACACCATCGACCCAGACGATCTTCTCATCGCGTACCTTGTAGCTCAGCTGACAGCCGACACCGCAGTAGGGGCACACCGAGTTGACTTCCCGATCGAAGGCCTTGCTGTCGCCCTGACCCTGCCCGTCGACGGCGGCGGTCGGCATGAGTGCACCCGTGGGGCAGGCCTGCACGCACTCGCCGCAGGCCACACAGCTACTCGTGCCCATCGGGTCACGGATGTCGAAGGTGATGCGCGCGTCATGGCCGCGCCCTGACATGCCGATCACGTCGTTGACCTGCACTTCGCGGCAGGCACGAACACAGAGGTTGCAGTGAATGCAGGCATCGAGCGCCACCTGCATGGCCACGTGCGAACGATCGATTTCCGGCGTGCGTTCGATCTCGACCTTCGGGAAGCGGCTGGCATGGACACCCTGCATCTCGGCCATGGCCCAGAAGTGCGAGGAGCGGTCGTGCGCCGTGGATCTTTCGGGCTGGTCGGCAAGCAGCAGTTCCATGACCATGCGCCGTGACTTCGTGGCGCGCTCGCTGCCGGTAAGCACCACCATGCCGTCGGTAGGCTGTCGGATGCAGGAGGCGGCCAGCACTCGTTCGCCCTCGATTTCGACCATGCAGGCGCGGCAGTTGCCGTCGGCACGGTAACCCGGTTCATCGGCGAAGCAGAGGTACGGCAGCGTATTGCCGTGACGCCGGGTGACTTCCCAGATGGTTTCGCCGGGGAGGGCGGATACCGTTTCGCCATCCAGCGTGAAGGTGATCTCAGCCATGACCGATTTCCTCCGGGAAGTGCTTGATGACAAGACGGATCGGATTCGGTGCCGCCTGACCGAGACCGCAGATCGACGCATCCACCATGGTGCTCGAGAGTTCTTCGAGCAGATCCTTGTTCCAGACCGGCATTTCCATGAGTTTCACGGCCTTCTCGCAGCCGACACGGCAGGGCGTGCACTGGCCGCAGCTCTCGTCCTCGAAGAAACGCAGCATGTTGAGCGCTGCACCCCGGATGCTGTCCTGGTCCGACAGGATGACGACCGCGGCCGAACCGATGAAACTGCCCTCGGGTTGCAGCGTGTCGAAGTCGAGCGGGATACCGTTCAGCGATGCGGGCAGGATGCCCGAGGAGGGGCCACCCGGCTGATAGGCCTTGAAGACATGCCCTTCGAGCATGCCACCCGACGCTTCGATGATGTCGTCGATGGTCGATCCCGCGGGCAGGAGCTTCACCCCGGGCTCCCTGATGCGCCCTGACACCGAATAGCTTCTGAGACCCTTGCGACCGTTCTTCTCGACGCTCGAGAGAATCTCGGGCCCTTCGCGCACCACGCGCGCGACCCACAGCAGTGTTTCGACGTTGTGCACGAGGGTGGGGCGACCGAAGATGCCGCACTGGGCCACGAAGGGCGGACGATGGCGGGGAAGCCCGCGTTTGCCTTCGATCGATTCGATCATCGCCGACTCTTCGCCGCAGATGTAGGCACCCGCACCGCGTCGTATTTCAAGGAAGTCCCTTGCGGCAATGCCGGCTGCCTCCAGCGCCTCGATTTCGCACGCGAGGATTTCGATCACGGCGGGGTACTCGTCACGGATGTAGAGGTAGACGTGGTCGGCCGCCATTGCGTGTGCCGCCAGCAGCACACCCTCGAGAAAGAGGTGCGGTGTGCGCTCGAGGTGGTAGAGGTCCTTGAAGGTACCGGGTTCACCTTCATCGCCGTTCACCGCAAGGTAGCGTGGTCCCTCCTCGTTGCGCACGAACCCCCATTTGCGATCCGAGGGGAAACCGGCACCGCCAAGCCCGCGAAGACCCGAAGCCTCGATCTGCGACTGCATCTCGTCGATGCCGAAGCTGCCGCCACGAAGCGCTTCGAGACGCTCGTAGCCACCGCCCCGCCGGTAGGCAGCGAATGCCTCGTAAGCGGGAATTTCGGCCTGATAGTCGGCACCGGCAATGACGGCAGCAACCTTTTCGGGCGTGGCGTGCTCGACGTGCCGATGACCGATCTCGAGCACCGGCGCCTTGTCGCAGCGACCCATGCAGGGCGCACGCAGGACACGGACCTCGGAAGCATCAAGCCCGTTTTCGAGAGCCGTTTTCAGGGCTTCGGCACCGGCAAGCTCGCAGGAGAGCGAATCGCAGACCCGGATGGTGAGTGCCGGCGGCGGAGTTTCGCCTTCGAGTACGACGTCGAAGTGCGCGTAGAAACTCGCCACCTCGAACACCTCGGCCTGCGAGAGCCGCATTTCCTCGGCCAGTGCGCGAAGATGGGCGGCGGAGAGATGGCCGTACGCATCCTGAATGAGGTGCAGATGCTCGATCAGAAGATCACGGTTGCGCGGGCGATCGCCGAGCAGGGTCAGCACTTCCGCATGCGCATCGGCATCGAGCGCACGGCCCTTCGGTCGATGGCGGCCCTTGCCGCGGCCGGATTTCCAGACACCGGCACCTCGCTTGCCGCGGGTGCCCGGCTTGTCGATGACCTCGTTCACTGATCCAATTTCTCCATAGCAGACGCACAGGACACGGTGAAGTGATCCATCTACACAAGAATGCCTGTTACACGATGCGACGTGTTTTCATGAAAAAGACATATAATTGTCTAAAATGGACAATGATCACCTTCCGCCCGGTCTGCTGTCAGACATCCCTCCGGAACGATCTACGCCGCGAGCCTCCGACGACACGATTGCCAGGCCGTACCGCATCGGCTTCGTGTTGATCGACGGCTACGCCCTGCTGTCTTTCGCTGCCGCCATGGAGCCCCTGCGTGCCGCCAACCGCATTGCCGGGAAGACCCTTTTCCTCTGGCAGAACCTGCCCGTCGAAGGCGCGCGCAGCGAGAGTTCGTCCGGCGTGAGTGTAAGAGCAGACCACTTCATCGGCGAGACCAGTGATTTCGATCTGGTGCTGATCGTTGCCGGTGGCACTGCCGACGAGCAACTGATGCCGCGACTGATTGCCTGGTTGCAATGGCTCGATCGCAGGGGCGTCGTGATCGGCGGCATTTCCGGTGGGCCGCTGCTGCTGGCACGGGCAGGACTCATGAGTGGCGAGGCCGTGACGGTGCACCGCGAACACGTCAACCTCATGGCCACACTGGCACCCGATGTTGCCTGCCGCCAGTCACGCTATCTGATTTCCGAACGGCGCATGAGCGCCGCGGGTGCCGGAGGCGCCTTCGACATGATGCTTTCGCTGGTAGCGCAGCGCCATGGCGGAAATCTTGCCGTTCGCATCAGTGACTGGTTCGTCATGGCGAACCCGATGCTTGCAGCTGATCCCGGAACCCACCCCGAACGCCAACGCCATCGGGACAAGCCGGAAGCCCTTGCGCGTGCTCTTGCCGCCATGGAAACCCACATTGCCGATCCACTGACCCTCGGTCAGCTTGCGAGGATTGCCGGTGTCGGCGAACGGCAGCTCAACCGGCTGTTCCGGACACACCTGCAGCAGAGTTGTCTCCGACACTACCGCGACCTCCGGATCGATGCCGCCACCGAGCTGCTCACGCGCGGCAGTCTGCCGTTGGCCGACATTGCCAGAGCCACCGGCTTTGCCAGCCCGGCGCACTTCAGCAGCAGTTTTCGGAAAGCCCGAGGTTGCTCGCCACGGGCCTGTCGCAATGCGGCACGTCGTGGCACGCCGGATTCTTCCGCGTCGGCATGAACCAACTTCCCGAGCCGATATTCGTCTTGATCCGTGCGCGTTCGTTCGCCGCGGAGAGGGGGGTTCAGTTCCGGAACTCAGGCGAGGTCTGCAGCGCCGTCTCGATGAGCGACGCGTATCGGGTCAGTGTGTCGATGATTTCGGGCTGGCCGGCACAGACATCTTCGGGTCCGGAACCCGCGGCAACCTGTCGTGCCTGTGCCTCGGAAATGTGCTTCAGAGAGCAGATCGCCGCCGGCATCGAAGACGGCAGCGTCAGTGGCACTGCGCAGATGACATGGTGATGGTCGAATTCGGACCGTACCACGGCGCAGTTCGCTTCCCGCGCGCGCGCCACCGCATCGCGTATTTCATCACGCGTCAGCATCGAGTCGTCCGTCCAGCCCTTCATTGGCGCACTCTGCACGAGCGCTTCGGCCGTCTCGGTGCTTTCCTGCGCCAGCAACATGCGGCCGAGTGCAGTGTGCAACACCGGCAGGCGCGTGCCGAACAGCGGCATCGCGTCCGGCGGCATGTCCTTCGGTACCGAACGCGTAATCAAGATGACGTCTTCGCGGTTACGCATGCCGATGGCGACAGCGCAGCCGAGTTCCTCGGCGCAGCGGCAGACCAGTTGCTGGACGCCGATGTGGAGTTGCTGGCTTTCGAAGAACTGCCCGGCCAGCACCACCACGCGTGGCGTCAGGAAGAAATCGCGGCCTTCCTGTTCCAGATAGCCGCATTCACGAAGCGTCAGCACCAGCCGCCTTGCCACGGCACGATCGAAACCGGTGAGATCGGCGACCTGCGCCAGTGTCAACCTCGCATGACTCCCGTCGAATACCGAGAGCACGGCAAGACCTTTCTCGAACGTCGACGCGGTGTCGCGCCGGAGGATGCCAGTGGACATGAAAGCTGATCGGCCAGTAGAAGTACGTCTGTTCAATATAGCGTGACAAACGTGCGATAAATGTACGTTTGCGAGGGGAAAATGACTGTAGCGTCACAAGCCGGTCATGGCTGATGCGATTGTCTGCCCTGAAATCGAGAATTGATCTGCCTTGCTTCACGGAATGTCGCCGGCGCGACGACGGTGGACTGTGCTCGGCAGTGCCGTGCCGATACCGATGCGACGTAGATCGGACGCAGATGAGATGCGTAGATGCGAGTGCGGATTTACGGGGGCAGGGCAGGTACTTCAGGTTGCCAGAGCCTGCCGCATGTCGCCGATGACCTTGCCGTAGTCATCGGCACCGAAGATCGCCGAGCCTGCCACGAACATGTCTGCACCGGCATCGGCGATGTCACGGATGTTCGCGACCGATACGCCTCCGTCCACTTCGAGCCGGATGTCGCGCCCGCTGTCATCGATGATCTTGCGCGCCCGGCGAAGCTTCTCGAGCGTGTGCGGGATGAAGGCCTGTCCACCGAAGCCCGGGTTCACCGACATCAGCAGAATCTGATCGAGCTTGTCGATGACATGCTCGATGACGTCGAGCGGCGTTGCCGGATTGAACGCGAGACCTGCCTGGCAACCCTCGTCGCGGATCAGCTGCAGGCTTCTGTCGATGTGTTCGGAAGCTTCGGGATGAAAACTGATGATGCTGGCGCCCGCTTTCGCAAAATCGGGAATGATGCGATCGACGGGCTTGACCATCAGGTGCACGTCGATGGGCGCCGTGATGCCGTGTTTCCGGAGTGCCGAACACACCGGCGGACCGATGGTCAGGTTCGGCACGTAGTGGTTGTCCATGACATCGAAGTGGACCACATCGGCACCGGCGGCAAGCACCGCCTCCACTTCCTTCCCGAGACACGCAAAATCCGCCGAGAGAATCGAGGGTGCAACAAGATAGCGGCGTTCGGGCATCACGGGGTCGATCAGACGTAGGTGTGACCCGCAAGACTACACCAGTGGCGCCTTCGGTTCAGCGAAGGAGCATCGCTGGCGTGTCGACAGGCCAGGGACACATGCGGCAGCTACAGATCGTCGTTCAGATCGTGGACGAGCACGTTGTCGCGGCTTCTGGCCACCCGCCAGATGACGCCGACAAAGCCCGTCACGCTGCTGTTGGTTTCGTGCAGCGGGCTGTCGGCGTTCGCGGCACCACCGAACATGCCGAGGCTGACGCCGGCCGCGAACCGGAGATTGTCAGCCGGGCGGCCAGTGATGCCGAGGACGACACTGCCCGAAAGCAGGCCTTCCCGTGCATCGTAGCGGGGCCGATCCGGACGTTCGAACTGCGGCTTGACCTCGTAGTAGTAGTCCTGCAGACGTTCACTGGCGAAGGTCACCGAACCGCCCGTGAACAGCGCGAGTTGTGACATCTTGCTGATGCGCCTTGCATAGCGCAGGTCGAATTCGAGGAGGTGTCCGCGGTAGGTCACCTCACCGCCGCCGATACCGAACACTGCGTGCAACTCGGTACCGAGTGTGAGACGCCCCGGATCGACGGCGCCTTCGCCATTGTCACCCGCGGCCGATTCGGCATCGCGCGGGTTCCCGAGTGGAATGCGCCAGGTGAGTTCCGGGCCGATTTCCCCGAGGAAGTCGATGTTTTCCATGCCCTCGCGCGCACTGTTCTTCTCGGAACTGGCGTTGAGCGAACCCGCCACCGAAAGATCGAGGCGCAACTGCGCGTTTTCGATGGCAACTGCCTTGACGCCATCGCCAACGCGCAGTCGGGGCGTTCGATAGATGAAGTAGGGCAGCGCAACGAGCCGCGTGTTGTCGTCCTTCGACGCCGGGTAGTCGCGACCGTTGACCCAAGCGCCCGCGAGGCCAAGCTCCCAACGCGGCTTGCCTTCGTCGACAGGATCGGGTCTGGCGGCGACGTCGGATTCATCTTCCGATGCCGAGATGGCCGGGCTGACGGAAAGCAGGCAACCGACAAGCAGAAGGATCGCTTTGAGCGCATGCATTGCCGAGGGTTTCATTGATATTGCTGATGATTTTCCGGTTCGGTTGGCATCGGTAGAGGGAGCACCGCAGTGATGATAGGGCGTCACACACAGGTTTGCAGTCGGATACGAGCATCACCCTGCAGAAAGGAGGCCAATCGTTGTCACCGCCGCGACAGCGCGACCTGGTGACGCTGCATTCATTCGAGCTTTGAATCATGGTGCCAAGGCATCTCGACAAGCAATAACGAACACCCATAGGCAATTGAACGACAAGCGCCATCACGACGACAGGATCCTGGCCTTGTCACTTGTCCGGAAAAAGCCCCGGCATCCATCACCCCGCAAGTCTCGCCGGAAAGGCCAGTTGCAATGGTGCACGCGTGCTTTCCGATTGCAGCGCGCCGATTTCCAGCAGCGCGGATGTTACCCGGCGAGCGCTTCTTTCCGTGACGCCGAGGAGCGACACGACCGATCAAGAAAGCGCGGTACCGCACCCGCACTGATCGCCACATGGCGACCGACTTCAACGTCTTTCGTTCGGAATTCACCCGGCACTACCGGGATTCTCTCACCGGTCGAAGGCATTTCGACAAAAAGCAGATCGGACGGCAGCAATTCACAGAAACGGCGGTGGGTTTCCCTGATCATCTCCGGCGACGTCGGGCTCTCGTTCATGCCCCCTTCATCGATCCATTTCTGGACAGAAATATGCGCCCTGGCTTCGAATTGCAGATCACGCTTTTTGGGGTCAGCACTGTAGTCATCATTCAGAGCGCGTTCGATATCAACCGGATGCGTGTCATGACCTTCGATCAGGTTACTGTAATAGCAATTCATCGAACGGATAAGATCAGCAAGAGCATCGGCGATGGATGCAGGCAAATTGCTGGTAAAGCGAGTGGAGGCCGTTGCCAGATCAAGTACCAGGTCGTTGAGTGCTGCGCGTCTGGGGGAGCATTCGCCTACCATCAACGGCTCGAACAAGCCTGTCGATTCACCATCATCCTTCGGTTTTTCGTCGTTTGACATGTCCGCTTTGTTCGTCACTAGGGATGCGAGTATTTTTTAACAATATCATAGGATTGGCGCGGAGTGAAAAGAAATGATTCCATCGTGATGTCCGCTTTGATGTCCGCTTTTCTGGATCGTCGACGGTACGGGCATCACGATGCCCGATACACCCGAGAATCAGAAGGTCTGGACGATCTCTGCTGGGATGGCCGAGACCGATCTGCGATCATTCAAGAACAGTCTGCAAGCGGGAATCCTGAGCTGCCGGACACCGGTGGCGATGCTGCAGTTGTGCACGGCATTATTTACATCATTTGCCGTACTGGACTAGGCAGAAAGCAGAGAGTTTCCGTAACAATCTGGTCAGTCAGTCGTCTAAGGTTCCAGCCCCTTCGAGCGGGCACGCGACGATGTAACCGATCGGAAACAGCCCGGGCAGCTGCTCCGTGATGATCACTTCAAAGCCCGCTGCGGTGATGGTCTGCTCGAGCGAGGCGAGATCAAAGCGTGTATGCGCAACGAATGGAGACACCAGACTGAGTGTGCGGGAAAGTCCTCGTCGAAAACCATCGACGTTGTGCAGGAACGTTGGCGCCACGAGTATCCCTTGCGGCTTCAGCACTCGGTGGAATTCGGAGAGCCCCTGCGCCGGATCGTTCATCACATGGAGTGCGTTGGCGCAGAATACTCCGTCGAAACTCCTGTCATCGGCATCGAGATCGTCGGCGCTCATGACCGCGCATTCGACACCCGGCAATCCCTTTTCCGATACTCGCTCACGAAGCCGCAGCACCATTTCCGGTGATATGTCGGTCGCCACGAGGTGTTCTGATCGGTTTGCCAGATCGGCCGTGAATTGCCCTGTACCCGCCGCTACCTCCAACAGGTGTCCACCTGAGGGCAGGTCACGCGACAATCTCTCGCGTACCCGAGCGTAGCTCGTGTCGAAAGGGCGTACAACGAGGTCGTAGTACCTGGCAAGCCGATCCCAGATGTGCGCTTCATTCATGTCTGCCCTCGATTCCTCCGTGTTTACGATACCTTCCTCGGTCGCTGTTCACCTCCGGCTGATTCGGGGGAGGGGACAGCGACCGAGTCGGGTTCATCCTTGCGATGATCGAGATCAGAGACCCGTGAACGGAACGTCACCATCCGCGAAACGGAGGGTTTCGATGTCTTTTACCGTGTCAGTGCCATCACGGTCGGTACTGGTGTCCTGTACCGTTGCCGTCGTTCCATCGATGCTGACGTTGTACTCCGAGCGGTTGCCACTGAAAACGGCAATGTCGGATCCGGCGGCACCGTCAAGGAGATTGTCGCCGGCATTTCCACGCAGTACGTTGTCCTTGTCGTTTCCGATCAATCCAGAGGATTCGGATCCGAGAAGACGGGCCTTTACCAGATAGCGCGATTTGTGCGTGTAACGTTGGTTGGCATCGAAAGCCAGGGAGAAGTTACCCGTAAAGCCTGGGTCAATGCGGGCCTCGTAGCTGAGCTCCGGCGCAAAGAACTTCTGGGCCAGCGAAAGGCCGGTCGGGTCCTGAGTGCCGAGTTCCTCGCGAGTGGTGGAACGATGCGGCCCGCCATTCCCACTATCTCCGGCGGTGAGGCCATAGTAGGCGTCCATGACACCGGCAAGGTATTCCTGCGTCAGACTGTTTTCACCCGCGAGTTCCTGCACCCAGCTGTTGTAATCTGCTGAACTCGGCCAGATCGACGCTGCCCGCGCCGCTTCCATCGCAGTGCGGATTTCGGCCTGATAGGTTGCCTTCAGTGGGCCATCGGTACCATTGGCACCATCGATGCCGATGCCGTTGTCATGCACGAAGTGCAGGATTTCCTCGAACGATGCGTCGCGTGCATCTTCCTCGGAACCACCGGCCTGATAGATTGCGCTGCCTTCGACGAAAAGCTCGCCGGCGAACAGCGACTGCGTCGGCCGGTCGTATTCGAGTGATGCAGCCGGGTTACGGCCATCGTCGCGGCCGTTGAACAGCGTCAGGACCGCGCGGCGCTGGGCCATGTTGTCGAAGACTGCATTCTTGTCGGCTCCGTATTCGGAACCGGGAACCGGTGTCAGGTAGTGCAGCAGGATGCTTCGGGCACGGAGCAACTGTTCGTCGGTGATCTCGTTCTGAGCGACGATCACCACATCGCCTGCGGAAGGTGCCTGAACGACAACCGCCTTGCAGAAATTGTTGGTGAATGTCGATCCGAGTGTGGTGGGTACCTCGACAATGCCTTCGGCAGTACCTTCCGCACTGATCTGACAGGCATTGCCGCTGCCGGTAGTGCCTCCGCCAGTAGTGCCTCCGGCGGTAGTGCCGTTGTCACCGCCAGTTCCGGCGTCATCGTCATCATCGTTGGAGCTACAGCTCGCCAGAGACAACGCAGCGAGCAGTACCATCGCAGCTTTTACAGGTTTTTGCATCATATCTTTGTTCTTTCATGTTAGTGGACAGCTGCCCGTTCAAAGGCAGCGAACGTACTGACCGTAACCGTTTCGATGAGTTCGGAAGCAAGCGATCGAGATTGACGGAGCAGCCGATGAGTCGCGGAAGCTATCGGTTGGGCCTTCGTGTGTCAAGCCTTCGTTTTGCTTCGTCAGAAGGCTTCATTGTGGTTGCGAGATGCTGCCTGGCATCAAGGTAATCTCGGAGCATTCAGAGCCTGACGAGAAGTAGCGGCTCGAAAAAGGTTTGCTGTGTTCGGGTACGGAAGCGTGAGAAGAACATGCCTGGATGCCGTTCACACGAAGTTCTTTTTCTATTTAACATAACAGGGATTATGCGCAATGGTTGCGCCGTCTCCTGTGTCTGCTGGCTCGCCGAGGCCTGCTGATCATCGTTGACCGCGGTCAATGCTCGATTCCTCATCGCTTGCGCGATGCTCGTGACGGCCAACGGCCGATTCCTGTCGGCTCTTCCGTGCCGATACCCATCAGCGACTACGCGCTGAAGAAAACGGCCTGACGGCCGGATCATCAAGCGGCCCATTCGGGCCGCTTTCTCATGGTGGCAGGTGCAACTGCAGGATTGCCGTTCAATGCGGTGTCGTTGTTGCTCCTGCGTGCGTGGGGGCCAATCTCTGACGAGACCCCCACTTACTACGGAGCAACAACGACGTGAACATCATTGAACTGAAAAACACCCTCGAACAGGCGATACTCGACTGGCATATAGGAATCATAAATCCTGAAACCTCTCAAGAAGAACTCGATCGACTCCTCGATGCGATCGCTGAAGCGAAATTCGCTCTGGATGATGCCGAAGAACGGCAGGAATCGGCGTCATGACTGACGCCGAGATCGCTTCGCTCTGCTTTGTCACGCTGCGCACCGCGCAGCAATGGAGGCGCTTCGGTTATCCGCCAATGGCGGCTCGTTTGATCGCGTACCGCGATGGCAGCCATCCCGAATGGCCCGGCTTTCAGTTCCTCTCCGGCGAACTCATTACGCCGAACGGTGATCGGCTGTCTGCTCGTGAGATCGAATCGCTGCCCTGGTTTCAGGCCAGCCTTTTTCGGGAAGCACAACGCAACACAGAGCTCGAGACGTCAATTGCCGCCACGAAACGTATTGCGCTTGCCGCCAACGAACCCTGCCATGCGTTCGACGTCGTTCAGCTACTGAACTCGGGGATGAAGAAATCGACGTGACAGGCCGCGCGCGCGGGCCACGCGCACGTGATACGTCCTGATACCACATGCCCCTTTGACTGACTAGGAAAGTGTGACCTCTGCAACCTTGTCGTCCTCGAGGATCAGGATCCTTTCGTGGGATCGAACCAGCCATTCTCGATGTAGTGCTGACAGGCTCGCTCTGACAGGTCAATGACGTTACCGCGCTGATCGTTACATGTGCACTGCACATGCGTGCCATAGTCCAGTGCCATACATCCATCCACACGTGGCGCATCGACAATATCGACGGCCGGGGCATATATCGGTGCCGACATCGGTATGTCGTCTATCGTTGGCGCGAACGCATTGACATCATCGAATATCGTGCCCGACTTCGGCATCGACGTTCCGTCAGCGAGTTGTATCCGGGCATCACCGCCATCTCCCATCACTTCCGCCTGCACCTCATCTCCCTTGTGCAACAGTGTTGACAGCGCCCAGGTGATACCACCAATGGCACAAAGTATCAACACGGCAATACCCGCCAGCTTGCGCCACGGTATCGTCCTTCGATGCGTGTGCACCTCGGCACTCTTGTACATCTCGTACAGCTCTTTCGGGTGACTCCACTCCGTCCTGGTCGCAGTGTTGTCCTTGCCGAGGTTTCTGCCCGTGGTGCGCTGCACCGACGGCCACTGATACACCGTCGCACGCTCCATGCCCATTGGCCTGAACAGATGCGTATGGCTGCCACACATCGACGTCACGCGCGTATCGATGTTCGCCGGGTTCTGGGTTACCAGCCAGATGTCGAATCCCGAGTGCCGGTGCACGTCGAACTTGTTGTAGTGCTCCGGACGCTTCGCGCTCGAGGAGAGCGTCGGAAAATGCTGCTGTGCCTCATCGATCACGATGATCGAATGCACCGGGCACTTCCACCAGTCTTCGACGCGCTCGAGCTCGACCCAATCGAGTTTCAGTCCGGGAATCCCGTACTGGTAGACCACTCGAGGCTGTGCCTCGGGATCCGTCTTCTGGCGCTCCTTGTGATCCTCCGCGCGATAGCGCTCCACTGCCTGCAGGGTGTAGAGCGTCTTGCCAGCGCCCGGAATACCGCTGATGATGCTGAGCACGGATCAGCCTCCCGCCAGACCCTTGATACTGAATTTCGTCAGGCCACCTGCCGAATTCAGTCCTGACAGCAACAACTTCGCGCCATAGGCACTGGCAATGATGCTCACGTAGCGATCGATGTTCGCGAGCGCGAGCAGCTGCGCGACCTCCGTCGGGACTCCCTGCAGATTCTGCTCGATCAGGATGAATGTCTGATCGAGCAGCGCCGTCATGCCGGTATACGTCACGAATCCGACGCCGAGTGCCACCATGAGCTTCACCACCAGCGGCACGATCAGGGTGGAGATCACGGCTCCACCGGCAAGCAGCGGCAACGGCATCAGAAGGCTCCCGACACGATCCAGAACGCCTGCAGGAGCGCCCCGGCCATCACGATCAGGCCGATGATCTCGGCCACCCGGCAGGCCTCTTCCATCGGCAGTTCAAGGGATGCTCCCCACAACGTTATCGTCGGGGATGCAGGACAGCTTCTACTACCGTAGAAACCGCTCTGGTCGAACTCACCAATGACTTCACCGGCGTCCACTTCCGTATACAACTGCCCCTTTACATCGGTGTACTCCGTCAGGCCTGCCTCCTGCAGTATTTCGGTTTCCGACGGTATCTCCGCCTCGCATCGATGCAACCACTGTTGCTCGAGGATGGCGCACTGTATCGGCTCACCGTCACACATCGGTGGTGCAGAGCAATACCTGCCTCCGTTGGCACTGCTGCCCTCCTCTTCTCCCTCACCGCCACCATCAACTGTACCGCTCGATCCGCCGGTGCCGCTCGATCCGCCGGTGCCGCTCGATCCGCCGGTGCCGCTCGATCCGCCGGTACCACTCGATCCGCCGGTACCACTCGATCCGCCGGTACCACTCGATCCGCCGGTATCGCTCGATCCGCCGGTACCGCTCGATCCGCCGGTACCGCTCGATCCGCCGGTACCGCTCGATACCACGTACTGTCCCGTGCCACCTACGGGATGTCGATCCGTGAACGTGACGTTTCCTTCTGAATCCGTCACCACGATGATTTCACCGCCTCCCTCCTGTTGGTAGATCTCGACAGTACTGCCGTCCACCTGTTGCGTATCGGTAGGTTCAACACCTTCCGGCGGCGGTAGCGGTGACGGATATGTGGTCTCGTCTCCATTCTCGTCAGTACGCGTCATCGTGCCATCTTCATTCTGCACGCTGTACTGTTTCGGATAATCGACTGCGGAACACTCGGCACCACTGTATTCATATCTCGCCCACCAGTACGGATCTTCATTCTCGGGCAGCTTGACCGCTACTCCCTTCTGATCTGCCGCACACCCTTGCAGACACTGCTGCGCTGGTTGGTCTCCGTACACCGTCATGTACGTTTCATTGCCTGCCATGTCCTCGCAGCGATTCTCTTCCTCGTCTTCGTCATTCGCTACTTCGTACCTTCTGTACGTATCGAATTTCGTCTCTGCCGGTGGCCACATCGGTGCTCCCAACGTATTGCCATGCATTGAACTGCAATGGTAGTTACCTTCCTGTTGCAAACACTCGCCGCTCGCTTCTCCTCCATTTGTACCACCGTACTTCCTTTCATAACTGATTGTTTTACCGTCTCCGCAATACAGCGTTACACCATTTCCCGATGCCTCATACGATGCCGAACATGCTGCATCGGCGCTGTCATATTGCTCTCCTGAATGACTGATCGTCTCCCAGACATACTTCATGCCATCCTGCTGTGCCGATGACACAGCAGGAATGCCTGTCAGAATCGCGATGATGATGACGTGCCTGATCACCACGTCATCATCCACATGGCCACCACGAGTGCCATCAATGCAATGAGTTCCATCCGATTCTCCTGCCCGCGCTTCGGGGGGCGCGAAAAATCGCGCCCCCCTCCGCTCGGGATCGGCTTCAGCGGCCGAGTGCTGCCTTTGCCCACTGGATACCCTTGACGGCAAGGGCTACCGTGATGACGGCTGTGCCGACGGAAGCGATGACCGCCGGGTAAGTGCCGATCTCGGTCTCGATCGCCGACATGTCGATGGCTGCCATCGATGCGGTACCGAACGAAGCAAGGCCAATACCTGTTACAAATGCAAGCTGCTTTTTCATTGCTTTTTTCCCGTAGTTGTGGGTTAATGGAAATGTACTTGTCACGGCCGCTTTCGAGCGGCCTTTTTTCTGGACTACGTCAGCACCTTCAGTATCTGACGCACTCCCATCGCTATCGCCAGCATCAGCACGATGCTGGTCGCCATCGAATCGAACTGTTCCTGCGTCATCCCTGATGACAGGATCACTTCGGAGCCCTCTGCAAGCGTCACGACACCCGTTACCGTGCTGTCTCCGGTTTCTTCATCACTCCCGCCTGCGCTCGGGTCGAACGCATTGAACGCCTGTTCCGTCGTGGACCATTCACCTCTCACCCAGCACCCGGCAAGAACATCGAGCTTCTGCCCGTCGGTGGGCAGCCCAGTCACTTCTGCCATCGGCTCACTGAGAAGGCCCGAGTTGTAGATTTCATCATGCGCAGTGTCGTACACCACGAGCTGCGCATAGGTGCATCCGTCGGAATCCGTCCAGGCGAACGTGGCGGAATCCCCCTCGAGATTCGACGAACTGGGCTGGTAGATCGTGACGGCCATCAATCAAGCACGGTCAGCACGACGTGATTGTCGTATCCCGTCGTCCCGTCCCGTTTCTGGAATCGGCGCGTCCAGCCGCCGATCGAACACGCCACCGTGATCACGTCGCCGACATTGCCGAGGCGACGCCTGGCCTTCACGACAACGTTCCGACTCTGCGTGTCGTACTCGTCGAATCTCGGCAAGACCAGCTCGCTGTAGTGAAATTCGCCATTACTGTCAATGCGCTCGAGCTTCCCCTTGAGCGTCACGACATTCTCCGGTGATGCCTTCGGGGCACCTTGAATGGGGGATGGTTCTGCCATGTCTTGTTTCCTCTCGGTCATGCGGCCATGTCGGCCCGATAGAAGGACGGTGGCTCGGCTGCCGTGAGTTCGATCACTCGCGGCCGCACGCGCAATGCCGTCACGTTCAGTTCCTTCGCGATATCAACACCCACTGCGAGCAGCTGTTGCCGGTATCGGTAGAAGGTCGCTCGGCTCATGCCCTGCTCGGCAATGTTCTCTCCGCGCATGTAGGCATGAAACACGTTCTGGAGACGCACGGGCAACGCCCGCACATCCTCGAAGTTCTCGCATCGGGTCATCAACCCCTCCTCTCGTTTGCGGTACTCGCTCTCGACGCTCTCGTCAGTACAACGAGCCCAGTACCTGAGGCCCGTCTGCGTCAGATTTCGCTGCTTCATCGTCACCTCGAAGCGAACCAGACCAACCTGGTCACACCAGTCGGCCAGCTCTGCGAGGTAACGCTGATGCTCGGCACCGCGCCGCTGCACGTTTCGGCGCATCTGTGCACGTATCTCCGCGCCCTTGGCGTACATCTTCGCTCTCGCGTAACGGCTGTGGCGGTTCCAGTACACCGTGTTGCCGACCGAGTCGGTATCGCCGCGCCCTATCTTCTGGCTTCGGAGCCAGTACAGGAAATCTCCGGCGTTCTCCGCACTTCCCGTCACGAAGTTCCGTGTCATGTCAAGCCGGCTGATGGTCGCGCCCATGTAGCTGATCTCGGGATGAAGGTCGCCACCCTCACCCCGTCTCACTCGCTCGACCCGTTCCCCATCCTCGAACGGTGGCAATCCGAAGGCACCCAGAATCGTGTTCGCACCTTCCTTCACCACTTCAACGCCGTACCCGAACACATTGTCCGGTCGGCCGAACCGGCCAACATTCCCGGACAACGTCACGCGCCGCCCGTCACTCACCACCAGCACACTGGTGCTGTGGCTCCCTTCGTGGATCACACCACCCGGCGTCTCCCACTCAAGCTCGCCCTCGGCATCGCATCGACTGGTGACCGAGGCGAACACCTCGGGAACGTCCCGATCATGCACTTGAGTGCATGTCACCCAGTCACAGAACGGCCTGGTCGAAACCTGCAGCATCTTGCCGATTTGTCTCACTGGTGAGACTAACTTTACGTACTACTAGCACGTAAAGTTGACCGCGCCGTAGGGTTATTCAACCCGTGGCCTGATTTCCGCCTAGACTTTCGTCTAGTCAGGACATATCCCGCCAGGTACCCCGATCGATACCCTGCTCGATGTCCGATCACGTACCCCAGCATCACCGTCACCGCACCGAACAGCATCAGACCCGAACCGATCATCACAAGATCACTCTCGCTCATCGCTTCGCTGCCTCACCCTGCTCGAGCTCGAACACGATCTCGTCGGGCGCGAATGACTCACCACAAGCCGCGCAATGGGCATGAAACCCGATCACCTCCTCGAGGACCCGCTGCCCTTCCGCGCACGTCGCGCAGTACCCCTGCGATTGCGCCGATACCGCTGCCACCGGCGATACAGCCGTGCCGCAATACGCATCACACGCATTGCTTTCCAGATCGTCATTCACTGCGCTCTCCGTCAAGATGTCGACGGGATCGCATAATGGACATTCTTGTCCTATGGGTCAAGCATGTCCCAGTGGACAGCTACGGTTTGTAACACTTAGGCTTACTGCTCCATCTATCAAGAGGAGATGCCGGAATGCAGGCCTCTGAGTACCTAGACCTACTCAAACAACGTCATCAATGGACGGACTACCGCATCGCGCAAGAATTGAAGGTCGAGCCGCAACTGATATCGAAGTACCGCAGAGGCCTTCGCTTCTTCCCCGACGAAACCGCCATTCAGATCGCCGAATGGCTTGACCTTGAACCACTGTCGGTTCTGGCGGACATGCACGCACAACGGGCGAAGAGCGACAAGGTACGCAAGGTATGGCGTCAGGCCTCCGGCGTGAGCGTGTTCATTCTGTCGTTGAACATCCTTGCGCATCCCTCTGTGAAAACTGATGTTCCGTCCAGCGCCAACATCGTGCATGGCAGGGATTATGCGCAATGTGAGCGACGCCATCGGCGAAGAACTGCATCAGCCGCTACGGCGCGGCCACCGGCCCCCGACGCGCGGCGCGTGCTTCCAGTTGGGACGCGCCACGCGCGGCGTACGTACCCGTTCACGGCGTACCGACTTGCATCCACGCACCACCAGTATATGCTTGTAAGCGCCTGCGATTCAGGGTTCCTGGCGTTTGAACCTGCCTCTGGTTCATGCTCCACGGCATGAGCGCGTCGAGTGCCTCATCCGTGTCCGCAGTGGCAACACTGGCAATGACTTGCTGCAGGAAGGCAAAGGGTTCGATGCCGTTCGCCTTCGCCGTTTCGATCAGGGTGAACATCGCCGCCGAGGCGTGCGCACCTGCGGGACTCGTGCTGAACAGCCAGGCCTTGCGGCCAACGGCAAAGGGACGGATCACATTTTCGGCCATGACGTTGCTGATGCGCAGCTGCCCGTGCTCGCAGTAGCGCTCCAGATGATCCCACTGATTGAGCGTGTCGTTGATCGCCTTGCGTGTGAGGGTGTCGGGTGCCACCTTCGGCTGCTTCTGCTTGAGCCAGCGCCTGAGACTTTCGAGTTTCGGCACGGCGTGCTGCTGTCGCATCTCGAGGCGCTCGTCGGCATCGAGATCCTTCCAGTCGCGCTCGAGCCGGTAGAGTGCATTGATGCGCGAGAGCATCATGCTCGCAACACTCGGCGTCCTGCCTTTCTTCGGCTTCGGCTGCGTTCGGATCGCCTCGACGACTTTCCTCCGTGCATGATCCCGGCAGCCGAGGTGCACGAGGTTTCTGGCTGCGCACGGTCCATCGTGGCCACTGTGTAAGCGTTCACGGCGAGCTGACTTGCATCCGCGCGCTGTCCGTCTACGCTTGAAGTTGTCAGGAACTTGTCGAGCATGACGTCGCCGTGTCTCAACTCCGAAAACCGCCCAGGCCCAGCTCGCTCGAAGAGGCCCATCAGGTCATCGATGAGCTGTGGAGTGTGGTCGAGGATCTGCGGCAGCAGGTCGAGGAGCTGACGGCGCGGATCGGGAAGAGTTCGCGCAACTCCTCCAGGCCACCTTCGAGCGACTCACAGTCGCAGAGGGCGAAGCGTCGCAGGCGAAAGAAGTCCTCTCGAAGCCAGGGTGCCCAACCGGGTCACAAGCGAAACGAACGCTCGCTTGATCCCGAGTCCTCGGCCGATGCCATCGAGCGCTGTTTTCCCGAAGGTGGACGCTGGTGAGCGCCCGGGCGGTGTTCCTGATGGTTCACTTCTCGCGGGGCAAGGAAGCCGCCTCTGATCTGCTCGGTCGCTTTCGCGGGTTTCTGGTCACCGACGACTACGTGGCCTGCGACCGTTACGACAATGCCTGTCGTCAACTGTGCCGGGCGCATCTGATCCGTCACTTCGTGGCGATGAACGAGCGGCGTGCTCGCGCCGGAAAGGTCGGCGCCAGACTGCTGCTGATCGCCCATGCACTGTTTCGAATCCGGCATCGCCGGGAAAGCGGTGGGTTCGACGAATCGCGTTATCATCGGCGCGTCGAACGACTGCAAAAGAGCTTTCATCAAACCCTTGAGCGTGGTGCGCGACTACGGGTCGACTCGCATACCCAGCGACAATGCCAACGCCTGCCTGGCCGCGAAGCGATGTGCTGGACGTTCCTCGAGGACAACCGCATTCCGCTGACGAACAATGTCGGCGAGCAGGCCCTGCGGGGCTACGTGATCTGGCGCAGGATCAGCTTTGCCTCGCAGTCGTATCAGGGTGATCAGTTCCGCCCCTTGATCCTCACCTTGGTGGGCACGGCAGAGAAGCTCGGTATCTCCAGCTATCACTATCTGCGAACGGCAGCGAAGGAGTACATGGAGACGGGACGGGTACAGACTCGTCTGCTCTTCGACACGCCGCGTCTCGCTGGCTGAGTCGTCAGCCCCGTTGAATCCCCCCGCAATCCACGCCCCGGATGCTTCAGTGCCCGCTGTAGCGCCGTGAACGGGTACGATGTCGCGCTCCTCCCGCAGAACACGGTTCTATGCCCGCAGTCTCCGAAGTTCCTCACGTTCGGATTCGGCGGCAACCAGATCACCGCCCCGGGCTTCGTCAGCCTGTTGCATCCATCGGCGAACCGCAGAATCGGTGAGATCGAGATCACGACAGACCGCGGACACCGGACCGATCACCACGACGGATCAGGTCAACCACTTTCTGCTTGTACTCTGGCGTGAACTTCCGACGGATACGTTGAGTTCTTGACTTCTTCATGTGACACCTCTCGATACATTATTGCTTCAGGAAGGTGTCTACGAAACTGGGGGGAGGTTCACACCATGACAGTTCTTGATAAGGTGTTTTTTAATAAGGTGTTCGGCGTTGCTGGGGACGACCAGTGCGTGTTCGGAATTCGGAAGTGAATGGTAAGCAGAGCAGTTGACATTCAAGCAGATATTGGTGTCAATGACGCCGGTGGCAGGTTGACCGCTCACGTTCCGGAGACGTAGATAGTGACACAGTAGTGCTATTCAAATCTGTATGCTAGATAAGCTACACTGAGTATAGTAAGTGCCCCGCCAGCAACCTGCAACAAATGAATTACTTCCGACAAAAAACAAAAAGACATTATCATTACAGCAACGGGTATTAAATACAGCATCATTCCGGCTAGGTTCGCAGAAATATATTTTAGAGCGTGTAAATAAAAAACAAATGCTAAAAAATATTGCAACACACCGGAAGCAATAGCTATAATATTTTCTTGAATTGGCTGTTTTTCCCAGCCAGCAAAGGGGAAAAAAGCAACCAAACCCAACATGCAGCAGAAGCTAAGTTGTCCTGCTAGCAGCACAACAGGTTGTTGATTGCTAATTATTTGTGAGGAAAAAAACACGTAAAGAGCAGCGCAAAATACACCCGACAGCACCCAGAAATATCCCCACAAGCTGTCTTTCTCTAAAGATGTTATGTCTGGCAATGCGACTAGCAGTACCCCGAAAAATGAAACGGCTAATAGTGTAAAAAAAATTCCTTTATCTCTGATATTTCGTCTGAGCAATAAAAACGACAAAATTACAATCATCAGCGATTCCGTTGAAAACAATATTGAAGTAGTGCTTGCAGATATTAAAGCCATCCCATGCAGGCTAAACAGGTAAGCTAAAAAAGGCTCCAAAAGACCCAATAAATAATTTCTCAGCATGCCGGCTTGCAGCGATATTCTTTGTTTTTTTAACAATAAAAATAACCACGAAAAGAGCGTGGCAGAAAACAATTGAGTTATAAATAATTGATTTGAGTTGAACTGACCAAGGCTTTTTTTGCTCAAAATGATTGCTGCTGCCCAACAAAGCACGGCCAGCAAAGAATAAATTACGCCTATTGAGTTGTTAGTTTTTGATCGGAGCGTTTTCATAAGTTCTCGGAGGGAAGGGGTTGAAAAAGATGCTTTCTTTTGTGATTTCAACACCCAGAAACTCCCCGTAATAAGGGTGGTTTTGAGTAAACTCCTCTAGTGTTACGTAAAAGAGAACATTCCAATTAAATATTAAAGGATCTGTCGCATCGATAGAAAGTAATTGGCGCGAGTCAGTCGTGAGCGTCTTGGGAATTAGTACGTCTGTATGATAGAAGCCAGAGTAGTAAGCCCCGAAATTTTTTCCTGAAACAGGACAGCCTTTTCTATCTACGGGAGTTTGATTGTGCCATGTTGTCGACAGTTTGTTTGGATGACCTATCTTGGGCTCAAGCGGTCAATGCAAAGGTCTGACCGAGTATATCGACAGGTCTTGACCAGTTCAATGTCTTTCGTGGGCGCTTGTTCAGTTTGCACGCCACCTCGTCCAGCCGCTCCTGACTGTGGATCGACAG
>PDPU01000025.1 GCA_002746645.1 Gammaproteobacteria bacterium | reverse complement strand
AGCCTGTCGATATCCAGCAGGCTCTTCAGTCGCTTGATCAGCAGCTCCACCTGCCAGCGAACCCGGTAGAGTGACGCGATCGTCCTGCTCGTGAGCATCGCCGAGGGCAGTGATGAGAACGGCAGCACCCAGCCGGCCGGAAAGCGTGTGGCGCGACTGGCGGTGCCGCCGCGTTTCCTCGCGCGCTCTGCCGCACGCCGTCGGGCCTTGCTGGCCTGTGTCGGCGGCAGGGGTATCGCGTGCAGAAAACCCTGCACGCAGCGGTTCTCGCCCCGTTCCCGATCCCTGTGCATCAGGACCACCGGCACGGATCGTGTCGCCGTGTCCGCCGTCCTGAGCCGCGAGTACCAGTCGATCTTCTCGAGTTCTCCCGTATCGGTGAAGCCGGCATCGAGCCCCGGCACGCCGGCGAGGAGAGAGCCGAGCCACTCGACACAGCCGCCGAGGCGTCCGGCGACGGCGGTATCGCTGATGCAGCCCTGATGATGGGACACTTCGCCGGCGCAGCTGCGCAGGGAGAGATCCATGCCGCAACAGAGCATCACCAGCTGCAGCAACTGGGTCGGTGACTGGATCTTTCGGGCGCGCCGGAAGGCACCCAGCTGACGGGCCTGCGCCTCGAAATCTGCCGGCAGGGCTTGCACGAAGTCGTCGAACGAGCTGAAAACAGGGTGTGGAAGCTGTATGGATCACCTTTCACTTTCGTCGGTAAAAGCAATCCCTGTAGCTGTCACCCCTGATTTTTCAAGGAGAAATCATCGGCTTGCGCCTTGAGTTGGCGCCTATGGCGTTACCGGCTGGTATTGAACCCCGGGCAGAATGATCCGACCTTCGGCATCAGCGACTACTGGATCAATATACAAAATCAGCGCATCAACACACTGGGGCGATTTGCCCTGCCACGGATACTTCCTGACGAACCTTTTGTCCTTCTCGAAGGGGGGCAGAAACTGTCCTTGTACCGCGGAGCGTTACAGCTCGATCTGAGCGAAGCGAAGCTTCGTTTCCCGAATGGTCATGATGCCGGAGTGGCACAGGTGCAGATGCTCCTGAGTGGTCAGTTCCCGCATGACGTTGCCGAAGGGTCACCTCCGCTTTTCGCCTGGCATTTGCAACCAGCCGGTATAGAGGTGTCGGGCGATGTGTCCCTGACCATCAACATTCCATCGCTGAATGGAAGTTACGCGCATGTGCCGCCAGACGGTACGCGTGTGCTGCTGATCGGCTTCGATCCTCAACTCAAGCAACTGGTGCCAGCGGGTGCCGGCGTGATCGATGGCCGCCAGGTGCATTCCTCGGGCGAGCTGGTACTGAAGTCGCTCGACTATCTGGCCTATGCGCTTGTGGTTGGCGATCAGCAGGAGGCACTTGCCGACTGGGAAGCGGGTGAGATGCAGTCGATCAATCAGCTGTTCAGAGAATTGCAGGAGGTACGGTGATCATGCGGTTTTCATCGATGCTGCCTGCCGCGAATTCAGTATTCAGACGGACGGTACGTCGGGCTGCAGGAATGCTTGCACTGGCCCTGCCACTGACCCTGCCACAGGCGCATGCTGACCTAAGCGACGTTGCCGCTCGCCTGCATGGTGGCGGTCAGCAACAGATCACGGGCAGAGTTTACAAGCAGGGGCTTGTCGGGAGTGGCGAAGGCGCGATGCGGCAGCAGTTCGCCGAATACAGCCCCAAGACCGGTGAACTCGTCGGATTGATCAACGGTCATGATGCCGGTGACCCCAGGCTCTGGCTCAGTAGTGGTGCCGACTTCGCGGCCACGGCGGCCGCCTATCGATCACTGCTCGACAGCTTCGGCGAAGAGCGGCAGGCGCTGTTCCAGGTGGTCACGGTCGATGCCTTCCGGAATCTCGACTACCCGAGCGGGATCGAGCGTGGTGAACCCTGGGCGGCCAGCCGCTCCCTGCTGGTGTATCGCCCCGGGGCGTTCGCTGGTGATGCACTGCCCGAGGCGATCCAGCTCGACCGGGACAAGGGTGTCATCGTGTTCGAGTCGCGCTACGACATCAATGAGCTTGACGACTCGGTATACCAGAGTGCGCGCAGTCTGCTCCTCGATGACACGGGCCGGGTGCTCGAGAGATCGCGAAACGTGATCGGCTACCGTGTGGCCTATGTCCGCCCCGATGGCGGGTTCTCTGCCGACGAGCCGCAGGCGCTCTACGAACCCGGTGACGAACTCCTCGCCCCGATCGACAACGCCGAAATCAGCAACGGGCTCGAGATCAACGGACGCAGCGTCAGCAATACGGATGGGCGCTACACGAGCTTCGTCAACATTCCTCCGTGCCCGGGATTTACCTGGCATTACTCGATTCCGGTTTACGCGGCAGTGCCGTACCAGAGCTTCAACCCGCTGCGGTCGGGGAGCATGAACCGCTATCTCTTCCAGAGCCTAAGCGCCTACACCTGCAACGGCGCTCCGTTTCCGCCCGTCGGTGCCAGTACCGTGCAGATGAATGACTACATCAACGCGCTGACGATTCATGGCATGCAGACCAACCTGCCGTTGCCAGCAGACTTCGTGGTCGATGTAACGCTTCTGTCGGGCAGCTTCGCCCTCTACAATGAAGAGGGCGATGCGGTGATCATGGGTGATGAGACCCAGTACCGCGAGGCCGAAGCTCCGACCATCGACGACTTCATCGAAGACAACGCCCGTGACTACAACGGTGACGGGGAGGTCGATCACGTGAGTGATCTCGGGAGCATCATTCCCGAGTATCGGCAAGGTGCCGAAGCACCGGACACGATACCGCACTACGGCGTGTGGTTCTCGATCCCCGAGGGCGCGAGCATCGGTGCGCAGGGGCTGGTTCACGATACCGGGGGCGAACTGATCGAACCCGATCTCGTGCGAGCCGCCGACAGAAAGCCCGATTTCGAACCCGTAGGCTATCTTGAGAGTATCAGCCGCGAGGATCTCCTGAACACCGACGTGTATGTGTTTCGCGAGAGTACCGGGGAACTCGTCGCCGAGCGCACGCCCTTTGCCAGAGGTGAGGGAAATGCGCTCAATGGGGTCGACGCCGATGATGGTATTGCCTTTTTCGAACTCGTGATTCCCGGAGCGAACGCACGGAACAGTGCCCGCTATCTGCTTGAACTCGAACGCGACTACGAAGCCTGGCAGGCAAGTCTCGGGGTGAGCGAGCCCTTCCGGGGCGAGGGCAACGGGCTGCGCGTTGGCGAACCGCTGAAGGTCGTGCTGATCAACCGCGCGACAGGCTACATCGGTACCGCCTCGAGCAGCATCGAAGCAACGGGCCGGATCGGCGACATCGCCATCGCACTCCCCGACATCGAACTCATGCCGCCGAACCTCAAGGTACGGGTCGAGCGGCACTACGAGGTGGCCGAGGGGCTGAGTTCCGGTGAAGAGCGCCACTACCTCGTCGGCAGTGAGAGCGTGGCGCTGCATTCGGATCAGTATGTGAGCATCCACACCGAGTGGTTCGACCGGGACGGCAGCCCGTTGCCGGCCGAACTCCCGGGCTACACCGGGCGCGTGGCCGATATCGGCGTTGGTGGTTGGTTCAGCCGGGCCGAAACCTTCGAGATCACGCCGGGGCGTCAGATCGAGGTGCTGAGGCTCGCGAACGCGAATGCGACAGTGAACGCCATTCACCAGTACATCCATGTCTCGGGCACTGCCCCGCACGAGCAGGCGGATTTCTCGAGCGACCCGGACGGTACCTTCCCGCGACGCCCAGCGAGGCTCGTGCCGGTGAAGGTGCCGATCCACGACGAAACCGCGACACGGCTGCTGAGCGCCAGGCCCGGCAGCGCCATCGATGACGTCAACCGTACCACCCAGGACGGCAGCGTGTATCAGTGGGTGTACCGGCCGGAGATGATGTACTCGATCCACGATCTCTCGATCCATCGTCTCGAGCGGCTGCTCGGGGAGAACGAGAGCATCGATCTCGACGGGGCAGATCGCCCCGTGCTCGGTGGCGAGGACACGGGTTTCCTGCTCTCGAACAGCCTCGCGAGCAGCGAGTACGATCCGCTGGCTTACTTCGGCAACGCCCCCGAGTTCCTCTATTCGGTGGAGGGCCACGAACAGATCACGAGCCTCGGTTACAGCGAGTACGACCTCGGTGATCTCGGCTTCCTCGGCAGGCTCGATCCCGCCGACTACCTGACGATCAATCTCCTGAACAACCACGACGCAGGGAATGTACTCTGGGAATGGGCGTTCGAGTTTCTGTCGATCGACAGCCTTCTCGTTGACGAAGAGATGCTCGATGAAGCCGGTACGCTCGAGATCCCGGCCGACGAGCTGCCACTCGCGATTCAGGCGATTCGTTTCGGTGGTGAGCGTGGTTCCGACGAGGAGAGGCTGATGCAGTGGACGGTAATCGAAGGCAAGGCCGAGATCAGCGAAGGTCGACGGCAGGTGGCGACGCGCGAGGGGCAATGGCAGGCTACCCTCGACATTGCGCCCGAAGCGGGGAACGAAGTGGTGCTCGAGGGCCGCCTCGGTGACGACGAGGCGAGCGCCGGCACGATGCGGCGAGTGAGGGTGGTGCCAGGGTTGCCACACTCGATCCGGATCGCACTCGCGGGCGAGGCGTACATGCTGGGTCACGGCGAGATCGAGGCGACGATCACGGTGCGTGACGCGAAGAACAATCCCGTGGCAGATGGCACGCCGGTGAGCGTGAGCGTGACGGGGAGCGCGCGCCTGCAGTTCGAGGAGCTTTCGACCGTGAACGGTATGGCGCGCGTAGTGATCGTCGGTGGCGAGCAGCCGAGTCCCGATGCCGTGATCAGGGCCCGAGTGCTCGATCTGGCAAAGGCCGAGGAATCGTTCGCGATCCGGCCGCTCGCGATTACGCTGAACGGGATCGAGGGCATCCATCGCAGACACGAGCGCACGGCGGTGGTGGCGAGCGTGACCGCCGGAGGCAGGCCCGCGGCCGGTGTGCCGATCGAGTTCGTGGCGAGCCACGGTGTCGTCAGCCGCTTCGAAGCGACGACCGACGCGAGCGGGGTTGCCACGCTTGAGGTGCTGCAGCTGAAGCCCGACGAGAGCAACGCGGCGACGCTGACGGCGCGCGCCGGTATCGGCGCCACCGAGATCGTGAACTACACCATCGCCTGGGAAGCGGCGGATCGGCGCATCGAGAGTGTCGAGACGCTGCTCGTCGGCGATCAGGTGCAGGCCGGAAAGTTCACCCATAAGCGCTACGACGGTGTCGCGATCGAGCACGGCTACTCCACGCGGAGTGCGTTCGCGATCCAGGGAGCACCGGGCGAGACGGTGCCGATCCGGATCGGGGATCTGGCCGACCCGAACCGGGCGCCGATGGCCGCCTGGCCGCTGACGACACTCGAACCGAGCGATGTGCCTCTGCACCCGCACACGGCTTCGCTAGGTCCGGACGAATCGTACCGGATCGTGACCGACAACACGGGTGCGAGCGGAGAGAACGGTTTTTCGCTGAGGGCGAGCTTCGTGCCGATCGTCGGCGACTCATCGCCCGAGGCCGAGGAGAGCGTCATTCTAACGATGGACGGGGCGCTGATCCTCGCACGCCTTGCCGATGGACGGGCTGCACTCATCGCCCGGACCGAAGCCGGAGAGGTGCGGCTGCTTTCCCGCCATCCGCTCGATGGCAGCCACCGGATCGAAGGGCATCTCGCTGACGGGTGGTTGTCGCTGAGCATCGACGGCGAGCGGCAGGAAGTGATGCTGCGGCGTCAGCAACTGCAGTACGAAGGGAGCGGCCAGTACCGGGTACAGGCTCCGTCCACTCACGGGCTGCGGGTCGATGCGCTCACGTTCGATACCCCTGCCGGCAGCGGTTCGCCGACGGGATCGATTCTCGACAGGACCACATTGCACCGCGCAAGCTTCGACCGCGCTCGTGTGGTGGAAGGCGGCCCGCTGGGCGTGGGTCACAGCACCCGGATCGATGCCGGTGGCAATCTTTCGATACCGAGAACCGAGGCGCTCAGCGCACCGTCGAGCTTCGGTGTGCGGCTGGATGTGCAGGCACCGGATGCGCTCGTGAAGGGAACGGGCAGTGGTGCCGCAGGCAGCGACGGCACCTTTACCAGTACCCTTCTCGATCTGGATGGCGCCATGACGCTCGGCTACACGGCGGAGGGGCAACTGCACCTCAGCGCGACCACGAACGAGGGCACGGCCACGGTGGTCGGTCGTCCGCGCGAGGCCGGCGGCGCGGGATATTTCTCCCCCGGCCGCTGGCACACGCTGGCCGCCCGGTTTCATGAGGGTACCCTGAGCCTGTACGTTGATGGGGTGGTGAGCGAGGTGGCGCTCGGCGGTGAGCTGGTGTACGGAGGCAATGGCCGTTACACTCTGAGTGCCGCCGATCAGGCACTGCTCGTGCATGGATTGCGTCTCTACGACTGGAACACGAAGGCGCTGCTTAGCCTGACTGAAGCGAACGGTACGAAGGCAGCGGCGAGCGGCAACGTGATCGAGTCGCGCAGCGTCACCCTCGACCAAGCCGGGCGGGCGAGCCTCTTCGTCGATGGTCAGGGAACGCTCAACGGCGCGCAGGCAGGCAGTGCGATCAAGGTGCAGCGCGTGGCACTCGTGAGCGGCTCGGCCCGCGGCTACGCCTCGGTGCTTTCGAGCGATTACTATCGGACGATCAGCGGCTACGTGATCGAACACCTTGCCGACGCCGCAACGCTGCCACCGATCGATGTGGGTTACCTTGATCGCTTCGGCGGCAGTGACGCGGAACGTCTTTTCGGCTCGCTCGAACGTTCGCTCCGATACGGACTCGTGGCGGTGGGCGATGCGGTGGTGCCGAGGGCGGAGGCCGGTTTCGTGGATGGACTCTTCGGGACGGTGGCGTTTGTCCTGCCCGTCGGTGATGCGGTGATGCTGGCCCGACAGCTGTTCTATCTGGCGACGGGCAACCCGAACTACAGCACTGTGGAACTGGTGGGCTCGGCCCTGGGGACGCTGACGATCATTCCGCTGGCCAAACCCCTGAAGCCGTTCATTCCGGGGTTGAAGGCAGTGATGCGCCTGACAAGGCGGATCGATCCGGCGTTCTTCAGAAGCACGGCAGGGCCGATGGGTCGGGCGATCAAGCGCGCGTGGAAGGGCGATGTGCAGAGTCTGCTGCACTGGTTGCCGACGCTGTACGTGTTTGCGCAGATGACGCTGGACGAGGAATCGCGTGAAGCGCTGCTGTTCATACTGAACACGATCGAGAGTGAGGAAGATCTTATCGGTTGGGTGGAATACCTGTCGCTGCCCACGAATGGCTGGGAGGGAGAGGGCCTGGTCGTTGCCGGTCTGCCGAGCGGCAGGAATGATCGCTCTGACGCCTTGATCCTGCGGTTTCTGGTGTCGGAAGCGACGGCGGCGAAGGTAAACAAGGTGACGCGAGCGATGGTGTCGGTTCGCCGGCTGGTGAGGTTGATCAGTCGGATACGGGGTTCGGGAAAGATCGATCGGGAGGATGCCAGAGAACTCGTGGCCGCGGTCAGGGCAACGACGCAGGCGTTGAAGAAGGTCAATGCAGAGGATCTGAGAGGGATGGTTCACACACACCAGATGCTGAAAGGTGCCGAAGCACTGACCAGAGAAGGTCTGAGCAATCTGATCGATAATGCGCGTAGCCTGAGAGTGCATCCGGCGGTCATCATTGCCGTGTCTGCGTACCTGAAATCACGGAAGGACTGCAAGACGGATCCGTTTGACGATGTGCTCGACGTCTGCATTCCGTTCAAAACGTATGCCAAAGGCAACATCAACAAGAAATTGCGCGGTCTCTATACGAACATGTTCATTCATCTTGCGAAAACCGGTGCCAATGCCAAAGGCAGCCATCACGGCATCGTGTTTCATCTGCTGGTACTGGCGTACGCCAACATCAAGAAGGAACTGGGAATCGCGAGCAGGCAGCCGGTATTCATCGAAAAAGAAACGGAAATTCATTTCAATCGCAGCAAGAATAAAAAAATAAGTAGGCAACGTCGAACGGATATCGTGACCGCAGAAGTCGTCGAAGGTGACGATGACTTGAAAGACGTGTCCTGGGTCGAGGTGAAGAGCGTTGCCGGAAGGAACCTCAAGAACAAGCAGTGGACCAGTGCCTCGAAAACGAGGACATTTCCCCATCTGCAGTTCTCGCTCGATTGCCTTGCGTTGAATAAAAATAGAACGCAGTCAAAACCCAAACAGAAAAATGAAGTAAATGTCGTATTGCCATCATTTTTCCAGTGGTGGTATCAGGATTTCGGCAGGGACAGTCGTGGCCATGTCGCGCCCACACCAGCGCAGATGAGACGTCATGAAGACAGCA
Source organism: Gammaproteobacteria bacterium (assembly GCA_002746645.1). Classification (GTDB taxonomy): domain Bacteria; phylum Pseudomonadota; class Gammaproteobacteria; order Granulosicoccales; family Granulosicoccaceae; genus Granulosicoccus. Next base: position 123,096 of record PDPU01000025.1, on the reverse strand, counting down.
TGACGAAGATGCCGCCGGCGCTCCATCCGTCAAGCTTCGGTACGGGCGCGGTGATCGGCAATAGAATCTGCAGCACAGCTGCTGACAAGTCGTTCGGTTTGTTCAATGGTTCGGGTGTAATCAGGGACGTCATCATGAATGACCTGCCGGATATCCTGAAGCCATGATGATTGATTCATGGATATATCGTTTTTACAGATGAGAAAAGAAATGACCCTGAGCCAGGAAGAAAAGCGCCGTCGTCGCGAAAGCTGGCAGGCAATACGGGCGGCGATTAACAAGGTCAGTTGTCCGCTGGTGATGGGCGTGAACGATAAGTTGATGCGCCGCTATTACGTCGGTGGCGAGATACTGGATGAGGCGAAATATGGGGACGGGCAAAAAGGCAATCTGGCTTGTTATGACAGAGCGACGACTCGGATTCCGCTGATCGTGAGGCTGATGTGCGAGCCGCAGGCGGATCTGGCGAGATGGGAGGCTCTGTACCAGGAATATGTGGTGCCGGATGATCATCGTGAATATCCGACTGGCAAAGGCCATTTCGTAGACCTCATGTATGATCCGGATTTCTACTTTGGCCGCAATACGTTGTTTGCTGGCCGGGAGCGTGAGATACAGGATTATTTCTTTGGCAGTCACTCGCTTTATCCTCTGATACAAGCGGGTGAGGTGCACAGTGATCTGGTGAGTAATCTTGTTGAATATACCAGCGGGCTGTTGTATCAGTTAAGTCTGGTGGAGCCGGTCAAATACAACCCGTTCCCTGAGCTGATTGTCGAGGGGCTTGAAAGGGTGTCAGAGCAAATCAGGCTGACAAGGGAAGACCTGGAAGAAGGTGATATTGAGTATCTGTCGTATCTCGTCAACCCCGTTGAGTATGCCTGCCGTTACAGTGAGCGCATGCCTGCGGATTTGGCCAGACTGGCGCAGTCTGCAAGAAAATCACTCCGAGGAGAGAACGGGGATGGGATTCTCGGTTCGATCTACGATGAGGTCGTAGAGGAAATGTTCGCGAAACGGCTGGAGTATCCTGGTATCGGTGCAAGCGTGACACTCTGCGTGCGCTACCAGACGCAGAAGCAGCGCGACTCGATGATCGAGTGTCTGTATTCAGAGAGTCGTTATCCTTATGGGGATGACAGGCCGGTGGATGTGGTCAGAAAGCATCCTTACAGAGGGGAATGGAAAGCCAGTTATCAGTTGATACGTTTGCTTTGGAGGGATGGTTTTGACGCTGAGAGTCATGAGCTTGCAGACGACCGTACCCTGATAATTAAATTCAGGGCGTCTCTGGAGGCTGAGAATTTTCATTCCTGTATTTCACGATTGCATGTTGCGGTGGAAGATGTCAGAGGCAGCCTGAAATCAAGAAAGGTATTGCCACATGATGAGATTGGTCTGGTTGAATCATGTGATTATGTCTATCATGTCAAACCCGTCATGGGGCGAGAGCGGTTCGTGGCCAGAAGTAATTTCAATCGCGACGAAAACTCAACCTTGGCTGAATTCACTGGAGAAATTCTGGAGGACGACGATCGTCTGGGCAAGCGCAGGGCGATGTTCGATAACACGGTACCGCTCAGGCAGCGCCTGTTGGACATCATGGCGCATGATCTGGACTGGATAGTCGAGAACGGGGCTGCACGTGGCAAGGCGCTGTAGCGTGAAGTGAAATTGTGGCTTTGAGCAAGAAGGAGATGCGCGGACGGCGAAAGAGCTGGCCTGATCAGTACGATGTGCTTGTCGAGACCAGCAACACTTGTGACTGGCTGCATTGTATGGCCGGGTGAATGACAGCCTGCCTCGACACCGGAGCCTTGCTTCACTGATGGCCGAGCAGGTTCTCGATCAGTTCCGCTGTTCCTGCCGGATCCTCCATCGGAAAACAGTGCGAATCGCCATGATCGATGCGCTTGATGACGGGGTTCACACGCGCGGCACGTTCAGCGCCGGCGCGGGCAAAGAAGATTGCATTGTCCGAGGCGTTGACGATGGTCGTGGGTACAGTGAGTCGCTTGATCTTCGCCCAGAGGCGTTGCGGCGTGGAGGCAAAGATCGCAGCCTCCCAGGCAGGGTCGCAAGCGAGCTCGACTCCGCCTGTCGCAGACTCGACTGCGCCGGTCTGCACGAAACCTTCGAGTGCCGCCGGGTCCCATTTCTGATAGAGCTGTCGTTTCTGTAACGACTCACGCATGGCAACGCGGTCCGGCCAGTGGCGTCGCCGTGAGAGTGCTTTCTTCACCAGGCCAATCCGACGCCAGGTACCGGTTGCGTGGGCAACGTGCATGACCGGAATCAGTCCGGGAGTGTGCAGTGGCGGGTCGAGCAGGATGATCTCGCTGAACATCGCCGGATGACGGCAGGCGGCGAGCAGGGTCAGCATGCCGCCGAAGGAGTGCCCGATGCCGATCAGAGGCCCCAGGGTTGCCGTGTGCGCCTGGTGCCGGAGCGACTCGGCGATCGAATCGGCCATGTCCTGCCAGTCCGGGTGGTGCGTCCCGGGCATGCCCGAACAGCCGTGGCCGGGAATGTCCGGCAGCCAGATGTTCCAGCTCTCGGGCAATGCCTCGGCCAGTGGCATCAGGGTACCGGACGAGAAGCCGTTGCCGTGCAGCAGGCTCAGGCGTGGTCTGCCGGGTTCGCCCTCGCGACACCGCATGTACAACGAGTGTTCGCGCGAGCGGCCACTCGCGCAATCGATGGTGCTCTGCATCGCGCTCAGGTGTTGCGCACTTCCTCGAGTTCGAGCAGCGTGCCATGCACGTCGCCCGGATGCAGGAACAGGACCGGGTTGCCATGCGCGCCGATTTTCGGCTCGCCGTCGCCAAGCACGCGCGCGCCCTTGCCGACGAGCCTGTCACGCGCAGCGATGATGTCGGTGGTTTCGATGCAGATGTGATGCATGCCGCCGTGCTGATGCCTTTCGAGAAAACGACTGACCGGCGAGCCGTCGCCGAGTGGTTCGAGAAGCTCGATGCGTGTGTTGGGGAGATCCACGAACACCACCGTTACCCCGTGCTCCGGTAGCGCCTGAGGTGCCGACACTTCGGCGCCGAACGTGTCGCGCCAGGTGGCAACGGCTTCGTCGAGTGCGGGTACCACGAGGGCCACATGGTTGAGTCTTCCGAGCATGTCTCTGAACGCCTCGTCAATCGGTTTCGAATTCGATGATCACGTCATCCACCGCAAGGCTGGTACCGGGTTCGGCAGCGATGCGCGCGACCACGCCATCGATGCTGGCGGCGAGTGTGTTTTCCATCTTCATTGCTTCGATCACGGCAAGGTCCTGTCCGGCGCTGACCGTGTCGCCTGCGGCAACCAGCACCTTGACGAGAAGCCCGGGCATCGGTGAAAGCAGGAACTTCGAGAGATCCGCTGCCTCGCGAACCGGCATCAGCGGCATGAGATCCGCAACATGCGGCTCCATCACGCGGTACTCGCGCACTGCGCCGCCCTGGGAGAGTCGCCAGCCATTGCGAATGCGCTCGACGCCGATGCGGGTTTCCGCTTCGTCGAGACGGCCATGCCAGATGGCATCGCCGGGAGCCCAGTCGCTGTCGATGTCGTGCAGGAGTTCTTCGGCCACATCGATGCGCGTCTCGCCATCGAACACGCTGATCGCCGGTTCTTCGTGATCATGGGTGTGATCGTGGGCGGTGTCGTCAGCCGAATGTTCGGACTCGGATCCGGTACGAGCAATGTGGTCGTTCCGTGTCCGGGCCGAGGGCAACACGGCCATGGCCGACGAACTCGGCACCATCGGCGTGCTGTTCGGCATGCGGTCACGTTGCGCGATCTGCTGCTCGAGCCAGGCGGCAACGATCGGGAAGATGGCAAGCGCGCCACCGTCGAATTCGTGGCTGTCGAAGCCTTCGGGGAAGTGTTCCTCGATGAAGTTCGTGGTGAGCTTTCCCGCATGCAGCGCGGGGTGCGCGAACAGCGCCGAGAGAAACGGGATGTTGCTGCTCACACCGCGAATGAGGTAGCTGTCAAGCGCGTCCTGCATGTGCGCGATGGCTTCATCCCGCGTCGGTGCCCAGGTGATGAGCTTGGCGATCATCGGATCGTAGAACATCGAGATCTCGCCACCGGCAGACACACCCGTGTCGACGCGCGTGAAGGCGCCGTTTTCCGCCGGTACCGTGCTCGGTGGTGCGTAGTGCGAGATGCGGCCCGTGGACGGCAGGAAGCCGCGGTCCGGGTCTTCGGCATAGACGCGTGCCTCGAAGGCCCAGCCGTCGATGGTCACGTCATCCTGCGTGATCGGCAGGGGCTTGCCCGCTGCCACATCGATCATGAGTTCGACGATGTCGAGTCCGGTAATGCACTCGGTCACCGGATGTTCCACCTGCAGGCGGGTATTCATTTCGAGGAAGTAGAAATTGCGCTCCGCGTCGACGATGAACTCGACCGTGCCGGCCGAGTGGTAGTCCACGGCCCTGGCGAGCGCGACGGCCTGCTCGCCCATGGCGCGGCGCGTGGCGGCATCGAGGAAAGGCGAGGGTGCTTCTTCGATGACCTTCTGGTGGCGGCGCTGGATCGAGCATTCGCGTTCGCCGAGGTAGACGCAGTTGCCGTGGGTATCGGCAATGATCTGGATCTCGATGTGCCGCGGTTCGACGATGAACTTCTCGACGAACACGCGATCGTCGCCGAAGGCATTTCTCGCCTCGTTCTGTGCGGCGATGAAGCCGTCGCGGACCTCGTCGAGCGTGTTCGCGACGCGCATGCCCTTGCCGCCGCCGCCGGCGGAGGCTTTCAGCATCACGGGGCAGCCGATGAGTTCCGCAATGGTGTATGCCTCGTCGGCGTCGGCCACCGCCTCGGGGTGGCCGGGCACGGTGTTGACGCCGGCCTCTTCGGCGAGTTTCTTCGAGGTGATCTTGTCGCCCATGGCCTCGATGGCGTAGGTGCCGGGGCCGATGAAGGCGATACCGGCCTCGTCGAGTGCACGCGCGAAGTTCGCGTTCTCGGAAAGAAACCCGAAACCCGGATGCACGGCATCGGCGCCGCTTTCACGAATCGCGTCGAGAATGCGTTCGATGTCGAGGTAGCTTTCGGCCGAGGTCTGTCCGCCGAGCGCAATGGCCTCGTCGGCTTCGCGTACGTACAGGGCGTAGCGATCAGGGTCGGAATGCACGGCCACGCTCGGGATGCCGAGGCGCTTCGCGGTGTGGATGACGCGGCTTGCAATCTCGCCGCGGTTGGCAATGAGAATCTTCGTGATCGGGCGCACGGTGTTGCTGGTGTTGCTCATGACAGTTGTTGACCGATCGCCTTTACAGTGGAATGTTGTCGTGTTTCTTCCAGGGGTTCTCGAGCTGCTTCGACTTCAGCAAATCGAGATCGCGGCAGAGATGCACGCGCGTGGAATGCGGGTGAATGACATCGTCGATGAAGCCGAGATGACCGGCAACGAAGGGGTTGGCAAACTTTTCGCGGTATGCCTCGGTGCGTTCGGCGATGCGCTCGGGATCGTTCCTGTCGGCACGGAAGATGATCTCGACCGCACCCTTCGGCCCCATCACGGCAATCTCGGCCGTGGGGTAGGCGTAGTTGACGTCGCCACGCAGGTGCTTCGAAGCCATGACGTCGTAGGCGCCGCCATAGGCCTTGCGCGTGATGACGGTGATCTTCGGTACCGTCGCTTCACCGTAGGCAAAGAGGAGCTTGGCACCGTGCTTGATGATGCCGCCGTATTCCTGTGCGGTGCCCGGGAGGAAGCCCGGCACGTCCACGAAGGTGACGATCGGAATCGAGAAGGCATCGCAGAAGCGCACGAAGCGCGCGGCCTTGCGGCTCGCGGCGATGTCGAGACAGCCCGCGAGCACCATCGGCTGGTTCGCCACGAAACCGACCGTCTCGCCGTTCATGCGCCCGAAGCCGATGATGATGTTGGCGGCGAAGTCGGGCTGGAGTTCGAAGAAGTCTTCCTCGTCCACCACGCTTTTCACGAGTTCGCGCATGTCGTAGGGCAGATTGGGGTTCTCGGGCACGAGCGTGTCGAGTGCGTGAATCTGACGGTCGGGCGGATCCATGCTCGGCCGGAAGGGCGCGGTTTCGCGGTTGTTCTGCGGCAGGAAGTGCAGGAAGCGCCGTATCTGCAGGAGCGCCTCGATGTCGTTGTCGAAGGCGTCATCGGCGACACTGCTTTTCGTGGTGTGCGTGCCGGCACCGCCGAGTTCTTCCTGGGTAACCTCTTCATGGGTGACGGTCTTGACCACTTCGGGGCCGGTCACGAACATGTAGGAACTGTCGCGCACCATGAAGATGAAGTCGGTCATGGCCGGCGAATACACGGCACCCCCGGCGCAGGGGCCCATGATGAGCGAGATCTGCGGCACCACGCCGGAAGCGAGCACGTTTCGCTGAAACACGTCGGCATAGCCACCGAGCGAAGCGACGCCTTCCTGGATGCGTGCTCCTCCCGAGTCGTTGATGCCGACCACCGGCGCGCCGATCCTGAGCGCATGATCCATGAGCTTGCAGATCTTCCTCGCATGCGCGGCCGAGAGCGAGCCGCCGAATACCGTGAAGTCCTGGCTGAAGGCGAACACCTTGCGCCCGTTCACGAGCCCGTAGCCGATGACCACGCCATCACCCGGTACGCGATTGTCCTGCATGCCGAAGTCGTTGCAGTCGTGCTCGACGAACATGTCCCACTCGCGGAAGCTGTGCGGGTCGAAGAGCACGGCGAGGCGTTCGCGTGCGGTGAGCTTGCCCTTGGCGTGCTGCGCCGCGACGCGCTTCTCGCCGCCGCCCGCGAGGGCAGCGGCGCGCTTGGTGTCCAGCCGATCCAGTATCGTTTTCACGTCGTTCTTGTTGTGTGGTTTGTTGTTGCGGTTCGTGTGGGTTCGTGCATGTCGTCCAGTGCGCCATGTGCGCCATGTGCGTTCTGCAACTCGTTGACGTCAGGCCGGCAGGGGGTTCAGTGACTGTCGCCGAAGCCGAGTTGCCGGAGTGCGTCGCTGACTTCATCGAGCGCGGTCGGATCCTCGATGGTTGCGGGCATCGCCCAATCCTGATTGTCGGCGATCGAGCGCATGGTACCGCGGAGAATCTTCCCCGAGCGCGTCTTCGGCAGCCGGCCGACCACCGCCACCGACTTGAAGGCGGCCACGGGGCCGATGTCATGGCGCACCTGGTTGATGAGTTCCTTCTTGATCTCGTCCATCGGGCGATCGATGCCGGATTTCAGGATCACGAGCCCGACGGGCAGTTGCCCCTTCAAGGCGTCGGCGACACCGATGACGGCACATTCGGCCACGTCCGGATGGTTCGCGAGCACTTCCTCCATCGCCCCCGTCGAGAGGCGGTGCCCGGCCACGTTGATGACGTCGTCGGTACGTGCCATGACGAACACGTATCCGTCCTTGTCGATGAAACCCGCGTCTCCCGTTTCGTAGAAACCGGGGAAATTCGAGAAGTAGGCCGACTCGTAGCGATCGGGTGCATTCCAGAGTGTCACGAAGGTGCCCGGGGGCATCGGCTGGCGCACCACGATGGCACCGATGTCGCCGGCGGCCACGGCCTTGCCGTTGCTGTCGAGCACCTGCACGTCGTAACCCGGAACCGCCCTCGTGGGAGAGCCCGGTACCACCGGCATGGGTTCGATGCCACGGCAGTTGGCGCAGATGGCCCAGCCGGTTTCGGTCTGCCACCAGTGGTCGATGACCGGCACGCCGAGCTTGTCCTGTGCCCACTTGAGCGTGTCGGGGTCGCAGCGCTCGCCGGCAAGGTAGAGCGCGTCGAGTGATGAGACGTCGTAGTTCTCGAGGAGCTTCGCCTCGGGGTCATCCTTTCTGATGGCGCGGAAGGCGGTGGGCGCGGTGAACAGTATCTTGACCTTGTGATCCTCGATCACGCGCCAGAAGGCACCGGCGTCGGGCGTGCCCACGGGCTTGCCTTCGTACATGACCGTGGTGCAGCCTGCGAACAGCGGCGCGTAGACGATATAGGAATGCCCGACCACCCAGCCGATGTCGGAGGCGGCCCAGAAGATGTCGCCCGGATCGGTGTCGTAGATTGCCTTCATGCTCCACTTCAGCGTGACCACGGTGCCGCCGGTGTCCTTGACCACCCCCTTGGGGCGGCCGGTGGTGCCGGAGGTGTAGAGCACGTAGAGTGGGTGGGTGCTTGCCACCGGCACGGCGTCGGCGGGCGTGGCATTGGCCTGGGCGGCAAACCAGTCGAGATCGCGGCCTTCGATCAGCGTGGCTTCGGCCTGCTCGCGCTGGAGGATCAGGCAGTGTTGAACCTTTGCGTCGGCGATGTCCAGCGCTTCGTCCAGCAGCGGCTTGTATTCGACCACGCGTCCGGGTTCGATGCCGCAGGAGGCCGACAGCACCACCTTCGGCTCGGAATCATTGATGCGCACGGCGAGTTCCCTTGCCGCAAAGCCGCCGAATACCACCGAGTGGATTGCCCCGAGGCGCGCGCAGGCGAGCATGCCGACCACCGCTTCGGGCACCATCGGCATGTAGATTAGCACGCGATCGCCCTTCTCGACGCCGAGCCCCCGGAGGGTGCCGGCCAGGCGTGCAGTGGCATCGAGCAACTCGGTGTAGGTGTAGCGGGTGAGGCTGCCCGTGACGGGGCTGTCGTGAATCAGTGCCGTCTGATCGCCGCGGCCGTTCTCGACATGCAGGTCGAGCGCGTTGTAGCTTGCGTTGATCTCGCCATCGGCAAACCAGGCGTTGAATGGCGCGCGGCTGTCATCGAGGCCGGTCTGGGGGGGCTTGAACCAGTGGGCTTCCTTCGCGACGTCGAGCCAGAAGGCGCTCGGGTCGTCGAGAGAGGCCTGGTGGATGCGTTGATAGTGTCCGGTACTCATCATTGATCCTCTTGGTTGTTGGCGAGAGCAGCGTAACAGCGATGACAGATCCGGCAAAACCACAACGCGAAGCGGGGCCTTGCATTGACAGCATCATCACGTACGGCCACAATAACGTGGCTGTTCCCGAGGCTTGCATCCTAGCGCAGTTGTGCAAGACGCGCTGAATCATTGGGGTGTGCTGCCTCCGTTCGCACGAAATACAACAGGAAAACAACTCAATGGCGAAAGGGCAGTCATTGCAGGAACCGTTTCTGAATACCTTGAGGAAGGAACGGATTCCGGTATCGATCTACCTCGTCAACGGCATCAAGCTGCAAGGCCAGATCGAATCGTTCGACCAGTTCGTGGTGCTGTTGAAGAACACCGTCAGTCAGATGGTGTACAAGCACGCCATTTCCACCGTGGTGCCAAGTCGTCCGGTCAGGATTGTCGATGCCAGGGACGACGACGCCTCGGACGACTAGCACGCCTCGCCCTCGCCTGCGACGATCTCGCATGGTTGGCCCGTGAGTCGCTGTCACATCCGGGAGTCTGCTTCGCTTGTTTGAACGCCCCGACAGTGGTGAACGTGCCATTCTCGTCCACATGGCCATGGGACGAGGCCCAGAGGCCGGGCTTGACATCGACGCCGAGCGCGAGGAATTCCGCGAGCTGGCGCGCTCGGCCGGGCTCGAGGTCGTGGACATGATCACCGGCAGCCGCGACCGCCCCCATGCCCGGCACTTCATCGGCAAGGGCAAGATCGAGGAACTCGACACCGCCATCAGCGTGCACGGGCGCGAGGACGGTCTGGTGGTGCTCTTCGGCCAGACGCTGAGCCCGAGTCAGGAGCGCAACCTCGAGCGCGAACTCAAGGTGCGCGTCCTCGACAGGACCAGCCTGATTCTCGACATCTTCGCGCAGCGCGCGCGTACCTTCGAAGGCAAGCTGCAGGTGGAACTTGCGCAGCTCGTGCACCTTTCCACGCGCCTCGTGCGCGGCTGGACCCACCTCGAGCGGCAGAAGGGCGGTATCGGCCTCCGCGGCCCGGGTGAGACGCAGCTCGAAACCGATCGGCGGCTGCTGAACGATCGCGTCAAGGTGCTCAAGGCGCGTCTGGCCAAGGTGCGGCGCCAGCGTGAACAGGGGCGTGGCCAGCGGGTGCGCTCGGGCATCCCGACCGTCGCTCTGGTTGGCTACACCAATGCCGGGAAGTCGACCTTGTTCAACCGTCTGGCCGGCGAGCACATCTACGCGGCCGATCAGCTGTTCGCCACTCTCGACCCCACGCTCCGGCGTCTTGATCTGCCGGGTGGCGTTTCCATCGTGCTCGCCGACACGGTCGGTTTCATCCGCGATCTTCCGCACGAACTCGTCGACGCGTTTCGTTCGACGCTCACGGAAACGCTCGAGGCGAACCTGCTGCTGCATGTCATCGACGACAGCGATCCCGAGCGCGCCCTGCGGCGCCGGAGCGTGGATGAGGTGCTCGAGGGTATCGGTGCGGAATCGGTGCCGCAGCTGCTGGTCTTCAACAAGATCGACGCTTCGGGGCATGCGGTGCGTGTCGAGCACGACGATGCCGGTGAACCCGAGGCGGTGTGGGTGTCTGCCTTGTCGGGGCAGGGCATCGAGATGCTCCGGGAAGCGGTCAGCGAACGGCTCTCGCGCGAGCGGGCACGTGGCTGGCTGGTGCTGCAGCCGGCCGAGGGGAAACTGCGCGCGCAACTATTCGAAGCGGCCGCGGTCAGGGAAGAACGACGGATGGACGACGGACGGGTGGCGATACTGCTCGACATGGATGCCGATGATCACGCCCGGCTGATGCGGACACACGGTCGCAGCGTGGCACTTGACGAGGACGCGCTCGGCGACCATGATGCCGGTGGTGCAGGATTGGATTAGACTAACCGGTTTGTCCGGTACTGGAGTGACGAATCCTATGGCTTGGAACGAGCCAGGTGGCGGTAAAGACAACGACCCCTGGGGCAATCGCAAGAAAGAAGGCAGCGGCCCCCCGGATCTCGACGAGGTCATGCGCAATTTCCGGAACCAGCTCAACGGGCTGTTCGGGAAACGTGGCCGCGGCCCCTCGAGAAACAACGGCAGTGGCGGCGGAGGCCCGAAACTGCCTGGTGGCAGCCTCGGTGCGCGCGGCTTCGGCATCGTCGTGGCCATCGTGGGCACGCTCTGGCTGCTTACGGGCATCTACATGGTTCAGCCCGCGGAAGCGGCCGTGGTCACGCAGTTCGGGCGCTACGTCCGCACCACCGATCCGGGGCTTCACTGGGCCATTCCCTGGCCGGTGCAGGATGTCGAGAAGGTGAACGTGGCCGAGGTGCGCACCACGGTACTGCCTGACCAGCTCATGCTGACGATGGACGAGAACATCGTCAGCGTCGACATGGGCGTGCAGTACAACATCAAGGACGCCAAGGATTTCCTGTTCAAGGTGCAGTCACCGGATCAGACCGTCACTCAGGTGGTCGAGAGTGCGCTTCGCGAGGTCGTCGGTTCGACGCTGCTCGAGCCGGTGCTGACCACCGGGCGCTTCACCGTGGCGAATTCCACCCAGGACATCCTGCAGTCGGTGCTCGACAGCTACGAGGTGGGGGTACAGATCACGGCCGTGAACCTCGAACGTGCACAGCCGCCCGAGGAAGTGCAGGCTGCCTTTTCCGATGCCATCCGCGCGCGGGAAGACCGCGAGCGTTACATCAACGAGGCACAGGCCTACAGCAACACCATCCTGCCGCTGGCGCGTGGTGACGCGCAGCGTGCCATCGAGGAGTCCGAAGCCTACAAGGCACGCGTCGAACAGGCCGCGATCGGTGAATCGCAGCGCTTCCTCTCGCTGCTCTCCGAGTTCGAGAAGGCGCCCGACGTCACCCGTGATCGTCTCTATCTCGAAACCATGGAATCGGTACTCGGCAATACCAGCAAGGTGCTCATGGATTCGAACAGCGGCAACAGCCTCATGTACCTGCCCATCGACCAGCTCATCGGCAACCGTTCCGGCACGCCCGCCAAAGGCACGGGCATGCCGTCCGGCAGCCTGCCTTCCCCCGAGCACACGGCTTCGCCCGCCGTTCCGAACACGGCCAGCGACAGTGCTCCGCGCACCACCGCACGCTCGCGCGATCGAGGTACCGTACGATGAACCGACTGCTGAACAATCCCCTGCTGCTCGTTCTGGTGGCCGTGCTGGCACTGCTGATGAGCAATGCCTTCTTCACCGTTTCCGAACGCGAAAAGGCCCTGAAGCTCCGCGTGGGGCAGGTGCGCCGCGACGACTACCAGCCCGGACTTCACCTGAAGATTCCGATCATCGAGAACGTGGTCAAGTTCGATTCGCGCATTCTCACGCACGACGTGCCGACCGAGCGCGTGCTGACGAGCGAGAAGAAGAACGTCATGGTCGATTCCTTCATCAAGTGGCGCATCGTCAACCCGCGTCTCTTCTATACCAGCGTGTCGGGTCTGCAGCGATCGGCCGACATGCGTCTGCAGCAGTTTGCGCGTGAGGCGGTCAAGGACAGCTTCGGTCGCCGCACCATCAATCAGGTGGTGTCCTCCGACCGCAACGACCTCGGTGGCGAAATCCAGACCGCCATCGACGAGCAGGCCAGAGGGCTCGGCATCGAAGTGGTGGACATTCTCATCAACAAGGTGGAGTTGCCCGAAGACGTGCGCGAGTCGGTGTTCGACCGGATGCGGAAGGACCGCGCCAAGATCGCAGGCGAGATTCGCTCGCAGGGTGAAGAGAGTGCCAAGAAGATCCGCGCGTCGGCCGATCGTCAACGCGAGGAACTGCTCGCCGAAGCCTACGCGCAGGCCGAACAGACGCGTGGTGCGGGTGATGCGACCTCCGCTCGTGTCTACGCCGAGGCCTACCGGCAGAACCCCGAGTTCTATCAGCTCTACCGCTCGCTCAGCGCCTACCGCAACGCCTTCGAAGGCAGCAACGACGTGATGCTGCTCGAGCCCGATTCGGAATTCTTCCGCTACTTCAACAGCTCGGGCGATGCAGGTGCTGCCGGTGGTGATGCGGCCAGTACCGGTAACTGATGTGTGCTCGGTCAGTCTGTGTCCATGGGGTCTTCGATCATTGCCGCCGTTGGTGTGATGATGCTTCTCGAAGGGTTGCCACTGTTGCTGGCACCCGAACAGTGGCGACGATACGTCAACTACATCCTCACGCTTGCGCCCGGGCAGCTGCGTTTCATCGGTCTTGCCATGCTGCTGCTGGCGGTCGTGCTGGTGCAGGGTTCGGGAATGCTGAAAGTGCTGGCCCTGGTACTGATCTTCGAAGGGCTCATGCCGGCGCTCGTGCCCGAGCAACTGCAACGCGTGTATGCCGGCAACCAGGCCATCGAAGAGGTTCACCTGCGGCGAATCGGTGGCGTGGCTGCTGGTCTCGGCATGGTCATTCTTCTGTTTCTGTGATTCATGTTGCCGTGATTCACTGTTTTTCGTGATTTCCCTGGATTCTTCCGGAGCATGAATTCATGAGCGGCTTCGAGCGCTGGCAGCTTCCCGACGGCATCAACGAACTGCTGGCCGAGGAGGCCTGGTCGGTGGAATTCCTGCGGCGGGCTGTGATCGACCTTGCGCGCGAGCGGGGTTACGATCTTGTCGCGCCGCCCGTGGTCGAATATCTCGACAGCCTCCTGACCGGCACGGGTGAAACGCTGGCGCGCGATACCTTCCAGTTCGTCGATCAGACCAACGGCCGAACGCTCGGCATCCGTGCCGACATGACCCCGCAGGTGGCGCGCATCGATGCCCGCTCGAGAAGGAACGACGCTCCCGGTCGGCTCGTCTACACCGGCACGGTGCTGAGAACACGCGTCGACAAGCTCGGTGGCAGTCGCAACCCGTTGCAGTTCGGTGCCGAGCTGTTCGGCGACCCTTCGCCCGAAAGCGATATCGACATCATCAGGCTGATGATCGATACGGTATTGCTTGCTGGTCTCGACAGCGGCTCACTGGTGCTCGATCTTGGCCATGTCGGTGTGTTCGAATCGCTCGTGAGCGCTGCCGGCCTCGATGAAAGCGCCCAGGGCCGGCTCTTCGATGCCATCGAGCGTGGCTCGATACCCGACCTCGAAGCGGTGCTCGACGCGTTGCTCCGCGACGAGACACAGGCCTTGAACGAGGCGCAGGCAGAGGGCTTTCTCGCACTGTTTTCGCTGCACGGTTCGGCCGATGTGCTCGAGCGTGCCAGCACACGGCTCGGTGGCCTGTCCGAGCGTGTCGAGAGCGCCATCGTACGGCTTCGCGCCATCATCACGGCCATCGCCGAGTCGCACCCGACGCTGCGTTGCCAGCTCGATCTCGCGGAACTTCGCGGTTATCGCTACCATACCGGTGCGGTGTTCGCGCTGCTCGATGCCGAAGGTCGGCGTCTCGCGCAGGGCGGTCGCTACGACGATATCGGCCGCGATTTCGGCACCGCGCGTGCCGCGACGGGCTACAGTGGCGATCTCGTGGCGCTGGCGATGCACCCCGATGCCACCCATCATCCGTCCGCAGACACACTCCTGAACGACCCATGACTGACAGCGTATTGGTTCTCGGCACCCAGTGGGGTGACGAAGGCAAGGGCAAGATCGTCGACCTCCTGACCGAGCAGGCGTCGCTCGTGGTTCGCTTTCAGGGCGGACACAACGCCGGGCACACGCTGGTCATCGGCGACGAAAGGACGGTACTGCACCTGATTCCGAGTGGTGTGCTGCGCGATGATGTCGTCTGCGCCATCGGCAACGGCGTGGTGCTGTCGCCCGAGGCGCTGTTCCGGGAGATGGATCAGTTGCTCGAGCGTGGCATCCCGGTCGATCGGCGCCTCGTCATCAGCGCCGCGTGCCCGCTCATCATGCCCTGGCACGTGGCACTCGATCAGACGCGCGAGCAGGCCGCCGGCAAGCGCGCCATCGGCACCACCGGTCGCGGCATCGGGCCAGCCTACGAAGACAAGGTGGCTCGGCGCGCCATCCGGGTGCAGGATCTGCTCGTGCCCGAGCGTTTCGACAGCAAGGTCGAGGAACTCTGCCACTTCCACAACGCGCGTCTCGAGCGTCACGGTGCGCCACCCGTCGATGCCGGGGAAATCAAGCGAGCAGGGCGTGTGCAGGCCGAGCGCATCGCCCCGCTCGTTGCCGACATTCCGGGCATGATCCACGAGCACCGCAAGAGCGGCCGACGCATCCTCTTCGAAGGTGCGCAGGGAACACTTCTCGATGTCGATCACGGTACCTACCCGTTCGTGACCTCGTCGAACACGGTGGCCGGTGCCGCCTGTTCGGGCAGCGGTTGCGGCCCCAACGACATCGACTACGTGCTCGGCATCACCAAGGCCTACACCACGCGCGTTGGCGCGGGGCCGTTTCCCACCGAACTCTTCGATGACGACGGACGTGTTCTCGGCGAACGCGGCAACGAGTTCGGCGCCACCACCGGACGCCAGCGCCGCTGTGGCTGGTTCGATGCCGTGGCCGTGAGGCGCGCCGCGATTCTGAACGGCGTCAGCGGGCTCTGCCTGACCAAGCTCGATGTCATGGATACCCTGCCGCGCGTGCGCCTCTGCACCGCCTACATGCTCGACGGCGAGCGCATCGAGCATCCACCGGTTGCCGCCGAGGACTTCGAGCGCTGCGAGCCCGTGTACGAGGAGATGGACGGCTGGCAGTCTTCGACGCAGGGCATCACGTCGTTCGATTCGCTGCCCGCAGCGGCACGTGCCTACGTGCAGCGGCTCGAGGCACTGGTGGAGGTGCCGGTGCATCTGATCTCGACGGGGCCCGAGCGCAGCGAGAACATCGTGATTCGTTCGCCGTTCTGAATCGGGTGAAGTGTCGGGCAGCGGCCAGTTTCGCGGAATGCCTGAAATGGGGTTAGCATGTGAAGCATGGATGACGGCAAGACAGCACTGGAGCGTCTGGTGGAGGCGCTGGGCAATGTCGGCGACGTACCTTCGCCCGTCGGCAATGGTGTAGGCGGGTTTGCCTGGCGAGGATCCCTGCCGGCCGAGTCCTTGTCGCTGGGTGTGGATCCCATTGGCGAAATCCGTCTGCCGATCGCGAAATCGCGGGCGAAGAAGCTGGCCAGCTGGTCGGTTCCCGCACCCTTCGGGAAGGGTAGCGAAACGCTCTACGACGCCTCGGTTCGTGACGTCGGTGAAGTGCATTCACGGCGGCTGGAACTCGACCATGCGGCATGGCATCGTACTCTCGCACCGGCGCTCGAGATGATCCGCGAGGCGCTCGAACTGCCCGCGGGCACGCTCACCGCCAGCATCGACAAGCTGCTCGTGTACGGTCCCGGTCAGTTCTTCAAGCCGCATCGCGATACCGAGCGCTCCGACGACATGATCGGCACTCTGGTGGTCGTGTTGCCCTCGGCTCACAAGGGAGGAACACTGCGCGTTTCCCATCGGGGGCAGAGCGCATCTATCCGTTGTGACACGATGGATGCCGATTCGCTGGCCCTGCTGGCGTTCTACGCCGATTGCGAACATGAGGTAGAGCCCGTGACAGAAGGTTATCGCGTGGTGCTCAGCCATCATCTCCACTTCAGGCCGGCAACGCGCGAGGCGTCGGGTGGATCCGGCGCATCCGGGCGGGCTGCAGGCGAGGGAGATGCGCTTGTCGACCAGGCGCTGGTCGATTTCTTTGCCGGCAATGACGACAGACCGTCGTGGCGCCGGTCGAACGACAAGGTGGTCTATCTTCTCGATCATGCCTACAGTCAGCGCAGTCTTGACTGGGGGCGGCTCAAGGGCAAGGACAGCCAGCGTGCGAAGGCGCTGGTCGCGGCGGCTGAACGTCTGGGTTGCGAGGTGTATCTTGCGATCGTCAGCCTGACCTCGATCTACAGCGCCTGGAAGACCGATTCGGGGCGCGATCCCTGGGATGATGACTGGAGCGACGATTGGTACATCGACTCGGGCAACTACCATCTCGACGAATTGCTCGACCGACACGCCCATCTCGAACACTGGCGCGATGTGGCGGGTCGCAAGGTTGGCTTGCCGAAGCTCGTCGCCTTTGAAGACGAACTCTGCTCGAGCGTGGATGAAGAAGCGCACACACCTATCCTTGAAGAGTTCGAAGGCTACATGGGCAACTACGGCAATACGCTGGAGCGCGAGTACCGGCGGGCAGCCGTGGTGTTGTGGCCTGCGAGCGAGCGTTATCGCATTCTTGCCGGCAGTCCCGGCGGTGGCGGCCTGGTGCTGGCCGAGATGCGACGTGACTCGGCATCATCTTCTGCAACGGAACTCGAAGATTCGCTGGCGAGTTTCCTTGCGGTCTGGCCCGGTCGGCAACGCGAGAAGGACAGCGGTGCGCTGCTCGATGCACTCAAGCTGGCTGCGCAACTCGACGGCGATGCCATCGCGCTGGATCTGCTGCAGGCATTCTCCATCGGCAGCCTCGACAGGAAGGTTATCCCTGTTCTGATTGCCTGTATCGAGGCACGTGGCGGAACATTTGCCCTCAAATTGTTCGAGCGTTGGCTGGCGGATGGCGCGGCGACAGAGCGTGGCCCACGACGGCGTTCGGGTGAGAACGGACCGACAGGTCAGAGCTATCGTGACCACGACGATCCGGAGCGGCTGGCATGGCTGAAATGCTTGCCTGCACTCGTCAGTGCGCTTGATCAGGCCGAGGGCATCGATGGCGGGAAGCTCTCGGCATCGGTCATTTCAATGCTTCGGGAGCTGATCGCGGCGGAGCACGCAGCCTGCCATCGACTCGATTCGCCGGGGGAACGGGCGAAGAGCGCGAGGCGTGAGCAGCGGGATCTGCTGCATCTGCTCGACGCACTCGAATTACATGGTGACGACGGGGAGATCCTCGCCGTGCTGGCCGTGCTTGATGCCGACATCGACGGCTATGCCAGCGGCGTGATCGCTTCCGTGCTGGAAAGGGCTACCGACATGTCGTACGGTGTTGTCGTGGCGGATGCGCTCGAAAACCTTTTCGGACGGACCACGGAACTCGTCGAAGCGCGAATACGCGAGGCAAGCCGGGACGAAGGAGATTGGCGCATCCCTGTCGACCTCGATTGCAGTGATGCCGATTGTGAAACCCTGAAGGCATTTCTGGAAAGCAATGCCCCTGCCATCGATCTGCCGATGGCCAAGGCCCGACGACGACGCCTGCATCATCAGCTCGACATGCTGGAGCTTCCCGTATCACACAAGACCCGGCGCGAAGGCAGCCCGCATGTACTGGAACTTCGCAAGAAGGATGCCCTGTTTCGACAGGCAGACCAGCATCGACCGGCACCTCCACGGCTTCCTGATGGCGCTCTCGGCCTTCGAGTGCACCCGGGGCTGGAAGCTCCACGGGGCACGGTGCCTCTCGCAGTGGATGGCCGCGAACTGTGCCATCGGTCTGGTCACGGCGCGGCAGTACATTCATGTCGCCGTCGCACTCCGCGAACTGCCGCTCATCAGTACCGCCTTCGGGGAAGGCCGCATCGGCTACTCGAAAGTTCGCGCTCTCGTGCGCATCGCCACCCCCGACAACGAGCAGGAGCTGCTCCGGCTGGCCGAGAAACTGCCCGTGCACGTCCTCGAGCAGGAGATCGCGCGCATGCGCGTCCGCAGGGATCGCTTCGACGAAAACGGTTCCGGCGAAAACGGTTCACGTGAACCGTCAAAGGCCGGTTTCCGTGATGCCGGTCACGCTTCCGAAACGAAAAACGGTTCACGTGAACCGCAAATTGCTGATTCCTGTGAACACGGTCACACTGCCGACGCCTCTCATGACGCCCGCCACGACGACACCTGTCACGACGTCTGGCTCTCGCCCGGCGTCTCCGTCGGTCGCGAGACCGCGCGCCGCCTCTGCTGCGATGCGCATGTCATCCCGCTGCTGTGTCACTACCACCACACACTCGTGCACGAAGGGCGCTACGGCATCGAGCCGGTCGAGCCGCCGACGGATGGGCAAGACCAAACGCAGCAGGAAGCGAGTCGTGCCCGTCGAAGCGGTCACGCGCAGGGATACGGGCGTCGCCCGCATCGTCCGGCGGGAGCTGTTCGCGGTCAACGCAGATGACGAGCACCGACGGTTCAGGGTGACGGGGCCGGATGGGTGCCGCTGTCGGTATGAGGCAAGGCTATCCTTACTTGTACTTGACAGCGCCCCGCGACTCGTCCAAACTTCCGGCTCTTCGAGGCCATGGCCTCAATCCTCCCCCTTGCCCAGGTGGCGGAATTGGTAGACGCGCTGGCTTCAGGTGCCAGTGGGGGAAACCCCGTGGAGGTTCAAGTCCTCTCCTGGGCACCATCGGGCCATGCAGGGCACGCCTCTCATCGGCGTTGCCATCCTCTCCAAAGAGCCCGAGGCATGAGTCAGAACAAACGCAAATCGAACCGCAGCCGCAATGCGGATGGCGGCAGGCATCGTGGTCGCGGAAAAGACGTTCACGGCGACAAGCAGCATGGTGGTACCCCGGTCGATCCGCACCGCGAGCGTGAACAGCAGCGCTACGATTCGCCGATCGCCAGCCGCGAACTGATTCTGCAGACCCTGCGTGAGGAGAGGGTGCCGCTCGACATCGGTGCACTGGCCGAACGACTCGGGCTTCACGGCGAGGAGGATCGCGAAGCACTGCGCCGCCGCGTCGGTGCGATGTTCCGCGACGGCCAGCTCATCGAAAACCGTCGTCGCGCGCTGGTTCCGGTGGACGCCGAGGCACTCATCGCCGGCCGTGTCACGGCGCATCCCGACGGCTATGGCTTTCTCGTGCCCGACGAGGGTGATGAAGACATCTTCCTCAACGCCCGCCAGATGCGTCAGGTGCTACATGGCGACCGCATCATCGTGTGCATCACCGGTACCGACAGTCGTGGCCGGCATGAAGGGCGTGTGGTGGATGTGGTGCAGCGCGCCAACCAGTCGCTGGTCGGGCGGGTGTCCATGGAAGGCGGGGTGGCGGTGCTGCTGCCCGACAACAAGCGCATCCATCAGGATTTGCTGATCGAGGCGGGTGGGCTTGCCGGTGCCCGCGACGGTGACATTGCCGTGGCCGAGATCACCCACCAGCCCACGCGTCGTCACCAGCCGGTCGGGCGTGTGGTGGACGTGCTCGGGCAGCATCTCGAGCCCGGCATGGAGATCGACGTGGCGCTGCACGCGCACAGCATTCCGGTGGAGTGGCCCGAGGCGGTAGTCGAACAGGCCGCAGGCTTTTCGGCCACGGTCGAGGATGATGCGGCACTCGGCAGGAAGGATGTCCGGCATCTGCCGCTCGTGACCATCGATGGTGCCGATGCACGCGATTTCGATGATGCGGTCTGGTGCGAGCGCCGGAAAGACGGCTGGCGCCTTCTCGTTGCCATCGCCGATGTTGCCCACTATGTACAGCCTGGCTCGCCGCTCGACCGCGAGGCGCAGACGCGGGGGACATCCGTGTATTTCCCCGGGCGTGTGGTGCCGATGCTGCCGGAGATTCTCTCCAACGGCCTGTGTTCCCTGAACCCCGATGTCGACAGGCTCTGCATGCTTTGCGAAATCACCCTCAAGGACAACGGCGAGGTCAGGCGCTCGCGATTCTTCAATGCCATCATGCGCTCGCACGCACGCCTGACCTACAGCAAGGTGTACGAGATGCTCACCGAACCCTCGTCACCCCTGCGCGAAGAATACGCCGACCTGCTTCCCATGATCCAGGAACTGCACGCGCTCTATGAGGTGCTGGCGAAGCGGCGACGCGAGCGCGGTGCCATCGAATTCGAGTCCACCGAAACCAGAATCGTCTTCGACGAGAACCGGAAGATCAAAGAGCTGGTGCCGGTGGTGCGCAATGACGCCCACAAGCTCATCGAGGAGTTCATGATTCTCGCCAACATTCAGGCGGCGAAGCTGCTCGAGAAACACAAGGTGCCAGCCTTGTATCGCGTACACGGTGGTCCGAAGGCGGACCGGCTCGACGATCTGCGCGCCTTTCTCGCGTTGCGTGGCCTCTCGCTTGGCGGTGGCGACCGGCCCACGGCCACCGACTTCGCGGTTCTGGCCGAGCGCATTGCCGATCTCCCCGACAGGGCGGTGATTCAGACGGTGATGCTGCGCACCATGCAGCAGGCGGTGTACCAGCCCGTCAATGAAGGTCATTTCGGGCTTGCCCTCGACTACTACGCCCACTTCACCTCACCGATTCGCCGCTATCCCGACCTTCTCGTGCACCGGGCCATCAAGCACGTGCTCTCGCGTGCCGCCAACGCCGACTACCGTTACGACAACAATGCCATGCATGCCTTCGGCGAGCAGTGTTCGATGGCCGAACGTCGTGCCGAGGAAGCTTCGCGCGATGTCATTGCCTGGCTCAAGACCGAATACATGCAGGAGCATGTGGGCAGCGAATTCGATGGCGTGATTTCGGCCGTGACGTCGTTCGGGCTGTTCGTGAACCTGACCGACTTTCATGTCGAAGGCCTCGTTCACATCAGCAGTCTCGGCGCCGACTATTTTCAATATGATGTCGCCTCGCAGGCTCTCGTCGGCCAGCGCAGCGGCAAGCGCTACCGTCTCGGTGATCCGATCCGCGTTCAGGTGGCTGCGGTCAATCTCGAGGAGCGGAAGATCGATTTCATCGAGGTGCGTGGCGTCGCGCGCAGCGATACGCGTGCCGAAACGCGCAAGCCTGTTGTTGTCGATGTCGAAGCCACCGACCGACTCGCTACCTCACCCGCAGCGATTGCGGCTGATTCGAAGGAGTCGGTTGGCAGGAAGAAACCGGCGAGCGAGAAGGTACCGGACAGCGAGACGAAACCATCCCGCAAGACGACGTCAGACAAGAAAAAGCCGGTCGGCAGGAAGAAGCCTGCTGGTAAGAAGAAGGCGACCAGCAAGGAGAAGCCTGCGGGCAAGAAGAAGCCCGCCGGCAAGAAGAAACCGGTCGGCAAGAAGAAGCCGGCCAGCAAGAAGACACCGGCGAGCCGGAAGAAGTCTGCCGCCAGCCGGAAGAAAACCGGCAGGAAAACTGACAAGAAAGCCAGCAAGAAAGCCGGCAAGAAAGCTGTGACCCGCAAGCGGCTTTCCTGAGGTGTGGCGCGCATGAGTCAGTCCGATTCGTCCTGGATGGGGGGACTGCACAGCGTCGCGGCGCTGCTCGAGCATCGCGCAGGCGACATTGCCGAGCTCCTTGTCGTGCCTGGGCGCCGCGACAGACGGGTGCAATCGATCATCGACGCCGCTCGGGCGCGTGAGGTACCGATCAGCGAAACCACTCGTGCGGTGCTCGATCGGGAATTGCCCGACATCCGGCATCAGGGCGTTGCAGCAAGGCTTCGAAAAGGGGCGGCGCAGCCGGTCGTGGATCTCGGCAGCCTGCTGGCGGGTTGCGCAGGCCGCACCGAGCCACCGTTGCTTCTCGTGCTCGATGGTGTCACCGACCCCCACAACCTCGGGGCCTGTCTGCGCAGTGCCGATGCGGCCGGGGCCGACGCCGTGGTGGTTCCTGCCGACAACAGCGCGCCACTCAGTGCCGTGGCCCGCAAGGTGGCCTCCGGCGCTGCCGAAGCGGTACCGGTGATTCGGGTCAGGAACCTCAGACGAGCCCTGGAGGAGATGCGCGCCGCGGGGTTATGGATCTATGGGGCCGCGGGGGAAGGGGAAACCACGCTGCACGAATTGTCACTGAGCGGGCCGGTGGCTCTGGTCATGGGGGCGGAGGGCAGCGGTCTGCGGCGTCTGACCCGCGAGGGCTGCGATCTGCTGTACCGAATCCCCATGGCCGGCACCGTATCGAGCCTGAACGTATCGGTGGCGGCCGGTGTCAGTCTGTTCGAAGCACTGCGCCAGCGCCGCTGAATTCGTTTATACTCGTTCGGCTCGACGCTGTCGAAAGCGTTCGATAACCCCCTTGTCCAGACCGGTACTCGTGTTTCCTGCGGGCCCTGTCGGGCAGCAATCCACAGGGAGCAACAATGCGACACTACGAAATCGTGTTTCTGGTCCACCCTGACCAGAGTGAGCAGGTGCCGGCCATGGTCGAGCGCTACCGCGGCATCATCGAAGGGCAGGATGGCATCATCCATCGCCTCGAAGACTGGGGCCGCCGCCAGTTGGCCTACCCGATCAACAAGATCCTCAAGGCTCACTACACGCTCATGAACATCGAGTGCAACAAGGAAACGCTCGATGAACTCACCAGCGCCTTCAAGTTCAACGACGCCGTGCTGCGTCACATGGTGCTGCAACTCGAGGAAGCCGTGACTGAAGCGTCGCCGCTGCTCAAGAAGGGTGATGGCAAGGACGACGAGCGCCGCTCGCGCGACGACAGCAGCGCACCGCGCGCCAATGACAACGCGAAACGCGCCGATGGCAGCGACAGTGGCAAGCAAGACGATGCCGGTGATGCCGGTGCATCGAACGACAAGCCGGAAACCGCCACCGAGGAAGCCTGACGGCGTGATCGCCCGTCATTTTCCTCGTCACTGAAACACACCTATTTCGGAGCATCAACATGTCTCGTCATTTCCGTCGCCGCAAGTACTGCCGTTTCACCGCTGAAGGCATCGACCACATCGACTACAAGGATGTGGAACTGCTGAAAGGCTTCATTACCGAAACCGGCAAGATCGTCCCCTCGCGCATCACCGGTACCAAGGCACGCTATCAGCGACAGCTGTCCACGGCCATCAAGCGCGCGCGTTATCTCGCGCTGCTGCCCTACACCGACCAGCACTGATTGCTGCGCTCGGGCGGGTTTCGCCAGCGACGCCTCTGCGGGCTTGCGTGTCTTCCGCTCGGGGCATTCGGCTGGCGAATCGCGTCGAACGGCAATCCGGGCAAGGTGTTTCTGGCGTCATGATCGCGCTGGCAAAACAGATCGATCGCGGTCCCTGGTGGGCGGCGGGCATTGCAGCAGGCCTTCTGCTGCTGGCACTTGCGGTGCCGATGCTCGCCGTGCTCTCGGGGGGTGCCGCCGTGGTCAGTTTCGTGGCCTCCCTCCTGATGATGGCGGGGGTCGTCGGCAGCGCTGCCTGCATCGCCTACGCCGTGCTCCGGCGTGGCGGCTCGGCCATTGCGCAGGTCGCCTTGCCCTGTGTGGTGATTCTGGTTGCAGCCTCGATGCTGCTGCTGCGTTCGCCCGTGACTCTGCCCGTGGTGGCACTGGTGCTGTGGTTACCGGCGATTCTCGCCGCCGCGGTGCTTCGCAGCACCACGAACCTGGCCATCGCTCTGCTCGTCACGGGGCTTGCCGGGGTTGCGGCGCTGCTTCTCATGGAACTCGCCACCGGTGGCACCGTAGCCTTCTGGGACAAGCAATTCGCGCTCATGTTCGAACAGATCCAGACGGGCATCGCCGAGAACCCGGCGCTTGCCTCTGCCTACGGGGATTCCCTGTCCGATACGAGCCTGCTGGACACCCTGCGCGAGAGCCTCGCCACCATGATGGCTGCCAGCAGCGGCATGGTGGCAATGAGTTTCGGCGTCGCCGCGCTGTTCCTCGCGCGTTACTGGCAGGCCGTGCTCGTCAACCCGGGTGGTTTCGGCAGCGAATTCCGCACACTCGATTTCGGTCGGCCGATCGCACTCGCGCTTGCCGTGCTGCTTGCGGTCTGTCTGTTCGCCAGCGGCGCCTTCGCACTCGGCATCACGCTCATCATCATCACGCTTCTGTGCCTGCAGGGCCTGGCCGTTGCCCATGCGGTCGTCAAGGAGCGCGGCATGAACTCGAACTGGCTTGCAGGGCTCTATGTCCTCCTGCTGATTCCTCACACCACATTGCTGCTGGCAGCGCTTGGCCTTCTCGACAGTGTCCATCCGCTGCGTCAGCGCTGATTCATCAAACCCGGAGATTTCACCTCATGCAAGTGATATTGTTGGAACGCATCGACAACGTCGGCCAGCTTGGCGATCTCGTTGACGTCAAGGCGGGCTTTGCCCGCAACTTCCTCCTGCCCCAGGGCAAGGCCGAAGTGGCCACGAAGGACAACATCGAAGCCTTCGAGCAACGCCGCGCGGAACTCGAAAAGGCCGAAGCCGAAGCACTGGCCGAAGCGAAGCGTCGCGGCGAGAAGCTCGATGGCATGACCGTCAGCGTCACCTCGCGCGCCGGCACCGAGGGCAAGCTCTTCGGCTCGATCGGCACCGAGGAAATCCGCCAGGCTTTCGAGGCTGCGGGCGAGACGGTTGAAAAGCGTGAAATCCGGCTTCCCGAAGGTCCGCTGCGCGCGGTCGGCGAGCATCCCGTGGGTCTGCACCTGCACAGCGATGTCAATGTCGAAGTCGTCATCAGCGTGGTTGGCGAAGAAGAGTAGACTGCGCCATCGAACACGGATGAGTGCCACGTCGGGTTGCGCGGACACACCTTGCCGAAAAGCTTCGGCGTGGAGAGAGCGGACGAGTGACCAGCAATGACAAGCACCCTGATACCGTGGCCGGGGCCGATCACGCCCCGGCTTCTTCGCGCTCGGATGGCCCCGTTCCGGGTGCTTTCGAACCGGATCTGATCGACGCGGACGAGGCCGACATCGGCTTCGATCCGGGTGATTTCGGCATCGGTCCCGACGGGCAGCCGCTCGGCGCCATCACCGACATGCCGCCGCCTCATTCCGATGGTGGCCTCGCGGACGGGCCACTGCCGGCGGATACGATGGTGGATACGCCGGTGGATACGCCGGTGGACACAGTGGCAGACACGGCGGCGGCACAGGCCAGCGCCGGTCGCAATCAGACACAACTCCTTCTCAAGGCGCTCGAGGCGCGCTCGCACCGCATCCCGCCACACTCGATCGAGGCCGAGCAGGCGCTTCTCGGTTCGCTCATGCTCGGCGACGCCGAGATCTTCGACAAGGTTTCCGACCTTGTCACCGAGGCCGATTTCTACCAGTACGATCACCGGCTGATCTTTGCTGCCGTGGCCTCGCTCGTGACGGGCGGCAGCAACCCCGATGTGGTCACGGTCTGCAACTGGCTGGAGCGGCGCGGCGAACTCGAGGATGCGGGTGGGCTCTACGGCGTCGGGGCGCTGCCCGAGGTGGCTCCGGCGGTCGGCAACGTGCGCGCCTATGCCGAGATCGTGCGCGAGCGTTCGGTATTGCGTCAGCTCATCTCGGTGGCGGGCGAGATTGCCGAGAGTGCCTACCAGGCCGATGGCCGCAGTTCGCAGGATCTTCTCGACGAAGCCGAGAGCAAGGTGTTCTCGATCGCCGACCAGACGCAGCGTCAGGGTGGCGGCTTCCATGACATTCGCGCGGTGCTTCACGCCACCGTCGAGCGCATCGACTATCTCTTCAAGTCGGGAGCTTCCATCACCGGCGTGCCCACCGGCTACAAGGACCTCGACGAACTCACCAGCGGCCTGCAACCCTCGGACCTCGTCATCGTTGCCGGACGCCCCTCGATGGGCAAGACCGCCTTCGCCATGAACCTTGCCGAGAACGTGGCGATGGTCGACAAGGACCGGCGCGTGGCCGTGTTCAGCATGGAGATGCCCGCCGAACAACTGGCCACACGCATGATCGCTTCGCTCGGGCGCATCGAACTGAGCAAGCTCCGCACCGGGCGCCTCAACGAGCAGGACTGGCCGCGCGTGAAGTCGGCCATCGAGATGATCACGGCCAAGAGCAACATCTTCATCGACGATACGCCGGCGCTCACCCCCACCGACCTGCGCGCCCGTGCACGGCGCCTCGCCCGCGACGGTGGCCTGAGCCTGATCGTCGTGGACTACCTGCAACTCATGCAGGTGCCGAGCATGAAGGAAAACCGCACCGCCGAGGTGTCCGAGATTTCACGCTCGATGAAGGCGCTGGCCAAGGAACTGCACGTGCCGATCATCGTGCTCTCGCAGCTCAATCGCTCGCTCGAGCAGCGCACCGACAAGCGTCCGGTGATGTCCGACCTGCGGGAATCGGGTGCCATCGAGCAGGATGCCGACGTCATCATGTTCGTCTACCGCGACGAGGTCTATCACCCCGACAACGAAGAAAACAAGGGATTCGGCGAGATCCTCATCCGCAAGCAGCGCAACGGCCCGATCGGTGAGGTGCGGCTGACCTTCCTCGGCAAGTACACGCGCTTCGAGGACTACAGCCCGGAAATCCATGGTTCCGAATTCGTCTGAATTCGGCAAGCCGATGGTCGATGACCAGGCCTGGCTTGACGGCGCTGCGGGCAGCAATCGTCAGAGTCGCATCGTGGTCAGTGCCGAAGCCCTCCGGCACAACCTTGCCGTGGCGCGCCGCTTCTCGCCCGGCAGCCGCTTCCTTGCCACGATCAAGGCCAACGGTTACGGGCACGGTGCGGTGGCGGTGGCGCAGGTCCTGTCGACACCGCCGGGGCCGAATGACACAGACGGGTATCGACCTGCCGACGGTTTCAACGTGGTCACGCTTGCCGAAGCACTCGCGCTCCGACGAGCGGGAATCGACGCGCCGATCATGGTGTTGCAGGGGCTGCGCGAGGAGGGCGACCTCGTGCACTTCGTCGAGCACCACTTGTGGCCGGTCGTGCATGCGAGCGAGCAGTGGGCCTGGTATCGCAAGGCGCCGCTTGCGCGCGAACTCTTTACCTGGCTCAAGGTGGATACCGGCATGGGGCGCCTCGGGGTGCCGCCGGAGGAAGCCACGGCAATTCTTGCCGACACGCCCGCGTCGGATCGTGTGCGTGGAGTCATGACGCACCTGGCCTGCGCCGATGTTCCCGGCAATGCGCATACTCGGGAACAACTCGAGCGCTTTGCCGCCATCCGCTCGCTCGCTGGCGAGGCGCGCGCAGACAGCATCGCCAATTCGGCCGCCGTGCTGGCCTGGCCCGAGGCGCAGGCCGACTGGGCGCGCCCCGGCATCTTGCTCTACGGTGCCAATCCACTGGTCGAACCGTTGCCGGCCGGCGTGAAACTCGTCCCTGCCATGACCGTCACTGCGCCGCTGGTCAGCGTGCGCGAGTTTCGACAGGGTCAGGGCGTCGGTTACGGACAGCACTGGCATGCGCCCGAGGCAATGCCGGTCGGTCATGTGGGCATCGGCTACGGGGATGGCCTGCCGCGATTGCTCGGGGAAGATGCCGATGTGCGCCTCGGCGGTGTCGCCTGCCGCGTGCTCGGGCGCGTGTCGATGGACTCGATCGCCATCGATCTGCGCGCGGTGGATGCGAAGTATCGGCAGGTCGGTCAGGCGGTCACCATCTGGGGGCCCGACAATCCGGTGGACAGGCTGGCGCACGCTGCCGGCACGATCAGCTACGAGTTGCTGACCGGGATTCGCGGGCGCATCGCTTGCCAGTGAACATCAGGTAGTCGCGATCGGCCGCACCTCGCTCTCACCGAAGTTGTGTCGAAACCGGCATTGCGGCTACAAGTGGCCGATTTGTAACGTGTTTTCAGCGTAGTTGTGCACCACCGGAGCCTTGCCTCGTGCGAATATGGCAATGATCGGACGTCGTGTCGATCAGCGCTCGAGGTACTGGAGCTTGTCCGGTTTTCCGTCCCATTCGGCGGCATCTTCGAGCGGTTCCTTCTGAATCGTGATCACCGGCCATTCGGTCGACAGTTCGGCGTTGATTTCCAGGTACTGCTCGTGCTCGGGCTTGAGATCCTCTTCGGCGAAGATGGCTTCGGCGGGGCACTCGGGCTCGCACAGCGAGCAGTCAATGCACTCTTCGGGGTCGATGACGAGAAAATTCGGGCCTTCGTGGAAACAATCCACGGGACAGACTTCAACACAATCGGTGTATTTGCACTTGATGCAGTTTTCGGTCACCACGAATGTCATGGCTTGGGCAATCCGGCTTGGCGTCGTATTTGCAGAATACTAGCAACTGAACAGGCTGAAAGGTCGCTGGAAAACCCGCAATCGTCATTGCCCGGTCAGACAAAAGCCTTTGAACAGAGAAAGACGAGAAATGAAACAGATCAGGAAGGCGGTATTTCCGGTAGCCGGCATGGGTACACGATTTCTGCCCGCCACCAAGGCCAATCCGAAGGAGATGCTGCCCGTTGTCGACAAGCCGCTGATCCAGTACGCCGCCGAAGAAGCCGTTGCCGCGGGCGTCGATACGCTGATTTTCGTCACCGGCCGCAACAAGCGCTCGATCGAGGATCATTTCGACCACGCCTACGAACTCGAACGTGAACTCGAGGCCAAGCAGAAGGAGAAGATGCTGGGCGTTCTCAGGAACATCCTCCCCGATCACGTCAATTGCGTGTTCATTCGCCAGCCGAAGGCCTTCGGACTCGGCCACGCCGTACTCTGCGCACGACCGGTGGTCAACGACGAGCCGTTTGCCGTCATTCTCGCCGATGACCTCATCAGCTTCTCGGGGAAGCCCTGCCTGACGCAGATGGCCGAAGTCTTCGAGTTTCAGCAGTGCTCGGTTCTCGGCACCATGTCGGTGGCGCGTGAAGAGGTCAGCAGCTACGGCATCGTGGCCGGCGACCAGGTCAAGCCCGGGCTCATGGAAGTCTCCGGCATCGTCGAGAAACCCGCGGTCGACAAGGCGCCGAGCAATTCGGCCGTGGTCGGCCGCTACATTCTCACGCCGCGCATTTTCGAACTGCTCGAGACCACCGAACGGGGCGCCGGCGGCGAAATCCAGCTCACCGATGCCATCGCGAGGCTCCTCAAGGAACAGCGCGTACTGGCCTACGACTTCGATGGCCGACGGTTCGACTGCGGCAGCAAGATGGGGTATCTCAAGGCGCAGGTCGAGTTCGCGCTCGAGCACGAAGAGCTTGGCGACGAGTTCCGCGAATACCTCCGCAGCTTCGATGCCGACCAGTTCTCCAAGGTCACCGACATCGACAGCAAGCGCCAGGCCTGAATTCAAGCGCCAGGCCTGAATTCAGGCAGCAGGCCTTGAATCGGCGCTAATCCGAAAGGCTCGTCGAACGGTCGATGAGCCGGGTTCCCGGTGACCGTGGCTGCGAGGCCTGCCTACACTTCCACGAGATGATTCGGCAATTCGTCGGGTCGGCCGTCGGGTGCGGGGAAGTGGTTCCAGAGAATGTCGCGGCAGTGCTCGATCGTGTTGTAGAAACCCGTGGCAATGTTGCCGGCGCGCACGTGGCCGACGAATTCCTGCACCGTCTCTTCCCAGAGCGCGTCGTCGATGACTTCCGAGATGCCACGATCGACGATGATCTCGACGTAGTGTTCGGCAACCGACACGAAGATCAGGATGCCCGTGTTGCCCTGCGTCAGATGCAGGTTCTGCAGAAAGAACTGTTCGCGGGCATGGCGCGCCGCGCGGTGGAACTTGACGCTTTTCGGAATCAGCCACAGGCGAATCGCCGGTAGCGAGAACAGCATGCCGAGGCCGAGAAAGACCAGCGCCTGTGCGGTATAGAGCCATGCGGGCGAAGGTTCGTCGGCAAGGGTCCAGCCATCGCTGGCAGCCCACAGCCAGAGAAAATACACACCCGGCACCGCGAGTGCGGCCAGAGCCGACCACAACAGCGGTATGTAGCGGTAACCGTCGCTCTGGCCGGCAATCACGGTCACGATTTCGCCCCTGGTGCGCGATTCGGCCTCCTGTATGCGCCGCACGAGTTCATCCTTTTCGGCCTGATCAAGAAAGCTCATCACCAACTCCCCGAGGCGCCACCGCCACCGAAACTGCCACCGCCACCGCCGAAACCGCCGCCGAAACCGCCTCCGCCACCACCGATGATGACACCGCCGGGGCCGCGCCGCCGTCGCCGCGAGCCGCCACCGCCACCACCCGGATCGCCACCGAAGAAGATCATGAACAGGAATGCGATGACGGCGATGGCCAGCCCGATCAGGAGACTGCCCGAGATCAGCGTGCCCATGAGCCCCGCAAAACCCGCCGGAAAGGCGCTGTGCGCGGCCCTGGTGAGGCCGAAGCGCTTGAGGATTTCGGGGATGGCCACCATCGCGAGGAAGATCAGCGGGATGAAGTTGCCGATCTGGCGACTGATCGGGTCGGCGTTGCGGCCACTCGGTGCCGCCGGAGCCGTGTATTCACCCTCGACGGCCTGCAGGATGGCGTCGGTGCCGGCCGTGATGCCCGCTGCCATGTCGCCATTGCGAAAGGCGGGCAGGATCTCGCGCTGGATGATGACGCTGGCCAGCGCATCGGGAAGCGCGCCCTCGAGGCCGTAGCCTACCTCGATGCGCACCTTGCGCTCGTTGGGCGCAACGATCAGCAGCACACCGTTGTTTCTTTCGGCCGTGCCGATGCCCCATTCGCGACCGAGCCGGTAGCCGTAGTCGGCGATGTCGTATCCCTGGAGCGAGTTCAGGGTGACCACGACCACCTGATTGCTGGTGGCGCTCTCGTGCGCGGCAAGCTTGTCGACAAGCGCCGTTTCGCTGGCCGCATCCAGGAGTCCGGCCTGATCGACGACGCGTTCGGTCAGTGCCGGGAAGGTCTGTGCCCTTGCCGCGAACGGCAACAGCAGACACGCCAGCAGGTACGCGAGCGGCAGCCACAAGGGAGTTCGGCGAATGGGCAGACTCAGGCAGTACAAGGACGGCTCCGATGGTTCGGCAGGAACGCAACCGCGCCGTCACGCAGGAGCATGGTCGGCAGCGGCTGCAATCGGGATCAGCTGTTGTCGAAGTTCACTGCGGGGGTCTCTTCGCTGCCCGGCGTGGCCTGGAAGTTCGCCTTGGGCTCGAGATCGGAGTAGAGCAGTGCATGCCACCAGCGCCCCGGAATGGTGCGAAGCTCGGTGTTGTAGGTCTGTACCGCCTGCACATAATCGCGCCGAGCGACGGCGATGCGGTTCTCGGTGCCTTCGAGTTGTTGCTGCAGTGCGAGGAAGTTCTGGTTGGACTTGAGATCGGGGTAGGCCTCGGCCACGGCAAGGAGGCGCGAAAGCGCGGAACCGAGCGCATCCTGGTTCTGCTGGAACTTCTCGAGTGCTGCGGGGTCGCTGAGCATCTCGGGTGTGATGTTGATCTGCGATACCCTGGCGCGGGCCTCGGTGACCTGCTGCAGCACTTCCTTTTCCTGCGAGGCAAAGCCCTTGACGGTTTCGACGAGGTTCGGGATGAGTTCGGCGCGGCGCTGGTACTGGTTCTGTACTTCCGCCCAGCGGCCGGTCACGGCTTCGTCGTAGGTGGGAATGTTGTTGATGCCGCAACCGGTGACAAGAAGGCTGCCGACGAGTATGAGTGGCAGCGCAATTCGAGTGAGACGCATGATGGATCCTCTGGCGTGTCTGCGAGTCGAATGCCGCGATGATAGCAGTCAGTCGAGCTTGCCGTTCACGTAAACTTGCCGCATGCTGAGTTTCACTGATGTTGCCTGCCGCCGTGACGGCAAGCTTCTGTTTCACAACGCCGATTTCGTCATCCATCGTGGCCGGCGCGTAGGCCTTGGCGGTGCCAACGGTGCCGGCAAGTCGAGCCTGCTGGCGATGATTCTCGGTGAGCTTGAGCCTGACGAGGGCGTCATTTCGCTGCAGCAGCAGGTGGGCATGACTCACGTCGCTCAGGAGATGCCCACGGGCGATGCGGTCGCGATCGAGCATGTCATGGCGGGGGATCAGCGCATTGCCGCGATTGCGGCTGCCATCAGCGAGAGCGAAGCAAGCGGTGACAACGAGCGCTATGCCAACCTCCTTGCCGACTACGAAGCGCACGGCGGTTATTCGCTGAAGTCGCGTGCCGCGAGCATCATGCTCGGACTGGGTTTCTCGATGTCCGAACTGGAACGGCCCCTGTCGAGCTTTTCGGGTGGCTGGCAGATGCGCCTGAACCTTGCGCGGGCACTCGTCAGCCCCAATG
Organism: Gammaproteobacteria bacterium; assembly: GCA_002746645.1. Lineage (GTDB taxonomy): Bacteria > Pseudomonadota > Gammaproteobacteria > Granulosicoccales > Granulosicoccaceae > Granulosicoccus. The sequence continues at coordinate 90,562 of PDPU01000025.1, read as the reverse complement.
AACTCCTGCTGCTCGACGAACCCACCAATCATCTCGATCTCGACGCCGTCATCTGGCTCGAGCAGTGGCTGCTGCAGCGCGAAGGCACGCTCCTGCTCATCTCCCACGACCGCGAGTTTCTCGACACCGTCGTGCATTCGATGCTGTTCATCGAAAAGGGCACGGTACACCTCGTCAGCGGCAACTATTCGGCACTCGAGGCCTGGCGAGCGGCGCGCGATGCGAATCAGCAGGCGCTGCACGAGAAGGCCGAGAAACGCCGTGCCGAACTGCAGTCCTTCGTCGATCGTTTCCGTGCCAAGGCCACCAAGGCGCGTCAGGCGCAGAGCCGTCTGAAGATGCTCGAGCGCATGGGCGAGACGTCGGCGGTGCGTGTCGAATCACCGTTCCGGTTCGGGTTTGCGACCCCCGAGCATCTGCCGAATCCGCTGCTCGTGCTGGACAGCATTCGCGCGGGTTACGACGACAAGGTGGTGCTGGACAAGGTGGCCTGCAGCATCGGCAGCGGCGATCGCATCGGCCTGCTCGGTGTCAACGGTGCCGGCAAGTCGACGCTGATCAAGACGCTCACGGGCGATCTTGCGCCCCTGAACGGCACGCGTACGCCGGCCCGGCAGTTGAAGATCGGCTACTTCGCCCAGCACCAGGTCGACAACCTGCCCACGGGCAGTGATGCCGTCGGTGTGCTGCAGGCCAGTGAACCGAGCCTCTCGGAACGCGACGCCCGCAACTATCTGGGTGGTTTCGGCTTCGGTGGCGAACGCGCCCTGCAGATGGTGGATACCTTGTCGGGTGGCGAGCGCGCGCGGCTCGCTCTCGCGCTCATCGTCAGGCAGAAGCCGAATCTTCTGCTGCTCGACGAACCCACCAACCACCTCGACATCGAGATGCGCCAGGCGCTCGTCGATGCGCTCGAAGGCTTCGAGGGTGCGCTTGTGGTCATCTCGCACGACCGGACGCTGCTCAGGAGCGTTGTCGACGAACTCTGGCTCGTGGCCGAGGGCAGGGTAGCGCCGTTCAACGATGACCTCGATGGCTATGCGAAATGGATCGTCGACTCGCGGCGCAAGGCCGCGCTTGTCGATGAGGTGCCGGTCGGTGAAGCATCCGACGGTGACGCGTCTGCCGGCAAGGCGCGTAAACGCCTCGAAGCCGAACGGCGTGCGCGTCTTGCACCGCTGAAGAAGGCAGTCGAGACCACGGAACGAGCCTTGCAGCAGCACACCGACGCGCTCGACACGATTCGCAGCGAACTTGCCGATGAAGCGCTGTACAATGAGGAAAATCGCGACAGGTTGGCGGCACTTCTGGCAAGCGAAGCGGCTGCTCGGCAACGGCAGTCAGCTGCAGAGGAGGCACTGCTCGAGGCCATGATGGCACTCGAAGAGGCCCAATCAGCCTGAGGACACACCGCAGCCGGTGTCATGCCGCATCAGCGGCACTGCTCCGCTCCACGCCGAACTTTCGATTCCGGTATCGATCGAATCCAGGGGATTTCACTTCATGTTCAAGCGTCTCATGCGCATTTCCGTTGCACACCCGCTCTCACTCGCGGCCGCCATGCTGGCCATTGCCGCAGTGCCGGCGCGTGCCGATTTCAACAATCTCTCTGCGCTCGATCAGAGCCAGTTCGACAAGTTCGCCACCGGTCTTGCCGCTGCAACTCACTACAAGGCCATCACGCCGGCAGAACCCCTCGGTGCCACCGGTTTCGATCTTGGTTTCGAGATGTCGTCCACCGACATCGACAACGCCGTCTTCAAACGCGCGAGCGGTGGCAGTTTCAGCGACGATACTCTGCTGGTGCCGCGCATGCACGTACACAAGGGGCTCGTCAAAGGGTTCGATATCGGTGCCTCGATCAGCCGCTTGCCGCGTACCGGGCTGTCCGTCATCGGTGGAGAACTCCGTTACGCCTTCATCAGTGGCAATGTAGCAGCACCTGCCGTTGCCCTGCGCGCCAGCTACACCAAGGTGCAGGGAAACAGCCAGTTCGACATGTACAACACGGGGGCAGAGCTCACCGTGTCGAAAGGTATCCTGATGTTCACCCCCTATGCGGGCCTTGGCTACGTACACAGCGAGATCGATCCGGTTGACGGGCTTGGCCTTGCGAAGCAATCGGTTGGTCTGAACAAGGTCTTCGTGGGCATGACCATGAACTTCGGCGTTGCCGTGACGGTGGAAGCCGATAAAACTGATGATATTACCAGCTATTCTGCCAAGGTGGGTCTGAGGTTCTGAAGGGCGGACGAGAAAGACCGGGGGGCGCGGCGTCGAACAACCTCAGGCGATTCGCCTCATTGTCGGCGCTTCGGTCGTCCTGGTTCTGCTTCTCGTCGTGACTCGGATTCCGCTGCTGATCGTGATGGCGATGGCGACGTGGAAGCAGGTGACCGCGCTGCAATCGCCTCGGCGATCTCATCGGCCGATTTCAGCGTGCGAACGATCGTTGGCGTTGCCAGCGCGCGCCAGTCGCGCCCGAGACCTCGCGCCGTCTGAGCTTCACGCACTTCCTCGAAGGTATGCCGCACCCGCGGAATGAAGCGGAGTGTCAGCGAGAAGGCGAGGCTGATCGATTCCGCGGTTCTGTCGGGCAGCCATCGCGTGAGCTGCCGTTCGATGGCCGCAAGCAGATCGCCCGTTGCCGTCGTGAGTGTCAGCAGCGAAGCGGCCATGATCATGGTGGCGAGGCGCAGTGTCAGGTGGATGGCTTCGAACAAGCCGTACAGCCACCACTGTACGAGGAACAGCACACCGAGCACCCAGAGGGCAGGTGCCATTGCACGTCGCACGAGCGAGGCCGGAATGCCTGCGACGACATAGGCAACCGCAAGCAGCAGTGCCGTCGTGACCGTGAACCACGCCTGGTTCAGGATCAGCAGAGCGCTGCATGTCAGGCAGAGCAGCAGCAGCTTCCTGCCGGGCGACAGGGAATGCACAGGAGTGCTTCCGGGGCTGTAGGTATCGGTCAGCACGGTTTCACGTACAACTTGCCCGATACCGTGCGATCACGACGTCCGGCGGTCCGTCATCCACGACCCGCCCGGCGTCGATCCGGATCAGTCGCTGCATCGTCGCCATGTAGTCGAGATCGTGGCTGACGACCACCTGCGGTAGATCGAGTGTGTCGAGCACGCCGATGATGCGTGCGCGGTTGGCCAGGTCGAGGAGCGTGGTGGGTTCATCGAGTACGAGGCATTCGGGTTCCATCACGAGTACGCCGGCGAGGGCCACCAGTTGCTTTTCGCCGCCACTGAGTTCGTGTGTCATTCGTTCGGCGAGGTGTGCGAGACCGAGGTATTCGAGCTGTGCCGACACCCTTTCGGCAATGGTGGCCGGGGAGAGCCCCGAACGCTTCAGTCCGAAGGCGAGATCGTCCCGTACCAGGGGAAACACGATCTGGTTGTCGGGGTTCTGGAACACGAAGCCCACGCGGTGCGAGCCCTGAGCGACCATACGTCCGTTGATGCGCACTTCGCCGCGCGAGCATTGCTGCAGTCCGTTCAGCAGGCGCGCGAAGGTGCTCTTGCCCGAGCCGTTGGCGCCGATGATGCCGATGCGGTCTTCGACAAGCTGCAGGTTGATGTCGTCGAGAACGATGCGCCCGTCGCGCACCACCTGCACGCCGTCGAATTCGATCACTGCGCGGGGTCCTGGTCCTGGGGTGTTGTCGATGTCGAGAGCGAGGGCAGCAAGGGATAGGACTTCGCCACGCTGAGAATGATGCCCGTGGCAATCACGGCCTTGAGAATGTCACCGGGTATGAAAGCCACGGAACCGGTCAGCGCCTGCATGAACGGAATGCCCGCAACCACGGCCACCCAGGGGATGCCGATGGCATAGAGCAGCACGATGCCACCGAGTATGCAGGCGGTGAAGACCTTGACGGGGTTCAGTTCACGCCCGAAGGATTCGATCATCCAGCCGATGGCAAAAGCCGCCACCACCCAGCCGAACAGGAATCCGGCCGTTGGCCCCGCGAACACGCCAAGCCCCCCGCGGCCACCCGCGAGGAGCGGAAGTCCGACGGCAACGAGCACGAGAAACAGCACCAGCGACAGCGCCCCGCGTTTCGCACCGAGTATGCCGCCAGCCAGCATGACGCCGAGCGTTTGTGCAGTGATGGGCACGCCGAGACCCGGCACCGTGATCGGTGGAAACACACCCAGAACGGCAACGATGGCAGCGAAGAGGGCGGTCAGGACGATGTCACGCGTATTCATGGGCGCTCCCTGTTGCATCTTGTGATGGACGTTTGAGCGGGCCGTGCAGTGTTTCGTTCAACGGCCAGTTCAACGGCCCGTGCGATGGCCCGTGCAATGGCCCGTGAACGGGTGATGGCACGGCCTGACGTTCACAAGGCGCGGATCTTCGCTTCCTGCTCGCGAAGCTGCGCCACGGCGTTTTCGTTGTCGACGAGCTTCTGCCGTTCCGCCTCGACCACCGCAGGCGGTGCCTTGGTGGTGAAGCCTTCGTTGGCGAGCTTGCCGGTCAGTGCCTTGACCTGTTTGTCGAGCTTGTCGATCTCGCGTGCGAGACGCGCGAGCTCCGCCTCCTTGTTGATGAGGCCGGCCATCGGAATCAGCAGACGCATGTCACCGACGAGCTGCACGGCGGCATCGGGTTCGTCAGCCCCCGCGTCGAGAATCTCGATGCCTTCGATGCGGGCGAGGAAGCGGATCAGTTCATCGTGTCCGGCGAGGAGTTCACGCTCCTTCGCTGCGGCATTGCCGACCAGCAATGGCAGCCGCTTGCCGGGGTTGATGTTCATTTCCGAGCGAATGCGGCGCACGCCCATGACCACTTCGCGCACCCAGTCGATCTCGCTGGCGGCATCGATGTCGATGGCAGCGTCGATGCGTTCGGGCCAGGGCTGAAGGGACACGGTTGCGTTGACGACGGGAATGCCGGCGAGCGGTGCGACCTGTTGCCAGAGTTCCTCGGTGATGAAGGGCATGAAGGGATGGGTGACGCGGAGCGTCCGTTCGAGCACTTCGACCAGTGTCTGGCGTGTGGCGAGTTTGGCCGCTTCGTCGGCTTCGCCCGTGAGCACGGGTTTGGCCATCTCGAGGTACCAGTCGCAGTACTCGTTCCAGACGAATTCGTAGATTGCCGTGGCGGCAAGGTCGAAGCGGTACTCGGCAATATGCCCGGCCACGCTGTCGGCCATTTCCTGTGCGCGTGTGATGATCCAGCGATCGACCACGTTGCGGCTGGCGAAGTCCGCAGGCCAGACGCTGTCGGCAGGGCTGGCCTCGTGGTTCTCGTCGGCCAGCGCTTCGGTGTTCATGAGCACGTAGCGCGTGGCATTGAAGAGCTTGTTGCAGAAGTTCCGGTAGCCCTCGACGCGCTTGAGATCGAAGCTGATGTCGCGTCCCGTGGTGGCGAGCGAGGCGAAGGTGAAGCGCAGCGCATCGGTACCGTAGGAGGGGATGCCGTCGGGGTAGTGCTTCTTCGTGTCGGCGACGATCGCGTCGCGCTTGTGGTCCTGCATGAGGTTTGCCGTGCGCTTCTCGAGCAGGGCATCGAGTTCGATGCCGTCGATGATGTCGAGCGGGTCGAGCACGTTGCCCTTGGACTTCGACATCTTGTGACCATGGGCGTCGCGCACGAGGCCGTGGATGTAGACATCGCGAAACGGTACCTCATCGAGGGCATAGGTGCCGAACATGATCATGCGCGCCACCCAGAAGAAGATGATGTCGAAGCCCGTGACGAGTACCGAACCCGGATAGAACTCATCGAGGGCTGCGGTTTTCTCGGGCCAGCCGAGGGTCGAGAAGGGCCACAGTGCCGAGGAGAACCAGGTGTCGAGTACGTCCTCGTCCTGGCGCAGTGCCACGGCATCGTCGATGCCGTTCTCGGCGCGCACCGCGGCCTCGCTGTCACCGACGTAGACGTTGCCGGCATCGTCGTACCAGGCGGGAATGCGATGTCCCCACCAGAGCTGGCGCGAGATGCACCAGTCCTCGATGTTCTCGAGCCACTGGTCGTAGGTGCGCTTGTAGTTGCCGGGCACGAAGCGGATACTGCCGTTCGCGACCACGTCGAGCGCGGGGCGGGTAATGCGTGCAAGGCCTCCGGGGCGGCCATCGTCCTGGGTTTCGCGGGTCAGGTCGACGTACCACTGATCGGTCAGGTAGGGCTCGACCACGGTGCCGGAACGGTCGCCGCGCGGCACCATGAGCCGGTGCGCTTCGGTCTTTTCGAGGTTGCCGGCCGCGTCGAGGTCGGCGACGACACGCTTGCGGGCCTCGAAGCGATCGAGCCCGCGATAGGCTTCGGGCACGGCGTCGTTCAGTGACGCATCGTCGTTGAGGATGTTGATGATGTCGAGCGCATGCCGCTGGCCGATCGCGTAGTCGTTGAAGTCGTGCGCCGGCGTGATCTTCACGCAGCCGGAGCCGAACTCGGGGTCGACGTAGTCGTCGGCGATCACGGGAATCTCCCGGCCGACGAGCGGCAGGGTGATGGTCCTGCCGATGAGGTTCCGGTAGCGTTCGTCATCGGGGTGGACGGCCACGGCGGTATCACCGAGCATGGTTTCGGGGCGGGTGGTGGCGACGACGACGCTGCCTGAACCGTCGGACAGCGGGTAGCGGAAATGCCACAGTGAACCCTGTTCCTCTTCGGAGAGGACTTCGAGGTCGGAGAGGGCGGTGTGCAGCACCGGATCCCAGTTGACGAGACGCTTGCCGCGGTAGATGAGTCCGTCCTTGTGGAGGCGGATGAAGATCTCGTGCACGGCGGCCGACATGCCGTCGTCCATGGTGAAGCGTTCGCGCGGCCAGTCGAGCGAGGCGCCGAGGCGTCGGAGCTGCCGCGTGATGGTGCCGCCCGATTCCGCCTTCCATTCCCAGACACGCTCGAGAAAGGCCTCGCGGCCGAGGTCGTGACGGGTCTTGCCTTCGCGGTTGATCTGCCTTTCCACGATCATCTGCGTGGCGATGCCGGCATGGTCGGTGCCGGGCTGCCAGAGCGTTCGGTGCCCGCGCATGCGGTGGTAGCGAATCAGGGTGTCCATGAGGGTGTCCTGAAACGCGTGGCCCATGTGCAGGGTGCCGGTCACGTTCGGCGGCGGGATCATGATGACGTAGGGTTCGCCGTCGCCGGTGGGGGCGAAGTGGCCTGACGACTCCCAGTATTCGTACCAGCGCCGCTCTATTGCGTGCGGATCGTATGTCTTTTCCATGAATTGAAGTGTAGAGATGTTCGCCTCAGAGCGCGTGGTGCCTGAGCGGGTAGCCGCGTTCGCGATAGAAGCGATAGCGCTCGCGTCCCGCCCGCTTCACGGCCGGCTCGTCGTTGATCACCTCGAGCGTGCGCTCGAAGCGGCTGAAGAAGGGCGGTACCGTGGCCGCGAGGTTGATCAGCACGCGCCGGTCGAGTGCCGGTTCGTGCGCCGAGAGATGCACGGGGTCGTCGATGAAGTCCTGTGGATCGTCGCCGGCGCGGAGTATCACGTGTGGCACGAAGCTCACGGCGCGGAACGACCAGAGGCTGTCGTCGAGCTGCGCCAGCAGGTTTGCGTCCTCGCTGTACACATGCACGCGCTGGCCGAGCGCGGCCGCCTTTTCGGCAAGACGGCAGACGGTGGTCAGGCGCGGTTCGAGTTCTTCGCTCGGCAGGACGTAGAAATCGACTTCGGTCATTGCTGCTTCTTGCGGGCACGTGAAGCGGAGCCGCTCTTGTCACCGGGTTCCGCGCCGTCTGCGCGGCTTGCGGCTATCAGGTGTTCGAGCAGCAGCGGTACCGGCCGACCCGTGGCGCCCTTGTCCTTGCCCTGTTTCCAGGCGATGCCGGCGATGTCGAGGTGCGCCCAGCGGTAGTCGCCTGCGAAGCGTTGCAGGAAGCAGGCGGCGGTGATGGTGCCGGCACCGGATCCGCCGATGTTGCCCATGTCGGCAAAGCGTGAATCGAGCTGGCGGTCGTAGGCGTCCCAGAGTGGCAGTGGCCAGCAGCGGTCGGCGGCGGCCTCGCCTGCCTGCCGGAGCGACTCGACGAGTGTGTCGTCGTTGCCGAGCACGGCGCTTGCCTCGTGTCCGAGTGCGACGATGCAGGCGCCCGTGAGCGTGGCGATATCGATGACTTCGACGGGTGAGAAGCGCTCGACCCAGGTCAGCGCATCGGCGAGCACCAGTCGCCCTTCGGCGTCGGTGTTGAGGATCTCGATGCTTTGCCCGGACATCGACGTGATCACGTCACCCGGGCGCGTGGCCTTGCCGTCAGGCATGTTTTCGGCCGCGGCGATGACGCCGACGAGATTGAGCGGCAGTTTCAGCGTTGCTGCGGCCACCATCACGCCGAACACGCTCGCCGCACCGCACATGTCGAATTTCATCTCGTCCATGGCCGCCGAGGGCTTGATCGAGATGCCGCCGGTGTCGAAGGTGACGCCCTTGCCGATGAGCACGTGATTCCTTCCGATGTGCTCTGCTCCCTTCCAGTGCATGGTAATGAGACGGCCGGGCTCGGCGCTGCCACGGCTGACGGCGAGAAAGGCGCCCATGCCGAACGCTTCCATGTCGTCCTCGTCGAGCACTTCGACGCTCATGTCGGCATGGCTCTCGGCCAGGGATGTGGCACGTTCGGCGAGATGGCGCGGGGTGCAGATGTTCGGCGCGAGGTTGCCGAGATCGCGTGCGGCGTCCATGCCGGCGGCGAGGGCCTGGCCACGCGTTATGCCGCGGCGGAGTTCGCGAATACGCGAATGATGCAGCACGAGCGTCATGGCGGGAACGGCACGCTTCGCCTTCTTGCCGGGGTGCAGCTCGAAGCGATAGCGCGTGGCCGCCAGCGCCGCGATGAGTTGCGACGCGGCCTGTTCGACATCGAGATCGTCGGGCTTGAGTGCGAGCAGATCGACCGCGACCCGAGAGTAGCCGAGATCACCCAGCGCACTCGCCAGGGTGGTGAGGGTCTGCCGCCACTGCTCCGGCGCCAGTGAGCGGCGACGGGACCGGCTTCCGGAGCGGCTGCCGCCTCGGCTTCCGGTGCCGCGCCCGGTTCGACTCTGGCCACTCCCCGTGGCCTTGCCAAGGCCGAGGATCAGCGCAGGTTGGCCCGAGGGCAGGGACACATGCGCGATACTGCCGGCATCCCCGCTGGCATGGCCTCGTTCGATGAGGCTGGCGAACAACTTGCCGCCGCTCTGGTCTATCTTCTCGGCAGTGGCGGCGGCTGTGCCATCATTGAAGAGGCCGACCACGCGCAGATCGGCGCTGGCGAGGGGTGCCTCGCGGTTGCAGGCTTCGACGTCAAGTCTCATGCAATGATCTGTGCTCGTGCTTCGGTCGCACAGTGTAGTGAATTGTGCAAGGGCCTGTCATCCAACCTCTGACGACGACGTGCGCATACTCGATCGCTATCTGATCCGCGAAATGATCCTGACCTGGCTGGCCGTGCTGTCGGTGCTGCTGGTGATCATGATCGGCAACGTGCTCGGACGCAGCCTCTCACGCGTTACCGAGGGCTCGGTGGCGGCCGACATGCTGCTGACGCTCGTTGCCGTGAAATCGGTGACGCTGCTCGTCACGCTCATCCCCCTGAGCCTCTATCTCGGCATCATGCTCGCCCAGGGGCGCTTCTATCGCGACAACGAGATGACCGTGATGCAGGCCTGTGGCGTCGGCTGGGGCGATCTCATGCGGCCGGCGGCCGTCGTGGGCATCATCGGCGTCATTTCGATCACCGTGCTGACGGTCTGGGTATCGCCCTGGGCCTATCGCTACGAGCAGGCGCTGCTCGTGAATCTCGAGGAAGAATCGGGCGTGCGGCTCCTGACCCCCGGGCGCTTCATGCAGTTTCGTCACGGTGAACTCGTGTTCTTCGTGCACGAAGCCAGCGAGGATCGCACGCAGTTCAGGGATGTTTTCATGTATCGCTCGCGCGAGGGGCAGGTACCGGCGGTGGACTCGGCGCGCCTTGCCACCTGGCAGGTCGATGAAGACAATGGCAACGAATATCTCGTCTTCACCGATGGCCAGACCAGCATCGGTGAACCGGGCAGCGGTGAATACACACTCACCGACTTCGAGACGCAGGGCGTCCTGCGACCTGACCGGAATCATGAAGTGGCGACGCTGCGCGCGCGCGCCAAGACCTTCCCGGCACTCTGGGCCGACGGCAGCCTCGGCGACCTTGCCGAGATCCAGTGGCGCATCTCGATACCGCTCGCGGCGCTGCTTCTCGCGCTCCTTGCCGTGCCGCTGGCCTATACCTCGCCACGGCAGGGGCGCTTCGGCAAGGTCGCCGTCGCCATTCTCCTGTACATCCCATACGCCAACCTGCTCGTGCTGATGAGGAAATGGATTGCGGCAGGTACGGTGCCGTCCTGGATCGGTCTCTGGCCCGTGCACCTGGCCGTGGTCGTGCTGATTCTCTGGCTGTTTGCGAAACGCAACAACGTGTCGCTTTTCGGTGGAGGTGCGCGCTGATGCTCTTCGGCATTCTCGATCGCTACCTCGGTCGCGCCGTGCTCACCACAAGCCTGCTCGTGCTCACGGTGCTGGTCGTGCTTGCCAGCATCTTTGCCTTCATCAGCGAACTCGATGAAGTCGGCAAGGGCAACTACACCGCCGTGGTCGCCGCGCAGTACATCTTCCTGACCATGCCGTCGAAGGCGCTGCTGCTGTTTGCGCCCTCGGTGCTGCTCGGCAGCCTGCTCGGGCTGGGGGCGCTTGCCGGCAACAGCGAACTGACCGTGATGCGCGCGGCGGGTATCTCCAACTGGCGCATCATCCGCGCCGTCATGACCAGCGGCCTCGTGCTGATGCTGCTCGTCGCGGTCTTCGGTGAAACGCTCGTGCCGCGTGCGGAACAGGCCGCCGAAGAACTGCGCCTTGCCGCGCTCGACAAGCGTCTTTCGGCAACGGGTGGTTCGGGCCTCTGGCTGAAATCCGGTGAGCGTTTCGTGCAGGTACGCACCGTGATGCCCGACTACACGTTGCTCGGCATCAACGTGCATCGCTTCGAGAACCATTCACTGCATCAGAGCGCGCATGCTGCACGCGCGGTCAGGACAGAGGCAGGTTGGCAACTCGAGGATCTCGTCACGACCGACATCAGCGAATCGGTGGTGACGCGACGCGAAAGCGAAGTCCTCTGGCGTGATTTCGTGGCCGACACCGATGGCGTGACACCCGAATCGGTTGCACCACTCGTGAGCCCTGAACTCCTGACGAGCCTGTCGGTGTCGGCCGAAAGCCTCTCCGCAGTCAATCTCCACCAGCAGGTAGGCTATCTGCGCGAGAATGGTCTCGATGCCCGCGCCACCGAGCTGGCCTTCTGGTCGAAGGTGTTTTCGCCATTCTCGACGCTCATCATGCTGATGCTGTCGCTGCCATTCGTGTTCGCCTCGCAACGCGCGGGAGGGACGGGACAGAAGATCTTCATCGGCATCATGCTCGGCATTGCCTATGTGCTCGTGAACCGCCTGCTGACGCAGCTTGCGCTGGCCAACGGGTTTGCACCGTTTCTCAGTGCGGTGCTGCCGCTGTTGTTGTTCGTGGTGATTGCCGTCGTCGGCATACGCCGTACGGCCTGAGACGCGAAATCACACCGGCGCCGGTGTCCTGCGAGGTTGTCGCGATCGTTCACATGCACATTCAGGCTCGCGTGAGCGAGGACTCGCTGACGATGTCATGAAACGCCTTGCCATCCTGCCGCAACCAGACGCCAAGAAGCGACAGCCCGAGTGTGGCCACGCCCACGGCAAAGCGAAGGAAGGTCTGACGGTGCGAAAGTACATTGCCCTTGTCGGGCACCACACGGATGCGCCAGGCCTGCATGCCGAGCGTCTGGCCGCCGCGGCGCCAGCACCAGTCGCAGAAGATGAAGGCAATGAGCAACAGCAGGAGCTTGTAGAGTGGGTTCTGGATGGCTTCACCGCCGGTGGCGAAGAGTGCAACTGCGGTGACGACGAACCAGATGGCAATCATCAGCAAGGTGTCGTAGAAGATTGCACCGATGCGGCGCCAGAAGATGCGCTGCACCTGGCTTGTGTTGTTCGTGTGTCGGCTGGCGTGCTGTGAAGGCATGGTAGCGGGGTGGACGAGCGAGTCGTGCTCGATTGTACCGTTCGGCGGCAGACCTGTTGGAAGCGGTGTTCACGGGTAGTTCGACACGTATCGAGATGTACATGGTGACCCGTTGTTCTTGTAACAGTGTATGTATACTGTGTTGAAAATTTTTTGCGCACTGTGGAAAATTCATATCGGTATTGTTCTGATCGGCATGTCGTTTGCTTGGTGGCCGTGACGTGAAAGTACAAGTCTGACACCGGCTTCGGGCATCGCGAACACGCCTCGAATGGTATCGGTTTCGGCGGGGAGTCGTGTGGTCCAGTGGCTCCTGAACAATTCGTCATCACCCATTCAGGACAAGCTTCGGAGTTCAAACACATGGCACGAATGATCAAGCCTGCGGTGGCACGACCCGCCCGGGCAGCAAGGAAAAAGGCAAGCACCCGCAAGGTTGCAGCGAAGAAGACTGCCACGCGCAGGAAAGCGGCAAGCAAGAAGAAGGCTGTCGGCAAGAAAAAGGCCGTTGCCCGCAAGGTCGCGGCACGCAAGGTTGTCACACGTAAGAAAGCGGCAAGCAGGAAGGTTGCGAGCAGGAAGAAGGCAGCTGTCAAGAAGAAGGCCACGACGCGCAAGAAAGCAGTCAGCAGGAAAGTCGCGGGCAAGAAGGTCGCGGGCAAGAAGGTCGCAGGCAAGAAGGTCGCAGGCAAGAAGGTCGCGGGCAAGAAGGTCGCGGGCAGGAAGGTCGCGGGCAGGAAGGTTGCAGGCAAGAAGGTTGCAGGCAAGAAGGTTGCAGGCAAGAAGGTTGCGGGCAAGAAGGTTGCAGGCAGGAAGGTTGCAGGCAAGAAGAAGGTCACGACGCGCAAGGTGTCCACGCGCACGGCGACGGCAAGCAAGAAGAAGGCAGTGGGTCGTCGCAAGAAGGCGCCCAATCCGCGCCGTGGTGTTGCTGCAGGTCGTCGTGTGGTATCACGTCGCCGTGGTTGAGCACCGAGTAGCCGAGTCGCAACCGAACGCTGGGCAGCTGCAACGACAATGACCTGCCGTCGTGGCTGAACGTTGAGCCGCAGCAACGGCCGATACCCTCACCGCCGGCGTGACACGTCGGGCGGTGAGGGTAGGAGCAGTTCCACAGGAAATCAGAAGGGCGCTGTGCCGTAAGCCCTGAGAGGATGGACCTTTACCGGCTCGCCGATGGCCGCGCCGGTCGATTCGCGGTCGAGTTCGACCAGACAATCGGCTCTGACCAGTGAGCTCAGCATGTGGGAATCCTGGGCGCCGGTTGTGCTGACGCCAGCACCCTGTTCGTCCACCACGAGTGTTCCGCGCTGAAATTCCACACGGCCTGCGTCCTTCTCGAGCCGATCTCGTGTTGGCAGCATCAAGGGTAGTGGCCAGGCAGTCTCGCGCCCGAGCAGGCGATCAATCGCCGGATGCACGAACATCAGTGTGGTGACGGCAACGGACACGGGGTTGCCCGGCAGCCCGAGCCAGGGCTGGTCTGCTCCCGTGAAGCCGAAGGCCAGTGGTCGGCCGGGCTTCATGGCGATTCGCCACCAGTCGATGCTGCCCGATTCGCCAAGCACGGCCCTGACGTGATCGGCGTCTCCGACCGAAACGCCACCGGTACTGATCAACAGATCGGCACCTTCTGCGCGTGTCAGCAATTGTCTGAGCGTGTCAGGGGTGTCGGGGCAGATGCCGAGATCGATGATGTCGATTGCCGCCCCGCCGAGCATGCCCTCGAGTAGCGGCCGGTTGGCATCGTGTATCTGACCGCGTATGAGTGTACTGCCGGCAGCGACGAGTTCGTCACCGGTGGAGAACAGCGCCACCGAGAGGCGGCGTTTCACCTTCACGGGCCCACAGCCATGCGCAATCAGCAGCGCCGCGGCTGCCGGGCCGACGGTGCTGCCGGCAACAAGCAGAGGCTGTCCCTTGCGGGTGTCGCTGCCCACTTCACGCACGTACTGCCCGCGCGGGCAGGTTCCGTCGAAACGAACCCGACCGTCAACGCGTTCGGTGAGTTCGCAGGGGATCACGCTGTCGGCATCATCCGGTACGCGTGCGCCCGTCATGATGGCCACACAGGTGCCGGGTGCCAGGGTGTCTTCGCTCGGGTGTCCGGCAAGTGAATTCCCGACAACCGTCAGCAGGATGTCGTCGGGTTGTCCCGGTGATGTCGGTGTTGCGGTGATGTCGGCCGCACGACAGGCGTAACCGTCCATGGCCGAGGCGCGAAATGGCGGCAGCGACATTGGTGCCACGATCTCTTCGGCGAGCACGCGTCCGAGCAACTCGCGGCTGCTGGCATCGATGGTTTCGGTGCCTTCGATCGGCACGAGCCGGGCCAGCATTTTCGCTCTTGCGTCTTCAATCGTATCCAAGCGGACGATACCCTCGGTCGGTCGATGCTCTATGGTATCAAGCCATCCTCTTTTACCCTTTCCCGATTTCCCGTGAATGAGTTACCCGACGAGGCACCACTTCGACGTTTTCTCGACGCGCAGATGCTCGAGCGCGGTCTCAGTGACAACACCTTGTCTGCCTATCAGCGTGATATTCGTCAGTTTGCAAAGCTGCTCGAAGGGCGTGGCAAGCACTTGCTGACGGCCGGGCGGGAGGATGTGCTTGCGCTGCTGTCCGAGCGCCTGTCGTCAGGAGTGAGTGCGCGCACGGCGGCACGCCAGCTTTCGGCGCTGCGTCGCTTCTACGCCTTCTGTGTGCGCGAGCAACTGATGCGTCTGAGCCCGACCTTCGAGGTGGATCTGCCGAAACTGCCGCGTTCACTGCCCGTGACCCTCAGCGAGAGCGAGGTGGAGCGGCTGCTTGCCGCGCCCGACGTCAGCGAACCGCTCGGCATCCGCGATCGCGCGATGCTGGAAGTGGCGTACGGGTCCGGTCTCCGGGTTTCGGAACTCGTCGAACTCGGTGTCGATCAGGTCAATCGGCAACAAGGCGTGATTCGTGTCTGGGGCAAGGGTGCGAAGGAACGGCTCGTGCCTGTCGGGGAATCGGCACTTGACGCACTCGAGCACTATCTGCGCGAGGCGCGCCCGGCATTCCTCGCCGGCAGAGGGAGAAGCGATACCCTGTTTCTATCGCGGCGTGGGCGCGGCATGACACGTCAGACCTTCTGGCACCGCATCAAGGCGCACGCACACGCGGCAGGCATCGACAAGCCGCTCTCGCCACATACCCTGCGCCATGCCTTTGCCACGCATCTCGTCAACCACAATGCCGATCTCAGAGTGGTGCAGATGTTGCTGGGGCACAGCAATCTTTCCACTACCCAGATCTACACTCACGTGGCGCGTGAGCGTCTTCGATCGATGCACGCCGAACACCATCCGCGTGGACGTGTGAGGTTCGTTGCGGTTCGCAACGAACCTTAGCGCGATTTCGTGGTCAGTTGAGCCACACACGAGATTGTCCCTCGCTTTCACGATTCCCGTTCACCCTTACGGGCAGCGCCATCAGGAGCACACCATGAAGCACATGAACCGACGACTGGCAACATTGCTTGCCGTGCTGTTGGCTCTGATCATTTCACCGTCCATGGCGCAACCTAACGAGGAGGGCAAGCATTCCGACGGGTCTGTCGTGACGAAGACAGTAGATGAAGCGGCAGAGGCTACGGCAGCCGCCATCGCTGACAAGACGACAGAGACCGAAGCCGATGGTATTGCCGCCGACGAAGTGGCCGAGACGGATCCGAAGGTAGCGACAGACGATGACACCGAGGCCGAAAGGAAGCAGACGGCGGAAGTGGGCAAGTCGGACGAAACCGCCGAAACCGCTGAAACCGCCGAAACCGCTGAAACCGCTGAAACCGCTGAAACAGCTGAAACAGCTGAAACAGCTGATGCGGCCAAGACGGCCAAGACGGCCAAAAACGCCGAGATGGGTATTCCGGCAAAATTTCAGCCGATCGTCGACAAGCTGCATGCGCGCCTGCCATATTTCCCGGCCGAATCGATTCGGCCAGCCGAGATCGCGGGACTTTACGAAGTTGTAGGAGAAGGCCAGGTCTATTACATTGATGCCGAAGCAGATTTCCTCGTGCTGGGCAGCATCGTCGACATCGAACAGGGCATCAATCTCACCGAGAGTCGTCAGAACACACTGCATCGCGACCTGCTGGCGAGCTACAGTCCCGACAACATGCTTGTCTATCACCCCGAGGGTGGCGATCAGGGGCGCTCGATCACGGTGTTCACCGACATCAGTTGTGGTTACTGCCGCAAGTTGCACAGCGAAATCGATCAACTTCTCGATGCCGGCATCAGTGTGCGTTACATGATGTATCCGCGCGCTGGCGCTGGCAGCCAGGCACACGCCGACCTCGTCAGTGTCTGGTGTGCGGACAACCCGCAGGAAGCGATGACCACGGCCAAGGCCGGAGGGGACATCGAGCCGGCCGTCTGCGACAATCCGGTCGGGGAACATGTGGCAATGGCGCACAAGCTCGGTCTTCGTGGCACACCCCTGATCTTTCTCGACAGCGGTGATCGTATCTCGGGGTATCGACCGGCGACCAATCTCATTCAGCTCATCGAGCAGACCCAACCCATCATGTAACTCGCAAGGGGGCAGGGTTTCTCGGACGAAGCACATGCATGGCTCTGGATGATTTCGACGCTCGTTCGCCGCTGGTTGCCGATGTCACTGTTCGGTATCGGTCTCACCTGCTCGTCGGTGATTGCCGCCGACGAAGCTAACCGATCCGCGCTGCGTGCCGGCACGATTTCCTGTGCGCGTCTGGCGCCCGATGCCCTCACCAGTGAACCGCGGCTGCATCCTCTGAAATACATCGACGCGGTGCCCGCCCCCCTGGTATCCTCGCGCGGCAACGATGCCTGGCAGGTGTCACTGACCCATGCGAACCAGTTCATGGGTGGCAGTGTCAAGGGCGAGCGGCTGTTGCTCGACGGCGAGACCACCGAAATCGGTTTCGAACGGCAGTCTCGCCTGACACAAAACGGACACTGGCTGGCTGGTGTGCGAGTGCCGATCGTGCACCATGGCGGAGGTGAGTTCGACAACACGATTTCGAACTGGCACGGAATCTTCGGCATGCCCGATGCCAACCGCTCCGGGGCCGAGGAGGATGTCATTGCCTATGTCTACGAACGCGGTAACGGTGAACGCCTGGCGCTCGACCACTCGGTCACGGCCCTGTCCGACATCATCGTGTCACTGCTGTGGAAGCCATCACCGGCGGCAGGGATGGACGCAGGCTGCATCGGCGACAGTGGCCTGTGGCGTCTGTCGATGACGCTGCCGACGGGTTCGCTCGAGGACTTCACGGGTTCGGGCAACCTGCGCCTGGCAGTCGACTGGCAGAGTCGCAACCTGACCTTCGGCGATCGCTGGCGCGTCGCCACCCAGCTCGGTGCCGCCTGGCTGGGCCAGGATGGCGAGTTCGGCAACCGCCATGATGCAGTGGCCTATGGCACCCTGGGTCTGCGTTTTCGCTACTCGCCGTCTCTATCCCTGCGTGTGCAGTTCGATGCACACAGTCCTTACTATGCCAGTGAACTTCGCGAACTTGGAGATCCCGGTGTCACGATCGCCACCGGTTTCGACTGGCGCTTCGCCACGGCGAAAGGCGCTCGCTGGCTGGAAGTGAGCCTCGTCGAAGACATCGCCATCGATACCGCGGCGGATGTGGCCGTTCGTCTGGCCTTCAGGAGCGAAGCTCGATGACCTGCGTTACGGTCCGGGAAACCGAAACAAGTGCGAGACTCAGGTCGAACATGTCGGTGCTCGGTGCTCGGTGCTCGGTGCTCGGTGCTCGGTGCTCGGTGCTCGGTGCTCAGTTACGGTTCTTCCGGAATACCATGTCAAAGACGTCACGATAGTGCGTTGCATAGTGAATCCTGAACCCCGTGACGATGTGCTTCGGCAGCTCGTTCACGTCGCGTTCGTTGCCGATCGGCAGGATCACTTCCTTGATGCCGATGCGCCGTGCGGCGATGAGTTTTTCCTTGATGCCGCCCACCGGCAGCACTTCGCCCGTGAGGGTGATCTCGCCGGTCATGGCGATGGTGCGGCGCACCGATTTCTTCAGTGCCAGTGAGAGAAAGGCGGTGGCGATGGTGACGCCGGCGCTTGGGCCATCCTTCGGGGTCGCGCCCTCGGGCACGTGCAGGTGCAGCGCGTTCTCCTGGAACCACTTGCTGTCGATACCGAAGCTCTCGGCGTGCGTGGTCACGAAGCTGTGCGCGATCTGTGCCGACTCGTTCATGACCTTGCCGAGGCGCCCCGTGAGCTTGAGGTCGCGGCTCCTCTCGTGCACGCTGCTTGCCTCGACCGGCAGCGTCGCGCCACCGAGGGCGGTCCAGGCCAGGCCCGTGACCACGCCCACACCGCCGAGCTGGCGTTCGGTGCGGAAGGGCGGCTCGCCGACGAACTCCTTGAGATTGCGGTTGGTGACGCTGATCGACTTCGGTGCGGATTTCCCGCCCTTCAGGAGCTTCACCACGCTCTTGCGGAGAATGCGATGGAGGTATTTCTCGAGTCCACGCACACCGGCTTCGCGCGAATAACCGTCGATGAGTTTCTTCAGTGCCGAATCGCTGAGCTTGACCTCGCTCGGCCTGACCTTGTTGCGTTCGAGAAGCCGTGGCCAGAGATGTTCCTTCGCGATGTCGAACTTCTCGCTGGCGATGTAGCCTGAGAGGCGGATCACGTCCATGCGGTCAAGGAGCGGTTTCGGGATGGTGTCGAGCTGGTTGGCGGTACATACGAACAGTACCTTGGAAAGATCCAGCCTGAGATCGAGGTAGTGATCGAGAAAGTCGACGTTCTGTTCGGGGTCGAGCACTTCGAGGAGCGCCGAGGCCGGATCGCCCTGGTAGGAAGCGCCCATCTTGTCGATTTCGTCGAGCATGATCACGGGATTCATGACCTCGACTTCACGCAGCGCCTGCACGAGTTTGCCGGGCATCGCGCCGATGTAGGTGCGGCGGTGACCCTTGATTTCCGATTCGTCGCGCATGCCGCCGACGCTGAAACGGTAGAATTTCCGGTCGAGCGCATCGGCGATCGAGCGTCCGATGGAAGTCTTGCCGACACCCGGCGGGCCGACGAGCAGGATGATCGAACCGCCGACTTCGCCACGGTAGGCACCCATGGCGAGGAACTCGAGGATGCGTTCCTTGACGTCGGCGAGGCCGGAGTGATCACGTTCGAGCACACGCCTGGCGCTGCGCAGCGAGAGCTTGTCCTTCGAGGTCCGGCCCCAGGGTACTGAAGTCACCCAGTCAACGTGGTTTCGCGTGACGCCGTACTCGGGCGAACCCGGCTCGAGCACGCCGAGCTTGCGGAGTTCTTCCTCGAAGCGTTTCTCGACATGCTCGGGTGGGTCGAGTTTCGCCATGCGCTCGCGGAAGTTGTCGATGTCCGAGGTGCGGTCGTCCTTGGCCATGCCGAGTTCGCGCTGGATCACCTTGAGTTCTTCCCTGAGGAAGAACTCGCGCTGGTGCTTCGACATCTTCTGTTCGACCTCGGAGCGGATCTCGGACTGCAGGCGCGCCACTTCGAGTTCCTTGGTCAGCAGCAGCAGCACGCGTTCCATGCGTTTCTTCAAGGGGATCGTGTCGAGCACTTCCTGAAGTTCCGCGCCGGGCGCCGTGGTGATGGCGGCGGCGAAGTCGGCGAGCGGCGAGGGTTCGTTCAGATTGAAGTGGTTGAGGAAGTTCTTCAGTTCCTCGTTGTAGAGCGGGTTCAGAGGAATCAGCTCCTTGATGGCCTGGATGAGTGCCATGGCGTAGGCCTTGATCTCTTCGGGCTCGCCCTTTTCCTCGGCCGGGTAGACCACCTCGGCCGCGAACGGTGCGTGACGGCTGAGCCAGCCATCGATCCGAAAGCGCTGCATGCCCTGGGCGATGAACTGGATCTTGCCGTCGCCCTGCACCACGTTGTGCAGGCGCACCACGCAGCCCGTGCGCGCGAAGTCTTCGGGTGCGACATCGACGCCGTCGTCGCTGTCGCCGGCGTAGCAGAGGCCGAGGAGATGATGATCCATCTTGGCCAGGCGACGGAAGGTTTCTTCCCAGGCGCTTTCGTCGACGACGAGCGGCTGCACCTGTGCGGGGAAGAAGGGTCGTTCGAAGACGGGCAACAGCAGCAGCTTTTCGGGGAGATTGTGCCCCGGCAGGACCAGTCCCGTGCCGGCATCGGCCTCGACGTCGCTCTCGATTTCGACGTCCTCGATGATGATGTCGGCGTCGCCGTTGTCGCGTGCGTTGTTGTCGTTGTTCATCAGGGCAAGGTTGCGTTGACGAGTCGGATTTTCAAGTTGCGCTCGCTGCTCGCGGCACTCGTCTGCGTGCCGGTCGAGCGGCGTGGCAGGCCTCAGGGCGCGCTGAGCATCGACAGCATGTCGGAGAGTGCCTCGCTGCCGATGGCGCGCTCTTCTTCCTCACTGCGGCTGCCGTCTTCGCCGATCACGACGAGATCCTCGGCGGGGATCTCGTCGAGAAAGCGGCTCGGTTCCACCGAACCCGTTTCACCGAAGGCCTGGCGTGTACGACAGCGCGTGAAGGTCAGGCTTCGGCGCGCGCGCGTCATGCCGACATACATGAGGCGTCGTTCTTCCTCGATGGCGTGCTCATCGGCGCTGTTGCGGTGTGGCAGCAGTTCTTCTTCCAGTCCGACCATGTAGACGTGCGGAAATTCCAGACCCTTGGCCGCGTGCAGGGTCATGAGCTGCACCTCGCTGTGATCATTGTCGTCGTCCTGGCGCGAGAGCATGTCGTGCAGCGAGAGTTGCTGCACGATGGCGGCGAGGCTGCGTTCCTCGTGATCGGGGTCGTCGGCGAGGCGGCGGATCCAGTCGAGGAGTTCATCGGTGTTGCCGATGGCACGCTCTGCCTGGGCGGGTGTATCGGCCTGCTGTTCGAGCCAGTCGCGGTAGCCGATATCGTCGAAGAGGCCGTTGATGACGGCAAGGGTGTTGCCGCGCTCGGCGTTGTCGGCGGTCAGTACCAGCCAGTTCACGAAGCGCCGGACTCTGTCGAGTGCCTTGCCCGAGAGTTTCGTTTCGAGACCGATGTCGTGACAGGCCGCGAACAGGCTCACGCCACGACCGCGCGCCTGCTCGCCGAGTTTCGCGAGGGTGCTGGCGCCGATCTCGCGCCGCGGGGTATTGATGCAGCGGAGGAAGGCGGTATCGTCGTCGGGGTTCACGAGGAGCCTGAGATAGGCGAGCATGTCCTTGATCTCCGCCTTGTCGAAGAACGAGCTGCCGCCGCTGATGCGGTAGGGGATCTTCTTCTCGCGGAGCGCCTTCTCGAAGGCACGTGCCTGAAAGTTGCTGCGGTAGAGCACGGCAAAGTCACCGAATTTCAGTCCCTGCCGGTAGTGGCGCGAGAGGATTTCGGCAACCACCCAGTCGGCTTCGTCGGCACTGTGGCGGCACACCGAAAGCCGCAGTTCGTCGCCGAGGCCGAGTTCACTCCAGAGGCGCTTTTCGAACACGTGCGGGTTGTTGGCGATGACGGCGTTGGCCGAGCGCAGGATGCGCTGGCTCGAACGGTAGTTCTGTTCGAGCTTGACCACCCTGAGGTTCGGGTAGTCGTCCCTGAGCGCAGCAAGGTTTTCGGGGCGCGCGCCGCGCCAGGAATAGATCGACTGATCGTCGTCACCCACGGCCGTGAAGGCGCCGAAGCGATCGACGAGCTGCTTCACGAGGGCGTACTGGGCAGCGTTGGTGTCCTGGTATTCGTCGACGAGAAGGTGGCGAATGCGTCCGCGCCAGCGATCACGCACCGCGTGGTCGGTGTCGAAGAGGCGCACGGGCAGGCTGATCAGGTCATCGAAGTCGGTCGAATTGCAGGCGCGCAACCATTCGTCGTAGCGCTGATAGACGATGGCCTCGGCCTGTTCACGATCGGTCGTGGCTTCACCGAGCGCTCGCTGCGGGCTCAGGAAGTCGTTCTTCCAGCGCGAGATGGTGTGCTGCGTGTCGCGCTCGTCGACGGCAAGCTGACCCTCGCGGATGAGTTCGCGGATCACCTGTACCGAGTCGCTCTGGTCGAGAATGGTGAATCCCGGCCGCACGCCCACGGCCGCGCCATCCTTGTTGAGGATGTTGATGCCGAGGCGGTGGAAGGTGGCGATGGTCAGGCGCCTGACGACTGCCTTCGGAATCTTCTTCGCAAGGCGCTCGCGCATCTCGTTCGCGGCCTTGTTGGTGAAGGTCACGGCCACGATCGATTCCGGCGTGTAGCTCTGGTGTTCGATCAGCCAGGCGATCTTCTCGGTAATGACACCGGTCTTGCCGCTGCCGGCACCGGCGAGCACCAGCAGGGGTGTATCGAAACTGGTGACGGCGCTCTGTTGTTGCGGATTGAGGCCCATGCTGTGGCGCGGTACGGCTCGCTGTTGGCGGGTCGGCCAGTCTAGCGGTTTCGGCTGCCGCCTGGCTGCCTTCCCGGGTGACTTCACAGCCGTCTGTTCCGGGAAACCGCAACCGAGCGCGGTTGTGAGATGTTAATTTTCATTTCTCGATCCCCGTGATGCGAAGCCGCCCGTGAAGACACCTGATGCCGTATTCGATCCGACACTGGCCGAAGCTGCCGCCGTCGACGCCGCCGCTGCCGCCGCGAAGGTGATCGCCGAATATCTGGCGCGTGGTGAGTGGCAGACTCGCACCAAGGCCGACGACAGCCCGGTCACGGAGGTGGATCTGGCGTCCGAACACGCCATTCGCGAGGTGCTGACGAGCCGCTGCCCCGGCTTCGGTTTCCACGGTGAGGAAACCGGCCGGCAGGCCGCTCGTGGCGATGATCTGCCGCGCTGGCTGGTCGACCCGATCGACGGCACCCTGAGTTTCGTCAGGCGGATGCCGTTCTGGTCGATCCAGATCGCGCTCGAGCACCAGGGCGAGATCGTGCTCGGGGTATCGACGGCGCCGCTCTGGCACGAGCAGCTCGTGGCGCGGCGCGGCGGTGGCTCGCGGCTGAATGGCGAGCACGTCAGCACGCGCGGGGAGGTTACGACGCTCGCCGATGCCTTTCTGTCGTCGGGCAATCTCGCGTCACTTGCCTCACGCGAGGACGCCTGGGCGCGCTACGGAAACATCGTCAGACAGGTGCGCCGCACGCGCGGCTATGGTGATTTCTGCCATTACCACCAGCTGGTTCGCGGACAGACCGATCTCGTGATCGAGTCCGACGTGAACATTCTCGATATTGCCGCACTCAGCGTGGCCGTTCACGAAGCGGGTGGTGTCATGAGCGATCTTGCGGGGAAGCCCGTCAATGCCCACACCACCTCGGTGCTGGCCGCGGCCAGCAGGGCGCTGCACGAGGAAGCGCTCGACGTGCTGGCATGGTAGTTGGCGTGCGCTGCGGGCGTGCTGTGCCTGCGAGTGGGGTCATCGAGCCGTGGCCGGACAGGGCTCGATGACCGTGCAGGGTCTGTCGCCGATCAGCGCTCGACCGCGAGCGCGACGCCCTGACCACCGCCGATGCAGAGCGTGGCCAGGCCTTTCTTCGCGTCGCGTCGCTGCATTTCGTGGAGCAGGGTGACGAGAATGCGCGCGCCCGAGGCGCCGATCGGGTGGCCAAGGGCGATGGCGCCGCCGTTGACGTTCACCTTCGTCGCGTCGAGCCCGAGTTCCCGGAGTACCGAGAGTGATTGTGCGGCAAAGGCTTCGTTGGATTCGATCAGGTCGAGATCGTCGACGCTCCACCCGGCACGATCGAGGCACTGCTTCACGGCCGGAATCGGGCCCGTGCCCATGATCGCGGGATCGACGCCGGCACGGGCGCTGGCGCGAATCGTGGCGAGGATCGGCAGGCCCTGTTCCTCGGCTGCTTCACGGCTCATCACGGCAATCACGGCCGCGCCGTCGTTGATGCCCGAGGCGTTGGCCGCGGTGACTGTGCCGTCTTTCGTGAAGGCCGGGCGGAGCTTCGCCAGCGATTCGGCGGTGGTGTCGGGCTTGGGATGTTCGTCGCTGTCGATGACGACGGGGTCACCCTTGCGCTGTGGAACTTCCACGGGCACGATTTCCTCGCGGAACTTCTCGCGTGCGGCTGCGGTCTTCTGCTGCGAGTCGGCGGCGAAGCGGTCCTGATCCTCGCGCGAGATGTCGAACTTCGTGGCGATGTTCTCGGCCGTCTGACCCATGTGGTAGTCGTTCATGGCGCACCACAGGCCGTCGACGATCATGGTGTCGATCATCTGCCAGTTGCCCATGCGCTGACCGGTGCGTGAATTCGGCACCGCATGCATGGCCGCACTCATGTTTTCCTGGCCACCGGCGAGAATGGTGGTGGCGTCGCCGGCGAGAATGATCTGGCGGGCGAGGGCCACGGCATCGAGCCCACTGCCGCAGACACGATTGAGAGTGATTGCCGGCGTGGTTTCGGGAAGCCCGGCAGCGAGGGCTGCCTGGCGCGCCGGGTTCTGACCGACGCCCGTGGACAGTACCTGGCCGAGCAGCACGTCATCGACCGATTCGGGCTTGATGCCGCTTTTCTCGAGCAGCGCCTTGATGACGGTGGCGCCGAGGGTGCTTGCCGGCAGCCCGGCGAGGCCGCCCTGAAAACGGCCGATGGGGGTGCGCAGCGCAGCGACGATTACAGCTTCGGTCATGGGATCTGGTTACTCCGCGAACAATGGTTGCAAAGAAGGCCTGGCGGCTGTTCCGGTTCGGGTCGGACACGCCCACCGTGTAAGATGTTATCACCTTGACCATCCCCTTCTACAGACCCACCGCGCGCAGCCTGCGGCAGAGCCTTCTGCTGCTGCTGGTGTTCATGCTGCTCGTGTTGACGGGCCTCGGCGTGTTTCGCCTCTACTTCGGTTTCGAGTGGCTCGGCGGCGAACCCGGCGGCGAGCTGTTCCAGCTCCACATTCGAGGTGGCAACGCCTTCAATTTCTTCGAGGCACCTTCCTTCGGCCGTACCTTCTGGACCACCATCGTGACGGGGCTCGTACTCGCGTTCCTGTTGCCGCGGCTGCGTCCCGTCGGAGCGGCGTTGCTGGTCGTGCTCTCCGTGGTGGCCATCCTGTGCGTGCATTTTTCGTCGCGTGAGGCGGTGAGCGCGGTCAGCGAAATACCCCAGGAATTCGCGCTGCTGATCGTTTTCCTCCTGTTCGTGATTCACGTGCTGCTCGACTGGATCGGCGAGATGCGCGATCACAAGCGCATGCATGGCCTGCTCGCGCAGTACGTACCGGGTGAACTTGTCGAACAGTACCGTCAACAGGCTGGCAACATGGACTTCGCCAGCGAGCAGCGCGAGGTCAGCGTGCTGTTCTGCGATGTGGTGGGGTTCTCGAGTATTGCCGAAACGCTCGAACCCGGGAAGCTCGCGGAGTGGCTCAACGAGTTCTTCGGTTTCACGAGCCGCATCGTCGTGCGTCATCGCGGCACCATCGACAAGTACATGGGCGACAGCATCATGGCGGTCTGGGGGGCGCCGGCGCGCAGCAAGACCCACGAATACGATGCGCTCTGTGCCGCGCTCGACATCCAGCGTGAACTCGCCGGCGTGAACCAGCGAATCGAAGCGCGCGGCTGGCCGCCGATTCGTTGCGGTATCGGCGTGGCCTCGGGCCCGGCCATGGTCGGGCCACTGGGTTCGAGCTACCGCCGTGACTACACCGTGGTGGGCGATACCGTGAACATCGCCGAGCGGCTCGAAGCGCAGACGCGCCGTTACGGCGTCGGGGTGGTGGTCAGCGATCGCCTGGTCGAAGCCTTGCCGAACATGCTGTTCCGTGAACTCGATACCCTCACGGTCAAGGGCCGCAGTCAGCCGCTGACGCTTTATGAAGCGCTCGGGCGTGCGGATGAAGTCAGCGCCGAAACCACCGAGTTGCTTGCACTGCATCGCGAGGCCATGAAGGCAAGCCGCGAAGGCAACTGGCGGCGGGCCTCGCAACTCTTCGGAGAACTTCGTGACCAATGGGGGCCGGCGGTCATGTACGACTTCTACCTGCAGGGTATCGAACAGGTGGTGGGCAATCGGCCTGGATGAGGCGCAACGGCATGACAAGCCTCGATGGTAGGATGGGCGGAAGTCCGTCAACGGGGTACTGGCTGCGCCATCGGCCACGCCACTGGCCACGCCACTGGCCACGCTCGCACCGTTGAGGGCCGAGAACGCGTCGGACATGGCGCGAGGAGGGAGCTTTGGTCAAGCCGAAAGAACAACGCGCAATACCGACGGGTGCGGTTCCTGCCTCAACCCTTCGATCTGGTGCCGCAACTCGGGCTGGTGCCGCAACCGTCGACAAGCCCTAGATGGGTCAGCAGCAGATCAAGCTGTATCAGGGATCGGTCAGTGAGTGCAGTTATCTGCCGGGCAAGCGCGCCATCAACATCTATGCCGACCCGCACCATCCCGAACAGCGTCTTCTCTACAACCAGTTGATCGGACGTGGGTTCCGTCGCTCGGGAGAATACATCTACCGCCCGGGTTGCATCGACTGCTCGGCCTGTGTGCCGGTGCGAGTGCTGTGCGACGAATTCACGCCGTCTCGTGGCGACCGTCGCAATCTTCGCGGTAACGGCGATCTTGAAGTCGATCTCGTGCCGGCGCGCTACACGCAGGAATACCACGAACTCTACAGCCGCTACCTCGCGGCACGTCATCCCGGCGGTGGCATGGACAATCCCGATTCGGAAGACTTCCAGCGTTTCCTGCTGAACCCCTGGGGAGAGACCCTGTTTCTCGAAGTCCGCCGGGATCGCCAGCTTCTTGCCGTGGCGGTAACCGATGCCACGGCCGACGGGCTATCGGCGGTCTACACCTTCTTCGAACCCGATGAAAGCCGACGCGGTCTGGGCCGGTTCTGCATCCTTCGGCAGATCGTGCTCTGCCAGCAACTGCAGATTCCCTATCTCTACCTCGGCTACTGGGTGGAGGGGTGTCAGAAGATGGCCTACAAGGTCAACTATCGTCCGCAGGAGCAATACATCGATGAACGCTGGCAACGGCGATGAAACCATCCTTTCGGTCAGGAAGCGCGGTGTAAGGAATGAGAACTATGTCACACTTTCTGTTCTGTTGTAAATTGTGAAACAATCTCCGGATCAGCCGGTGGTGCTAGACTGCCGGACCGGCTTGAAGACGAGGTACCTGGATACACGCCTTGCAGGCATTTTCGTTCGTCAATTGCGCTTCACCGCCACTCATGTCGCATTCATCTTCATTTCTCAACGAGGTCGGAAAGCCTCTGGTGCGGGTCGTTCTGCGCCAGATCCGTTTCCCGACGCTGCTCAGGGGGATCTTCGAAGGTGCGGTGCTGGGCTGTGTGTTCCTCGCGGCGGGGCATTCGGTTCTGGGCATTGCCGTGCGGGATCTGCTCTCACCGATGGTGCCGTCCGTGGTGCTGGTGCTGCTGAGCCTCGTGTTGAGTGGCGTCTACCGCACTGACATCACCAACTCGATCATGAACATCTACGTGCACGCCGCCTACGGCTTCGTGCTCTACGCCATCGCCTTCGTGCCCCTGGTGCTCATGACCATCCCCGAACTCGCCAACGGGCGGTTCCTGTTCTTCTTTCTCTTCTTCGCCTTCTTTGCCTTTTCCACCGTGTCGCCACTCATGAGCGGTACCGACTTCCTCGACGGCGGCGGTCGACGCAAGAACTGAGGCTGCTTGCTGCCGAGACTGGTCGCCTCGGTCAGTCGGTGGGCAAGCCAAGGCGTACGGCGGCATCGTGGGCCAGTTGTTCGAAGGCCGGTCGCAGCGAGTCTTCCCTTGCACCGAAATCGGTCGTGGCAAGACTCGCCATGAAGGAAGCGTAATCGCGCCAGGGGGCCTTCGTGTCGAGAAGCCGGTCACGGCAGAAATCCTGCCAGCGCGCCTGTTCGTCGTGGTCGAGTGATTCAGGCCAGTTGCGTGCGCGGTAGCGCCAGAGCATCTCGTTGAGTCGTGCATCGAGGAACTGGCCCTCGAGTTCCCGCAGCGCTTCGGGGCTGGCGACCGCGTGCACATGGTGGATACGGCGCCGATCCTCGTCGCCGAAGAAGCCGCCACCGTAGAGACTGCCGTCGGCATCGCGTGGTCCGTCGACAACAGGTGTGTCGAGATGACTGGCCAGTTCGGGCAGAAACCCCGCCGTATCGAGCACGCCGGCGGCGGCCAGGTGACGTTCGAGCGCGGCGCGATCGATGCCGAGACGTTCGGCATCGGCGTCACGCAGTACCGACATCGGCACCATCACGGGGCACTGGTTGGTGCGCACGCTGACCAGGCCATGCTGGCTCGGTTTCTCGATCTCTCCGGGTGGCGTGGCGAGGAGCGCCTCGGGATCGTGGGCAAGATCGAACAGCCACACCTTCTTCGCGTCGCCCGGATGCAGCATCAGCGGCAGCACCACGGCAAGGTGCGAGCGCGCAGCCGGGATGCGGCTCGAAACCAGTATCTGTGGCTCACGCCGCTGCACGTTCAGTTTCTCGGCCACGGCCTGTCTGCCGCGATGCGCGAAGGCATAGTCGAACAAGCGTGGTTGGTGCTCGCGTATCAGACGCGCCATGCCGATGGTTGCATGTACGTCCGAGAGCGCGTCATGTGCCTGCGCATGCAGGATGCCGTTGGCTGCACTCAGGTGCTCGAGCTTGTTGTTCGGGCTTCCGTCGTCCCGAGTCGGCCACGCGATGCCTTCGGGGCGAAGCGCCCGCGTCAGGCGCACGATGTCGAGGAGATCCCAGCGCGAATTGCCGTTGGCCCATTCGTGTTCGTAGGGGTCGAAGAAATTCCGGTACAGGGTATAGCGAGTGAAGTGATCGTCGAAGCCGATGGTGTTGTAGCCGAGCGAGCAGGTGCCCGGAGCGCCGAGTTCGGCACGAACCTGCCGGATGAACTCGACCTCCCTCAGTCCCTCTTGGTTGACCGTCGAGGGCGTGATGCCGGTGATGGCGGCGGCACCCGGGTCGGGCAGGTAGTCGTCGGTGAGCCGGTTGTAGAGCACCCTTGGCTCGCCGACAACCTTCAGGTCGAGGTCGGTGCGCAGCCCGGCGAACTGCGCCGGCCGATCCCAGGCCGGGTCGAGCCCGAAGGTTTCGTAATCGAACCAGTAGAAGCTGGGTGTTGGCATGATGGAGTTCCGGTGCGATCGTGGCGTCGAACTGGGTCGTGCTGGGTCGTGCTGGGTCGTGCTGGTCGCGTCGCAGCGCCTCAGCCGTCGTCGGTATCGGCCCTTGCGAGAAAGTCGAGACAGAGGCGTGCGAATTCGTCGGGGCGTTCGGCGTGCAGCCAGTGACCGGCACCATCGATCGTGGCCAGCTCCGCGCGCGGGAACAGGGACTCGATGGTTGTCCAGTCCTGATCACGAACATAGTTGCTGGCGCCACCGCGAATGAACAGGGCGGGGGTGTCGATCGGGGCCTCGATACGGGGGCTTGCCGAAATGCTCGGGTAGTTCCCGGCAATGCTCGCAAGGTCCAGTGCCCAGCGCCAGGTGCCGGATTCGTCGCGACGGAGGCTCTTGAGCAGGAAAGCCCTGACTTGCGGGCTGTCGATGTGCTGCGCCAGCAAGCCATCGGCATCACGCCTGCTCCTGATGGTGTCGAGGTCGAGCGCGAGCAGGGTGTCGATGATCGACTGGTGGTGCGGTGGATAGACGCGCGGTGCCATGTCGGCGATGATCATCGCCGCGAGGGGCGGGCAGCGCGGATCGGCCGCCATGCGCATCACCACCTTGCCGCCGAGCGAGTGACCGATCAGCCGCCAGTTGCCGTTCCCCGAGGATTCGTCGGCAAGCACGTCGAGCATGGCCTCGGCCATGACGTCGATCGTGAGTTCGTTCGCGCTGCCCGAGTCGCCGTGGGCGGGAAGGTCGGCGCGGACCACACGGTAACGATCATCGAGTGCCCGGCCGAGTCGCGCGAGGTTGTCGAGGTCGCCGAACAACCCGTGCAGGAGCAGTGTATAGGGTCCGTTGCCATTGGCAACGCGATTGATGGAGATCATGTGTCCGGGGCGTACAAGGTTGTTGACGGGCTCATGCTGTCTGCGTAGTACAAGGGCCTGGGTTACACTCGCTGCTGCCACTTTTTCGAGGCCAGTCCAAGGTGTATTCCGACGTTACCAGAGCGGTCGAAAACCTCATCAGCAACCACGACCCCGACGTACTGGCAGGGCGCCGCGTCGGCCTTGAAAGGGAATGTCTGCGTGTCGACGGGGAAGGGCGCATCGCCCAGAGTGATCATCCGCAGACACTGGGGGCACCGCTGACGCACCCGCATATCACTACCGACTTCTCCGAAGCACTGATCGAGATGGTAACACCACCCGTTGCCGGCGGCACCGCGGCGCTCGGCTATCTCGAGAACCTGCATCGCTACGTCGCGCGCAAGCTCGAAAACGGGGAAATCTTCTGGAACACCAGCATGCCGTGCCTGCTCGACGGCAGTGAAAGCGTGCGCATCGGTCAGTACGGCAGTTCGCACAACGGTGTCATGAAACACGTATACCGACGCGGTCTTGCGCTTCGCTACGGTCGTCGCATGCAGGCCATCGCCGGCATTCATTTCAATTTCTCCATGCCGGATGCCGCGTTCGCGCCGGGTGGCTTCGGGAAGGCGAGCGGGCCGGATGGTACTCCCACGGTTACGCAGGACGACATCACCCGCGGCTATTTCCGCATGACGCAGAACCTGCAGCGCATCGGCTGGCTGGTGCCCTACCTCTTCGGCGCTTCACCGGCAGTCTGTCCGAGCTTCCTCGGCGAGGGCGAAGGCGAGGAACTCGAGCGTTTCGGCAACACGCGCTTCGCGCCCGAAGGCACCTCGCTGCGGATGGGGCGCATCGGCTATCGCTACCGCGATGACGAACCGATCAACCTCGCCGTCAGGCACACCTGTTTCGAGGACTATGTCGGCGACATCATCGATCATGTGACCGCGCCACACCCGCCTTACGAAAAACTCGGGCTGCATGACGCCAGTGGTGCGCTCCAGCAACTCAGCGTCAACCGCCTGCAGATCGAAAACGAGTTCTATTCCTCGGTGCGTCCGAAGCAGATTCCCGAACGTGGTGAGTTTCCGATCATGGCGCTGAAGCGTCGCGGCATCCGCTATCTCGAACTGCGCTCGCTCGACGTGAACCTCTTTCATCCGGCAGGACTCGATGTCGATACCGTGGCCGCGATCGAACTGCTCATGCTGCATTGCTGGCTGGCCGATCCGCACCCGCTCGACGCAACCGACATGGTGCGCATTGCCGAAAACATGCGTCGTGTGGCCCACGATGGCCGCCAACCCGGGCTCGAACTCGAGACCTCACACGGAACCGTGGCGCTCGCCGACTGGGCACGTGACATACTCGAACCACTCCGGCCGCTGGCCGCCTGGCTCGACCGCAACGAAACCGAACCGCGCTACGTCAGAGCGCTCGATACGCAACTGGCCAGGGTGGAAGACCCTTCCCTGACGCCATCGGCACGCATGCTCGAACAGGTGTTCGACACGGGCAGTTTTTCCGGGGTCGTGCTTGCATTGTCTCGTCGGCAGCACGAAGCCCACCTTGCCGCGCCGCTCGACGCTGCCTTCGAACGCGAGATGGACGCACTGGCGGCCTCGTCCCTTGCCGACCAGAGCGCCCTCGAGGCAGCGTCCAGCGGCAGCTTCGAGGCTTTTCTCACCGGCTTGTTTGCGCAGCTCGGAGGCAAGCAATGAGTCTGATTCCGGGGCTTGGCGTGGTGGTGCTTGCCGGTGGACTCGGCCGGCGTCTGCAGGGGCAGGACAAGGGCCTTGTGACTCTCGGCGGAATACCCATGGCCGCACATGTGCTGCAGGCCATGGTGCCGGTGTCCGAACGGATCGTGATCAATGCCAACCGCAATCACGAACGCTATTTCGATCTGGTTCGGGACATGTCCGAAAGTCATGATGGCCTGTCAACTCATCTTGCCACGCCGCCGGTGGTGGCCGACACCATGCCCGATTATCCTGGCCCCCTCGCCGGGCTGTTGACCGGTCTTCGCACTCTCGACACCGACTTCGTCTTCATGTGCCCCTGCGATTCGCCATTCATCGGTCCGGAACTGCCGAAACGGCTGCTTGCGTCGCTGGAATCGGTCGAAGCCGATGTCGCCGTACCTTTCGACGGGACGCGTGAACAACCCATCTTCCTGCTCGTGCGTCGCGCCTGTCTGGCCTCGCTCGAGGCCTTCCTCGCTGCCGGGGAGCGGAAGATCGATCTCTGGTACCAGGGTGAAGAGAAGGTCGCGGTGCCGGCCGCCGATCTATGCCGGATGTTCGTCAACATCAATACCGAGGACGACCGCGGCGCGGCCGAGGCGTGGCTCAGGACCGGCGGCGTGCGCGAAGTGTTCGAGGCAGACGAGACGTGGGAAGCGGGCGAGGCGCGTGCAGCGGGCGAGGTGCGTGCAAGAGGCGATACCCGAAAGTCATGATCGAACAGCAACCCTCCTGTGATGACCCGCGCGATACGGCGCTGATGCCGGTGGCCGAGGCGCGGGCGCGCATGGCCGCGGCGGTACGCGGGATCGACATCGATGCGCCGGGTGCCAGCGAAACCCTGGCGCTCGACCGGCTGCGCGATCGGGTGCTTGCCGAGGCCATCGTGTCGCCCGCGAACGTACCGCCGGCACGCAACGCCGCCATGGATGGCTATGCCATTCACGCGGACAGCGTCCCGGATGCGGGCGAAACCACGCTTCGGGTCATCGGGCGCGCGCTGGCCGGTGAGCGTTTTTCCGGGCTGGTAAACGCAGGCGAGGCGGTACGCATCTTCACGGGTGCGGAGATGCCCGATGGGGCCGACACGGTGGTCATACAGGAGCATGCCGCCGTGGTTGGCGAGAATGAGGTGCGTATCGACAGTCGCGCCGTGCCGGGCAAGAACGTGCGTGCAGCGGGTGAGGATGTCGCGCTCGGCGAAGCGCTGTTCGCGCCGGGGCGCGTGCTGAATGCCGCCGATATCGGTGTGCTGGCGTCTCTGGGCATTCGCCGCTGCCGTGTCGTGCGACCGCTCCGCGTGGCGGTGTTCACCACCGGTGATGAACTGGTCACGCTCACCGCGCACCCCGAGGGCACACCGCTGCCGCCCGGCAAGCTCTTCGACAGCAACCGCCATGTCCTTGCAGCGCTCCTCGACAGCCCCGCCGTCGAACTCATCGATCTCGGTGTGGTTGCCGATACCGCCGAGGCGACGCTCGCGGCAATGCAGGAAGGATCAGAACGCGCGGATCTCGTACTGAGTTCGGGTGGTGTCTCGACGGGCGATGCCGACTTCGTCGGCCGATCGCTTGCGGCCATCGGCGATGTCGGCTTCTGGCGCATCGCGATGCGTCCGGGGCGTCCGTTGGCCTTCGGTCATGTCGGTGATGCCGTCTTCTTCGGTCTGCCCGGAAACCCCGTGGCCGTGATGGTGACCTTTCTGCAGTTCGTCAGGCCGGCCATCGCCGCGCTGCTCGGTAGTCCATACCTGCCCGCGCCCGTGTTCCCGGCCACGGCCGAGTCGTCACTCAGAAAGACACCCGGCCGGGTTGAGTATCAGCGCGGCATCATGCGCATCGACGAGCACGGCAAGGTGCTGGTACGGAGCACCGGCAAGCAGGGTGCGGGGCGCCTGAGTTCGATGAGCCTCGCCAACTGCCTGATCGTCATCGATGCCGAAGTGGCGGCGGTGGCGGCGGGGGACAGGGTTGGTGTTCAGCCCTTCGACGGTCTGCTGCGGGGCTTGCCGTGACTACACCGCGTGATGCCGCTGCGGGCGTTGCCGTGGCCACACCGCGTGATGCCGCCAGCGTGCTTCTGTATCGGCGCCGCGCCTCCGGCGTCGATGTGCTGCTCGGAAGACGTGCCTCCTCGCACCGCTTCATGCCCGACGTGTACGTATTTCCGGGAGGTGCTGTCGACGCCGATGACGCCGATGCCTGTGCCATCGGTGAGCTGTCCGCGAGCAGCATTGCGGCGCTGGCCGTGAAAGGCGATGCGCGCGAAGCGCATGCGCTTGCCATGGCGGGCATTCGTGAAACCTTCGAGGAGGCCGGGCTGCTGATCGGCGAGGCCTGCATTACCGATTCCTTGCGTCGCGATGCCTGTGCACAGCCGGCGAGCGAGAGCTGGCAGACGATCGCCGCAAGTGGTCTCGTGCCCACCCTCGATCCACTGTGGCCGGTCGCGCGCGCCATCACGCCCGAGAGTGAACCGATTCGGTTTCATGCGCGCTTCTTCGGTGTCGACGTCGACACGGTGGCGACGATCGCCAGCACCGAACCCAGAGGCAACGGAGAACTGCTCGATCTCCGCTGGTTCGACGCCGCCGAGCCAGGCGAGATCCGACTGGCCGGCGTCACGCGATTCGTGCTGAGCGAACTGCTGCGTCAACTCGATGCCGACGACGACAAGCCGCAGACACGCATGTACACGCGTATTGACGGCAAACCGGTGATCAGTTAGCTGTTGACCAGCTGACCTGTCCGTCCGTGCAGTGACGTCGTAGCCTGCCCTGGTCTTCGAGGTAGATGATGGAAGCCAGCAGACTGCGTGCGGCGGCCGGGTACATGCGTGCGTCGATGTCGCGGTAGACGACCTGCACGAGCGCCTCGATGCCAGGGTTGCCCGCGGCCACGGCGTCGAGTATGGCCTGCAGACGTTGTTCACGATGTGCGACAAGCTTGTCGATGAGCGTTTCCTTGTCGTGAATCGGGTCGCCGTGGGCGGGCCACAGCGTGCGCTCGGGCCTCGCGCGGATGCGCTGGCAACTCGCCAGGAAATCACCGAGGTGACCATCAGGTGGTGAGATGATGGTGGTGGACCAGGCCATGAGGTGGTCACCGACGAGCAGCCAGCCAGCATCCGGATTGGCCATGCAGAGGTGGTTGGCGGCGTGCCCCGGGGTATGCAGGCATTCGAGCGACCAGCCGTCACCCGCAATCGTTTCACCGTCTGCCAGTACCCGATCGGGTATGAAGTCCGCATCGGCGCCGATGACGAAGTCGTCGTCGACCAGCGTTCGACCCATCCCGTGCGGGCCGAGGGCGAGCGTTGGTGCGCGGGTGTGGCGTTCGAGGATGGCAGCGCCGGGTGAATGATCGCGATGCGTATGGGTGATGATGACGTGAGTGATGCGCTCGGCAGGTACGGCGTCGAGCAGTGCCGCGATATGCCCTTCATCGGCAGGCCCCGGATCGACGACGGCCAGTCCCGCATCCGCGCGCGCAAGGTCGCCGATGACATAGGTCCAGGTGCCGTGCAGAGTGAAGGGCGACGGGTTCGGGCAGAGGATGCGCGCGAGTCCCGGCGCGACGTCGGTCAGAACACCGGTTGGCGGTGGTGCTACGGTCATGTTGTTGCCGTTGCCGTTGCCGTTGCCGTTGCCGTTGCCGTTGCCGTTGCCGTTGCCGTTGCCGTTGCCAGTAGTGTCATTGCCGGTAGTGTCACTGTCGCCACCGCTGTTCATGGCGCACGGTTTTCTTCCGATGCCTGCTCCCGGTGGGTGGCGTCCTGAAGCTCGGGCAGGTGTTCGAGCGCCTCCAGCGCGTCGAGCACGTGATCGGCGAGTGGTGCGAGTTCCTCGTGACTTGCGGTGACACCGGCAATGCCGACCACCAGCCCGGCGCCGGCGGCGCGCCCCATGGCGAGATCGCGCGGGCTGTCGCCGACCATGACGACCTCTGCCGGTTGCAGCTGACAGAGATCGCAGAAGGCCAGCAGCATGCCCGGTTCGGGCTTGAGGCCGTGACCACTGTCGTAACCGGCCACGAAGTCGACGCTGTCGGCAGCGTCGAGTTGCTCGAGCAGATGCCGCGCGCCGCGCTCGTCATCCATCGTCGCGATGCCGAGGGCATAGCCGCGTGCGCGCCAGCGTTCGAACCAGGCGCGGAGGTCATCGACGGCAGGATAGGGAACGGCAGAAGCGTCTTCGAAGAAACTCGCCATGCGGATGCGTTCGGCATCACCCACGGATACATCCAGGGCATCGCTCCACAGTGCCAGGACCTGGTCGGCGGTACCGCTGGCAAGCAGTGAATCGGCCGCCCAGGTGTCGCTGGCCGCGTCGAACCCCCCGAGCGTCAGGAGTTCGCCGCTGCGTTCCGGCTGTCCGGCAGTCTCGGCCAGCCATGCCGCCGCGGCCTTGCACGGGGCCATCCAGCTTGCGTTGAAATCGATCAGGGTGCCATCCTTGTCGAACAGGATGCCGCGAAGGGGAGAAGTGCCGGTCGTCATGGTCGAGCTGCCTGTCATGTTCGGAAACGCGCTGCGCGAGCGCCGTTCGACGGGAACGGCATTCGCGCAGCAGACGGTTGCTGTGCCTGGATTCAGAAACGACCGAGACCGTCGGCCAGTCGCATCAGTTGAATCGCCTCCTGACGATACCCGAATTCGTCGTCGCCGCGGTGGGCCAGTGCGAGAGCGATGGCCTGTTCGATGCCCCAGTCACCCAGCCACTTGTCGTCGCCGCGGAGCAGTTGTCCGAAACCGGCAATGGCTGCGGCGAAGGCGAGATCGCCGGTTGCGGCGGCGTCGGCATCCGGGTCATGTACCGGCGAGGCGACGATCGGCGTACTGACGAGCATGCTGCGTGATTCGCCCGGCTGCTTGTAACGAAGCTTGAGAAAGGCCAGCTCCTCGTGCCGAGATGTGCTCTCGCCGGCTGCGGTGGCCGCGTTACCGCTGGCGTCGCCAGGTGACGATGCGTCGCCATCAGCGGCCACCTTGTCGTCGCTCACGGCACTGGTGGTTGCGGCTGCTTTCGTACCATCGCTGCCGTAACGAAGTGGCGACACGCGCACGGCGGGTGAGCCCACGGGCGTCACTTCATACAGTGCCACCACCTGATGTCCCGCGCCGATTTCACCCGCGTCGACGGCATCGTTGCTGAAGTCCTCGCGCGCCAGCGCGCGGGTTTCGTAGCCGATCAGGCGGTATTCCGCGATCACCTCCGGATTGAATTCCACCTGGATCTTGACGTCGTCGGCGATCGGAAAGAGGGCGCCGTCGAACTGGTCGACGAGCACCTTCTGTGCTTCGGCCAGGGTATCGATGTACGCGGCCTGGCCATTGCCGTTCTGTGCCAGCGCCTGCATGGTGGTGTCGTCGAGGTTGCCGCGGCCGAAACCGAGCACGCTGAGATAGCTACCCTGCTCACGCTTGTCGGCAATGTAGTCCGTCAGGGCTTCGGGGTCGCTGATACCGATGTTGAAGTCGCCGTCGGTGGCGAGCACGATGCGCGACACTTCGCCCTCGGCGCTCATCTTGCGCGCTGTGGCGTAGGCCTGTTGCAGCCCGGCCTGACCGGCCGTGCCGCCACCTGCCTGAAGGTTCTCGAGCGCGGCGGCAATCGTCTCGCCATCCGTGGCGGCAGTCGGCTCGAGCACGAGCCCGGCACTGCCGGCGTAGGTGACGATGGCAATCTCGTCGTCGGGACCGAGTCGGCCGAGCAGCAGTTTCAGCGACTGTACGAGCAGCGGCAGCTTGTTCGGCTGATCCATCGAGCCCGAGGTGTCGATCAGGAACACGAGATTCAGGGGCGGGCGTGCGGTGATTTCCTTGCCCTGCAGTGCGAGCGAAAGCAGTTTCGTGTCCGCGTTCCACGGCGTCTGTTCCACCGTGTAGCTGACCGCGAAGGGCGTGTCGCCTTCGGGCGCCGGCAGCACGTAGTCGAAGTAGTTGATCATCTCCTCGATGCGAATGGCCTCGGGCGGTGGCAGCATGCCCTGCATCAGGCTGTTTCTGAGCGTGCTCCACGAGGCCGTGTCGACATCGATCGAGAAGGTCGATACGGGAGCTTCGCGCGTGATCTTCAGCGGGTTGCCTGCCGCGTTGGCAAAGGACTCGGTGTTCGTGTCCGGTACCGGCCTGACCGTGAGGCCGGCAGATTCGCCTCGGCGCTGTGCGGTGAAGGGCGCCGCCGCCGCGCTCGGGGCGGCAAGGTCTGCTGCCGCAGAATCGGCGGCCGTGGCGACGCGTGCAGCGCTGGCCCCGTCCGATTCGATCGCGGTCTCCTGCGCGAAACCCTTGTTGCTGGCTGTATATTCAATCTGTAGTGATTCTTCGGCACTCGCCGGGATTTCGCTCGCCACCTTTTCGCCGGCCGGATTGTCGCTGGCCGGGTTTTCGCTGGCGGATGCTTCGTTCGCCGTATGGTTGCCCGCACGGTTTTCGCTGGCAGTTTCTTCGCTCGCCGAGTTTCCGCTGGTCGGGTCTTCACGCAGTGTCAATGCTGTTTCGTCACGACTGGCCACGATCGGTTCGCCGGTGTCGTCATCACTGTGGTCGATGACCAGCGGCACCACCGTCACCGCGAGCGTGATCGTTGCGGCCACCGCCACCCAGGTGGGACGGAGCTTCCATGATGATGGCGCCTTGCCCGAAGCGCCCGAGGCGCCGGGGGCGTCCGTGCTTGCCGTCGTGTTGCTGATCGGCGTCGTGCCGCTGGTGTTGCTGTCTGAGTTCATGTGCCCGAATCCTTGTTCTGTTGTGGGTTCGGGATTGAGACGCGCCTCGGAAGCATTTCCCTGGTGACGCTCGAATGCATCGAGTGCAAGTGTGATGGTGTTGGCGCGCCGCGCGGGGTCGGGCGTCGGCGCGAGTTCGTCGAGCGCCTGGCCGAGGCGGAGCAGCGGGTCATTGCCGCCGGGCTCGTCATCGCGCTCGGGCGGATTGTCGTGTCGGTCGTCTGTCATGATTGCTGTTCCTCGTCGATGCGACGAAGCTGCTTGCGCGCCTCGGCCATGCGCCAGCTCACCGTGCCTTCGGCAACGTCCAGCACCCGGGCCGCTTCGGCCTGCGTCAGTCCGGCAAGGCAGAGCGCGAGGGTGTCGCGCAGATCGTCGCCGAGGCCTTGCATGGCTTCGATCAGCCACTCGCGGCGCTGGCGTGCTTCGGCCAGTTCGAGACGCGTCGCGCGCTCGCGCTCGCCCCAGGCGGCAGCGGCCTCGGCATGCGTCTTCTGACGGCGTCGACGATCATGTGCCGCGTTCACGACCACGCGATACAGCCAGGTGCCGAAGCGCGCGTCGCCACGAAAGCCCGCGAGCTTGCGAGGCAGTGCCGTGCAGACGTCCTGGGTCAGGTCATCGGCGTCGGCGGCGCTGCCCGTGAGGCGGAAGGCGAGCCCGTGAATGCGGTTGTAGTGGCGCTCGAGGAGGTCGGCAAAAGCCGCTGCATCGCCGGCGCGGGCCGCCTGCACCAGCGCCGCATCGTCGTCAACCTCGCTTTCGAGGGCGGCGTCGCTGCGCTCACCCCGTGCCGTTGAACGGCTGTTGTCGGAATCGTGATCGTTGTCCATCTGGCGGCTCTGCCGTTTCCGGGATCGGCCAGTTCTCCTGTTCTTGACGCACTGCAGGTTTTGACGCACCGCGCGGTGAAATCCCTGGTTGACCGGTTCGAAGTCGCTCAGGCACCATAGGTCGTGCTCCTGCCGGCTCCGGCTGAATCGGCGAGTGTCTGCCGGCAGGTTCATGGCGGAATTATGCGGTAAGCTAGCGCACTGTTCAGTGGAACACCGGAGTTTCAGTCAATCATGTCGGCAAAGGGAGACTTGCCAGAACCGGCAAGACATGTCGTGAAGCGAATTGCCACAAAACGTCGAGCTGCCGTCTGATGATGAACAACCGACTTCTGCTTGTCGAACCCTCGGCCACGATGCGCTATGTGCTGGAGAAGCATGCGCGCTCGCTCGGATACCGTGTCGAATCCGTCGACGACTACGCCGCCGCCGCCGAAGCCCTCACCGGCCAGTACCAGCAGTTCGGTGACGAGTACGCAGGGTTGCTGTTCGGTTGGCCGCCCTTGCACGACAGTGCCGCGAGTGAACTCGCCGAACAACTCGAACAGAGCGAATTCCGCGATCTGCCGGTGCTGGTCATGTCCACTGACATGCGCGCCGAAACGCGCGCCTGGGTCAGCGCTCGCCCGTACACGGCACTGCTGGCCTGGAAGAATTACCAACAGCTCGAGTCCCTGCTGCAGCGTCTGATGCAACCGCTGCCCGACAGTGACGAGTGCTCGCCGGAGGAGCACCTCGACAACAGCGACATCACGCTCATGGTGATCGACGATTCGGCCACCATTCGTCTCTCGCTGCGCGATCTCTTCGAGAAGCAGGGTTACCGGGTGCTGCTTGCGGCAAGCGAGGAAGAAGCGCTTGCCAACGCCGCCAGACACCGCATCGACATCGCCGTGGTGGACTACTACCTCGGCGAGACCACGGGCGACACGCTCTGTCAGTTGCTGCTCTCCGATCGCAACCAGCCGGATCTGTTCTGCACCGTGCTCACCGGCACCTACGCCGATCACATCATCCGGCGCAGCCTCCGCGCCGGGGCCATCGAATGCATGTTCAAGAACGAATCGAGCGAGTTGCTGCTCGGCCGCATCGATGCGCTGGCGCGCTTTGTTCGTGAACGGCGGCGCGGCGGGCGGGATCGGCGCCTGCTCGAGCAGGCGCTCGAGCGTCGCGTGGGCGCTTTCGTGCTGGTGGATGAGTCACGCATCATTGCTCAGGTCAGCGAGTCGGCGCGCCGGCTGATCGGTCTGGAAGACGATGTCATGCTCGAAGGGCAGCCGGCCGAGATGCTCATGCCCATCGAGGCCATCGACAACCCTGTCACCGGCCAGTGGCGCAAGAGCGACTGGCGCCGTCCCGACGGCAGTCAGGTGTCGCTGGCCTGGCGGCTCGATATCGACGATCAGGCGTCGCGGCAGGCCGATGCCGAGACGGTAAATGCCGGGCTGTTCCTGCTCGCATCACCCGATGCTGTTCCCGAAAGCCCCGCGCCCGCGGCGCCTGAATCGGAAGATGTGGCGACTGCGCCGACACCCTCGGAATCCGTTGCCGAGTCGGTAGGTGTGCCTGACGCGGCCTCGGCCGAGGCGCATTCACCAGCGGCGGCGAGTCCGCAAGGTGAGACCACTGCGAGAGCGGCAAGCGCTGCTGCGGGCAGCGCATCGGCACTCATGCCGTTGACGCCGCGTGAACTCATCGATCAGCTCGAACTCGACGAGGAGAGCCTGCCGTTCCTGCAGTGCATCAGGAGCTATCTCGACGACATCAACGACATCGACGAGCACCTGAGTCTCCTCTGCATCGATGTCTTCATGATCGATGACCTTGGCCGACCACGCTCGGTGGAACAGGTGCTGAGGCTCGAGCCTCTGGTGCGTCGTTCGCTGCACGCGATGTATCAGCGGGCGCATCACGTGGCGGGGCTCAAGGGCAATCGTTACGGGTTCATCCTGCGCCATCGCGAGGAGTCCCAGGCGTATCTGCTGACGCGCAAGATCATGCAGTTGACGAACAACATCCGCCTGCATGAAGACGGCCCGCAGCTCGCCACCTCGGCCAGTCTGCTGAGTCTCACGAAGAACTCGGAGAAGCCGCTCGAAGCACTGCTCAAGCTCGGCTTCCGGGCGCTCGACGTGGTCAATGCCAAGGACGTGAATCAGGCACTGCTCGTCGATCTCCGGCGCATGCTCAGCGTGTACCCGCCCGAAGAAATTCGCTGAGCGCCACGAAGGCGCGGGCCGCAGGTGCCGACTGGCGGCGAACCCACAGATAGCCGTGGCCGATACCGGGCTCGATGCGCAGCTCGGCCTCCACGCCATCGTCATCCAGACGCGCCTTCAGGTCTGTGGCATTGTCGCGAAGCGGGTCGAATTCGGCGCCACTGATGAAGATCGGCGGCAACCCCCTGAAACTCTCGGCCAGAAGCGGCGCGGCAAGTACATCAGGGAGTGTTTCGGCGCCGCCGATGTAGCTGGCGAAGAAGAAACGCATGAGATCGTCGGTCAGTCCGGGTACATCGCGGTTCTCGATGAAGGACGGACGGTCGATGTCGGCACCGACGCCCGGGTAGACGAGCGCGAGCCGCGTGGGCGCGGCCGGTGTATCGCGCAGCGTCAAGGCGGCTGCCAGGATGAGGCTGGCTCCGGCGCTGTCACCCACGACCGCGGGGCGGCCGTCCGGTAGCCCGAGTGTTGCGTGCTGATGCTGCACCGCCTCGAGCACATCGATGACATCGTGCAACGGTGCCGGAAAGGGGTTTTCGGGCGCCAGGCGATAATCGACCGCAACCACGATGCGACCGGTTGCCTCGGTGAGATCGGCACAGATGCCATGATGGGTGTCGAGATCACCGAGCACCCAGCCGCCGCCATGAACGAATACCAGCACCTCGCTGGCATCGGGGTGGTTCCGCGAGTGGTAGATGCGCAGCGGAACCCGATGCCCATCGCGACCGTCGATGGCGGTATCGCGTGAGCTGACGGTGTCGGGAATGTCGGTGTTCGACAGCGCAGTCTGCGACCGGAAGCCTTCGCGCATCTCGGCAAGTGTCGGCTGATAGCCAGGCGGCAGAGGCGGGTTGCTGAGCTTCAGCCACTCATGGTAGACAGGGTCGAGCAGGCTCTCGAGGTCGCGTTCGGGGGGCATCGGACGGGCACGAATCGGGACGGGTTCAGTGCAGGATGATCGCACGTCCGTTGGTCGAAGGGTTGGGTAGCGACAGCATCAGGGTGTCGCCGTCACCGTCGATGGCCATCGCTTCGAGGAAACCACTGCCGGCATCGAGCGTGCTGAGACCGTCGACCGGGAAAGGCAAGGACAGCCCGTCGCGCCATTCGCCGCCATCGATACGGTGGCTGACCTTGAGCCAGCTGTCTGCGTCCCTCTGCCAGCCGAAAGCGAGCACCGAGAGGTCGTCGTTGCCGACAAGCCGCAGAGCCGTATCTTCGGCGTTCACATTCGCACCGACATTCGCACCGACATTCGCGCCGGCATTCGCGCCGGCATTCGCGCCGGCATTCGCGCCGGCATTCGCGCCGGCATTCGCGCCGGCATTTGCGCCGACGTCTGCATCGGTGTTGTCGCCGACATCCGCACCGATGCGGCGGCCGCGCTCGGTGTGAACGACAGGCAGCCCCGGCGCCAGACTGTGTTGCCGCAGCACCGGCGTGTCGCTGCCGTCCGAGGCCCATGCGAACAGGGCAATCGCGGTGAGTGCGTTGTCGGCCTGCATCTCGAGTGGGTTTGCCGGGTCGACACCGGGGAGAGTGCCGAGATGTTCGCCGGCAGCCGCTGCATCGAGGTCGAGGCGCAGGATGTCGATCCCGTTGCTGCCCGAGACGGCGAGAATCAGTGAATTCAGGCGCGGGTCGGCAGCGATGGCAGCGATGGCGGCGGGGTGGTCGAGTGACCTGACGACGGCGAGTTCGCCGTTGCTGCGCTCGAGCACGACGGCATGCCAGCCGGAATCCGCGGTTCTGGCCTGCAGGAGCAGGCGTTCGCCGTCGTCACTGATCCCGATGCGCCATTCGTCGAACGGCGTGTCGCCTGGCCAGTCGGGGAGTTCGAGCGTCATCGACAGCGCCAGCCAGCCTTCGCCTACCTGCTC
Source organism: Gammaproteobacteria bacterium (assembly GCA_002746645.1). GTDB lineage: Bacteria > Pseudomonadota > Gammaproteobacteria > Granulosicoccales > Granulosicoccaceae > Granulosicoccus. The sequence continues at coordinate 47,197 of PDPU01000025.1, read as the reverse complement.
GACAAGCCGTAGCTCGGGCAGCGTCGGGCTGCCGGGCTCCCAGACCAGCACGGCAATGGTATTGGCCGTGTCGGCCATGTCGAAGGCCATTTCGCGGCTGTCGGCGTCGTGATCACCGTTCGTCAGTCCCAGATCGATGCGTTCCTCGGCCAGCCAGTCACCGTTGCCGGCGTAGCGAAAGGCGAGTTTTCCGCGTTTGGGGAGGGCGAGCGCCGCGAACCGTCCTGCCTTGTCGATGGTCATGGCACTGGCAAAACGTTCGCCAGCGATCGATTCGGCCGGATCCATTGTGATGAGGCTCTGGTCGAACACCGTTGCAATCGCGCGGCGTCGCGAACTCAGACACTCGGGAATGCAGCGTTCGACACGGTATTCGAGCTTCTGCCACGGTGTCAGATGAGAGACGACGGGAAGCTCGATCGTCAACGCATCGACGTCGATGTCATGCGCCAGTGGCAGTTCGATGTCGGTCTCGACATCGTTCTCGTACAGAGTGATGCGGGTGACGGCCTTCTCGGCCACAGGCCAGCTGAAGTGAAGGGTGCCCGGTGTCGCATCGACGTCGAGAATCAGCGGCAGGTATTCGTCGTTCGATTCGCCGGGGGCCAGCGTGTTGTCCGCAGGGGCTGCCGATTCGTTCGGTGTTGCGCTACCACCCGGATTGACTGTGCCATCGCCCGGATTGGCCGCGTCATTGTCGGGACTGGTCGTGCTGCTGATCGGATTGGCGGCGCCGCTGTCCGGAGCGAGTGTCTTGCCGCCACTGCTGCCGCCGCCACAGGAGGCACCGAAGGCGAGGCCAAGGATCACGGCAAGCGTGCGCACATCGGGTCGTCGTCGTGGCCTTGATCCGCCGGACAGCCGTGCACAGCGCCCGGTGGGCGCGTGGTTGCCGGCACGAACCTCCTCGTTGTCTGAGCGCTTCACGCAGCGATACCTGTCTCTTGCGTGCTCGGGCGCCCGAGCCATTGGCCTGGGCACCGTCGATGATGTTCAGGTGACGCGGCCCTCTGCTCCGGCGAAGCCTGGTATCGGATTTCACCATTTCGCCCATGAGGCGAAACGGCTAGCCGTCGTGGAACAGTTTGTCCGAAGCGAATCATGGCCGCGTCAGGAAACGTGCTGCAAGATGCGCACCATCGACGGTGGTGCACATTCAGGGAGCGAGTGGTGCGGCATTCCGGGCGAGCGGTGTTTTCAGGGTATCGATCGCGCCCTGGATGCCGTCGACGGTCAGGGGGTGCATGCGCCCGCCCATGAGCTTTTCGGTGACCCGCACCGACGGTGTACGCTGCCACCACGCCCTGTCTTCGGGGTTGAGCCAGACGCAGTGGGGAAAGGCCTTCAGCAGGCGCTGCAACCAGACGGCTCCGGCTTCCTCGTTCCAGTGTTCGACGCTGCCGCCCGGTGTCATGATTTCGTAGGGTCCCATGGTGGCATCACCGACAATGATCAGGCGGTAGTCGCGCCCGTAGGTGCGAATGACTTCGGTGGTCGGCACGGCGGTTTCGCGCCGGCGGCGATTCTCGCGCCAGAGGCTTTCGTAGACGAAGTTGTGGAACCAGAAGGTGTCGAGGCGGGTGAACTCGGCGCGCGCGGCCGAGAACAGGCGGCTCGTCAGTTCGGCGTGATAGTCCATCGAGCCGCCGATGTCGATCAGCAGCAGAACCTTCACGGTGTTCCGCCGTTCGGCCTGCATGTGCAGGTCGAGCAGGCCACCCTGTTCGGCCGTGCCGCGCACGGTGCTCTCGAGATCGAGCGTGTCGGGGCGCCCTTCGCGGGCGAGTTTGCGGAGCTTGCGGAGCGCCATCTTGAAGTTGCGGGTGCCGAGCTCGCGATTGCCGTCGAGGTCCTTGTAGCGGCGCTCCTCCCAGACCTTCACGGCGCGTCCCTGGCGCCTGCCGGCGTCGCCGATGCGGATGCCTTCGGGGTTGAAGCCGCCCGAGCCGAAGGGCGAGGTACCGCCCGTGCCGATCCACTTGCTGCCACCGTGGTGCGCTTCGTTCTGCTCGGCGAGGCGTTCGGCGAGCGTCTGCATGAGTTTGTCCCAGCCACCGAGCGCCTCGATCTGGGCACGCTGCGCGTCGGTGAGTTCGGGCATGCCGGGCGAGCGCAGCCATTCACCCGGAATGCTGGCGAGAAACTGCTCGGTCCACTCCTCGAAGGCCTGCTCGCGACCCGACCAGTAGTCGCGGAAGATCTGGTCGAAGCGGTCGTAGAGCGCTTCGTTCTTGACGAGGCAGAGGCGCGCGAAATGGTAGAAGGCATCGAGATCGAGCACGCCGAGCTGTTTCTCGAGACCGCCCATGAGCGTCAGCCATTCGGTGATCGATACCGGAATGCCACCCGCACGCAGCCTGTCGTGAAAGTCGAGCAGCATGCGCTCAGCGATGCCGCTGCTGGCGGTCGAGGAAGATCAGACGCTCGAAGAGCTGCACATCCTGCTCGTTCTTCAGCAGCGCGCCGTGCATCTTCGGCAGTGCCGCATGCGGATTCTCGCCGCCGAGGGCTTCGGCCGGAAGTTCATCGGCAAGCAGGAGCTTGATCCAGTCGAGGAGTTCCGACGTCGAGGGTTTCTTCTTGAGCCCCGGCACCTCGCGCAGGTGGAAGAACACGTTCAGCGCGGCCGCGAGCAGATCCTGCTTCAGCCCGGGGTAGTGCGATTCGACGATGCGCTCCATGGTGGCGCGGTCGGGGAAGTCGATGTAGTGGAAGAAACAGCGCCTGAGAAAGGCATCGGGCAGCTCCTTCTCGTTGTTGCTGGTGATGATGACGAGCGGACGGGCTGCCGCCTCGATGGTTTCACCCGTTTCGTGAACGTGGAAGCTCATGCGGTCGAGTTCCTGCAGCAGATCGTTCGGGAACTCGATGTCGGCCTTGTCGATTTCGTCGATCAGCACCACCGCGCGGCGCTCGCTCGTGAAGGCGCGCCAGAGCACACCCGGCGCGATGTAGTTGCCGATGTCGGCCACCTTGTCGTCGCCGAGTTGCGAGTCGCGCAGGCGCGACACGGCGTCGTATTCGTAGAGCCCGTGCTGGGCGCGCGTGGTGGACTTGATGTGCCAGGTGAAGAGCGGCGCCGCGATGCGCTCGGCCATGACGTGGGCGAGTTCGGTCTTGCCGGTGCCGGGTTCGCCCTTGACCAGCAGCGGCCGTTCGAGCGTCAGCGCGGCATCGACCGCCATCTGTACGGCGTCGGTGGTGATGTAGGTGTCACTGGAAAAGCGTGCAGGCATGGTGTCGCTCGGCTCGGTGATGGTCTGCTGCGTGTGCGCGGAACCAGGTAGTGGTTCGTCTTGTGTGCGCGAAACGTGGCGGTTCGTTGTGCGTGCGCGAAACGTGGCGGTGATTCGCTGCGTGCCCGCGGAACGTGTTGGTGTCAGCGGTGCCTGCCGGCAACGCCGGTCGTCAGTCTGCCGGAGACAGCATGCGCCCGAGATCGCGTCCGCCGACGAGGTGCATGTGGATGTGCGGTACGTCCTGATGTCCGTGGTCGCCGCAGTTGACGAGCAGACGGTAGCCCGACTCCGCGATGCCTTCCTCGCGGGCGATCTTCGCGGCCACCGTGAACATGCGGCCGAGGGCCGCTTCGTCAGCGGCGGTAACGTCGTTCACCGTGCGGATGACCTTGTTCGGCACGATCAGCACGTGCGTGGGTGCGCCCGGGTTGATGTCGCGGAAGGCAGTGACGAGTTCGTCCTGATGCAGCATGTCGGACGGCAGTTCCTTCGCGATGATCTTCGCAAACAAATCGTCAGTACTCATGATGTAAACTCCGATGGTTTCTTCGATTACCGGAATTATACTCGGCGGTTCTGCATGGGACATCGGCTATCCAGGATCTACACCCGCACCGGCGACAAGGGCGATACCGGCCTCGGCGATGGTACGCGCACCCCGAAGGACAACATACGCGTTGCAGCCTACGGCACCACCGATGAACTCAACTCGATTCTCGGCATGCTGCTCGCCGAGTCCGTGCCGGAGGATGTCGCCCGCGTCCTTCACGAAGTGCAGCATCACCTCTTCGACCTCGGCGGCGAACTCTGCATTCCCGGGCATCAGGCCATCCGCGAAGAGCACGTGACCTGGCTCGAAGAGGTGCTCGACCACTTCAACGAAGACCTGCCTCGGCTCAAGGAGTTCATCCTGCCGGGTGGCGGGCGCGCTGCCGGTATCTGCCACTTCGCACGCACGGTCTGCCGGCGCGCCGAGCGAGAGGTCGTCACGCTCGGGCGCGACGAAGCCTTGCCGCCGTTCAGTCTCGGCTATCTCAACCGCCTCTCGGATCTCCTGTTCGTGATCGCACGTGTGCTGGCGCGTTTCGAGAGCGGCGCCGAAGTGCTCTGGCAGCGTGATCGCGAGTCGATCTCGCTCGGCAAGTCGGGCGATTCGGACAAGTCGCACAAGTCGGACAAGTCGGACGATTCGAGCAAATCGGAGCCTACCGGGTGAGCCTGTCGCTCTTTCAGGAAGACCCGCGCGCGTTGCGGCGCGAGCACTTTCCCTGGCAACTGCCGATGGCCACGCGCTGGGTCGACAACGACAGCTATGGCCACCTGAACAACGCGGTGTACTACAGCGTGTTCGAGAACACCCTGATGCGCTGGCTCGAAGTGGAACAGGGGCTTGACACAGCGGGTGGCGAGGTACGCTGCTACACGGTCGAGAGCGGTTGCCGCTTCCTCGAAGCGGTGCGCTACCCCGACGACATCGTGTGCACGCTCCGCGTTGCCCGCATCGGCAACTCCAGCGTGCGTTACGAACTGGCCATCTTCACCGAAGGTGCCGAAGAGCCGGCGGCCGCCGGGCATGTGGTCGACGTGTTCGTCGACAGCCAGAGCGAGCGGCCGGTCAGCATCCCCGCACCCTTTGTCGCCGCCTTCGAGCGCATTCACGTCGGAGGGCGTTCGTGAGCAACCCGCGCAACCCGAACGAGCCATCGCCGGCACTGCACATTCGCGGTCTGTCCAAGACCTACGGTGCCGACATGCACGCCCTCAAGGGTATCGACCTCGAGGTGGCCAGGGGTGACTTCTTCGCATTGCTAGGGCCCAACGGAGCCGGCAAGTCCACCACCATCAGCATCGTTGCCTCGCTCGTCAACAAGACCCGCGGCACCGTCAAGGTATTCGGTCACGATCTCGACGCCGAGTCCGAGCGTGTCAAGGCGTCGATCGGTCTCGTGCCGCAGGAGTTCAACTTCAACCTGTTCGAGGCGGTGCTGCCGACGGTGCTGAACGTGGCAGGCTACAACGGCATCCGCCGAGCCGAAGCGCTGAAGCGTGCCGAGTTCTATCTCAGAAAGCTCGACCTCTGGGAAAAACGCGATGAACCGGCGCGCAATCTGTCCGGTGGCATGAAACGGCGGCTGATGATCGCGCGGGCGCTCGTGCATGAACCGCGCCTGCTGATTCTCGACGAACCCACGGCAGGCGTCGATATCGAAATTCGCCGCTCGATGTGGGCATTCCTGACCGAACTCAACCGCGAGCAGGGCATCACCATCATCCTGACCACGCATTACCTCGAAGAAGCCGAGGCGTTGTGCCGGAACGTCGCCATCATCGACGGCGGACGCATCATCCGCAACGGCAGTGTCAGCGATCTTCTCAGCGAGTCGATGCTGCAGACCTTCGTGCTCGACCCGTTCGAGCCGCCAGGCCGTCTGCCCGAGGGCGGGGCCTGTCCCTTGCGTCTGCGCGAGGATGGCAACATCGAGGCCGACGTGCCGAAGGGTCAGGATCTCAACGGGCTCTTCGACACGCTCGACGCTGCAGGCATTCGCATCCGGAGCCTTCGCAACAAGTCCAACCGGCTCGAGGAGTTCTTCCTGCGCCTCGTGGAGAAGAAGAACGCAGGCGAGACGGAGAACATGGCATGAGCAAGGACTTCGATCTCGTGTCGATCAACCTCATTGCCTTTCGTACCATCGTGCGCAAGGAGGTACGGCGCTTCGCGCGCATCTGGATACAGACCATCATGCCGCCCGCGATCAACGCGGTGCTCTACTTGCTGATCTTCGGCACGCTGATCGGATCGCGTATCCGCGACATGGACGGGCAACCCTACCTCGACTTCATCGTGCCCGGCATCATCATGATGGCGGTGATCATCAACTCCTATTCCAACGTGGTGAGTTCGTTCTTCTCGTCGAAGATGCAGAGCCATATCGAGGAACTCCTCGTGTCTCCCGTGAGCAACACCACCATCATCGCCGGGTATGTGGTGGGCGGCATGGCGCGTGGTCTGCTGGTGGGTTGCCTCGTTGCCGCCGTGGCACTGTTCTTTACCGATCTCCGTCCCGAACACCCGCTGATCACGATTGCCGTGGCGCTGCTCACGTCCGTCATGTTTGCAACCGGCGGGCTCATCAATGCCGTGTTCGCGAAGTCCTTCGATGACATCTACCTGGTGCCGAACTTCGTTCTCACACCGCTCATCTACCTGGGTGGCGTGTTCTATTCGATCAGCCTGTTGCCGGACTTCTGGCGCACGGTGTCGCTGTGCAACCCGATTCTCTACATCATCAATGGTTTCCGTTACGGCATTCTCGGCACCAGCGACATCCCGCTGTGGACCAGCTTCGCGCTGATTGTCGTGTTCATCGTGCTCTTTCTCGGCGTGGCGCTGAGGCTGATCAATCGTGGTGTCGGCATCAAGCACTGAGCACTGCCGCAGACAAGCACTTCACCTCCTGGACATTCCCCGGATCATGAGCCGCAAAAGCAGGAAGGCCGCGTCGAAGAAGAAAGCGCGCGGCAAGCACAAGGGCCAGCGCAGCGGGCCGAGCATGGCCGAACTTGCCGATCGTCATGTGCTGTATCAGGAGTCGGTGCAGAACCCCGAGTTCGAAAGCGACTTCATCGACGACACCTTTCGGGATCTGACCGGGCGCGTGCCTGCCTCGATGCGCGAGGACTTCGCCGGTACCGCCATCTCGTCCTGCACCTGGGTGGCGAAGCGCGAGCGCAATACCGCCGTTGCCGTGGATATCGATGGCGAGGTGCTCGACTGGGGGCGTGAACACAACGTTGCGGCGCTCACGCCGGAGCAGCAGTCACGGGTTTCGCTCATCAAGGGCGATGTGCTGACTGTCGAGACGGCGCCCGTGGACGTGCTGCAGGCCTACAACTTCAGCTACTGGATCTTCAAGGAACGCAGCCAGATGCTCGAATACTTTCGCCGTTGTCACAAGGCCATCAAGACGGATGGCCTGTTGTTTCTCGACGTGTTCGGCGGCTTCGAGGCCTATCAGTCGCAGAAGGAAAAGCGCAAGCTCGATGGCTTTTCCTATGTCTGGGAGCAGGCTGACTTCAATGCCGTCACCCACGAAGTGAACTGCGCCATCCACTTCCGTTTTCCGGACAAGTCGAAGCTCGACAATGCCTTCACCTACAGCTGGCGCGTATGGGGTGCGCGAGAGATTCGCGAAGTGCTGGCCGATGCGGGCTTTCGTGAAACGATCATCTACCGGCAGATGTTCGACGAGGACACCGACGAAGCCCTCGACGAGTACGAGCCGACTGACTTCGCCGAAGACTACGCCTGCTGGCTCGGCTATATCGTGGCTCGCCCCTGAGGCTTCAATCCGACGGAGGCGTGGCCTCGGCTGCGTCCTCGGTTGCGTCTTCGGCCGCGTCCTCGGCTGCGTCTTCAGCCGCACCTTCGGTTGTCGGCTTTGCTGGCTCGACTGCGGTATCGGTTGTCGCTGTGGCCGCTGCATCAGGTGCTGCCTCGGAGGTCGCTTCTGCCGCGGGTTCTTCCGCTGCCGCAGACACTTCCACCGGCAGGATGCGCGTCAGAATGCCGAAGCGCGGGTTGTCGATGTAGTGCAGTTCGCGGCTGCGCATGCGGCGGCTCTGCGAGAGGCGGTAGGTCTGCCCCGATTCAGCTTCGGTGAAGGCAAGCAGTGCGTCCATGTGCAGGAAACGTCCGAGGCGTACTTTCAGTGTGCCGTTGACGGTGGTGGTATCGAGCTTCTGCGTGAATCCGGGCTCGGGTTCGGCACGCGCGGGAATGAAGTCGGTGTAGGGGTCGATGTCGTCGGGAATGTAGATCGGAATGGTTCCGCCGATGTTGATGCGGACAGCCCGGGCTTCCTTGTTGTCGAGCCCCGGCTGCTGCCAGGCGAGGTGAGCCAGCACCCGATAGCGCCCCGACGAGTTCATGGTCTCGACCTCGGTCTTGAGTGACAGGTCATCCTCGATGACGCGAAATCCGGCCTTTTCCGCGGTCTCGCCATCGAGGTACATGGCCTGAGGAATCTTCGGATAGGCGAGTGCGCCATCGCTTGTCCCACCGAAGCGATTCTCGAAGATCACCACCTCGACGATGTAGTCGCGCGCCTGAGCGAAACCGGGGAGGAGTGAGGCGGTGGCGATGGCGAGGATCGCAAGGAGGAGACGGGCGTGTCGGGCTGTGTGCAACATGGGTATCGAGATTCGGGAAGGTTCGGGAGAAAGCCGGGCTGCTCGCATCGTCATGCGGCCTCGTCCGGTGTCAGTCGATCAAGCAGCGCGTGCATGGCTTCCGCCGCCGCGGCGGTGTCGGCATGGTCTTCGATCACGCGAAGTGTACTCTTCCCGTCGAAGCGGTAGCGTGCGGGTTCCGCCTGAATGAGCGTGAGCAGGGTCATCGGGTCGATGCGCGGTTCGGCGACGAACTGGAGACGCGCACCGCTCTCGCTCGCTTCGAGGCGGGTGATGCCGAGGGTTTCGCAGCGCTGGCGCAGGCGCATGACCTCGAACAGCCGTTCGGTCTGCGGGGGCAGCAGGCCGAAGCGGTCAATGAGTTCGATCTTGAGATCCCGGAGCGCTTCGGTATCTTCGGCGGCGGAGATGCGCTTGTAGAGCACCAGGCGCTGATGCACGTCGGGGACATAGTCTTCGGGCAGCACGGCAGCTGCGCCGAGATCCACTTCGCTGCCGGCGGCCAGTGGGCTGTCGGTGTCGGGAATCTCGCCGCGCTTCAGTGCCTTCACGGCGCGCTCGAGGAGTTCACGGTAGAGCGTGAAGCCGATGGCCTGGATCTGTCCGCTCTGATCCTCGCCGAGCAGTTCGCCCGCGCCGCGAATCTCGAGATCGTGCGTGGCGAGCGTGAAGCCGACGCCGAGATCCTCGAGTGATTCGATGGCGTCGAGACGCTTTTTCGCGTCGGCGGTCAGCGCCTTCACGGGCGGCGTGACGAGATAGGCGTAGGCACGGTGGTGCGAGCGCCCGACGCGGCCACGGAGCTGATGAAGCTGCGCCAGCCCGAGCTTGTCGGCGCGGTTGATGATGATGGTGTTCGCACTCGGCACGTCGATGCCGGACTCGATGATGGTGGTTGCGACGAGAATGTTGAAGCGCTGGTGGTAGAAGTCCACCATGACCTGTTCGAGTTCCGACTCGCGCATCTGGCCGTGGGCGAATTCGACGCGTGCCTGCGGCACGATGCGCTCGATGTCTGCCACCATGCGCTCGATGGTCTGCACGTCGTTGTGCAGGAAGTAGACCTGACCGCCACGGGCGAGTTCGCGCTCGCAGGCCTCGCGAATCTGCACGTCGTTCCATTCGCCGACGAAGGTCTTGATGGCGTGACGGTGCTGCGGTGGCGTGGCGATGATCGACAGGTCGCGCATGCCGGCAAGACCCATGTTCAGCGTCCTCGGTATCGGTGTTGCCGTGAGCGTCAGGATGTCCACTTCGGCACGGAGTGCCTTCATGTGTTCCTTGTGGCGCACGCCGAAGCGGTGTTCCTCGTCGATGATGACGAGGCCGAGATTCCGGTAGCGGATGTCGCGCGAAAGGAGCTTGTGGGTACCGATGATGATGTCGATGCCACCCGCTTCGAGGCGTTGCAGGATCGCCTTCTGCTCCTTCGCCGTATCGAAGCGGGAGAGCGATTCGATCTGCACGGGCCAGTCGGCGTAGCGATCGATGAAGCTCTGGTAATGCTGCCGTGCGAGCAGGGTCGTGGGCACGAGCACCGCCACCTGGCGGCCACCGTCGACGGCGACGAAGGCGGCGCGCATCGCCACTTCCGTCTTGCCGAAGCCGACATCGCCACAGACGACACGGTCGGTGGGCTGTTCGCGGCGAAGATCGGCGATCACCTCGTCGATGGCGTGCTGCTGGTCGGGCGTTTCCTCGAAGGGGAAGTCCGCGGCGAAGCGGGCGTAGTTGTCGGAATCGGCCGGGAAGGCATGACCCTTTCGGGCCGCGCGCCGTGCGTGAATCTCGAGCAGTTCCGCAGCCACGTCGTGGGCCTTCTCGGCCGCCTTCTTCTTCGCCTTCTGCCAGGCATCGCTGCCGAGCGCGTGCAGCGGAGCGCTGTCTTCGCTCGCGCCCGAGTAGCGGCTGATGAGGTGCAGGCTCGTGACCGGCACGTAGAGCTTGTCGTCACCGGCGTAGTGGATGGTGACGTATTCGTTTTCACTGTCGCCCACGGCGAGACGGGTCAGGCCCTGATAGCGCCCGACACCGTGGTCGATGTGCACGACGGGCGCACCGATGGAGAGATCGGAGAGGTTGGCGATGATCGCGTCGGAGTCGCGCGTGGCGCGTCGTCGCTCACGCCGGCGCACGCGTCCGGCGCCCAGTTGCTGCTCGGTGATGAGGGCGAGCCCCCCCGCGCTGCCGCCGTCACCCGTGATGCTCGGCAGCTCGAGTCCGCGATCGAGCGCCGCGGTGGTCAGGCACAGGGGTTCGTTGCTTTCGAGAAACGCGCGCCAGCCCGACACCTGTTGCGGGCGCAGGCGGTTGCCGTGCAACTGATCGAGCAGTGCTTCGCGCCGGCCTGTGGATTCGGCGGCGAACAGCACGCGGCCCGCGAAGCGGCCGAGGAAATCCTGCAGAGGCCCCATGGGGCGTTCGGCACGGGCGTTGACGGGGTAGACCCCCGGGACACGGGTGCCGAAGTTGTCTGCGTGCGCGCTGTCGATCTCGCCGCGCTGTACATCGATGCACGGATGGCGCGCGATGGCGGCGGTCACCTCATCGGGTGAGAGGTACAACACCTCGGGTGCGAGAATCGGGCGCTCGATGTCGTGACGCCATTGCTCGTGGCGGTCGGCGGTGCCGGCGGCAAAGTCTGCCAGGGCGGCCTCGGCGCCCTCGGTCAGGACGAATCGGCAACCGGCCGGCAGGTAGTCGAAGAGCACGGCGGTTGCTTCGAAGAAGAGTGGCAGGTAGTACTCGATGCCCGACGGCGTCCGGCCTTCGCTGATCTCGTTGTAGACGATGGTGTTGCGGCTCTCGGCCGGAAAGTGGTTCCGGTACTGGCGGCGGAAGGTGCCGATGCCGTCCTCGTTCATCGGAAACTCGTGCGCGGGCAGGAGTTCGAGTTTCTCCACCTTGCTGTCGGTGAGCTGGGTGTCGGGGTCGAAGCGGCGGATGGTTTCGAGTTCGTCGTCGAAGAACTCCATGCGCAGGGGCATGTCGCTCGTCATCGGGAAGAGGTCGAGAATCGAGCCGCGCACGGCGAACTCCCCGTGTTCTTCCACCTGGCTGACGAGCCGGTAACCGGCATCGACGAGGCGCTCACGGAAGGTGTCGAGCGGCAGGGTATCGCCGACCTGCACCAGCAGCGCATGCTGTTCGAGAAAGGCACGGGGCGGCAGCCGCTGCATGAGTGCGGCGGCACTCAGAAGCAGGATGCCCCGGTCGAGCGAGGGCAGGCGATAGAGCGTGCGGATGCGCTCGGAGACGATGTCCTGGTGCGGCGAGACGCGGTCGTAGGGCAGGGTTTCCCAGTCGCTCAGGGTATGGATGGTGGCGCGGCCGTCGAGGAAGAAGCGGAGTTCGGGTTCGAACTGCAGCAGCTCCGCGGTGTTCGGCACCACCACCACGGTGAGCGCCTCGCTGGTGGCCGCGAGTTCGGCGATGGCCAGCGACTGGGCCGCACCGTGCAGTTGACCCCACTGCGCCCTGGCCGGCAGGTCAGCCGTGCACCGCCTGCTCAGCAGGGTCAGCGACGCATCGCCACCCGTGCCGGTACCCGTGTCGGCGCCCGTGCCGGTACCCGTGTCGGTACCGGTGATTGTCGAGGGGTTGCCTGGAGGTGTTCGCGCGTCGGACGCGGTGCCGGTGGCCACGGTGGCCGAGCGTGAGTCTTGCATCCGGCAATTGTCCCACAGGCCTGCATCCGCTGCCTATAATCGGTCGATGTTTCAACCATTCGAGCTGTTCGTCGGCCTGCGCTACACGCGCGCCAGACAGCGCAACAACTTCATTTCCTTCATTTCACTGGTGTCGATCATCGGCATCTTTCTCGGCGTGACGGCGCTCATCACCGTCACTTCGGTCATGAACGGATTCGAGAAGGAGATGCGCGAGCGCATCGTCGGTGCCTCGGCCCATGCAACGGTATCGGCCATCGGCGCACCGCTCAGGAACTGGCGCTCGGTGGCCGACACCGCGTCCGCGCATCCCGAGGTCACGGGTGCCGCCCCCTATGTGGAAGGGCAGGTCATGCTCGTGCACGGTGGCCGCTCGACCGGCGCACTCGTGCGCGGTGTGTTGCCCGAGGAAGAGGGCAAGGTCTCGGAACTCGAGGAAAGGCTCGAGTACATCGACTCCCTCGCCAGCGCGCTGCCGCCGGGCGAGTTCGGCATCCTGCTCGGGGTGGATCTGGCCAGCTACCTCGGTGCCATTGTCGGCGACCGCATCATGGTCATCACTCCCGAAGCGAGCGTGACGCCGGTCGGTTTCGTGCCGCGCGTCAAGCGCTTCACCGTTTCCGGCATCTTCCGTTTCGGCATGTTCCAGTTCGACCGGAACCTCGCGGTCATGCACGCTGGCGATGCCAGCAAGCTGTTCCGACTCGGTGGCGAATACCCTGATGTCGGGTTTTCCGGTGTACGTCTGCAACTCGCCGACACGGGAAACGCGCCGCGGGTCTCGCATGAACTCCGCGATGACTTCAGTTTCGACTATTTCGTCAGCGACTGGACGCAACAGAATGCGAACTACTTTGCCGCCGTGCGCATGGAGAAGACGATGATGTTCATCATCCTCTCGATGATCGTTGCCGTTGCCGCCTTCAACATCATCTCGACGCTGGTGATGCTGGTGCAGGACAAGCAGAGTGACATCGCGATCCTCCGCACCATCGGTGCCTCGCCCGGCAGCGTCATGCGCGTGTTCATCGTGCAGGGGCTCGTGATCGGCGTGCTCGGCACCCTTGCCGGGCTGGCCGGCGGCATCGCGCTTGCCAGCAACATCGACGTGGTGGTGCCCTTCATCGAGCGCTTCACCGGGCCGGTACTCGATCCCGAGGTGTACTACATCGACGAGATGCCCTCGGACCTGCGCTGGCCGGACGTGACGCGCGTGGGCATTCTCGCCTTCACGCTCTCGCTGCTGGCCACGCTGTACCCTGCCTGGCGCGCGTCGCGCACCAACCCGGCCGAGGCGCTGTCGCATGAATGATCAGGACACGAGGCGCGGCATGGTGCTCGTCGCCGAGCAACTCGCCAGACATTACGGTGCGGGCAAGCTCTCGGTGGACGTGCTCCGGGACGTGAGCCTTGCCGTGGCGCGTGGCGAGCGCGTGGCGATCGTCGGGGCCTCGGGCAGCGGCAAGAGCACGCTGCTGCATCTGCTCGGCGGGCTCGACAGGCCCGATGCCGGCAGCGTGAGTATCGATGGTGTGGCGCTGCAAGGTCTCGGTGCGAAGGCCATCGGCAGACTCAGGAACGAGAAGGTCGGGTTCGTGTACCAGTTTCATCATCTCCTGCCCGAGTTCACGGCGCAGGAGAACGTGGCAATGCCGCTGCTCATTGCCGGCATGAACGTCACCGAGGCAGGCGCGCGTGCCGCCGAACTGCTCGCGCGTGTCGGCCTCGGGCAGCGTCTCGAGCACAAGCCCTCGGAGCTGTCGGGTGGCGAGCGTCAGCGCGCGGCGATTGCCCGCGCCATGGTCAACCGCCCCTCGATCATCCTTGCCGACGAGCCGACGGGCAACCTCGACGAGGACACCTCGACGCGCATCAACGAACTGATGCTCGAACTCAACCGTGAGCGCGGCACGAGCTTTCTCGTGGTCACGCACGACAACCGCCTGGCCGCCAAGATGGACCGGGTGCTGCGGCTGAGCCACGGAGTGCTGGAAGCGGACTGAACGCATCACGGCGCGGCAACACGGCCGAGTCGTTGATCGTTGCGTCTGCATCAGCCGGAGAGCCGGCGACGCGGCCACTCTGGCCGGCGAGCACCCGGCTTCAGGCGATGCCGCCGTTACTGGTCACGGCGCGACCGATACCCACCATGAATACCAGCATGGTCATGGCAAGGCCATACCAGCGCAGGCTGCGTCGTGCCGCCACTTTCGGTTTCAACTTGCTGAACAGCAGCATGATGGCGAGCACCACGAGGTAGCTTGCAAACATGCGGCCGACAAGGTTTCCGATGAACAGGGTTGACATGGGTTACTCCTTCATGTGTTGACGGTGAGGCGGTGAGCTGTTGCACCACACCTTGCAGAACGCACTCCAATGCGGTTCCGAGCACCCTCGAAAATTTTTTCGAAAAAAATTCGCTGCGGCCGTGAAAAAAAATGTCGGAGTGCGTTTACACCTCCAGCAAGGGAAGTGCGAGCCGTTCGCACACCTGAAACGGAGGTGGCATCGATGCCATTGTCGATCGACAGCAGCAGAATCCATTACGTGAAGGCAAGGTCTTTGTGCCTGTTCTGTGTGGCCGGTGTACTGGTTACCGGTGCCGTCTGGGCATCAGGAAGCGAGACCGTCGGCGGCAACGTTGTCGGTGATACCGCCGGCACTGATGCTGCCGACAGTGATGCCATCAGCAGCGAAGCCAGGCGGGTGAAAGCGGAAAGCTGGCGCTATCGCCTCATTGATACCCGGTCCGGTCGAGTGCAGCTCGACGCCCAGGTGCTGCTGGGTGACAGCGGGCTTCTCGTGACCGACATGCTTTCCGAAGGCGCGTATCAGTACCTCCTGAACGCAGCCACGACCGAAGCCTGGATGATGGATGCAAGACGGCGCTGGATTCACAAGGTGCCTCTGACTCTGACGGACGACACCGGACAGGTGAGCAAGTCGATGGATGTCATCGCGGCCGAAGCGGACAGCGATGTCGATGACAGGAGCATCGTCTTCCCCGATTTTCCGATGCTCAGCCCGCTTCCACCTGAACGCGCCTGCGAATACCTGGCTGCGAAGGTTCAGCCGTCGGTCAGCTATCGCGGCGAGTTTCTCGATGTCTGGGAGTGCCGTGACCGACAGAACGCGTTCGTGCGTCTGGATGCCTACAGCGACAGGGAGCAGCGCGTCGTGATTTCGGTCAGTGCCTCGGGAGTGATGGAGCGCTGGGATGACTTCGATGATGTGGACGTGGCGGCAACGGTCTTTACGCCTGATGACAGCTTCACCGACGTGTCGGTCGAGGAGTTTCTGAGCGGGCGGATAAGGCTTGGCGAATACGTGACCGGGCAATCGGGCAGCTCGGGTCGGCAGGAAACAGGACAGGCGGATGTCAGGTGACGGAATGTGCACGACATCCGGCAGGAATTTGCTCCATCCGGGGCAAACAACACTCGGGTGACCGGGTCAATCGGCAGCAGAAGCTGCTCAAACCATGTGGTTAAGAGAAAACAGGAGAAATCCATGAAGACTGTAGTTAACAAGAAATTCGTTGCCGAAAACGCTGCGGCACGTCGCATCACCGGCCAGGGGATGACGGAATACATCATCATCGTCGCGCTGATTGCGCTTGCGGCGATTGCTGCCGTCAGTTATTTCGGATCTACGGTACAGGCTCAGTTCACGCAGATGGGCAATACGCTTGTGGGTGACACAACGGGGCAAACCGCGCAAGACATGACTACCGGTAATGTTTCCCAACCCAAGGCCGCGACCCTGGGCGACTACAGCCAGTAACAGGAAGACTGTCGAGTCTGGCTGGCGCCGTGGCGGCGCCAGCCATTTTCCAAGGGGTAGATTCCGGCTCTTGTGGCTGGATGCGCGAGGGCATGGAGATGAATTCGATGCGTGAATCAGGAAAACAACCGGACAAGCTGAGCTTGCCTCATCGCGTGCGCGGTCAGGCCTTTCCTCTGGGGATGGCGCTGCTGCTCTTCGGCTCGCTGAGCGGGTTTGTCCTCTACAACACGATACAGACGGCTTCGGACAAGACGCGGCTTGCCAACACGGCCGATGCCGCTGCCTACAGCGGCCTGCAATGGCAGGCGCGCGCACTGAATTTTCAGGCATACACCAATCGCGCCATGGTGGCCAATCAGGTGTCCATCGCGCAGGGTGTGAGTCTGGCCTCGTGGTCCAAGTACGGGGTGGTGACGGTCGCGAACATATCCACGGTACTGAGCTGGGTGCCGGTACTCAACGGCATACTGGAAGGCGTCGAAACCGCCGTGCGTGCGGTCGACCAGGTGCTTACACCCATCGCCAACAGCATGGTGAACGTCGTGGACAAGGTCAACAAGGGGCTGTCGATCGCGCAGGAGTCGATGTACTACGGATCGTTTGCCGCAACGCCTTCCATCGTCGATACGGTGGTTTCCGAAACGGATCCGCGCTTTGAAACGTCGAGTGCCTACAACCTGTATGGCGTGGCATCGAATCTGGGTCGCTGGGAAAGCTTCACCAGTGGGTTCGACGATGAGGATCTTCCCGCGATGATCGAGAGGCAGAACATGATCAACCACTCGCTCGATGAATTCTCGCGCAGCAGGAACTGGGATTTCTTCGATTTCTGGATGTACTCCACACCCGTGACACGCCACAAGATCATGCGCCGTGGCCAGACCGGACTCTTCATGATCCAGGAAGGCGGGAAGATCAAGTGGGAATGGAAAGCCAAGGATACGGTTTCGGCACACACCCGCATCTGGCGCATCAGGGGTGAAAAGAAGCTCGAGGTGCCCATCGGCTGGGGCCGCGCCTTTGCCAACTCCGACGGCAGCAGTGACTCGATGGAGCCCGGTGAGAACTGCGAACGGGGAAAGCGCTGTTCGCCAAATCGATGGACGCCACAGAACCCGCAGGCCGAACAGCTTGCCGATGAGGGATACGGTATCGACGGCACCTCAGCGGAAAGCATCGCCACCGGCTACACGGGTATTCAGAATTATCGATCGCTCTCGGAAGAAACCATTGACGAAGACGACCCCGCCATTCATCTGAAGGTCGAGGTATCGATGCCGCTCGACAAGGTGCAGAGCACCGAGCAGATGGGCACCAGCGATACCTTTCACACCGATATGGTGTCGGTGGGGCAGAGTGCTTCCTCGGTTTCCGTTGCGGAAGTGTTCTTCGAACGGCCTGACCTGCATCTGAACGAAGACGCACGATACGAGAACGCCAATGGCTACAACCCCTACTGGGATGTCCGACTGAGCCCGGTGGAAGACAAGGAACGCTTGCTGGCGCTCTCGATGCGCGCTGCGGCCTCTTCGGCATCGGCACCGTCGTCATCCCAACCCGAGGGTGGGGAGGAAGATGCCACGCAGTCGCCGGAACAGCGCTCACTGGCGCAGGGCAGCAGTGGTTCCAGGGCACGTACACGAGTCGATACGGAAGGCGGGCCCATTGCTCTGGCGAGTATCGTCGGTTCCGACCTGACCTTGCCCGATGTCGAGATTCCGGCCAGCATCGATGCCCAGGCGGCAGTTTCGGCGCTGATGCAGGCGTACGGCGTCGAGGGCTTGCCGGATACCAGCGAGTATTCGCAATACATCAGCCTGGTACAGGATGGCGATCCCGAAGCGCTGTTCAGGCATTTTGCCGGCGAGGCCATCGACGACGTCAAGAACCAGATCAAGGAAGCGGTCGAAGATGTCCTCAAGGACGCCGTCGAAGACATGCTCAAGGGCATCGTGACGAGCTACGCCAGCTCGTATGTCGGCACGGATGTCAACGCGCTCGTGAGCGAGGTCGAGAGTCTTGCGGAGAGTGACTTCGACAGTGTCATGGCCGACACCGAAATCGGAGAGATTGCCGAGACTGTCGAAGAAGGTCGTCAGGAAATGCTCGAATACCGCGATGAATACCAGCGTATTCGCGACGAGATCGTGGATGCCTTCGGTACGGCGATGACGGATGTCAAGAGCGATATTGCCGCCAGGGTCGGTGAGTTCGACAGTCAGATAGCAGCGCTTCGCGAGGAAGCCGAGACTGCCGGCAGCACTCTGGAGCGTGAAAGAATTCGTGCAGAAATCGAGACACTTCTGGAAGAGCGTCAGGCGGTTCAGGACTCCCTGCAGGTCGAACTCGAGGATGCCCTGATGGAGATCTTCGACGAAGTCACCGATGACCCCGAGCATTTCAATCGTGAGATGGCGCGTTATGCGGTCGTCGAAATGCTCAACAACGCCGAGGACACGCTCGAGTTCGAGTGGGCGGCAGAACTTGACGAAGAAGGCAATGAAAACAGCTTGACTTATGGATACGAGGACGAAGATGAAGATCTCGAAGAAATCAGAAACAGCCGAGGCTGGTAGCGCACTGACCGAAACCATCATTCTGATGGCGGCCATGATCCCGCTGTTCATCGCCATACCGATGATCGGAAAACTGGGTGACTTTCGACAGACCGGAGAGCAGGCCGCGCGCTACACGGCGTGGGAAGCCACGGTGAATGACCGGGGAAACAGCAGAAGCCTGGACCAGACATCGGCGCGTTTCCTCGGCAAGGCGGACACGGCGATTTCCTCACAGGAGCACGATGGCGGCGACAACCTTCTGTGGGGTGAAGAGAATGGCCGGACACCGGGCGTACTCGGGCAGACGGATGTGCGTATCGGCAGCAATGAGTCCGAACACGCCGGATTGGCCTACGACTTCGCATCGCAACCGACTGGTGCCGCTGTCGGGGAGATGGCGGGCAAGGCCGGAGAGCTGCTCGCGGATCTGCCCGGAAACGAGTGGGACATGGAGACGAATGGTCTCGTCCGTTCGGGTGTGCGGATGGAAGTACAGGAGAACGACTGGCTGGTTGCCGGTTCGGAAGCTTCCTGTTCCACGGGAGGCAATGCGGGCTGTCTCGACATTCCCTCGGTCATCATGGCCGACACCTGGAGTGCGGGCAGTGATGGACAGGCGGCGGAACGTGTTCGCACGCTCGTGCCGGTATCAGCGCTTGACAAGGTCGGAGAAATTGCATCGCAAGTGGGGCAGATTCCCCTGTTCAAGGAACTCAAGGGGCTTGATGATGCTTTTGGTCACGTCGAGATGGGCGCGTTGCCCGAATACGCGAGGGATCCGAAATGAAGAAGCAATTGATCAGTGCCGTGGTTTTCCTTGCTTCCGGAGGCATGGCCGTGGCTGACGACCGGATCGAGGATTTTCCGGTGCCCGAGGACTCCCATCTGGAAGTCGTTGCGCGGGGCATGGTGCACAACGGCTTTGTTGTCGACATCGCGAGCTTCCGGAATCCGGGATCGCTCGAGCAAACCCTCGAATTCTATGCAGGCGAGTGGGGCGAGCCGAATGACGGTGACGAAAACACGCCGCCTGCCTACCTCGTCGATGAGGTCGAGGATCGCATCTACATCAGCTGGATGAACGATGGATTCAACCACGTACTGGATCTTGATGCGAAGCAGACCACCGAGTCGGTGGGAACCCTCTCGATCATGTCTCTCGAGGGAAAGCCGATGGACAGGGCACTGGATTTCGTGGTCGACGGTGATTCGCTGCAGACGATCAGCGAGTCGGAAGACCCCGGCGTCGGCAAGTCACTGCTGCTCCTGATCGACAGCACGCTGAACGTGGAACACGCGGCCAGTGCCTACGAACGGGAGTTGCTGCGCAACGGATGGCATCGTGGCTCACGCCTGCCGCATGAGAACGGACTGCTGCTTTCCTTCAATGATGGCAGCAATCGTGACCTGTCCCTGGTGATCAGCCCCGGTGATTCCGGTGGCAGCTCCATCGTGTTGAACGAGCTGACGCGATGAGCACTGCAATGAAACGTCAGCGCGGCGCCGCTGCGACCGAGTACCTCGTTGGTCTTGCAATCGTGATTGCCGCGCTCTTCGTGCCGGTGCCCGGCAGCGGCGATTCGCTGATCAACTGGTTCATGGAAACCCTGTCGGCCTTTCAGGCGAGCACGACATTCCTGATGTCAATTCCCTGATCGGTGTTCGTTAGACACGGCAGCTGCAGAACAGTATCTCCGGAGGAAAGCAAACCATGGCTGTCACCAGATCCAAAGGCAAAGGCGGACGCCGCAATCTCAAACCCGTTCTGATGTTCATCCTGTCGCTGGCCCTGGGTGCCGTCGGTGTCTTCTTCTCGCGAAACTACATCGAACAGCAGATTGCCCAGTACAAGAGCATGATGGACGAGGACGAAGAACTTGTCCGCGTCGTCGTGCCGACGAGGCCGATGATGCGTGGTGAGGTCGTCATCAGGGAAGACCTTGCCATGCGTCCCATCCCGGCCGAGTTGATCGACCAGAACAGCATCGTCGAGGAAAACCTCGATAACGCCTTTGGCCGACGTCTCGAGTACGACATTGCCGAAGGCGTACCCCTGCTCTGGGCGCACCTCGAGGGTGGCTACACGCCGACCTTCAGCGGCAAGGTCGAAAACGGCTTGCGGGCCATGACCGTTCGCGTGGACGAAATCAACTCCATCTCGGGCTTCCTGCAACCGAAGGACAAGGTTGATCTTCTCCTGAGTTACGGCAAGAGCGGCGAGACACAGATCTTCCCGCTCATCCAGAAGCTGAACGTGATCGCCACCGGCATCCAGACCATGGTCGACAAGCAGTCGGGTGGGCAGGAACGGAGCTTCAACACGATTACCGTGCATGTCAGCCCCGAACAGGCGCAGAAGATCACCCTGGCGCAGAACGTGGGCAAGCTCACGGCGGTGCTCAGAAACCCCGAGGACGAAGGATCACTCGAGGATTCTCCGATGACCATCGCCCATCTTCTCAACTTGCCGGAACCCAAGCCGGTCGAGGCGACGAAACGATCGACACGGAAGCCGAAGAAACCGGCAATCGAGTACATCGTGGAGGGGCGGTGATCATGCTTGCGTCAGGACTCGACTGTGCCGACACGCAATATCGTCCCGGCGCGAAAGCGCGCTTGACACGGGGCGCCTGTGTGGTGTTTTCGACCATGGCGCTTGCCGCAACCCTTGCCCTGGTGGCACAGGCCGCCAGCGCCGATCAGAACTCGCCGAGTCCATCGAATGCGGGTAGCGAGTGGGTCGCACTGAGCGATTCTCTCGCCTCTGTCAGGTCAGAGGCAGAGCCGGGGAAGGAAACGGCTGCCGCCGAATGGGAGGTCATCGAATACGACGTTGACGAAGGAGCCGGTGGTGGCGCCAGTGTCGATCAGCAAGCCCTGCGCGAAGGAAAGAGTGAAGCAGGGCGGCTGAGCGATGGTTTTGACGCAGCAAGACTGACATCGTCGCACAAGCCGGTGTCGGCGACAGCCGAAGAGCGCATCAACGTGGACATGTTCATGGGTGAGGTCAACGTTTTCGGTGAGGTCAAGGTTTCGCGTGTCGTCGTCGGTAACGGGTCTGTCGTTCGTGCCGAGGTGCTGGCTTCGGGGGAACTGCTCGTGATCGGCAAGGAACCGGGCAGTTCGTCGCTCAGGCTCTGGCATGCCGATGGCAGTCAGTCCGACTTCAACATTCGTGTCAGTGAGCGTGACCCTGAAACCCGCGTACAGATGGAAACGATGGTGCGCATGAAGGTTCGCATGGTGGAGTTCCGCAAGACGGCGCTCGACAAGATCGGCATCGACTGGAGCGACAGCACTTCGGGTCCCGGAATGGGTGTCGCCGGCGACGCAGTCGGCAACAACCTGTTTCGCCCCGAGGGCGGGATTCCGGAACTGCCGAATCGGGTCGATCCCTTTGCCACCTACTTCGGTATTGCCTCGCAGATCACTTCCAGCATCAACTTTCTGGCGTCGTCCGGCGACGCCGTGCTGCTCGCCGAGCCGGTGCTCAGTTGCGCCAACGGCGGTGAAGCATCATTCCTTGCCGGCGGTGAAGTGCCGTTTCCCACGACGGGCGAGAACGGCCAGACGGTGATTGATTTCAAGGAGTACGGCATTCGACTGAACGTCAATCCTCGAGTTGACGCGCTTGGCAACGTGCAGACCGCCATCGAAACCGAGATCAGCGCGCTTGATCAGGCCTCGGCCGTGGGTGAGTCTCCCGGTCTGCTCACGCGGCGAGCGAGCACCACGGTCAATGTACCCGCCGGCCAGACCATCGTCATTTCCGGTTTGCTCAATTCGCAGCAAAGCAGTGAGGCAGACATGATCCCGGGGCTGGGCAGGCTTCCCATCATCGGCAACTTCTTTCGCAGCAGGAACGGGCGAGACGAAGTGACGGAACTCGTCATCTTCGTGACGCCGGAAGTCGTCGATCCGGTCGAGACCAGCCTCACGGCACGCCAGTCCGAAATCTTCGACAAGACCGGCACCGTACTGGACAGTGCTGCCAGCCAGACCATCGAGATTCTGGAGTGAATCATGTTCGAGTTCTACTACCAGCAAGGTAACAGTCGCCGCAAGCTCTTCAAGGTCAAGGGTGACAACTGTGCCATCGGCAGTGCGAGAAGCAACGATCTCGTGGTGAATTCACGCATGATCAACAAGCGCCACGCAGAACTCTATCTGAAATCCGACGGTGTCTGGCTTCGCGACCTGGGCAGCATGCAGGGTTCCTGGGTCAACCAGGAACGCGTGCAGGAGCACGGGCCACTGAGTGAACTCGACGAGATCGTGATCGGTGACGTGAATGTGGTTATCGATGTGCGCCGTATCGTGAACCCGCATGCCCATCCTGAACGGGTCGAAGAAGAAGATGAAGAACCTGTCGATGGCGGAGAAAAGCGCAGGGGCATCACCGGCTTCTTCCGCCGCGGATCGGCTACGGACAACCGGGATGCGCCAGTGGCCGATGCGCGAGTGAATGGTAATGGCGGTTCGGTTGACGAGGCGCTGACGTCGCCGGTTGCTCAGGTCAATGGCAACGGCATGGATGTGCGGCAGGGCACCGATGTGCCACGGAACGGTGCAGCGAGCACCGCGCCGGATCCGGCGCGGCGTGCAGAGACGCGCGACCAGGCTGCCGGAGCAGGGAAGAGTGATTCATCGGACGAGCCCGCGCGTGCGCGAGCGGCGTCGGTGGACGACAGATACTCCGAGGAAGACATCGAACGCGCGGAACGGCTTCTGTACTGGGGGCGCATCGTGCACGAACAGCTTCTGCACCGCATGGATCTCCAGCGTCGCGACGTAAACCGCATGAGCGACCAGCAACTGCGCGATGACTCGTCGAGACTGATCGACGGCATTCTCGAGGAACTCGACGAAGAGATGCCGGATGACGTCGATCGCGAAGCGCTGCATCGCAATGTACTCAATGAAGCCGTGGGTCTCGGGCCGCTCGAGCAGTTCCTCGAAGACGAGTCGATCACCGAGGTCATGGTCAACAACCATGCCGAGATCTTTCTGGAACGTCAGGGCAAGCTCGTTCAGTCTCCCTTCAACTTCAGCAGTGACGCCGCGGTACAGGCGGTCATCGATCGCATCATCACACCGCTCGGGCGGCGCATCGACGAAAGCAGCCCGATCGTGGATGCGAGATTGAAGGACGGCTCGCGTGTCAACGCCATCATTCCGCCACTGGCGATCAAGGGCCCGAGCATCACCATTCGAAAGTTCCCGAAGCATCGGCTGCATCCGGAAGACCTCGTCAAGTTCGGCTCCCTGGAAGCGCCGATGGTCGAATTTCTCCAGATCGCGGTCGAACGCCATCTGAACGTCATCGTTGCCGGCGGTACGGGTTCGGGCAAGACCACGCTCCTCAACGTGCTGTCCAGTTTCATCCCCGATACCGACCGTATCGTCACCATCGAGGATGCTGCCGAGCTGAAGCTCGTACAGCCGAACCTCGTTTCACTCGAGTCGCGCCCACCGAACCTCGAAGGCAAGGGCGGCATCCCGATTCGTGACCTCGTCAAGAACTCGTTGCGGATGCGCCCGGACAGAATCGTCGTGGGAGAGTGTCGTGGCGGCGAAGCGCTCGACATGCTGCAGGCCATGAACACGGGCCATGACGGATCACTGACCACCATTCACGCCAATACCCCGCGTGACGTGATTTCGCGTCTCGAGGTTCTCGTGCTCATGGCCGGCATGGACCTTCCGACCACGGCCATTCGCGAGCAGATTGCCTCGGCTGTGCATCTGATCATCCAGCAGACGCGATTTCCCTGCGGTTCGCGCAAGGTCACCAAGATCACGGAAGTGGTTGGTGTCGAAAGTGGCACCGTGCAGCTTCAGGACATCTTCGTCTATCGCCAGAACGGGCTCGGTCCCGATGGCAAGGTGGCGGGCCAGTTCGTGGCGACAGGCGCGATACCTACCTTCTACGAAGAACTCCGACAGATCGGCATGGAAGTGGATCTGTCACTGTTCACCAGCAAGCCGGGGAGCGCACTCTGATGGACATCCTGCTGATACTCGGACTCGTGTTCCTGAGTCTGGTGTTGTCGACCTACTTCATGCTCAACATGACGGCGTCGACGGTCGAACGTTATTCGGCATCGGTCACGGAGCAGACCGAATCGCACCTTCGCAAGATGTATGTCTTTGCGGACACGAAGAAACTGCTCCTGTTGTATCTGCTGGTGCTGGCAGGCGTGCCGCTGGCGCTGCATTTTCTGGGTCAGCCGTTGCCGTTTGTCGTCGTTGCCCTCGTGATCATGCTGATCTTTCCGCGCTGGATGATGAAGCGCATGGCGGATCGCCGCAAGCGCGCGATCAACAACGCGCTACCCGATGCCTTGTCGCAGATCGCCGGCAGCATGCGTGCAGGGTCCACGTTGACGATCGCGATCCAGGCCATGGTGGAGGAACAGGGTGGCCCGATTGCTCAGGAATTCGGGCACCTGCTGCGTGAGCAAAGGGTAGGTCTCAGGTTCGATGAAGCGCTGGACAACCTCGCCGAGCGTGTGCAGACGGAAGAAATGGATCTCGTGGTGTCAGCGGCTCTGATTTCCCTGGACGTCGGTGGCAACCTCGCCGAGACCTTTCATCGCCTCGGCGAGACGCTGCGGCGCAAGCTCGAGATGGAGGGCAAGGTCAAGGCGCTCACCTCGCAAGGCGTGCTGCAGGGAAAGACGGTATCGGCCCTGCCTTTCCTGATCATGATTGCGCTGATGCAGATCGAGAAGGAAGCCATGGCTCATCTCTTTACGGGTGTGCTCGGGTGGGTTTTTCTGGCCGTGATCGTTGTACTGGAAGTATGCGGTGGTTTGATGATCCGCAAGATCGTGAGTATCGACATATGACACTTTTCATCATCAGTCTGGCCTTCGGTGCCTTCGTCGCGATGATGGTCTGGCAGACCTACAACGTGTTTCGCCGGGTACCGGCAGAGAATCGTCAGTTTCTCGATCTGCCTCCGCTGGGTTTTCGCCTCGTGTGGCCCTTCATTCAGGCACTCGTTCACTACTTCGGCGACCGCTTCAACGAGCAGCTCGTTGAGGTGACGGCGATGAAGCTGAAGCGCTCCGGTGCCGAGTTTTCGGTGAGTCCGAAACAGTTCATCGCCGCGCGATACGTTTCCGCGATCGGCTTTGCCCTGTTCGCGTCCTTGCTCGGTCTGATGCTCGGCAGTGCCGGGCTCCTGTTTTCGCTGGTGGCAGCCATTTGTGGTTTCTACTACCCGGATCTCTGGCTGAAGGAGCGCATGCAGAAACGTCAGGCCGAGATTCTCCGGGTTCTGCCGTTCTATCTCGACGTGATTACCCTGTCGGTGGAAGCCGGCAGCAATCTCACCGGGGGAATGTCGCAGGCGGTACAGAAGACGCCCGACTCGGCATTGCGCCGCGAAATCAGCCGCGTTCTGCGTGACATTCGCGCCGGCAAGGCTCGCGCCGAAGCACTGCGTGAACTCGCCGACAGAGCCGGCAGCCCGCAAGTCAAGATGGTGGTCGCCGGCCTCATCCAGGCCGAGAAGACGGGTTCAAGCCTAGGGCCGATACTGCGTGCCCAGTCCGATCAGCTTCGCACGCAGCGCTTTCAGCGTGCCGAGAAGCTCGCCATGGAAGCACCCGTGAAGATGCTCGGACCGCTCGTGATGTTCATTTTTCCGACCACGTTCCTGGTTCTTGCCTATCTCATTCTCAGCAAGGCCATGGTGATGGGAGTCATCACCTGGCCACCACTTGTATGGGCCTGGCAATGGCCCGGAGGACTTCAATGATGTCTGTCAGCAACAGACCTTTCGCAGGGACGGGAACGCTCGCATCCGCAGTTGTGGTACTGCTTCTCGCCGGTTGCAGCGAAAGCGAGCAGCTGCCTTCCGGTGCGACACTGTCCATGTCGCCGGAGACGCGCAACATCGAGATCGACGAGCGGCTCAACGCCGAGGGCATATGCATCTACAACCCGGACTACACCGTGGACATGCCCGTCGTGGCAACGCTGAGGGACGGGTCGAACAATCCCATCGGCGGCGCCGATGTTCGTGTCTATCTCGACTGGGCGGAAAACACCTTCGGCGCCAGGAGGCATCCGCTGGAGCTTTACAGGGACCGCAACGGCAATGGCGTGATTGACGAAGAAACCGAATACGTCAGCGGTGCCGATGATGACATTGCCGTCTTTCGTACCAGTGAGTATGGCGGCAGCGTCAGCTTTCTCGTGCGGATCAATCTGTCCTGCACCTACCGCGGACAGGTCTTTGCCTACTCGGACTTTGCGAGTGCGATGACGAGTATCGAGATCACCACGCGGACGGTTGAAGAAGAGGAAGAGGAAGAGACGACGACCGAGGAGACAGCGGAAGTTACCGATCCGGCTGGCGGCGAAACCACGAACAACAATGCACAGATCTCCGCTGCCGTCGGCGAGGAAGAATCGCTTGACGCGATGCTGCGCCGCATGGCCTTCGAGGCCGAATTCGGAGGAAAGTGGTGATGCGGTTGCCTGCACGCCTCGTGCGGTATCTCCGCGAGCGGCTACTGGCCCCGGCACAGCCGGAAGAGCTTGCGAGAGATGCAGGGCCGGGGCTCGTCATGTACACCGCCCTGTCGTTTCTGGCGCGTTTTCGTGGTGTGCATGCCCTGGGTGAACTGACGCCCGGCGAAGCCCTGCATTTCCCGAAGTGCAACAGTGTTCAGGGTTTCGGGATGAAGACGGCGCTCGACGTCGTGTTTCTCGACAGGCATGGCGTGGTGATCGAGTGCGGCCACCTGCCCCCGGGCAGTGTGCGCCGTTGCCGCCGAGCCGCGTCGGTGCTCGAACTGGCCGAGGGGCAGATCGATGCGCTCGGGATCGTCGCGGGCGAAGCACTCGCTCCGGCGCCGGCGGGAGAAGGCGCACACCCCGAACCGGGCGAGTGCAGGCGAAGCGGTATCGAGGCACGCGTGAGAGCGCTCGATCGGTGGATCGACCCCGGAGGAACGACGCGTTCCCGACTGGCCATGCGGCGCCGGTACTGACCGGCGACCTGCCCCCACAACCTCAGGATCTTCAAGCGTGGTGAAACCCCACAGCCCTCGCCTTGATTGACGAAACAGGATCTGCATGATGAAGGATTCACGCACTGACGGACAACAGCGAGCGAAGCGCCTTCGTGACTGGCTTGCGCGACGCCGCCAGCGCGGTTCGCTCAGTGAACTTGCCATCGCCGTTCCGGCACTGCTGCTGCTCGGACTCTCGACCCTGCAGGGCAGTCTGATCTATCACGGCAAGTCCACGCTCAACTACGCCACGTTCGAAGCAGCCCGCACCGGTGCGACGCACAACGCCCGTGATGAAAGCATGCGGCGTGAACTCGGTCTTCGACTCGCGCCGCTTGTTGGCGGAGACGGCGGTGCCGAGAAGGCAGCGCAGGCCATCGCGGCCTCGGGGCTCAAGGTACAGGACCCGTTGCAGACGCGCATCGAGGTCATCAACCCGACGCCCGAGGCGTTCCGTGACTGGGGCGTCGATGACGTCAAGAGCGGCAAGCGGGTGATACCCAACAGTCACCTCCGACACCAGCCGAACACCGCGGGAACGGCTTCCGGACTCACGATCCGCGACGCCAACCTGCTGAAGATCAAGGTGAAGTATGGCTTCGAGCTGAAGGTTCCCGTGGTGGGGGCGCTGCTGGCACAGTCCATGTCGTGGTTCGACGCCGAGAACGCCCGGTTCTACGCCCGGAACCAGATCCCCCTGACCTCGGTGGCCACCGTGCGAATGCAGTCGGCCGCCTGGGAAGAGGAGATCCTGGCCTCCGCCTCACGTGCAGCCGATGCGAGGCAGGCGGATGCCGAGGCGAGTGAATCGGTGTCGGGGGATGCTTCCATGGGCTTCCTGACGAATCCGGACGCGCAACAGGAAGATGAAAGCGACACCGGAAACGGCGAGCAGCAGGACAACGATGCCGACAATGACGGCGAGGAGGAATCCGCCGGTGAGGACGCGGAGACGGGTACGTCCGAGGAGCCGACGGAAGGTGCCATCGAATGTGAGGAGGTGGATACCGAAACCGACGAACCACCCGAAGAGGAACAAGGGTTCTGGAGCAGTCTGAAGGACAGGCTGGGCGGCGCGCTGGCCGAAGGTTACAAGTTCGTTCGCGGCTTCTGGGAGGGTATCAAGAACCAGATCGGTGACATCTACGACACGGTCACCAATCCGAAGGAAACCCTCGAAGGACTGTACTCCCTGGCGAAGTCCTTCGTGGAGGATCCGGAAGGGACGATCCGCGCCATAGCCGATGTCATTGGTCAGGACATTTCCGCCCTGGTCAACTGTGGCTCCTTCGATCGTGGTCGCATCATCGGAGAGAACATCAATCCGGTGTTCATGCTGAAGCTGGCGGTGAAGCTCTCCCGCTTCGATGGTGACCTCGTCAAGGCGGTGGAGAAGACGAAGGAGGAACTGGGCTGCGCCAGTTTCGTCGCCGACACGGCGGTGTGGACCGAAAAGGGCCTGGTGCCGATACAGGAGGTCGATGTCGGTGATCTCGTGTATTCGAGGAATGATGCCGAATACGCCGACGAGCCGCAGGCGGTACAGGAGACCTTCACACGCGAGGCCCCATCCTACCGCATTCTGATCACCGGACAGGAGCAGTACCACCTGACGGATGAACATCCTGTATGGAAGCAGGGACGTGGCTGGGTCGAGGCAAAGGACGTCGAGCGCGGTGATGTGCTGGCGACCGCGGCAGGCGATGTGGTGGTGATCGGCAACCATGCGGTCGATCTCCCGGTGAAGGTATACAACTTCTCGGTGGCGTCGACGCCGAGTTACTTCGTCGGCGCGGCCGGATTGTGGGTGCACAATGCGGAATGTGACTTGCCTTGGACGCAGCACTTGGAAGACTTTCCTGATGTGACGCTGCGAGCTATTGATGAAGATGAACTGTTCTCCGGAGTAGCCTCAGGGAGTCGCAATGAATTGAGAATAAATCTCGAAAAAGAATATCCAGACCTGAAAGCAAAGGATGAAAAGGATAATGTTCCTGATTGGGAAGCGCATCATGTGATACCATGGAATTTCCATGACAATGAGCTCTTGAAGCGTCTTGAATTCGATCTGAACTCGATTGACAATGGAATACCGCTTCCTAAATGTCGAGATAATAAATGCAGCACGACGCATCGTGGTTCCCATCCTGGTTACAACGCCGCAATAGCAAAGCAACTTGAAGCAATAGATAATCTTGAAATGGTTTTTGACAAGAAAAAAGAAAAATGGAGAGTCGCGACCGATAAGGACAAGGCCGATGATAAGCGTCCCGCAACAGATGATGAAAAAAAGCGCTATATCAAGCGAACCATAGAGGTGGCGAGAGAAGCGCTGGCAAAAAATGAAATAGCACTAAACAAGCAAGATAAAACACATCTCGAAGAAAAGTGGACATCAGAGTTTGAAAAGGTATTTGAATAATGAAAGATAGACTGAGGATAAAAAATTTCCTGCAACCATTCGACAGTGTTGCCGAAAGAGATTTTGACAGGATAGATGGTTTTGTACAGTCAGACATTTTTTTGCGAAGTTTGAGCTCTGGTCGGTTTGAGTCAAGAGGGCCAAAAGATATTCCTGTTGTTTGTGATATTTCCCGCGCAGAGTATCTGATGATTTCGCAACAAATGTGGACCAAGGAAGATGCGGATGAAAAGTACTTCGTGGGTATTGTTGAAGATTCTGTAAAAATGTATTCTAGATATTCTACCGAAGAGCGGGAAAAACGAATGGAATCTTTCTGGGATGGCACGGGTAGTTACTCGGAAATATTTTGGAAGTGGTTTCCTAGTCGCCTGTTGGAATTAGATGCGCTGAACTGCTTTCTGTCCAGCTCCGAAAACAAGGCAAAGAAGTCCGACGTGGAGTATTTTTTTTCCCATGACCTGCCAAACGAAATTGATGCCTATATAGGATGTCTTGTCATGGGTGCACAATTGGGTGGGCTGCATTCCTGGCCGGTGGCAGATTATCTGTGCAAATGTTTCGAGTGGGGCTATATGCCTTGCGGCTGGGTCGGGCCACTTCCGGAAGACGGTGGTGATCCTCGCAAGTGCATGCAGGTGCTGGCGCTTTCATGTGAGAGGTGAGTCAGTATTCTTCGGCGGCATCTTGTGGCTGATGGCGTGTGCGATCATGTTGCTGAAGAACGGTTATTCATTGAAATATGAGAAAGTGATCTAAGTTGCTGGGGCTGCATGGGAATTCAAGCAGGAAGGGAAAATCAGAATGAATGATGAATTGATCATCAAGGATTTTGTGCAGCCTTTCGATGAGGTGGCCGAGGCAGATTTCAACAGGATAGATAAATTTGTTCAGTCCGACTTGTTTCTACGAAGTCTGGGTTCGAGGCAATTCGAATCCGAAGCTCCAAAAGATATTCCGATTGTTTGTGATATTGCCCGCGCAGAATATCTGATGATGTCACAGGAAATGTGGAACGAGGATGATGCCGATGAAAAGTACTATGCGGGCATTGTCGAAGATTCCGTCAAATTGAATGCGAATTATTCTAAAGAGGAGTGCAAGGCTCGAACAATGTCATACATGAATAATTCGAGTAAATATATGGATGCGTTGTTTCTGCTGGCAGCTGAGCGATTGTCGGAGCTCAATGCACTGGAAAAATTTCTACCAAATTGTAATGATAATTTAAAAACAACTGATATGGAGTACTTTTTCTCCCATGATTTGCCAAACGAGATCGGCGCTGATCTTGATCAGCTGATACTTGGTGCACAAATTGGAGGTCTGCATTTCTGGCCGATCGCGGACTATCTGTGCAAGGTTTATGAGTGGGGCTATATGCCTTGCGGCTGGATCGGGCCACTTCCGGAAGACGGTGGTGATCCTCGCAAGTGCATGCAGATGCTGGCGCTTTCATGTGAGAGGTGAGTCAGTATCCTTCGACGGCATTTTGTGGCTGATGGCGTGTGCGATCATGTTGCTGAAGAATGGTCCTTCATTGAAATGCGGGCAAATGATATAAGTTGCTGGGAGTGCATGGGAATTCCATCAAAAAGGAAGATTCAGAATGATTGATAAATTAAGTATCAAGGATTTTGTGCAGCCTTTCGATGATGTGGCCGAGGTGGATTTCGACAGGATAGATCGCTTCGTTCAGTCCGACCTGTTTCTGCGAAGTCTGGGGTCGAGGCAATTCGAATCCGAAGCTCCAGAAGATATTCCGATTGTTTGTGATATCGCCCGCGCAGAATACCTGATGATGTCTCAGGAAATGTGGGACGAAGATGATGCAGATGAAAAGTACTTTGTGGGCGTTGTTGAGGATTCGGTAAGGCGGTATTCCAGATATTCACATAAAGAGGAAAGGATGCGATTGGAATCCTACAAAAATGGCATGAGTGAGTATGCATCATGTTTTTGGAAGTGTTTTCCAGATCGGTTGTCAAAGTTGAATGCCCTGGAGTGTTTCATGTCAAGTCCGGATAACAAGGCAGATAGATCGGTCGTGGAGTGCTTCTTTTCTCGCGACCTGCTGAATGAGGTTGATGCCTACATAAGGCGATTGGTCATGGGTGCAATGCTGGGTGGGCTGCATTCCTGGCCGGTGGCAGATTATCTGTGCAAATGCTTCGAGTGGGGCTATATGCCTTGCGGCTGGATCGGCCCACTTCCGGAAGATGGTGGTGATCCTCGCAAGTGCATGCAGGTGCTGGCGCTTTCATGTGAGAGGTGAGGCGGATAGTCTACAGTGCACTGAACGTGGCCGTTATGTACAAAGGATGATTCAGGATGACAGAACAACATCCGCGTCTAAGTGACTTCATACAGCCTTTCGACGAAGTGGCAAGGATAGATTTAAAAGAATCGATGAGGTTGTGCGGTCCGACCTGTTTCTTCGTGGTCTCGGTCAGGGTCGGTTTGATTCGGATGTTCCACAAGGGATGTCCGTTGTGTGTGATGTTTCCCGAGCCATGTATCTGATGATGTCACAGGAAATGTGGGACGAGGATGATGCGGAAGAGAAGTATTTTGTAGGTGTCGTCGAGGATTCAGTTGAGATGTATACCGGATATTCCTATGAAGAATGCAAGGCTAGAATGCGTTCTCACTCTGAAGGCAGCTGTTCATATATAGACGCTATATGGGAGTGGGTCGTCAAGCGGCTTTCCTCATTGAATGCACTGGAGTGTTTTCTGTCAAGTCCTGAGAACAGGGCAGGCAGTTCCGATGTTGAATATTTCTTTTCTCACGACCTGCCCAATGAAGTCGGGTCTTATCTTCATTGGTTTGCCTTGGGTGCGCAGCTGGGCGGACTGCGCTCCTGGCCGATTGCAGATTATCTGTGCAAGTGTTTCGAGTGGGGCTACGTGCCCTGCGGATGGATCGGGCCACTTCCGGAAGATGGTGGCGACCCCGACAAGTGCATTCATCTGCTGGCACTGTCAAGAGAGACCTGAAGACACATGAACAAGTTGAAACAGACAGTATTCCTGGCTCTTGGGGCTCTGACCTGCCTGGGCAATGCAGCCTCGGCATCGGAGAGGATCAAGAGACCGATGCATATCCATGAAGTGCCCGAGCTGGGGCTGAGCATCTGGACCGAATACAACCCCGAATGGTTGGTGGATCTGCGCTATGCGGGTCAAAGGCCGGTCTTCCTGGTCCAGTCTCCGGTGAACGTCTACCCGCCGGTTTCGTTCTCGGTCATGAGTTTCAGGGGAATGGACGTCGATCCGCAGTCAATGGCCGGCATCGTCGAGACTGCCTTCGGTCAGGGAGTCATGAACTACGAAGGGAAGCTGGACTCTCTGGTACAGGAAGAGATGGTGGCGAAGGAATACGGTTCACTGTCGGGTTACGAGATCGAATTCAGTGCGGATGTTCACGGCCGGGAATCGGACGTCAGGGTGTTTCTGGGCGCAAAGGAAGGGCATGGGCCGGTTCTGTTGCAGGCCCATACTCCCGCCGGAAAGATGGAGCATGCCGACGAGGCGCTTCGCCGGAGCTGGGAGAACATCGACTATCTGTAGACATCGTGACGCAACCGTAATGTTGCGTGTCGTCGCACGGTGTGGCCTGGAACGGTTTTCCGCTGCGCGTCGGTGAACACAACTGGGAGACCGTCTGTGGCATGCCGGCACGAACTGCCCGGCTCGTCGGCAAGTTGCACATGAAGGCAGACAAGGAGGGCATGGCCAGGCTGTAATCGGAGCTTTCCTGAAAACAGCGTCAGGAATGCCTTCGGTTCGTTGGAGGAAGAGGGCGCTCATTGACTCTATTGACGGTCATGAGTTTGCGATGCTCTCGTTCCTGTAATCCGTCTCGGTGAAGTCGAAGGCCACGAAAGCCGCGTCGCCACCGGCGCTATTGTCGTGACGCAGGTGGCGGATTTGATCGGCAGGCCATGACGTACGCCGGTCGGCATTGTAGAATCTCACGGTACGCACAGGGAGATTGTTTTGGTGAAGAAGGGGTTCACGACGCTTGCCGCTATGGCGCTGGTACTATCGCTGTTGGCAGGTTGCTCGGGTCCGGGCGGGAAATACGGCGCGTCGGGAGAGATGCGCACGCAGGCCGACCAGCTCATCTCGCGTGACTTCGCGCATGTCATTGCACAGGTGCCGGAGTTGGCTCCGGAAAGTTCTGCCATCCGGGCAGGCAATGATGAGGCCTTCGGTCGCACCTTGCTCGAGGAACTTGCGGCACGAGGTTACCGCGTGTTGGATTCGAACAGCGGCGAGGCTGCCTACACGCTCGAGACCTATCGCACCGAAGCTGCCGGCGCCAACAACAACGAGCTTGCTGTCTACGTCGTTGCCGTGGGGCCCGTCAGCCTCAGGCGTCGCTACAGTTTCGACGAATTCGGTCAGATCAAACCGGCGGGCAGCATGTTCGCCAAGGGCGTACGCGCCACGGCCATCGAAGTCGATGACAGCATCTGGGAAAAGCCGGTACAGGTGGCTGGTGAAGCTCCGGGCGCTCAGCAGGGCGCTGAAGCAGAGGCAACCATGGCGCAGGCACAGGCAGCTGCTGGCGAAGCCTCGGGCGCAGGCGCCCAGCTGGGCACGCAGGCGGCGGCAACCACGGTGCAGGCGACCAGGGCCGAAGCCCCGAAAGTGAACGGCGATGACCTCGCCGTAGCGCCGGCGGCCGCAACCACAGAGGGCGTCACTGCCACTGCCGACATCGGTGGCGCTGCCGGCGAGGTGGTTACGGTAGATGCAGACACCGCCTCGGGCGAATCCGAAGTCGACAAGGCCACCGCTTCCGGCAATGGAACCGAGGCTGCCAATGCTGCCAACTCGATCGCGAGCACCAAAGGCAGCCCTGCCAGTGCCACTCGTGATACCGCTGCAAGGGGCAGCAAGGCAACGATGGCCGCTGAAGCCAAGGCAGAAAACC
The DNA here is from genome assembly GCA_002746645.1 of Gammaproteobacteria bacterium. Taxonomy (GTDB): domain Bacteria; phylum Pseudomonadota; class Gammaproteobacteria; order Granulosicoccales; family Granulosicoccaceae; genus Granulosicoccus. The sequence goes on along the minus strand of PDPU01000025.1, from coordinate 12,358 downwards.
CCGCAGCAAGCACAGGTGCCGACGATGACAATGCGCTTGCCGCTGCCGGCGGTGACGGTGACGCATCGGACAAACCGATGACGGACGTGGTTGCACCGCTGACGTCGTCTCTGGGGAACGCCGGGGATGCCGACAGTCAGTTCAACAACCTTGCCGGTAAGGATCAGTCGATATTCGCCGAAACTTTCGTGTCCTACGACAACGTCGAAGAACAGATCATCGTGTTCCCGAACGATTCGGCACAGCTCGGCAGCGCCAATCGTTACCTTGTCAACAACTTTGCCAAGCGCTTCGTCGATGCCACCGATCTGATCCACGTGGTCGGCTGCTCCAATGGCATAACGGGTGAGGGTGTCGAGAACGAGACGCTGGCGATTGATCGTGGTGAACGCGTCAAGGAAGCACTCATGTACGCCGGGGTACCGGAAGATCGCATCATGAGCGAAGGGTGCTGGTCCGGCGAGGCCGGGTCACAGCCCTATCCCTCACGAGGCGTTGTCATGACGCTCAAGCGCACCGGATCCAGCTGATCTTCAGCTGATCCGGCGCGCAAACTCAGGGATCGAGTTTGCAGCCACGGACATTCACTGCACTGGCCTTTGTCGGCGGCGTCGCGCTGCCGCTCACGGCAACTGCGATGCCTGCGCCATGGATACTGGCCGGTGTCCTGAGCCTCGTTGCGTGCGGGCTGGTTCTTTGCTCGCGCGGTGTCTCAATCTGCCGTGGTTCACCCGTCGGGCAGGTTTTCGTCCGCCATGCCGGGCTCGTCGGCAGCGCATTTGCGGCCTTCCTTGCCGGGAATCTTTTCCTGGCGCTTGCGCTTTCCGCCAGGCTGGATCGAGCGCTGTCACCCGAATTCGTCAATACCGATGTCACCCTTGTCATCCGCGTCGACTCGTTGCCGGAGCGATACGATGACCGTCAGCGCTTCGAAGCCCGTGTGCTCGTTTGCCTGAGTTGCCGACCGGGTGTGGTGCCCGGAAAGGGCTTTCCGAAACGCATACGGCTCTCGAGCCGAGATGCCACAGTCGCCTTTCAGGACGGAGAGCGCTGGCGTGTCACGCTCAGACTGAAGCCCCCTGGCGGATTTCGCAACCGTGGCAGTTTCGACGGCGCACGCCACGCCCTCGCCACGGACCTCGATGCCGTCGGGCACCTGCGTGCCGAACCTGCCGCCGTGCGCTTGTCAACGAGCCGAGGGCGGTGGCTGGCACGCTATCGCTCAGCCGTGCACGAACGGATCGGTGCGGTGCTGCCGACGGAGACTGCTGCGCTCGTGACCGCGCTTGCCATCGGGCATCGCGCCGCGATTTCGTCTGCCTGGCGCGACACGCTCGAGGCTACGGGCACCTCTCACCTGCTCGCCATCTCGGGGCTGCACGTGGGCATGGTCTACGCCTGGATGCTGTTGCTGGTGCGTTTCGTCGGGAAAGTGCTGCCACGCCGTGGACGAGTACTGCTCGGTTTGCTGCCACTGCTTGCCGCTGGTGTCTACTGTGCGCTCGCCGGCTGGTCGCTGTCGACACAGCGCGCGTTGCTCATGCTGCTGGTCGTGCAGCTTCTGCTCTCGCGCCGACGCAAGAGCGACAGCTGGTGTGCCTGGTCGCTGGCGCTCGTCATCGTCACGGCACTGCAACCACTCGGTGTGCTGTCGTTCGGTTATGCACTGTCTTTCGGCACGGTGGCCTTGCTGATCATCCTGCATCAGGGCGGCAGTCAAGGTCGCGTTCAGGGTCACGGCCAGAAACGTGATCGGAAACGCGGCATGGGAGCAGGCTCGTTCCTTGCGCGTATATGGGCGGGTCTGCGCACACATGCGTGGCTTTCGGTGTTGCTGCTGCCGGTCACGGCATTGCTGTTTCAGCAGGCAGCCTGGCTGTCGGCTCTCGCCAATGCCATTGCCATCCCTCTGGTGGCGTTGCTGATTCTTCCCCTGAGCCTGATCGGCGCGCTGCTCGCGCCATTGTGGCCGAGCCTGGCTGCGCTGGTACTGCGTCCGGCGGGGTATCTTCTCGAGCTGCTGTTCGAGGTACTCCGGTGGATTCTCGAACTGCCGGCCGCTTCAGGTACCTTGACCGTGCCATCGTTCGTGGCCTTTGCACTTGCGATGTCGGGCACGCTGCTGCTGTTGCAGCCGCGTGGTCTGAGCGGGCGGTATCTCGCGCTGCCACTGATGCTGCCGGTGCTGCTGTTCAACCTCTCGCCGCGCGATGCGGACGCGCGGCTGCATGTGCTTGACGTCGGGCAGGGCACGGCGGTGCTACTGACCATGCCGGGTTACACGCTGCTCTACGACACCGGAAATCGGCTTTCGGCAGATCGGACCCTTGCCGATGCGGTGGTGCTGCCGTACCTTCACGCCATCGGCCGTCGCAGGATCGATACGCTCGTCGTTTCCCATCCCGACAGCGATCATGCGGCCGGTGCCGCGGGTCTCCGCGAGCGATTCCCCCGCATGCGGGTATACGCCGGTGGCGAGCTGGATGGTGTCTCCTTCGACGACGAGCGAGTTCAGCCCTGTGTTGCCGGCGAACGAATCCCGCATCAGGCAGGGAGGTTCGATGCGTCAATGAATCGACACACAAGCGGCGCGGCGCCGCAAATGGCCTTTCTTCATCCACCTGCGGGATACCGCGGCTCCGAGAACGACAGTTCCTGTGTACTGCTGATCTGGTGGGGTGCAACACGCATTCTGCTGCCCGGAGATATCGAATCCCGTGCGGAAAGCGCGCTGACGGCGCTACTGGGCACGTTTCCGGTGGACGTACTGCTCGCGCCGCATCACGGCAGCAGCAGCTCTTCGAGCCCGGCGTTCGTCGAAAGTCTCGTGCCGCGGCACATTGTTTACACGGCTGGCAGGTTCAATGCATATGGTTTCCCTCACGCTGCCGTACAATTACGCTATGACAGGCTGGGTACGTCGTCATGGACCACGGGTCAGGTCGGGACGCTGGTATTCGACTTCGACGCTTCCGGCCTTCGTGTTTCGCCATCGAGTTGGTGGCATTCGCATCGTCGGTTCTGGCACGGGCTTTTCGAACCCGAGTGTCAGCGGCGGTTTCACAGGTATCAAGGCGTGTGGCGTCTCTGGGCGTTGGCACGAGAAGGGTATTCAAGGTGTGGGAAATCGTTACCGCCGGTGGCTGGTTGATGCTGCCGATCATTCTCTGTTCGATCATTTCGCTGGCCATCGTGATCGAGCGGTTCATCACCTTGAGAGACAGCAAGGTGGTGCCGGACAATCTCGTTGCCGATGTCTGGCGTCAGGCCAGCACGCGTCAACTCACCGAAGAGAAGGTGCGCGAGATTCGTGACGGCTCGCCGCTCGGGCAGGTGCTCGCCGCGGGGCTGCTGAACCGTGGTGCATCGCGCGAGGGCATGAAGGAAGCCATCGAGGAAACCGGTGGGCATGTGGCGCACGAGCTCGGCAAGTACCTGAACGCGCTCGGCACCATCGCGGCAATCACGCCGTTGCTTGGCCTTCTCGGCACGGTCATCGGCATGATCAGCGTCTTCACCAACATCACCTCGGTGGGTGTCGGCAATCCGTCGCAGCTCGCTGGCGGCATCTCGCAGGCGCTCATCACCACCGCGGGCGGTCTCATGGTGGCGATCCCCTCGCTCATGTTCCATCGTTACTTCCGCGCTCGCGTCGAAGCGCTGGTGGTGGAGATGGAGAAGGAATCGATCAAGCTCATCGAAGTCATCCAGAAACGCAAGACGCAGCAGTCTGCCGGTGGCAATGCCGCCTCGGGCAGAGATGAGGCAGCGCGGGTGGCGGCGGCATGAAGTTTCGACGCGATCCGGCCGAGGAGCTCGAACTCAACCTCACGCCGCTCATCGACGTGGTGTTCCTGCTGCTGATCTTCTTCATGGTGTCCACCACTTTCCAGAAGGAAACCGAGTTGTCACTGCAACTGCCGAAAGCGGCGTCGGATGCGCCGGTCACCGAGGCGCAGCACGTCGAGATCACGATCAACGCCGCCGGACGCTTCTATGTCAACGACCAGGAACTCGTGCAGCACGATGCCGCGTCCCTGCAGACCGCCATCCACAAGATGACCGGTGGGCGCCGCGACATCCCGCTGGCGATTCGTGCCGATGCACAGGCACCGCACCAGGCCTTCGTCCGTGCGCTTGATGCGGCGGGGCAACTCGGAATCAGCCGGATCTCGATTGCTGCCTCGCGCGATACCGGCCAGTAATCGAGAGTCGGTCACGGCGGTTCATGCCTGTCGTTTCGGCAGGTTCCGTGTCATTCCGCTGACGATCGCAGGCCTCGGCAGATCGGCATCTTCCTATCCCGTCTGCCGAGGCCTCTTTTCCGTACTACGCTCAGTCACTCCATGACATCCGGACTCGACACCTACAAGCGGCTTCTGGGTTACGTCAGGCCGTATCGGCTCGAGTTTGCTCTCGCCGTGCTCGGCATGGTGATCTATGCGCTGACCGAAACCGCCTTCGCCTGGCTCATGAAGCCGATGCTCGACGGCAGCTTCGTCGAACAGGACGGCGCCGCCATCCACCTCGTGCCGCTTGCCATCATCGGTATCTTCCTGGTTCGCGGTGTGGCCGGCTTTCTGTCGACCTACTACATTTCCTGGATCGGCTGGCGCGTGATCAAGGAACTGCGCGGCGAGGTCTTCGACAAGTACCTGAGTCTGCCGACCTCCTTCTACGATCGTGCCTCCTCGGGTGAGCTCATCTCGCGCATCACCTTCAATTCGCAGATGGTGGCGCAGGCAGCAAGTTCCTCCCTGACGGTACTGGTGCGTGACACCCTCAGTGCAACGGGTCTGCTGATCCTGATGTTCTGGCAGAGCTGGGAACTCTCGCTCGGCTTCCTCGTCATCGGTCCGCTCATCGGTGTGATCGTCGCGCGCATCTCGCGTCAGTTCCGCAGCATCAGCCGCAACATCCAGGGCTCGATGGGTGATGTCAGTCACGTGATTCAGGAGGCGATCGAAGGCGCGCGCGTGATCAAGATCTTCGGCGGTCAGTACAAGGAAAGCGCGAACTTCGAAAAGGTCAACGAGGTGAACCGCAACCACAACATGCGTGAGACCGTCGTCCGCGCGCTCTACGATCCCGTCATCCAGTTGCTGGTGGCGCTCGTGCTCGCGGCCATCGTCTACGTGGCGTCGAGCGGTGCCATCGTCGAGCGCATTTCGGTCGGTACCTTCATGTCGTTCATCACTGCAATGTTGCTGCTGTTCCAGCCACTGAAACGCCTGACCAATCTCAACAGTCAGATCCAGCGTGGCATCGCCGCCGGCGAAAGCCTGTTCGCCATCATTGACCTCGAGAGCGAACGCGACACGGGCACGCAGGAACTCGATGCAGACATTCGTTCGATCGAATACGACAAGGTGCACATGCACTACGACACCGGGAAACCGGCGGTGCTGAACGGCATCTCGCTCGAGATCAGAGCCGGCGAAACCGTCGCCTTCGTGGGCGAGTCGGGCAGCGGCAAGACCTCGCTGGCGAGCCTTCTGCCAAGGCTCTACGAGTTCGACGAGGGAGAACTGCGCATCAACGGTCATGACATTCACGACTACACCCTGCGCTCGCTGCGCTCGCGCATCGCACTCGTCAGTCAGAATGTCATGCTCTTCAATGACACCATCGCCGGGAACATTGCCTACGGCAGCGAAGGCGTCGATCAGGAAACCCTCGAAGCGGCCTGTCGCGCAGCCCATGCGCACGATTTCATCGTGAAACTGCCCGATGGCTACGACACCATGGTGGGTGAAAACGGCGTCATGCTCTCGGGCGGACAGCGGCAGCGGGTGGCGATCGCGCGTGCGCTGCTGAAGAACGCGCCATTGTTGATCCTCGACGAGGCAACCTCGGCGCTCGATACCGAGTCGGAGCGCAAGGTTCAGCAGGGGCTCGAGACACTCATGGAAGGGCGCACCACGCTCGTCATCGCTCACCGCCTGTCGACCATCGAAGCGGCCGATCGCATCGTCGTGCTCGATCGTGGTCGCATCGTCGAAAGCGGCACGCACGCCGAACTCATCGCCAGGGGTGAGCATTACTTCCGGCTGCATCAGCTCCAGTTCGGCGGATGACGAGCACCCGCGCGGATCGTCCCTCGGATTGTCCCTGCCGATGAGCTTTCCGGGCCAACACTGGCAGCGACGCACCTGGCTGGCATGGCTGCTGTGGCCGGTGTCGCTCGTGTATGTGTTGCTGGTGGGCTTGCGGCGCGCCTGGTATCGGCGCCACAGTGCTCGGAACCCGAACCGGGCGAATCGGCGTCAACCAGGCTTGCGTGAACCAGGCCCGCGTGAACCGGGTCCGCGTGAACCGGGTCCGCGTCGACCTGGATTGAAGCACGACGCTGATCCAACCATGACGGGCCGTGGCCTTGCTTCGCCTCCCGTCATCGTCGTCGGCAACATCAGCGTCGGCGGTACCGGCAAGACGCCACTGACGGCGTGGCTGGTCGGCGAGTTGCAGGCGGCAGGCTGGTCGCCCGGCATCGTCAGCCGGGGCCATGGGGGTGAACACGCCAGGTCGGCCGATGCGAGCAGTTGCCTTCGTGTCACGCCGGACAGTGAGGTGATGCAGGTTGGCGATGAGCCGCTGATGCTGGCGCGCGCCACCGGTGCGCCGATGGCAATCTGTCGCCGACGGGCGCTTGCGGTTGCGGCGCTGGCCGAATCGGGCGAGGTCGATGTGATCGTCGCCGACGACGGCCTGCAGCACTACGCCATGGCTCGCGATATCGAGTTGCTCGTGGTCGATGGGGTACGAGGTTTCGGCAACGGCTTCTGTCTGCCGGCAGGTCCGCTGCGGGAACCGGCATCGAGGCTTGCCGATTTTCCCCGTGTCGTGGTTCAGTTGCCCCCCGATGCCCTGTCGGATCCGGCGGCGTCACTGCATCCGAGCATCGCTTCGTTGCGAAACCGAGCGGGGCCGATCGCGGCCTTCGCGCTGGAAACCGGCAATCTTCGGCAACTCGGCCTTGCGGCGCATGCGGAACCCGTCCATGCGCTGGCGGGCATCGGTGATCCCGAACGTTTCTTCACGGCGCTGGAGTCACAGGGCCTGACCGTCATCCGGCATCCCTTTCCCGATCATCACGGTTACACGCCCGCGGATCTGCCGACGGACGACACGCGACCGATTCTCGTGACCTCGAAGGATGCCGTCAAGCTCCACGCGCTTGACCTGGACAAGGCGCTTCGCGAGCGTATTCTCGAAGTACCCGTGACGCTGGTCGCCTCGGCAGGGTTGTTGCGTCTTCGCGAAGATCTGCTGCACGCGCTTGCGTTACCTGCAAAACCGTCAGCCTCAACGAAAATACAGCCATGACCCCAAGCTACAGCATCGTCATTCCCGCCCGCTACGGTTCGAGCCGCTTTCCGGGAAAGCCCCTGTTCAAACTGGCCGGACGCGAACTGCTGCTCCACGTGGTGGATCGCGCGCGCGAGAGCGGTGCGGAGGATATCGTGGTGGCAACCGACGACGAGCGCATCGCGGCACGGTGCAAGGCCGAAGACGTGGATGTCCAGATGACCGCTGCCTCGCACCCCAGTGGCACCGATCGCATTGCCGAGGTGGCTGATGCCAGAGGCTGGGAAGGCTCACGGCTCATCGTGGGGCTGCAGGGAGACGAGCCAATGACGGAGCCTGCCCATCTCGATCAGCTTGCCGCCAACCTTGCCGCCCATGCAGAGGCGCAGATGGCAACGCTCTCGGTGCCCGTTGCATCGATGGAGGATTACCGGAACCCGAACCGGGTCAAGGTGGTGACCGACAGCAGGGGGCTGGCATTGTATTTCAGTCGTTCGCCCATTCCCTTCGTTCGCGACCGGCAGGACGATGACACGACGGCGATTCTTGCTCATGCGCGCATCCATCTCGGCATCTATGCCTATCGGCGCCGATTTCTCGAGGTGTATCGTTCGCTCACCGCCACCGAACTCGAATCGCTCGAGCAACTCGAGCAGCTACGTGTTCTCTGCCATGGCTATCGCATTCACGTCGGCGAAATTGCCGCAGCGGCACCTGCCGGCGTGGATCACCCCGATGACGTGGCAAGCGTGGAAAAGGCCCTGCGCCTCAGGCCAGCAGGCAAGGATCAGGCCTGAATGGCGAGATGCGTCCTGTTCTGGTCTGTCAGGTTTTTCGCACGCTGCCCGGACCACGCTGCTCAGACAGGCAGCTCGGTCGTTTCCTTCAGTTCTTCCATCACGAAGCTCGCCGAGATGTCGGCGATCGAGATGCGTCCTATGAGGCGCTGGTAGAAGCGGTCGTAATCGGCCACGCTGCCGACCTGCACGCGCAGGAGGTAGTCGAGGTCACCACTCATACGATAGGCCCCGACGATGTCGGGTGTGTCGCGAACGATTTCGCGGAAGAGCGACAACCACTCTTCATCGTGCTCCCGCGTGCGGATCAATACCAGCGCGGTCAGGCCCAGCGAGAGGGCTTCGGCGTTCAGCAGCGCCACTCGGCGCCGGATGATGCCATCTGCCTCGAGCGCCTTGATGCGTCGCCAGCAGGCGTTTCGCGACAGCTTCACGCTCGCTGCAAGCTGCTCGACGCTGGGGCTTGCATCAGCCTGCAGGCGGCGAAGTATCTTGCGATCCAGTTCGTCTATCTTGCTGGCCATGTTCGGGAATTATTCTTGAAATATCGGGTACATTGCGTGAAATATGAACAGTAAAACCGCCTTGTCATGGGTAACATGTACAGCGTTACAGGCCAAGGATGATGTTTGCATGTCAGACAATCCAGATACCTCGAATTCCGAAAGAAACGATCCTTCCGCAGCAATGAAGTTCTGTCTTGCCTTTCGCGAGCACCCGCAGAAGGTTGGTCAGAGTTATCTCGGGCACCTGGTGTTCGCGTCAGGCTTCGGCGTGCGTCTGCTGCTGGCTGCAGGCGCTGCCTTCGTGCATGCCCTTGCACCACCCTTGTGCGAACATACCACGAGTCGCATGGTGAACGATCTACATTCGCGAATGAATCATCAGTTATCGGGAAAAAATGGGCGACCTCGTTGAGATTACGTGTCATTGACAACCCGAAACGCCCGAATTTTGAGAAAATTATCCCGAACGTTGCCTTTGAGGATCGTGTTTCACCCCCAAGGCTCCAGCTGGTCGAGGATGTCTTCGACGATTGCCTGCTCGGCGGGTTGCAGCGTTGAGTTCCCGAGGAGTGCGGTCAGATCGCCGATCTCGCATTCGCAGAGTGTCATCGCGAAAGTTCGGCGGCAGTCATGGCATTCGCCGTCGACGAACAGCCAGGCGCGCGTGTCATCGCTCGGGTGCGGCATCCACAGGCGCCTGAGGTACGGAACCGAGTGCGCACTCGTGTCACTGAGCCACCGGCCGATGGCGCGGGCAAATTGCGCGTCATCGTCTGCCGTCGACAACCACCAGCGCCTGAGGGCGGCAAGGCTGTCGGCGTCGATCCGTCCACGCTCGAGCGGCAGCAGTTCGCGCGGGTCGCGATAGCGTTCATCGTCGAGTTCGTCCGCCAGGTGGTCGACCAACTGGCTGACCATTTCACCCCGGGTCGGCGCGCGGAAGCCGATCGACCAGGTGGTGCAGTCGTCGCCGACCGCAAGACCGTGATGGGGCGCGCCGGGCGGCAGGTAAAGCATGTCGCCGGGTCTGAGAAGATGCTCGTGGGCGGGGCGGTAGCTGAGGACTCGCTCGAGTTCGCTGTCTGCTCCTGCTTCGGACACCAGCTCACCACCCCATTGCCACAGACGCTGTCCCGTTGCCTGCAACAGAAACACGTCGTACTCGTCCACGTGGGCACCTACCGAGGCACCGTCGGGTGCGTGACTGATCATGAGATCGTCAATACGCCATGCGGGCAGGAAGCGAAAGGGGGTGAGCCATGCGTCGAGTTCGGGCAGCAGCTTTTCGACATCGGTGACAAGCAGCGACCAGTCGCTTGGTTCGAGTGACCTGAAGCGAGCCTCGTCGAAAGGGCCGGTTTCGACGGTACGGGTGTCGCGTTCCGGGTCGTGGAGAATCAGGCGCGCCGCTTCGTCGGCGTCGAGCGCAAGCCCGGCGAGTTCGTGCTTGTCGATGGGGCTGTCGAAGCCCGGGAAGGCACCGGCAAGCAGAAGCGGCGCCTGTTGCCAGTATCGTTCGAGGAATTGTGTTGCGTCGAGGCCTGCAGGCCAGGAAATGGTGCTTGGCGGCTTCATCGTCCGCATTGTACGCTGGACGCAGCCCCGCAGCCCCGCAGCCCCGCAGCCCCGCAGCCCCGCAGCCCTCAGTTCCGGTGTTTCGGCGAGTTCAGGCCGGTGCGCCGGGGTTCAGATGGCTTTCGCGAGTCGCTCTGCCAGCCCGATGTAAGCCGCTGGCGTCAGTGCCAGCAGGCGGGCCTTGTCGTCGGCCGGTATGTCGAGACTCTCGACAAAGCGCTTCAGGCTGGTTTCGTCGATGGCCTGTCCGCGGGTGAGATCCTTCAGCTTCTCGTAGGCGCCATCGATACCGCGTCGGCGCATCACCGTCTGCACGGGCTCGGCCAGCACCTCCCAGGCGGCGTCGAGGTCAGCGTCGAGCGCGGCATTGCCGACGGCGATCTTGCCGAGTCCCTTGTGCAGCGAGGCGAGGGCGATGGCAAGGTAGCCTGCACCGACGCCAAGGTTGCGGAGCACGGTGGAATCGGTGAGATCCCGTTGCCAGCGCGAGACAGGGAGCTTTCTCGCGAGGTGTTCGAACACGGCGTTGGCGAGCCCGAGGTTGCCTTCGGCGTTCTCGAAATCGATCGGGTTGACCTTGTGCGGCATGGTCGAGGAACCGGTTTCTCCGGCGACCGGTTTCTGGGTGAGATAGCCGAGCGAGATGTAGCCCCAGGCATCGCGGCAGAAGTCGATCAGGATGGTGTCGAGGCGCTGCACCGCGTCGAAGAGTTCGGCGATGCAGTCGTGCGGTTCGATCTGCGTGGTGTAGGGGTTCCACACGAGCCCGAGCGATTCGACGAAGCGCTGCGAGAAGGCGGGCCAGTCGATGTCCGGGCAGGCCACCGCATGGGCGTTGTAGTTGCCGACCGCACCGTTGATCTTGCCGAGCAGTTCCACTGCCGCGAGTTGCTCGCGCTGGCGCCGAAGCCGATGCACGACGTTCGCGAACTCCTTGCCTACCGTGCCCGGGCTTGCGGTCTGGCCATGGGTGCGATAGAGCATCGGGCGCGCAGCATGCTCGTGTGCGAAGTTCGCGAGTGTTGCCGTGAGCGCGTCCACACCCGGCAGCAGTACGTCGTTCCGATACCTTGCAAGCAGCGAGTTCCAGGCAAGGTTGTTGATGTCTTCGGAGGTGCAGGCGAAGTGCACGAATTCGCGCCCGGCATCGAGCGCGGGCCATTCGGGCAGCGCCTCCTTGATGAAATACTCGACCGCCTTGACGTCATGGTTGGTGCGCGACTCGATGGCCTTGACGCGCTCGGCCTGTGCAGGCGTGAGGTCGTCAGCCAGCGCAATGAGTGCCTTGCGGTCGGCGTCGCCGGCAGGCGGCAGCTCGGGAATGCCGGGCTCGTCGCCGAGGGCAAGGAACCAGCGCACTTCGACACGAATGCGTTCGCGAATCAGCGCGAACTCGCTGAAGTACTGGCGAAGTTGTTCGGTCTTGCTCGCGTAGCGGCCGTCGAGGGGCGAAAGGGCTGTCACGGTTGACAGCGGCAGGGCGCTTCCGGATTCGGCGGCGGTTGCAGCTGGCGATGAGAGGTCGCGTTCTGTGGTCACGAAGGCACCATGCCATGGAAGCCTGCGGCCACTCCGCGGGGGGCGTGTCGGGTGACCCATCGGTGCCCACCGAGGCCCACTGGTTGACGGGTTGCCACCCGCGAACAGCCACGAGCTGAGGGAGAGGGAAGTGGTAGGCGCGATTGGATTCGAACCAACGACCCCCACCATGTCAAGGTGATGCTCTAACCAACTGAGCTACGCGCCTGCCGTTGAACGCGGGAGTATACTCCGATTTTCATCGCTTGTGTGTTCACCCGTGACGAGTGGCAGGGCCACCTCATCCAGATCGTCGCCGCGAGAGCCGTGTGCAGGAACGCCGGTTCCCGGCTGGCTCGGTGCCGCAGACGCCTGATGCTGCCGCGCTTGCTCTTGAGCGTCCGCCACGCGCTCAGTATGGCGTGACGAACCACCGCGAGTGGCATGGCCATGATGGATTCCTCGAAGAACTGCCGGACGAGGGTGAGATGGCCTTGCCTCGCTGCCCGAAGGCTGTGGATATGAATCGTACTGTTGATATATACTAGCTGTCAGGCTCAATCACAGGGAATGTGCACATGCTTGATGCAGCGTCCGCGGCAGCACCAGCGACAGCCAATACACCCGGCGCAGACCACGTCGCCGAACCGCAGA
>PDPU01000015.1 GCA_002746645.1 Gammaproteobacteria bacterium | reverse complement strand
GCTGGCCATGCCGGGGGCCGTGGCTTCCTCGCCGAGGGCGCGCTCCTGCTGTGCTTCCTCCATGAGTGCCGATTCCCGTTGCAGCGTGTCGAGAAGCCGTGCGCCGTCCTCGGGTGGGAGGATGGCCTTGAGGTGCAGGCAGCCGTCGTGTTCGCGCCAGTGCCAGGTGACCGAACAGAACTGTTCATAAAGACGGCTATACAGTGGAAGCATGCTTCATGAATTGCTTTGCGGATGCCGATTTTGTGACGCAGTGCCGGAAAGGCCCCGCTCACTCCGTGGAAAACGCCCCGCCGCGGAAAGGGTTCCACTCGCCGGTCGTTGATCCGTCCCTGTTCCGGCCTTCCGCGGAAAGGTTTTCGCTCGCAAGTCGTTGATTTGCTGTTGCTCGAGTCTTCCGCGGAAAGCTTTCCGTCTGCAAGTCGTTGATTCCACGCCGAGCGTTCTCTCCGCGGAAAGGAAATGCGCGACAAGTGACTGACTCAGACTGATACGACTTGTACGTACTGATTCAGGTGACTGAAGCAAACCCGACGTGGGTCTTGCCCGGTCAGAGACTGTGGTCGACCTCGACCACATCGTGACCGGGTTGTGGCAGATTCGGCCCGACGAGCAGGTAGCGTCGTTCACCTGATTCGAGTCGTGTACTGATCGGTAGCTGCCAGTATCCGCCCACGGCGATGCCATGCCCTTCGAGTTCGAGCAGCAATTCATGATCGCCCGGCGGCAGTCTCAGTCGCACGAGAGTCATTGCCCCGGGCAGGGTGCGCCAGCTTCGCGTGTCGGCACGCTCGAGGATGAACAGGAGCAGTCGCGCGATGTCGCCCGCCACTTCGTCTTCGCCGGCGATCTGATTGCCGATTTCGTGCTTCAGCGCCACGCGTGCCGCCTGCCGCGCGACGATAGCGGCACCACGCTTGTCGAGCGAAGCCCGTGCGAGGGCGGCGAAGTCACTCTGCCAGAGATCGATCGGCAGAGAGTCGTTGCCCGTGTCCGGTTCATGAATCGACACGCGCGGAGTGGTGTCGTAAGTCTTGATGTATCCCGGAAAGGCGATCTGGTCGGTTGCGCCGACCAGAAGGTGGCTGCTGATCTTCCGCGGTATCAGCCCCGTCCTGATGAACAGGATCAGTTCCGCATCATCCGGCGAACGCGTGTTTCCGCCATTGCTGCCGGCGGTTGATGCGATGTTGGCAGAGGCATCGCCGCCCTGTGCCGGTGTTTTTCCTTGCTGCTTGCGCAGCCGGCGCCACTCCACACCGGCACTGTCGTACTGGCCCGCGGCCTCGAAACTCAAGGCCATGAGCGCGCGCGTGAATACATCGGCATCGAGCACATCGCCATGCTTCTTGAACAGGGGCAAGGCACGTCTTGCCTCCACGGCTGCACCTTCGGGACGACCGGCGAGCAGGAAATTCATCATCTGATGCGTGTTCAACCACAGCCGCTCGGCGTACTCGCCGCGATAGCGTGACAGGCTGTCGTTGACGAGCAGGGCCGAACCCGTGTCTCCCACGCTCAGGTAGTCGAGCTCATCGATGATCTCGTCGGCCCGGGCAAAGGCATCGATGCTCTGGTCATAGTCGCCTGCAGCCTGTGCGATCAGCCCGCGCTCGAGGTACAGCAGCAGCTGGTCACGCTGCGCGACATCGGCTTCCGACAGCGTGCGCAGCGCTTCGTCGTGACTGCCGTGCAGGAACTGATCGCGCGCGGTATCAAGCGAGCCGGAGCTGGCACAACCAACAACGGCGGCAGTGGCAGCAATTCCGATTGCTCGTACGAACCAGCGCATTGCTCGTGCGAGCCAGCGCACAGCCATTGCCTACCAGCCGATGATCGGGCGGGACGCTTCGCGGGCGATTTCGACCTCGTCGCTCCAGACGATTTCGCTGGTTTCGAGATCGGTCAGGTCGAGCGTCATCGAGTAGTAGATGAGGTTGCGCTTGGTCAGGCGAATCTGTTTTGGTTGATCCTTCTCGATCGAGCGCAACGTGCCCGAGAGGATGTAACGTGCACCGAGCTGGCGGCCCAGGGCCACACGCTCTGCCTGCGATACGTTGCCCCCCTGCTGGTAGCTGGTCTCGTTGGCGATGTTGCTGCGCTGGCTGCGATTGACGAAGCGGTAGCGTTGTGATTTGAGGACATCCTGACGAATGGCGTCGGAGATGCCGCCGGTGTTGATGTGTTCGGAGGTTTCGTTGGCAATGCCGTAGTCGACGATGGTTGGACGCTCGTCGTCGGCGATGCCGGGAATCGAGGTGGCAAGCAGGCTGCTCGAAAGCTCGTTGACGATGGCCTTCTTGTCGGAGAAGTCGTAACTGGCGTCGTAGTGGAAATCCTTGTCCGGGTCGAGTGCGCGGGTGGAGGCACAGCTTGCAAGCACGAGCGAAGCGAAGAGCACGAGCGCCGCAACGAGGAGTTGCCTTGCGATGGATGTCGTCGATGTTGGTTCTGGTGGATTCATGTGTGTAGTGCAGTTGAGCAGGTTGGCCGGATGGCGATGCCGCCATGGTAGCGCGAAGCTCTCCATCCAGCCACCGTGTGCGTGAATCAGCGTCGTGCCGCCATGATCTGACCGCTGCAGTCGCCGAAACCGACGCGGAAGCCGTCACCCTGCGCATGTCCGCGGAGCGTGGCCGTATCGCCGTCTTCGAGAAAGCGGCGCTCCTCACCTGAATCGAGCGTCAATGGTTCCTTGCCGCCCCAGACCAGTTCGAGGAGTGATCCGCGGCTTTCGCGTACCGGACCCGAGATGGTGCCCGAGCCGAGCAGATCGCCGGTGCGCATCGGACAGCCGCTTGTGGTGTGATGTGCAAGCTGCTGTGCCGATGAATAGTACATTTCCCGGTAGTTGGTGCGCGTGATGACGGTGGCGTCCTTGCCTGCGGGTGCGAGTGTGGCTTCGAGTTCGATGTCATAGAGCATCGGGCCGGGTTCCTTGAGGTAGTCGAGCAGAGGTTTCTCGCGTGTGGGTGTGTGCGTGCGGAAAGGTTCGAGGGCGGCGGCAGTCACGATCCAGGGGCTGATCGTCGTGGCCGTTGCCTTGGCCTGGAAGGGGCCGAGTGGCTGGTATTCCCAGGCCTGGATGTCGCGCGCCGACCAGTCGTTGAGGAGCACGTAGCCGAAGATGTTGTCGAAGGCTTCCTGCACGCTGATCGGTCCGCTGGAAGGCTGCCCGACGATCGCGCCCATCTCGAGTTCGATGTCGAAGCGGGCCGAGGGAGCGAAACGGGGTGCGTCGTCGTCGGGGCCCTTGAGCTGGCCGTACGGACGGATGACGGGTGTGCCGGAGACCACGACCGAGGAGGCGCGGCCGTTGTAGCCGATGGGGATATGCAGCCAGTTCGGCGGCAGTGCATTCTCCGGGCCACGGAACATCGTGCCGACGTTGCTGGCATGGTGCTTTCCGGCGTAGAAATCGGTGTACTCGGCCACCTCGAAGGGCATGTGCATCTGCATATCGGACTGCGAAAGGAGCAAGGGCGTCAGCGCGGTTTCGGCATCGGCCTTTGCCGCCAGCATCGTCTGCAGTGTGTTGCGCAGCCGGTTCCATTCGTCCCTGCCCGAGGCCATGAAGGCATTCCAGCTGCCCTGCATGAGGTTGCCGCCACTGGCAATGAGTCCCGATGCCTCGGCCCGATGCAGATCCAGAATGCGGTCGCCGATGGCAACGCCCTGGTGCGGTTCTGCGTCTTCCCGCGAAAACACGCCATAGGGCAGGTTGTTCAGGGGAAAAATGCCGTTCGCGTCGTTGGCGCTCTCGACCCAGGATGGAAGCAGATGGCTCATGGTGTCTCCGATATCAGGGGAATTGATGTCATTTGAGGCCGGGAGTGCCGTCGAATTTCTTCTCGAGCGAGTTCCAGCAATCGATGTAGTTGTCCTGCAGCGGCGCCTCGGTCGCGGCGAATTCGGTGAGCTGCTGCGGGAAGCGTGTTTCGAACATGAAGCTCATGGTGTTGTCGAGCTTGTGCGGTTCGAGCGCCGAGTAGCTTGCCTTGTCGAAGGCCTCACGATCGGGTCCGTGCGGCAGCATCATGTTGTGCAGGCTCACGCCGCCCGGAACGAAGCCCTCGGGCTTGGCATCGTATTGCCCGTAGATGTTGCCCATCAACTCACTCATGATGTTGCGGTGATACCAGGGCGGGCGAAAGGTGTCTTCCATCACCATCCAGCGTTCCCGGAACAGCACGAAGTCGATGTTGGCCGTGCCCGGAATGCCCGAGGGCGCGGTCAGCACCGTGAAGATCGAAGGGTCGGGGTGATCGAAGAGGATGGCACCGATGGGGCAGTAGTCGGCGAGGTTGTACTTGCAGGGCGCGTAGTTTCCGTGCCAGGCGACGACGTCGAGCGGCGACTGCGCAATGGTGGTTTCGTGGAACTGTCCGCACCACTTCACGGTGACGGTGGAGGGCACTTCGCGATCCTCGAAGGCAGCAACCGGAGTCTTGAAGTCGCGACGATTCGCCATGCAGTTTGCACCGATGGGACCGCGGCCCGGCAGTTCGAACTTCTGTCCGTAGTTCTCGCACACGAAGCCGCGCGAGGGGCCTTCGAGGACTTCGACGCGATGGAGCAGGCCGCGCGGCATGATGGCGATCTCGCCGGGTTCGATCTCGATGATGCCGAGTTCGGTGGCAAAGCGCAGCCGGCCCTGCTGCGGCACCACGAGCAGTTCGCTGTCGGCGGAGTGAAAGTAGCTGTCGATCATGCTGGCGGTGACGATGTAGACATGGCTTGCCATGCCCACCTGCGTGTTCACGTCCCCCGCCGTGGTCATCGTGCGCATGCCGCGAATCCAGTCGAGTTGCTCGCCGTTGTCGGGCGTGGGCAGCGGATCCCAGCGATACTGGCCGAGCGAGACGACCTCGCCGACGAGGTTCGGTGCCGACTTCCAGTAGGGTACGTCGATCCTGCGATAACGCCCCGAGTGCCTGACCGAAGGCCGGATGCGGTAGCACCAGGTGCGTTCGTTCTGGTGCGAGGGTGCCGTGAAGGCCGTACCCGAAAGCTGTTCGCCATAGAGACCATAGTTGCAGCGCTGCGGCGAGTTCATGCCGCGTGGCAGCGCATCCGGCAGTGCTTCGGTTTCGAAATCGTTGCCGAAACCGGGCATGTAGCCCGGGGTGGTGGCGGTGGTGCCCGCCTGTTCGCGAGAGTCGTTTTCGAAAGCCGTCATGGTGTGTCCTCGCTGCCGGGGTTGTTGTCACCGTCGTGCAGGGCTGCTGCCGCAAGCGCTTCTGCAAGCACGGCCCTGTCGCCGATGTGGTTGGCCAGAATCAGGATGAGCCGCGCGTTGAAGGCAGCGCTCGCCTCGTCATCGAGCCCTTCATGTACACCGATGAGTTCGGCGTAGAGGCCATCGGTGTCGGGGATGTCGGGTTCGGTAACGTGAGAGACTGGAATATCGTTGCAGTTGCAACAAAAAGGGTAGCGCGCTAGGCTTGGCAGGGTCAAGTGGTTTCGGTTGCCTTGTCTGACTGCCCTGGATCGACTGCCCTGGATCGACTGCCCTGGATCGACTGTCCTGGATCGACTGTCCTGGTTCGGCGACCTTGCTCGGCCATCTGTCATGCTCGTGCGCATCGATTTTTCCCAGCCGCAGTGAACACCGTGAACTTCACTCTCGAAACCTTCATGCCCTATCGGCTCGCGGTTCTCTCCGAGCGCATCAGCCGTCGTCTTGCCGAGGAGTACGGTGCATCGCACGGGCTCGGCATGGCCGAGTGGCGGGTACTGGCGCATCTTGCCGAGCGCGAGAAGGTGTCGATACGCGACATCCAGCGTTACGTGAACATGGAGAAGTCGCGTGTCAGCCGTGCCGTATCACGCCTCGAGGCCGGCAAGCTGGTGAAGAAGGTGACTGACCCCGGTGACGCGAGGTTGCTGGCGATCTCGCTGACAAGCATCGGAAGGCGCACGTTTGAAGAGATAGTGCCCGAGCTGATGGCGATAGAGGCGAATCTTCTGAGCGATCTCGACGCTCGGGAACTCGCTGGATTCCAGGAGGTGATGAGGAAGATCCTGAAACGGTTGGACGAGCCGGACGAGCCGGATGCGCCGGATGCGCCGGATGCGCCGGATGAAACGGGAAAAGTCGGAAGGAACCGGCACTGACTGATCCAGGGCTGCAAGCGGGTGATGACTGATTCAGGATTGCAGCCAAGTGTCGGCCGGGAGAGTGGGTTTTTCGTTCCTCGTCCGTTACATTATCCGTCTGGAGCGGTCGTGCCCCTTTGAAGCCCGTACAGCGTCTTGAGTGTTGTCGGACGGGGCCCGACGTCAATGTGACTACAACCTCACGGAGGGCAGGACAATGTTCGAGGCAGCGGTGGATTCAGCAGGCAAGGGATGCCGGGCAGTTGCTGCGACAGTGATGGTATTGGGCGTGGTGTTTGCGCTGGCCGGCTGCGCGGGCACTACCGCGACCAGGAACCCGGACAAGATTGCCGACAACGGCAAGCGGAATGCACTGCTGATGAGCTACGACATTCAGGTGCTGGCCAACGACCGGCACCACAGGGCAGACAGCGCGGCACTCGAACTTCGTTGCGGCAGCGACTCCTCGGCCTGCTTTGCGATGCAGGCACCCTACAAGGGACGACGTGTTGTCGGGGACTACTCCTTCGAAGAGTTTGCCGCATCCGGTGCCGATGTCTTCCCGATGAAATACGGTGTCTACAACCTCTCCGAACTGGTCAGCAGTGTCGTCGTCGATACCGAAACCGACGTGCATTGCTACGAAGACAAGAAAGGCAAGACGCATTGCAACGAAAGCGAGAACCTCATACTGGAAACCGACAGACTGGCGCTGCCGGCGACCATGCCCTTCGAAGTGGCGCCGGGGCCGGGCTGTTATTTCGGACATCTCTCGCTGGTGGTGCGGGGTGACGAGATCGACAGCTATTCGGTCGACGAAGGTTCTCTGGAAGAAGCGATCAGCCAGCTTTCGCCCGCGCTGCAATCCGCCGCACGCGCGCATGTGACCACGCGCTGCAGCAAGTGATTCACGTTTCCCGGCACATTTGACGACGGGTCACGAAGGCCTGTCTTTCAAAGTGCGCTGCCTTCCGGTGGCATGACATGCCTCGGCGCCGTGAACGCCGGCATGCTCATGCCCTCGGCGGCACAGCCACGCTGAATGGCCGGTCGTGCTTCGAGCGCCTGCGCCATCGCCAGCAATGCCGGAAATTCGCCGATGTCGATGTTGTCCGGTGTCGCCAGTGGATAGAGCTGCGCCCAGCGAAGGCAGACGGCGAGATAGATGTCGATGGCCGTCGGTTCGTCACCGAAGAGATAGACGCCATCGGAACCCGCGACCGCTGTGTCGAACATGGCGAAGCGCTGGTTCAGCCGCTGGCGCGTGATGCGTTGATGCGCCTTCCGCGTGGCAAGGTCATCACCGGCGTAGATCGATGGATAGAAGATCTGCCTGAGATCGGCATGCAGACCGTTCGAGAGACAGACCAGCCACTTGACGAAGTGCATGTGCTCGACGCTTCCGGGCGACGGTGCAAGAGCCTCGTGTCGTTCGCAGAGCAGCAGCAGAATGGCCGCGGTCTCGAAGATCGCCTCTCCGTCGATGATGCAGACGGGAATGAGGCCGTTCGGATTCAGCTTCAGAAACTCGGGCGATCGTTGTTCTGCGCGGTAGCGATCAACCAGCACGGTGCGGTACGCTGCGCCGATTTCCTCGAGCGCCAGGCGGATGATCAACGAGGCGTTGTCGGGTGCGTAGTGGAGGGTGTAGCGCGTCGGCCTGGAATGACCGGCGTTGGAAGACGAAAGGCGGCTCTTTCTTTTTTGCTGGATCGAGAGAGTCATATGATATGTAGCATGGTCAATATGAACGTTTCGATTATCTGGATACGGTGAGTTGAATTGCCATGGTAGTACAGACTGTATGCAAGCTCAAATACAGGCTTGATCGATTGTACGCGCTTGTATTTTTCTTTGCTGTTGGCTGGGCAGGCATGACAATGGCAGATGAGCCTGTGCCTTTGTCCGAGCCGGACGTTTGTGCCAGAGCTGGCAAGCTGCTGATGGAAAGTCAGCCTTCCGATGAGATCCGGACGTCGATAGCGAGCTATGCGATTTTCAGCAAAGGTGACAGAATAGGGGAGATCCAGAGTCGGCGCCGTGTCAACACAGTGGGCAACGAGCTCGAAATTGCCAGTCGCACCAGCATGGAAATTGATGGGCTCTTTCTGGATTATTCGTTCAAGTCCAGCGAATCGGTCTGCATCATCGACGGTCAAGTGAAATACTATGACGCGCAGGTGGAAGAAAATGGTGTGCGCAGTCGTATTCAGGCTGAAATATCTCGGAACGGACGGTTGGTGATCAAAGGCAGTGGCTCGACAGAGAGCGATGCGTTCGAGAGTGTTCTGGATGAAGACTACTCTGTCGTTTCGGAGTTGGCGTATGTTTCAGTCATCAAGAAACGCATTCCGAGTATCACGAAGGTTGTGCTCGACATGGATGATCTGGATACCAGGAAGGTTACCTATCGTTATCGCGGTACGAAGGAAATGGCCATTGGAGAATCCACTTACACGACTCATGCAGTGGAGTTCGTCTCGCCTGAAAAGCGAGGAACGCGATGGTTCGTGTCTGATTGCGGCAGTTACCTGCCGGTGCTGGAGCGTGGCGAGGACGAAAACGGAGAGTACGGCGTGGAACTTGTGAAACTCGAATGCGACAGTGCGCAAGGTGCTGCCTCAAAAGGTACAAGTGAGGAAAGACAGCGATAGATCGAAAGAGTCCCTGAGCGACTTGAACTTGGAAGTGGACTCCAGAAACTGGACAGCCGTCTGAGCGCTTTTCATGGATGGCGGATTCAAAGGCGGATTCAAATACCAAGTGCAACAGACGGGTTGATGCCGAACGCTATTTGATTCGGTGTTTTCATGTCAAGGCATAGCATTTCCGTGGCCGATTGTTAAGTCGCCGTTCCACCCGTCGCAAATCGTCATCCGTGATGCAGCTGAAGTCCGAGCCCTTGAGGAAGAACTGTCGCACCAGGCCATTGGCATTCTCATTCGCGCCTCTTTCCCACGAGCTTTCGGGGTGGGCAAAGTAGAAGCTGGCGCTGAGCTTCCTGCCGATCGAGTGCAAGTCCATCGAACCGATCGCGGCAGCCGTCGATCCCGATCATGTGCAGGCGAGCCATCAGTCACTGCACAACTTCGTCACCAGTGCCGCCTGGTCCGATCGTGCGGTGCTGGACTTCACCACCGAGACGGTGCTCGAAGCACTCGGCGACGAGGAGGAAGTGTTCCGGCTCGTCGATGACACCGGCATTCCGAAGAAAGGCCGTCATTCGGTCGGCGTGTCCCACCAGTACTGCGGACAGCTCGGCAAGCAGGCCAACTGTCAGGTGGCCGTCAGCCTCTCCCTGTCCAGCGCCTCGGCCAGCATCCCGACGGACCATCGGCTGCACCTGCCGAAGTCCCGGGTCGAAGACCCCGAACGCTGTCGCGATGCCGGTGTGCCCGAGGCGGCGATACGCTTTCGTACGAAGCCCGAGATCGCCATCGAGCAGATCACGGCCGCGCTCGAGCGAGGCATCGCCCCCGGGGTCGTCTGTGCCGATGCCGGCTACGGTCACGACGGC
>PDPU01000010.1 GCA_002746645.1 Gammaproteobacteria bacterium | reverse complement strand
TTACAAGGCGATACTGACGAAATGGTTCAGAAGCGAGGATGAAAGCTTCCATGCCGATACGTCATTGCAGGAGCTTCCGCGGATGTTGACGCGAAATGGTTTCATGAAGGCCGAAGTGCCGTCCGGTCTGATGTCTGCATTGCGTGAGTTCCATCAATCGGATAGTCGGGAATATGAAGATGAGCATGTACCGGACTTCATTCCGAAATCGGCAGACGATGCAGTTACTACACGGATGCTCGAGTTGCCCCACGCGTTGCGTGAACTCCTGCATGCCGAGTTGCAGCCGCTGGTCGAGGCCTGGGCGGGTGACTACCTTGTGCCGACATACGTATACGGAATACGCGAGTACTTGCGAGGCAGCATCCTTAAAATGCACAGGGACAGGGTCGAGACCCATATAGCCAGTGTCATACTCAACGTTGATCAGCAGGGTGTTCGTACGCCTTGGTCATTGTTCATGCATGATCATCAGTTTCGGACTCACGCAGTGTTGCTGGAGCCTGGCGAGATGCTGTTCTACGAGGGTGCGCGCTTGTTGCACGGCAGGTCGGAGCCGTTCGACGGTGAGCGGTATGCAAACGTGTTCGTGCATTACAAATGCCTTTGATGGTGCAAGACAGATCCGCCATTCCCTGAACGAGTACCGCACACGGCTCTCCCGGCCCGCTACAATCACGGGCTGCCATGGATAAATTCATCATCGAAAGCAGCCCGCCACTCTCGGGCGACGTGCGCATCTCCGGTGCCAAGAACGCGGTGCTGCCGATTCTCTGCGCCACGCTGCTGGGCAGTTCGAGTTCGCGCATCGCGAACGTGCCGCACCTCAACGACGTCACCACCACCATCAGCCTCCTCGGGCGCATGGGTTGCTCACTGACTCTGAACGACGGGATGCAGGTGGAGATCGACCCCGTCACCATCAATGACTACACGGCCGCCTACGAGCTCGTGCGCACCATGCGCGCCTCGATTCTCGTGCTCGGCCCGCTGGTGGCGCGCTATGGTCAGGCCGACGTGTCCTTGCCGGGTGGCTGCGCCATCGGTGCGCGGCCGGTGGATCTGCATATCCAGGGCTTGAAGGCTCTCGGCGCCGACATCGACGTTGACGGCGGTTACATCCGCGCGCGAGCAGGGCGCCTCGTCGGTGCCCGCATCGCCTTCGAAACGGTGACCGTGACCGGTACCGAGAACCTGCTCATGGCGGCAACGCTCGCCCGCGGCACCACGGTGCTCGAAAATGCGGCGCGCGAGCCCGAAGTGGTCGATCTTGCCAACTACCTCATCGCCATGGGCGCGAGGATCGAGGGCGCCGGCACCAGCACCATCACCGTCGAGGGTGTCGACAATCTCACCGGTGTCGATTATTCCGTGGTGCCCGACCGTATCGAAACCGGTACCTTTCTCGTCGCTGCGGCCGTCACGCGCGGCAGCATCCGTTGCACGCACACGGTGCCCGAAAACCTCACCGTGGTGCTCGACAAGCTGCGCGATGCCGGCGCCGACATCACCACCGGCGACGACTGGATTGCGCTCGACATGCACGGTGCACGCCCGCGTGCCGTGGGTGTCACCACCGCACCGTACCCGGATTTTCCCACCGACATGCAGGCGCAGTTCTGTGTGCTGAACGCGCTCGCCGACGGCACCGCCAAGGTCACCGAGAACGTGTTCGAGAACCGCTTCATGCACATCCCCGAACTGCAGCGCATGGGCGCGAACATGAGCATCGAGGGCAACTCGGTGACGATTCACGGCGTGGAGCGTTTGCGGGGTGCGCCGGTCATGGCCACCGATCTGCGTGCTTCGGCGAGCCTGATTCTCGCCGCGCTCATGGCCGACGGTGAAACCCATGTGCGCCGTGTCTACCACATCGATCGCGGCTACGAGCGCATCGAAGAGAAATTCCGCGGGCTCGGCGCCGACATCCGTCGTGTGCCCGAGTAGCCACGGCGATTCGTTCGAGCTTCCGTCGTGACCACGCAAACCGCCGTCCAGTCGAGTCAGCAACCCCGGCGCCTGCGCATCGCGCTTTCCAAAGGGCGCATCTTCGACGCGACCCTGCCGTTGTTCGAAAAGGTGGGTCTGGTGCCGAGCGAGAATCCGGAGCGCTCGCGAAAGCTCATCATCCCGGCCAGGCAGGGCGAGGTCGATTTTCTTGTCGTGCGCGCCTCCGACGTACCCACCTACGTGCAGCATGGCGGCGCCGACCTCGGTGTGGTCGGCAAGGACGTGCTGCTCGAGCACGGCGGGGCGGGGCTGCTCGAACCGCTCGATCTCGATATCGCGCGCTGCAGGCTCATGGTGGCAGGCTTCCCCGGCACCGATCTCGACAGTGGCCACCGTTTTCGCGTGGCCACCAAGTTCACCGAATGTGCGCGCCGCCACTTCGCCGCCACCGGCCGCCAGGTCGACATCATCAAGCTCTATGGCTCGATGGAACTGGCGCCGCTGGTCGGGCTCGCCGACCTCATCGTCGACGTCGTCGATACCGGCTCCACCCTGACGGCCAACGGGCTGGCACCGCTCGAACTCATCAACGAGGTGAGCTCGCGGCTCATCGTCAACCGCGCTGCCATGAAGGTGCGCCACGCACCGATCGACGAACTTCTTGCTCGGCTCGACACCGCAGTGGCCGGGCGGGCACCGGGCGCGGCATGATCGGATCATCCACGCCAGGGGCAACGGTGTCGAGGACGCGATCAGGTTGCGCCGTCCACTCACCACAGCCCATCAGCAACAGACACAGGAATACCCTCACACCATGTTGACCCAGTCCACCGACGATCTCCGCATCCTCGGCAAGGAAGAGCTGCTTTCACCTCAGTCGCTGATCGAGGACCTGCCCGTCGGCAAGGCAGCCTCGACCACCGTGACCGGGGCGCGCCAGGACGTCGCGGCAATCCTGCGCGGCGAGGACGATCGCGTCGTCGTTGTCGTCGGGCCCTGTTCGATCCACGACCCGGAAGCCGCCATGGAGTATGCCGAGAAACTCAAGGCCTACCGCGACGGTCTGGCCGAGGATCTCTGCATCATCATGCGCGTCTACTTCGAGAAGCCGCGCACCACCATCGGCTGGAAGGGGCTCATCAACGACCCCGGCATGGACAACAGCTTCCGCATCAACGACGGGCTGCGTGCCGCGCGCTCGCTGCTGTCGGACATCAACGAACTCGGCCTGCCGGCCGGTGTCGAATATCTCGACCTCATCTCGCCGCAGTACATTGCCGATTTCGTCGGCTGGGGCGCGATCGGCGCGCGCACCACCGAAAGCCAGGGGCACCGCGAGCTCGCCTCGGGCCTGTCCTGCCCCGTGGGCTTCAAGAACGGCACTGCCGGCAGTGTGCAGATCGCGGTCGACGCCATCGGCGCGGCGCGCGGATCGCACCACTTCCTGTCGGTGACCAAGGAAGGCCATTCGAGCATCTTCAAGACTGCCGGCAACGAGGACTGTCACCTCATTCTCCGCGGCGGCAAGATGCACACCAACCACGACGCGGCCAGCGTCGACGATGCCTGCACGCTCCTTGCGAAAGCCGGCCTGCCCGAGCGTGTCATGATCGACTGCAGCCACGCGAATTCGCGCAAGCAGCCGCGTCGGCAGCGCTATGTGTGCCGTGACGTCTGCGCGCAGATCGCCGACGGCGACCGCCGCATCATGGGCGTGATGATCGAGAGCAATCTCGTCGAGGGCAATCAGAGTCCGAACAGTCACCCGCTGACGCGCGGTCAGAGCGTGACCGACGCCTGTCTGGCCTGGGACGACACCGTGCCGTTGCTCGACAACCTGGCGGAAGCCGTCAGGACGCGTCGCAAGGGCTGAGCGCCTCCCGCAGGCGTTGAGCGCCTCCCGCAAACGCTCAAGTAAGCGCGCGGCCCGCCGATTCCTCTGACAGAGGGCCGCTCCAATTGCAGCCCGTGTTTTCAGGGGCTATTCGATGGCGCGCTCGTCCGACGCGGTGTTTCCGCTGTCGCTGCTTCGCGACAGGGCATTCCAGTTACGCCAGACCAGGCGGCTGTTGTGGCTGACGGGGTTCTTCATCCTGCAGTCCACGCTGGTGCTCGGGGTCTTCTATCATCATTTCCTTGGCGATCTCGTCAGTGGCAATGCGCCGCTGCTCTTCACTTCCGACGACATGGTGAACCTCGATGCGGCCGTGCCTGCCCTCGGCGAGGTGCTCGGCAGGTGGCTGCTGGTCATGCTCGCGATCAATGCCGTGGTCACGGGAGCGATCGGCATCTACATCATCCGGCGTCTCGGCAATCCGATGCTTGCCATCCATCGTGCGCTCAACGAAATCGGCGACGGCAATCTCGGTGTGCGCCTGCGTACCGGTGACGAGAACGAATTCAGCGAACTCTGCGAAGCACTCAATCGTGCGCTCGAGTCGGTGCAGGGCAGAATCACCGAGGCCCGGGCGCTGACGCTCATTCTCGATACCGTCGAGGATCAGCCGCCACCCGATGCCGTCGAGCTGCGCGAGGCGCTGCTCGCCTGCCGTGAGGTGCTGAGCCATTTCGACGGCACGGCAAGGGGCGATTCAGGCGTGGCGGCCAATGCCGCGCATCCCGATCGGGCCGTGGGCGACTGACGGGTGGTGAAACGGTCAGCACGAAAAGGCGGTCACTGGCTCGTGCCGCGCCTGGCAGGTCTCGTCACGATGGCTGCCATTGGTGTCGCCAGCATGCTCGGGAACGGGCTCGCGAGCGCCGCCGGTGGCGAGCGTCTGCCCGCGGCCGAAGCCGCCTACCAGGAAGCGCTGGTCGCCATCGAGCAGCAGGAATACCCGCTGGCGAGTGCCAGGCTGCGTGCCCTGCAGGCGCAGTATCCCTCGTGGGCAGGCATGGCGCGCGTACAGACGCGCATCGCCGTGCTGCACGAAGCGCGCGACGCCGGTGACGATCTCGAGCCGTTTCTGGCGGCGCTCGACGCGCGTGATGACGGTGACTGGCAGGCATCGCTGAGCCTCCTCGACGAGCTTGCCGCGGACGATGCCGGCGGGGTACTCGTTGACGATGCCCTGTATCTGCGGGCCTATCTCCAGCTCATGGAACTGCACGATTTTCCGGGTGCGCGCGACACCCTCGTCGAGCTTCGGCGACGCTTTCCCGATACCGCCTATGCGGATTCCGCCGATTATCTCGCGGCCATTGCTCTCGAACAGAGCGGTGAAACCCGGGCCGCGCGACGCATGCTCGATGACCTTCGCCATCGTCATACCTCGCTGTCGTTGCCGCTCGGCTTCCGCTGGCCACGTGGCACGGCACTGTCGCGCTACTGGTTCGATCGTGCCGACCGGCGTATCGACATCATCGACGAGCGTCTGGCGACGGCTGGACGTGTCAAGAGCGAAACCAGGGTCGACGGCGGTGCAATCAGCGTGCGTGTTGCCGTCAACGGCAGTGAGTACACCCTGCACCTGACGCCGAGCGCGCTGGTCAGGGAGGTCGAATGGCTCGATGCCCGCCGCGTGGCGACAGCGCCGCCTTCGGTGAACGTCTATCAGGGTACGGTGGCAGGGGTGCCCGGTTCCTGGGTGCGTGTCAGCATCGACGAGCATGGCATTCGTGGGGTGCTCGGCATCGACGGTGAGGAGGTTCGCATCGAGCCTGCCAATCTCATCGGGACGCTCGAGTACTACCAGCCAGCAGGGCATGGGCTTCGTCCGGCCGCGGCCACGGCGAGTGCCGATGCCTACAACAGCCTGGATCTCCTGCGTCCGCCGCCGGAAAACGCGGACAATGCAGTGTCGTTGCACGACGAAACGTTGGAATCGCGTGCTGCATCAAGGACCACCGACGTGCGTGCGGTGCCGGTGTCGCTGGTCATCGACAGCCGCTATGACAACTACCACGCAGGCAACGGTCTTGCCGAAGCGCTCAACAGCCTGAATGTGGCTGATGGTCTCTACCGCCAGTTCGGTCTCGCGCTGACGCTCGACAAGGTGCAGCTCTTCGATGACACCCACGACCCCCTGAAGCGCGATGCCACGAGTCTCGAGAACCACCTGCGGAGCTTTCGCCGCTACCGTCTCGACGAAGCCGTGAATCTTGCCGACAGTGCGCTGACCTACTACTTCACCGGCAACCCTCGCACCGACATCACGCTCGGGCTTGCCTGGATCAACACCCTGTGCCGGAGCGATGGTTACGATGTCGGCGTGACCACACCGAGTGACTTTGCCGATGTGCTGCTCGCGCACGAACTCGGGCATTCCTTCGGTGCGCTGCACGACAGCGACACTGCCTGCAACAAGGATTCGACCACGCTCATGTGGCCGAACATCTCCGCGCGTACCCGCACGCACTTCACGAGTTGTGCCCGCGGGAGCATTGCAAAAGCCAGGCGCGTCGACTGCCTGGCACACGGCGTGGACGTAGCGCTCGACGCCGTGCACGACGGAGAGAGTGTCAGGCTTGTGGTATCGCACGGCGATACGGGGCTGCGGCCCGATGTCGAAATCAGGCTCGAAACCGAAGTGGCGGGGCAGGTCGTCTGGCCGGCCGCCTGCGTGGCGCAGACACCTACCGGCGCGCTCTGTCATCTGAAGGCGCTCCTGCCGGGCGAGCAGCGCGAACTGGAACTGCCGCTGACGACGGGCTCACGCTACCGCGATCTTGCCGTCAGTGCCGCGGCCGAAGCGCTGGCACTCGTCGAGATCAGTCCGGCCGACAACAGCGTGACGGTGCGCTTCGGCAGCAGCGACGGCACGCCGCTGCCCGGCTTCGATGGCGATGGCTCGGGTGGTAGCGGTTCGCAGGGCGGCCTGGTCGCCGCGGAAGACTCGGGGCAGGGTGCGGGCTCGGCCACCGCCGGCAACGAACCCACCGCGGCCGGTGGCCGTGGCGGCGGCAGCGCCGATGCGCTGCTGCTGGCGCTGATCGGAAACGCCCTATTCAGCAGGCGCTTCGGTGCGTCTCCGGGCCGCAGGCGGGCTGGCGCGCGTGGCGGGGGCATCTTCCCGCTCCGGTTCGGTCGATGGTGACAGCAACTGGCTTGAAGGTCGTTCGCCGAGTTTCACCTTGAGATCAATCTCCTTGAGATGCCGTGCGGGGCTCTGGTGCACGCTGGCAACACCACGCAGCACGCTGACCTTCACCGTTACTCCGGGCGGCAGCGCCGACACCGTCAGCATCAGCTCGTTGACCGTGCGGACGGCCTTTTCGCCCACCCTGAGCACGATGTCGCGTGGTTGCAGCCCGGCGATGTTCGCAGGGCTGCCGTCGCGCACGCTCGACACCAGTACGCCCTCGACACCGAGTGCCTTGAGCGCGGGAAAGATGCTGATGTCGTCGATGCCGATACCGAGCCAGCCCCGCGCGACGTAGCCGTTCTCGATGATCTGCGGCACCACCTGTGCCAGCAGCTGCGCGGGAATCGCGTAACCGATGCCTTCGGCACCACCGCTGCCACGGAAGACCGCGGTGGTGATGCCCACGAGTACGCCATCGGGGTCGATCAGCGCGCCGCCGGAATTTCCCGGGTTGATCGGTGCGTCGATCTGCACGAAATCCTGCCAGGCGCTGCCGCCGGCGATGCGCCGCTGCGTCGCGCTGACGATGCCCTGGGTAACCGTCTGGCCGACGCCGAAGGGGTTGCCGATGGTCAGCACGATGTCACCGACCATCAGTGGCCGGGCGTCCTCGAGAGGCACATGGGGAAGATCGGTCGCGGCGATGCCGACCACGGCGAGGTCGGTCTCGGGGTCGTCGCCGATGCGCGCGCCGGTAAACTCGCGACCGTCCTCGAGCACGATGTGGATTTTCTCGCGCCCTTCGAGCAGGTGGAGGTTCGTGAGCACGATGCCGGAAGGATCGATGATGACGCCCGAGCCCTGGCTCTGTCCGGCGTCGCCGCCATCGGCGTAGAGACTCACCACGGCAGGTGCCACGCGCATGATGCCGTCGTGGTACGAATGACGGCGGTGTTCCGGAGCCGTGCCTGCCGCGGTATCGGTCTTCGTGGTGTTGCCGCTGGCCTTGTCGGTGGTCCTGTCGCCGGCCGAGGCGGGGGCTCTGGACGTGGTGTCGCCCGTGGGCGTGCCTGCGGTTGTGCCCATGGCATCCGCCGTGGAAGTCGTGTCGGTTGCGGCAGGCATATCGGCCGCGGCATCGCCTGTTGGCGTCGGGGTCGTTGACCCGGCGGAAGCAGACTCGTCCGTGGTGGATTCGGTTGTCACGGGTTCGGCGGTTCCGGATCCGGCATCTCCGGACTCGGTCTTCGCGGATCCGGTCGTGGCGGACGCAGTTGTGCTGGATCCGATTGCGGTGGACCCGGTTGTGGCGGACGCAGTTCTGGCGGACCCGGCGTCATCGGATACACTTCGGTTCACATACCAGTAGCTACCCGCCAGCCCTAGGGCCAGGCCGGCGGCGACGCAAACGAAGATGAACAGAAGCTGGCTGTTGCCGCGAGCCTTCGCGGGCGTGGGACAGCCTGCAGCAGGGGCAGTCATGGCAGCACTCGACGATATTGTTCAGCATGTTAACCGAACGCTCGTGGCGGCAGCGATTCCCGATTACTGTCCCAACGGCCTGCAGGTGGAAGGGCGCAGCGAGGTAGCCACGCTCATCAGCGGCGTGACGGCGTGCGAAGCTTTCCTCGAGGCCGCGATCGACGCCGGTGCCGATGCCGTGCTCGTGCATCATGGTTACTTCTGGAAGAATGACTCACCCACCGTGACCGGCATGCTCGGTCGTCGTGTGCGGCGCCTCGTCAAGGCGGATGTGTCGCTCATGGCCTGGCATCTGCCGCTCGATGTCGATCCGGTCTTCGGCAACAACGCCGAAATCGGCCGGCGACTGGGTATCGAAGGTGCGCAGGCGGTGGCTGCCGGAGGTACCGAAGGGCTTCTCTGGTTCGGCGATCTGACCGCGGCGCTGGGTGCCGAAGCGCTCGCCGAGCGTATCGATCAGGTGCTGGCCCGGCGTCCGCTGGTGGTGGCCGACCACGGTCGGCCGATCCGGCGCTTCGGCTGGTGCTCGGGGGGCGCGCAGGGGTTTCTCGCCGATGCCGCGCGTCTCGGCTGTGATGCCTATCTCTCGGGCGAGATCAGCGAGAAGACGATGCACGAAGCGCGCGAACTCGGCGTCACCTACTTTCATGCCGGACATCACGCCAGCGAGCGCTTCGGCGTGCAGGCCCTCGGTGAGCACCTTGCCGATCATTTCAGTCTCACGCATCGTTTCATCGACATCGACAACCCAGCCTGACGATTGTGTCGACCAGGTCGACTATCCGGCATGTCGGGGGCGAATGACCACACCCGAGTCATCCATTGCAAGTCGGCAAGGCCTAATCCCTGTGATAAAATAGGGTTATTCGATCGGCGCCTTCCCGGCGCCACCCGATGCCGTTCGGCATCGCTCATTCCGGAGAATTTGCATGAGTGCGGACAAGCGCGGCCCCGCAGGCAGGGGCTCGCAAGGCAGTGGTGCTGCGAGTCAGAATCATGGCGCATCGGGCGCCGACAGCTCCTTCACCTCGGACAATATCGACCGGGGCCGACGCAAGCTGCTCATCGGTGGCACCGCGCTCGTCGGCGGGCTCGGCACCGTGGCTCTGGCAGCACCGCTGCTGTCTTCGATGTCACCGAGTGCACGTGCGCTGTCGGCTGGTGCTCCGGCCGAGGCCGACATCTCCAAGCTCGAGCCCGGTCAGATGATGATCGTCGAATGGCGCGGCAAGCCGGTGTGGATCATCAACCGCACCGAGAAGGCACTTGCCGGTCTCACCAAGGTGGTGGACGATCTCAGCGATCCCGACTCCAATGTGCCGCAGCAGCCGCCCTACGCGCAGAACGAAACACGTTCGATCAAGCCGGCCATCATGGTCATGGTCGGTGTCTGCACTCACCTTGGCTGCTCCCCCACCTATCGTCCCGAGGTGGCTCCGCCTGATCTCGGCGCTCGCTGGCAAGGCGGTTTCTTCTGCCCCTGCCACGGTTCGAAGTTCGATTTCGCAGGCCGTGTCTACAAGGGTGTGCCGGCGCCGATCAACCTCGAGGTGCCACCCTATCGCTACGCCAGTGACACCACCATCGTCATCGGTGAAGATTCGGAGGCTGCCGCATGAGTACCGAAAACCAACAGGGTTCGAATGCAGGCACGGGCCTCATCGGGTGGATCGACCAGCGCTTCCCGATGACGAAAACGCTCGAAGAGCACATCACGAAGTACTACGCGCCGAAGAACTTCAACTTCTGGTACTACTTCGGGTCGCTGGCGATGCTGGTGCTGGCCATCCAGATCGTCACCGGCATCTTCCTCACCATGAACTACAAGCCCGACGGCGATCTCGCCTTCAAGTCGGTCGAGTACATCATGCGCGACGTGAACTGGGGCTGGCTGATCCGCTACATGCACTCCACCGGCGCCTCGATGTTCTTCCTCGTGGTCTATCTCCACATGTTCCGGGCACTTCTCTATGGCTCGTACAAGAAGCCGCGCGAACTGCTGTGGATCTTCGGCATGTTCATCTACGTGGCACTCATGGCCGAAGCCTTCATGGGCTATCTCCTGCCCTGGGGCCAGATGAGCTACTGGGGTGCGCAGGTCATCATCTCGCTCTTCGGTGCCATTCCCTTCGGCATCGGTGATGCGCTGACGCTGTGGCTCAAGGGTGACTACATCATTTCCGATGCCACGCTGAACCGCTTCTTCGCGCTGCATGTCATCGCCGTGCCGCTGGTGCTGATCTTCCTTGTCGTCGCGCACGTCCTTGCGCTGCACGAAGTGGGTTCGAACAACCCCGATGGCATCGAGATCAAGGCCAACAAGAACGCCGATGGCATCCCGAGGGATGGCATTCCCTTCCATCCCTACTACACCGTCAAGGACATCATGGGCACCATCGTGTTCCTGTTCGTGTTCTTCGCCATCGTCTTCTTCATGCCCGAGATGGGCGGCTACTTCCTCGAGCACGCCAACTTCGTGCCGGCCGACCCCCTCAAGACACCCGAGCACATCGCGCCGGTGTGGTACTTCACGCCCTTCTACGCCATCCTGCGCGCCATTCCAAGCAAGCTCGGCGGCGTCATGTTCATGGGTGCGGCCATCGTCGTGCTGTTCTTCCTGCCCTGGATCGACCGCAGCCCGGTCCGCTCCATCCGTTACCGCTCGCCTATCTTCAAGGTGATGCTCATCGCCTTCGCCGTGGCTTTCGTGGTTCTCGGCTACTTCGGCATGCAGCAACCCACCCCGATGGGCACCTTCATTTCTCGGCTCTGCACGTTCATCTATTTCGGCTTTTTCGTCGGCTTGTTCATCATTTCGAGGAACGAGAAAACCAAACCGCTACCCGAGAGGGTGACCCACTGATGCGCGCGACAAGACACTCCGCAAACGCCACCGAGAAGAGGGTCGGCATGGAACCATCAACGATTCGCGTACGCCGTGCTGCACACGGCATCACACAGGGTGCGCTGTTCAGTGCCGCGCTGTGCCTCGCTGCCGTCTCGACACTCATGGCTCCGGCCACCGTGGAGGCCTCCGGTGCCACGGTGCCGCTCGACGATCCACAGATCGACTACGACAGCAAGGAGTCGCTGCAGCGTGGCGCGCAGGCCTTCGTCAACTATTGCATGGGTTGCCACAACGCCGAATACGCGCGCTACAATCGAGTCGCGAAGGATATCGGCCTCAGCGAGGAAGAGATGGTCGAGAACCTCGTCTTCACGTCCGACGAAGCAGGTGAGCCCACGAAGGTCGGTTCGCTCATGAGCATTGCCATGGACAAGGAGTACAGCGAACAGGCTTTCGGTGTGGCACCGCCGAACCTCGCTCTGACGGCACGCTCGCGCGGCGCCGACTGGATCTATACTTATCTCAGAAGCTATTACGATGATCCTTCGCGTGCCGCCACCGGTGTCAACAACCTGGTCTACGCGGGTACTGCCATGCCCAACGTTCTCTGGAGCCTCCAGGGAACTCAGGTGCCGATCTACAAGGAGCACGATGGCGAGAAGCACATCATCGGCCTGAAGTCGCTCGGTGATGGTGAACTCAGCGAACAGGAATTCGATCGCCTGGCAGGTGACATCACCAATTTCCTGGTGTATCTTGCCGATCCTGTCCGAAGCACACGTCACCGCATCGGCTACTGGGTGTTGAGCTTCCTCCTGGGGCTCTTCGTGCTGAGCTATTTCCTCAAGAAGGAATACTGGAAGGACGTTGTCTGGGACTGACGCTGCAACACCGTTGTCGCCGCCGCTGCCACTCGAGCAGGGGCGGCCCCGCAGCAATGTCGGGTATACCTTGCAGGGCCAATCATCACAATGAACTCCAGCCGCCCGTATCTGATCCGTGCCCTGTACGAGTGGATCGTCGACAACGGCTTCACGCCCTACATGCTCGTCGATACTTCGCAGGACTCGGTGGAAGTGCCGAGTGCCTTTGTCGAAGACGGTCGCATCATCCTGAACGTCAGTCCTGAAGCCACGCATTCGCTCGTGCTCGGCAACGACGAAGTGTCGTTCAACGCACGTTTCAGCGGCACCGCCATGGACGTGCGCGTACCTGTCGGTGCGGTGCTTGCGATCTACGCGCGCGAAAACGGGCAGGGCATGATGTTCGGTGATCACGATGATCCCACGCCACCGAGCGATCCGCCACCCGGCGAGAAGCAACCAGGTGACAAGAAGTCCGGCAATTCCGATTCCGCACCGACCGATGGGCCATCGAAGCCAAAGCGCCCGCATCTCAAGATCGTCAAGTGATCGTCAACACGCGGCAGCGTGGTGCCTGGGCCGAGTCGCTGGCGGCACGTTTCCTGTCCGGTCAGGGCCTCGAGATTCTCGAGCGGAATTATCTCCGGCGCAGCGGCGAACTCGACCTCGTCTGTCGTGATCGGGACGCTCGCTGTTTCGTGATCGTGGAAGTACGTTTCCGCAGAAACGACAGACACGGTGGCGCCATTGCCAGCGTCAACCACGTCAAACGGCAGCGGCTTGTTCGCGCCGCGAAAACCTGGCTCGCGCACAAGGCCACGGCAGGCGCGGCGGCGCGGATCGATGTGCTGGGTATCGAAGGCCTCGCTGTCGACGGTGCTCGCACCAAGGATGCGGGGAACAGGGATGTAGGCAGCAAGTCTCCGAATAGCGGGGATCCGGAGAACCAGAGGCCGGCCAATGGCGGTATCTCACCGCCGTCGTTGCCGGGTGAACCCGAGAGTCACGTCTTCGAAGGCCATCGGCTGGTCTGGCTCAGAAACGCCGTTTTCGACTGAGCTTGTGTGGTCGCAAGGCGTGTTCGTCATCAGGGCAGCGCCTGCCGCAGGGCAACGCTCACGCTCGCCATGGGGCAACACCCGCCATCACATCTCACGCCCGTCGTTCTTCAGGAAGTGCCCGCCATCACAATACGCTCGAGCGGATCTCCGGAAGCGGGGGCGTCTCGACCGCTTCCACGGGTACCGACTTGCCTTTCTGGTATTGCGCCCAGTCCAGTTGGCGGTGCACCCGCCCTTCGTTGGTCAATGACAGCTCGCCCGTGAAGCCCGGCAGGTGTTGTCCGGCGGCGAACTCGTCGAGGTTGCTCACGAGGTTGAAGGCGTCGGCGCCGAAGGCGTAGAGCTTGCCGTAGACGCCTTCGGCCTGCGGAAAGTTGGTGATGATGGCCTGTTTCAGAGGGTCGTCGTCAAGCGACTCGCGAAGCACCCAGGGCACGTCGGTGTAGTAGATCGAATTGAGGTCGGCGTTGACGCGCGGATCGTCATCGAGTGATGCCACACGCGAGGTGCCAAGGCGCGGCACCGCGCGAGCGTGGAAGAAGTCGAGTTGCGGGCGCACCGACTGCGCCTGGTCGGAGGTGATGGCGAGGAAGATCACATCCACATCGTTCCTGATCGACGGCTCGAAAAAGAGCTTCTTGCCGATGGTGTTGCTCAGTGTGCGGAAACGCGCATCGCTGTCGGTGATCTTCAGCGCTTCGCGAATCTGCGTGGAAAAGTCGTAGTTGCCGATCGGCAACACGCCGGTGTAGAGCACATCACCGCCATAGCGATACATGGTTTCCTGGAAGGCACGCGCCGAACGCGTACCGACCGCATCGTCGGCCTGCAGGATCACGGCCTTGTCGTAGGAGAGTGCAATCGCTCGTTCGGCCGCGGCGATGGCTTCGTCTTCAGGCGCGAGACTGAACTGGATGACATTGCGACTGTCGCCTCCGAGTGCGTCGTCATCGATGCGGTTCAGCGCAATCGTCGGTACCGGAACCTGACGCAGCGAGACGATCGACGCCACGGCCTGCTTTCTGAGCGGCCCGATGATGGCATCGGCGCCCTCATTGATGGCGTTCTGCATCGCGGTGCGCGCGTAGGCTGGGTTCTCGCCGATGTCGTAGAAGCGGATTTCGGGTGTGGCACCACGGCTTCGCGCCATCGCATGCGCAGCGATGATGCCGTCTCGAATCGCCGCCGAGGTCGTTTCCGTCGCTCGCGCCGAGAGTGGCAGCAGCACCGCGATCTGGTCGACCTCGGTACCGGCGATCGAAAAGCCGGCGAACTCGGTGTCGGCAAGCAGGCGGTTGACGAAATCGGGATTGGCGGGATGCTCGGGGAAACGCTTTTGCCAGTCGGCGATGCTCGCGCTGTGCTGGTCGGCTTCGGTGCTTCCCGCCGCCTGCGAGAGTGCAAGTTCGATCCAGCCCTGGTAGACGTCGCCACGTACGTTGGTGGTGAGCTGCTGAAGGGTCGACAAGGGCTGATTGGCCAGAAGCTGCCAGATGCCGTTCTGGCTGCGTTCGATGATCGTGGGGTCGGACAGTTGCGAGTCGAGATCGATGCGTGCCACGAGTTCGTTGTCGACGTCGCCGAGTGCGTTGTAGGCGAGGGCACGCGTTTCGAACACGCGCGCGCGTTGCAACGGCGCGACGATGGCATCGGGCTCGGGCAGGGCGCGCAGTGCCGCTTCCGGTTCGTCGGCGAACAGGTGGCTCTTGGCGACGAGAATGTCGCGGCGTTGCGAGAGTTCGATGTCGGCGAGGTCGCTCGGCACCGATTGCAGACGCTGGTAGCCTGCGTCGCCGAGGCCTCGGTCGTAGAGAATTTCGGCAGCGGTCAGCAGGAAGTCCTGTCGTTCTGCCTCGTTCGAAGCGCGTGCGGCGCGTTCGCTGTAGATGTCGGCTGCGGC
Organism: Gammaproteobacteria bacterium; assembly: GCA_002746645.1. Classification (GTDB taxonomy): domain Bacteria; phylum Pseudomonadota; class Gammaproteobacteria; order Granulosicoccales; family Granulosicoccaceae; genus Granulosicoccus. The sequence continues at coordinate 71,038 of PDPU01000010.1, read as the reverse complement.
TTCGGGTCGCCCTTCGGAGAGAAGTCGCCGCGCCCTGGGGTCTGATACTCTCGTCAGTGAGGGATCATCCGGCAGTGCCGAGCCGGTGCTGCCACAGCCGCTCAGCAACAAGGCTGCAAGCACGGCCGCCGCCAGTCCGATCAGTCTGCCCGTTGCGAGTCCGGCATGGTGAGAGGCTGCCGCCGGTCCGGTTGCGTTGCTGGTGCAGGCAGGCGGGTTGGCAACGAGAAGGTACAGCAAGGCGCGCGCCGCAGTTCGTGGCAAGGTCAACATGTTCCTGAAATTACTCCGCTTCGTGCCCTTTCGCGCCCGTGGTCTTTCAGTTCGCGCATTCAAATGACAGCTTCCATCGTCGCTTCAACGCTCTACATCGTCGCTACACCCATCGGCAACCGGGGTGACATCACGCATCGCGCCATCGAAGTGTTGAATGGTGTCGACTGCATCTACGCCGAAGACACCCGTCACAGTCAGACGCTGCTCGCGCACCATGGTATCGCAACGCGGCGTGTTGCTCTGCATGAACATAATGAAAAGACACGCGTTGCCACGGTGCTCGAGGCACTTGCCGCCGGTGGCAGCGCGGCCCTGATCTCCGATGCCGGCACCCCGCTGGTCAGCGACCCGGGCTATCGTCTGGTGCGTGCCTGTCATGCGGCCGGTATTCGTGTTTCACCCGTGCCCGGGCCGAGCGCCCTGATTGCGGCCTTGTCGGTGAGCGGCCTTGCCACCGATCGCTTCGAGTTCCTCGGTTTCCCGCCGGCGAAGGCAAGCGCTCGCAAGCGCTGGCTCGGCGCGAATGCCAATGCCACGCACACCCTCGTGCTGTACGAATCGACCCACCGCATACTTGCCGCGCTTGCCGACATCGCCGCCGTGTTCGGCCCCGAGCGCGAGATGTGCCTCGCACGCGAACTGACCAAACGCTTCGAAACTCTGGTTCGGGGATCGGTTGCCGAGGTCATTGCGGCACTCGAAGACGATCCCGTGCAGCGAAAGGGCGAGTTCGTGCTGGTGCTGAGTGGTGCAGGATCCGGTGTTCCCGAACAATCGGGCGAGGTGGAGGTGAGAAGCAGCTCTGCCGAAGTCGCTGCAGGGTCTGCTGCGGAGCCGCATCCCGGTGTGCTCGGGGGAAGGGCAGTCGGCGTGTCCACCGGTCCCGGCATGGATGCCATGATCTCGGCACTGCTGCCCGAGTTGCCGCTCAAGCGGATTGCCCGAGTGGTTGCCGATCTCTACGGGCGGCCGAAGCGTGAGGTATATGACCGAGCGCTGCTGTTGCAGAAGCAGACCGGCGGTGGTCGACATCGCGACCGAACTGGTTTCCGGAATCAATGAGTTACGATGGAAAACCTTTCCGCGGAAGGATCTAGATCCCGGAATCAATGAGTTACGATGGAAAATCTTTCCGCGGCAATGCTTGCCGCCCCCGAAAGAGGGTGCTCATGCGGATCGAGTCGCACCTGCGCCGGATGCTGGCCAACGCGGGCTCGAACGCAGGTGCAAACGCAGCTGCGTTCGCAGGCTGAGTGCAGGCCCGAACACTGATCCGAACGCAGGTCCGAATGCGGGCCCGAGCTTGAAGCAGGAATAGGGAGTTGGCCATAAGCCGGGTTCTGTCGCGGACCATCATTCATCTGGGCGCTGTGTCACCACAGCGCTCTAGCGACCTACCCGGGAACAGCGCGGACCGCGCCATTGTTCCTCTATTTGGTCTTGCTCCGGGCGGGGTTTGCCGTGCCGTTCGGTGTTGCCACGAACGCGGTGCGCTCTTACCGCACCCTTTCACCCTTACCGGCCTGCCGGGCGAACCCGGCGGGCAGGCGGTCTGCTCTCTGCTGCACTTTCCGTAGGCTCACGCCCCCCAGGAATTACCTGGCGCCCTGTCCTGTGGAGCCCGGACTTTCCTCCACGACGTCATTACGAGCGTCGCAGCGATGGCCTGGCCAACTCCGTCGCGGATGTTAACAGAGTGGCAACGAACTCTGCCATCGGCGAGCCACAACAGCGCCGCCAGTCGCGCCTGAATGCTGTTGCAGCCATGACCGAACGCCACCTGCAATCATGCCCGAACGTCACCTGCAATCATGCCCGAACTTCGCTTGCGGTCTTGCCCGAACAGCGCCGCCAACCTCGCACGAATTCCGCCTGCAGCCCGGTTTTGACGCCACTGCGGTTTGATCCGAACCAAGTCGGTGAACCTCCATTGCCGGATTGCAAGCGCCTCGACGCATCGGCGGGAAATCGTGAACTTTAAGGCACAAAATCGTCGTTGAATAGACTGTGATTTTCACGAATGTGCGCTAAGTGATTGAAAACAACCGTATTCATCTTGTTGCCGGAGAGTGCATCTTTTTCAAGCAAATCCGCCACTTATCACCGCACAACCGTTGACCGCCATCGATCGTAATCGTATAGTGGCGGCAAGTGTTGAATCGTGTCGTTAAGTGGGAGCAGGTGGCAGCAGGTCATGCGGTTTCGCGGCATTGACAAGTTGAGCGTAGATGCCAAGGGGCGTCTTGCCGTGCCGAAAGCGCACCGTGACCGGCTGGCAGAACACGGCATTTCCGAACTCGTGATCACGGTGGATCAGTCGGGTTGTCTGCTGGTTTACCCCGAGCCCGTCTGGGACGAGGTCGAACAGAAGCTCGCTTCGCTGCCCAATTCAGCGCAGCGGGTGCGTCGCATGGTGCGACTGACGTTGGGCTACGCCACCGGCGTCGAGATCGATGGCTCGGGGCGGGTGCTGCTGTCGAACGAACTGCGCGACTACGCCGGCATCGAGAAGAAGGCGGTGCTGATCGGGCAGGGCAAGAAGTTCGAGATCTGGAACGAGGAGGCCTGGGCGGCCGAAACGGCACGTTGGAAGGAAGACTTCAACGACATGGACAGTGGCGATGTGCCGGATGTGTTGCAGGATCTGTCGATCTGATGTTGGTCGGCGTGGCGCTGATTGGCGTGGTGTCCGGTCGATGTGGCACTGATCGACATGGTGTTCGGTCGATGCGGCACCGAACGACGTGGTGTCCGGTCGGTGTGGCGCTGATCGGCGTGGTAGCTGACGACGTGGTGTTGGTTGAAGCGATTGACGAGTGAGAGGTGCTCGATGAGCCATGTGCCCGTGCTGCTCGAAGAAGCCGTCGCGGCACTGGACATCGATCCGGCTGGCTGGTACGTGGATGCGACCTACGGCCGTGGTGGACACAGTGGAAGGATTCTCGAGCAGCTTGGCGATGCCGGTAGGCTCATGGCGCTGGACAGGGATCCGGACGCCCTGGCGGATGCAGAAATGCGTTTCGCCGATGAAAGAAGGTTCGCGCCAAGACGAGCCGATTTCCGCGATCTCCGGCAGGTGCTGGAGGAAGCGGGCTGGTGGGGCCGGGTGAGCGGTCTCCTTTTCGATCTCGGCGTGTCGTCGCCGCAGCTCGACGAGGCAGAGCGTGGTTTCGGATTCAGTCGGGATGGTGTGCTTGACATGCGCATGGATACCGACCGGGGTGAATCGGCAGCCGAATGGCTGGCCGGGGTGAGAGAAGAGGACCTGATCACGGTGTTGAAGGTGTACGGCGAAGAGCGCTACGCGCGTCGTATCGGCAAGGCAATTGTCGAGGCGCGCACGCGCGCACCGATCACACGTACCGGTCAGCTCGCCGAGATCGTCAAGGCAGCGCACCCGCGTTGGGAGCGTCATCACCACCCGGCGACGCGCACCTTCCAGGCCATCCGTATTAGCATCAACGACGAACTCGGCGCCATCGAGGATGCGCTCGAGCAGGCCGCCGGAGCGCTGCAACCCGGCGGGCGTCTTGCCGTGATCAGTTTCCACTCGCTCGAGGACCGGCTCGTCAAACGCGCGCTGCGCCGGCCTCCGCCGAACCCCGATCTGCCGCGGCACCTTCCCTTGCCTGATACGCAGGTCGTGCATCCGTGGAAGCCACTCGGGAAGGCGATTCGCGCCAGTGCGGAAGAACTCGAACGGAACCCGCGTGCGCGCAGCGCCACGCTGCGTGTGGCCGAGCGTACCGCGGAGGGTTCATGACATGAACGCCCTGCAGAGTGGTTCGATGGCATCGGGCAACACGCGCTCGTTCGTGCTTCCAGTGGCAGTCGGTGGTGCTGTCTGGCCGCGATCACTATGGATGCTGGTGATGCTTGTGGCGCTCGTGTTCAGTTCGGCGCTGGGCGTCGTCTGGTTCACGCACCAGTCGCGCCTCGCCACGGCCGAGATTGCCCGGTTGCAGTCGGCCATTGGCGAGCTTGATCTCGAATGGAACCAGCTTCGCATCGAGGAGAGCACGCTGTCCGATCATGCGCGCATCGAGAAGATCGCGCGCGAACGTCTTGGCATGGAAATGCCGGGGCTCGAGGGGTCGGTGATGATCGCCAGAGAACGCGATGACGCCGGCGTGGCGGTAGGCGGGCTGACGCCCACCGCAGGGGGTGAGGACTGATGCCGAAAGTGAAGCAAGGCACAACTCGACCTGCCGTCACGGTTTCTCGTGGAGCCACGCGTGTGGCGGCGAGTGGCAAGGGCCGCGCGGCAACGGGAGGCTCGGCGAAGCGCCGTTCGGCGCATGGGCGTCCGGTTGGTGGCACGCGGAACAAGGTTTCGAGCCGCCGAGCGGTGCCACCGGCACTGTCGCCGCGCACGAAAAACACCAGTGGTGCCATGCGTCGCACGGTGCTGCTCGCGGGTTTTGCTGCTCTTGGCGCTTTACTGATCGGGCGTGCAGTACAGGTACAGCTCGTCAACGCCGATTTCTACCGCAACGAAGGCGCGCTCCGTCAGGTGCGCAATGTGGTGATTCCGGCGCATCGTGGCAACCTGCTCGATCGCAACGGCGAACCGCTGGCCATCAGTACGCCGATCAAGACGCTCTGGGGCAAACCGAAGAGTCTGGCCGAGCAACCGGCGGCCATGCGAGAGGTAGCGGCGCTGCTGAATCTCGACGCCGAGAAGTTGAACGCGCGCATCACCGACTATGCCGAACGTGACCGCGAGTTCGTCTACATCGCGCGTCACATCGAGCCTGCCCGTGTCGAACGCGTGCTGGCACTGAAGATCGACGGGCTGCAAGCGGACCGTGAATTTCGCCGCTACTACCCGAGCGGGCCGGCGGCAGCGCACCTCATCGGTTTTACCGACATCGATGACCGCGGCCGTGAAGGGCTGGAAATGGCCTATGACGACTGGCTTTCGGGCGAGTCGGGCAGGCGGCGTCTGCTGCAGGACCGCTACGGGCGCGAGATCGACGAACTCGAACTCATCAAGCCGGCACTGCCCGGCAAGGATCTGGCCCTGAGCATCGATCGTCAGCTTCAGTACATCGCCAGCCGTGCGCTCGCCGACGTCATTTCCCGCCATCGTGCCGAGTCCGCCTCGCTGGTCGTCATGAAGGTGCAGACGGGCGAGATCATGGCCATGGCCAACTACCCGACCTACAACCCGAACGACACCTCCGATCGCAGTGGCGGTCGGCAGCGCAATCGCGCCGTGACCGACGTGTTCGAACCGGGTTCGACCATGAAGCCCTTCACGATCGCCGCGGCGCTGGCGAGCGGGCGTTTCCAGCCCGACAGCATCGTGCATACCTCACCCGGTTCCTACCGGATCGGCAAGTACCGCATCAGCGACACGAAGGATCATGGCTGGCTCGATCTGGGCGGCATCGTCACGAAATCGAGCAACGTCGGCGTCAGCAAGGTGGCGCGCGATCTCGACCCCGAGCAGATGTGGGAAGTGTTCGACGCCTTCGGTTTCGGGCGCCCGCCGGGCAGCGAGTTTCCGGGCGAGGTTGCAGGCTACTTCAACCACCCGACGCTCTGGCATCACATCGAACAGGCGAGTGTGTCTTACGGCTACGGCATTGCCGTCTCGGCCCTGCAGCTCGTGCGCGCCTATGCCGCGATCGCCAACGACGGCGTGATGCCGCCTGTTTCGTTCGTGGCGCTTGACGAAGTACCCGAAGGGCGTCGCGTCATTGACGAGGACGTGGCCGCCGACGTGAGCCGGATGCTCGAATCGGTGGTGCTCGAAGGCACGGGCACGCGTGCGCGCATCCCCGGCTACACCGTGGCCGGCAAGACCGGTACTTCGCACCGCTCGCAGTCGGGCAGCTATGCGGAAGACCGCTACATTTCGCTGTTCGCGGGGTTTGCGCCGGCAAGCGATCCCGAATACGCCGCCGTCGTGGTGGTGCACGACCCGAAGGCCGGCGGACACTTCGGCAGCCAGGTTGCTGCTCCGGTGTTTGCCGAGGTCATGGCGCATGCGCTGCGTATCGGTGGCATCGAGCCCGATGATATCGACGGTGAGCGTGCGCACGTGATCGGCGTTCGCAAGCCCGCGGGCGCTGACGACAATCGTGCCGGCGCGATCGGGACCGATGCACCCGCTGGCGCTGACGACAATCGTGCCGGCACGATCGGAATCGATGTACCCACGGGCGCTGATCAACAGCGCGCAGATATGGTGCGGGACGACAGCGGAGCAGATCGCTCATGAGTCTTCCTGTTATCCAGTGTGCACTTGACTCCCTGTTTTCCGCTGATCAGATTGTCAGTGGCAATCGTGCCTCCGTCGTCAGTGGTGCGGCGCTCGATTCGCGTCTGTTGCAGCGGGGTGATCTGTACCTTGCGCTTGCAGGCCGCGCGAGTCACGGACTGCTGCACATCGCTGACGCGATCGAGAAGGGTGCCGTGGCCGTGGTGGCCGGTGTCAATGACTGGGCGCAGCATCCCGACGCGGTGGTGCGCGCCGAGGCCGCAGGCCTTGCTCGTGTCGCCGTCGAGGGTGATGTCTCGCGCCTGGCACCCGAGATTGCCGACGCGGTGTACGCGACGCCGGCCTCGCGTCTCTTTCTCATCGGTGTGACGGGCACCGACGGCAAGACCTCCGTGTGTCGTTTCATCAGCGAAGCGCTGAGCGCAGCGGGGCGTCCCTGTGGCTACATAGGTACCGTGGGCTGGGGCATGGGAGAGAGGCTGCGGGAGAATGCCCTGACCACGCCTGACGTGATCATGCTGCGCCGCATGCTGTTCGAACTCGCCGCGGAGGGCGCAACGCACGTTGCCTTCGAAGCATCGTCGCACGCGCTTGCCGAAGGGCGCCTCGAAGGGCTCGACATTCGCGTTGCGGTGCTGACCAACTTCGGACGCGATCACCTCGACTATCACGGCAGCATCGAGGCCTATCGCGAGGCGAAGGCGATGTTGTTTGCCTGGCCGACGCTTGAGGCCATGGTCGTGAATGTCGGCGATGCCTTCGGGCGTTCACTGCTCGCTTCGGCGCCCGAGTCGGTCGAGCGCTGGGGTTTCGACAGCCATGATCAAGGCGCGTTGTCTGATCAGAGCGCATTGGCCGCAGCGGGTGTGAACCTGGTGTGCGCCAGCGACATCGAATCCCGTACCGGCGGACTGGCCTTCACCCTGCACGACGGCGACGCTCGCACCACCGTCGACAGCAGGCTCTTCGGTCGCTTCAACGTCGACAACCTGCTTGCCTGTCATGGCGTGCTGCGCGCTGCCGGTGTGGCGGCGAACGAGGCCGTGCATGCACTGTCGAGCGTGAGGCCGGTGGCCGGGCGCATGGAAGTGTTTCGCCCCGGGGACGCGGGCGGGCCTCTTGCCGTGGTCGACTACTCGCACACGCCGCAGTCACTGGCTGCCGCCATCGACGCCCTGCGTCCGCATTGCGCCGGTGAGCTCTGGGTGGTGTTCGGCTGCGGGGGTGATCGTGACCCCGGCAAGCGCGCACCGATGGCAGCCGCTGCTGCCGCGGGCGATCGCGTGATCGTGACCGATGACAATCCGCGTACCGAATCTTCCGCGGCCATCATCGCCGACATCCTCGACGGCTTTTCATCGGATGCCGACTATATCGTGATTGCCGATCGTGGCGAGGCCATCGATCATGCGCTCGACAAGGCAAACGAGGCCGACGTGGTACTGATCGCCGGCAAGGGCCATGAGGACTACCAGATCATCGGGCACGAAAAACGCCCCTTCAGCGACCGCGACACCGTGGCGGCGATTCTGCGGGAGGCCTCATGAGCATGTTCTTCACACTCGACGAAGTGGTCGAGATTCTCGGTGCCGAACTCGTCGGTGGCGATGCCGAGATCGCTGACATCTCGATCGATTCGCGCAGCCTTGCCGCGGGTGACCTGTACGTTGCCATCGAAGGCGAGCGTTTCGACGGTCACGATTTCGTCGATGCCGCCGAAGCCGCCGGTGCGGCCGCCGTGCTCGTGTCACGACGCGTCTCGACGGAACTGCCGCAACTGGTGGTTGCCGACACGCGCGTTGCGCTCGGCGCGCTGGCACGCTGGTGGGCGAAGCAGTTCATGGTGCCCACGGTTGCCATCACCGGCAGCAACGGCAAGACCACCCTCAAGGAACTCGTGGCCAGCATTCTCGGCCAGCTCGGTCCCGTGCTGGCCACCGAGGGCAATCTCAACAACGACATCGGTGTGCCGCTGACCCTGTTCCGCCTGCGCCCCGAGCACCGCTACGCGGTCATCGAGTTGGGCGCAAACCACGCCGGCGAGATCGCACGGCTGGTGTCCATCGTCGAGCCCGATGTCGCCATCGTCAACAACGTCGGGCGGGCACACCTCGAAGGTTTCGGCAGCCTCGACGCCGTTGCCGAGGCGAAGTCGGAGATCTTCTCCGGCCTTGGCGACGACGGCTTCGCCGTGATCAATGCCGACGACGCCTACGCCGATGTCATGCGCAAGGCTGCCAGCCACGCCACCATTCGTGAATTCGGCCTCGACGAACAGGCCGATGTGCGTGGCCTTCCGGGGCCAGGCCTGCAGATAGACATGATGGGTGCGATCCTGAAGCCACGCTTTGCCCTCGCCGGTGATCACAACGGCATGAACGCGCTCGCCGCCGTCGCCGCTGCGCTGTGCCTTCACGTGCAGCCGGAAACGATCGTTGCCGGACTCGAGGCGGTCAAGGCGGTACCGGGGCGTCTCCAGTACAAGATCGGAGTGAACCATTCGCTGATCATCGATGATTCCTACAACGCCAATCCGCCATCGGTCATGGCGGCCATTGACGTACTGGCGGCCAACGATGGCGAGCGCCACCTCGTGCTTGGCGACATGGCGGAGCTTGGCGACGATGCCGAAGACATTCACGGTGAAGTCGGACGTTACGCTCGCGAGCGCGGCATCGACGCGATCTGGACCGTGGGAGCCCTCGCCGGTGAAGCCGATTGCGCCTTTGCCGACACGCGAGCACCGCGGCTCCGCCAGCGAGATGCCCGCGGTGCCTTCGAGAGCGACCTCAGCGAGGGAGGGCACTTTGCCGATCAGCCGAGCCTCTCCGCAGCACTTCGACAGGTGCTGGATGTGGACTCAGTGGTGATGGTGAAGGGTTCGCGCAGTGCGCACATGGAACGTGTGGTCGAAGCACTGGTGGTGAATGACGCCGGTAATGAGGAAACGCCGGAAATGCCGGAAATGCCGGAAACGCCGGAAACGTCCGATGAGGTGTCTTCATGATGCTGCTCGTTGGCGAATGGCTGTCCTTCATCGACGATGGCTTCGGTGTGGTGCGGTACATCACCGTGCGAGCGATCTTCGCCGCCCTCACTTCGCTCCTGATCTGCCTGCTTTCGGGCCCTGCCCTCATCCGTTGGCTGCGGAACGCGCGCATCGGTCAGTCGGTGCGCGATGATGGCCCGCAGTCGCATCTCGTCAAGGCGGGCACTCCCACGATGGGTGGCGCGATGATCATTCTCGCCGTGGTCATGAGTACGCTGCTCTGGTCCGACCTTGGCGTCCGGCAGGTGTGGGTGGTGCTGTTCGTCTGTCTCGGCTATGGCGCCATCGGCTGGATCGACGACTACCGCAAGGTCATGCTCGGTAACTCCGACGGACTCAGCGCACGCGAGAAACTGTTCTGGCAGAGTGTGGTTGCAGGCATCGCCGCACTGGTGCTCTACCTTACCGCCCAGGATCGGGTTGAACTCGAACTCATCGTGCCTTTCTTCAAGGAAGCGGTGTTCCACCTCGGCTGGCTGTTCGTGCCATTGGCCTTTCTCGTCGTGGTCAGCAGCAGCAACGCCGTGAATCTGACCGACGGGCTCGATGGTCTGGCAATCCTGCCTTCGGTGATGGTCGCCGGTGCGCTCGGTCTCATTGCCTATCTGGCCGGTCACGCCGTGTTCTCCGACTATCTCGGCATCCCCTCGGTGACGAACGCGGGTGAACTGACTGTGTTCTGCAGTGCCCTGGTTGGGGCCGGGCTTGGCTTTCTCTGGTTCAACACCTACCCGGCGCAGGTGTTCATGGGCGATGTCGGCGCACTCGCCATCGGTGCCTCTCTCGGCATCGTTGCCGTGGTCGTGCGCCAGGAACTCGTGCTCTTCATCATGGGCGGCATCTTCGTGCTCGAAGCGGTCTCGGTGATCGTGCAGGTGAGTTCCTACAAGCTCACGGGCAGGCGTGTCTTTCGCATGGCACCGATCCACCATCACTTCGAACTCAAGGGCTGGCCCGAGCCGCGCATCATCGTGCGTTTCTGGATCATCACCGTGATTCTGGTGCTGATCGGCCTCTCGACGTTGAAGATCCGCTGATGAAGACGACGGAACTCAAAGGTCGCAAGGTCATCGTCGCCGGGGCGGGCAGCACCGGACAATCGGTGGCGCGTTTTCTCGATCGCGCCGGTGTCGCCTGGTCGATGGCCGACGCACGATTCGACGAGCCCGGCAATATGGCAACTCTGCCCCTGAACGGCGAGACTCTGGCAACGGCCGATGTGGTCGTGCTGAGCCCGGGCATTCCGCGTGCCGGCGATGCAGTTCAGGCGGCCATCGACAAGGGTGTCAGGGTGATCGGTGACATCGAACTCTTCGCGGGCGAAGTCGACGTGCCGGTGGTTGCCGTGACCGGTTCGAACGGCAAGAGCACGGTCGCGGCCTGGCTCGAGCAGATGCTGAGAGCACTCGGCTGCAATGCCGTTGCCTGCGGCAACATCGGGCGCCCGGCGCTGGATATGCTGGAGGGTGCCGATGCCGATGCCGATGGTTCGAAAGACAAGGCTGGCAAGCGCCCCGAGGTGCTGGTGCTCGAGCTTTCGAGCTATCAGCTCGAATCCACCGAGTCACTCCGGCCGCTGGCCGCGACGGTACTTAACGTCAGCGATGATCATCTCGATCGCTACGAGTCGATCGAGGCCTACGCCGCGGTCAAGCGTCACATCTACGATGGCGCGTCGAACTGCGTGATCAATCTCGATGATGCGCGTACCTGTGCAGCAGACAAGAGTGCGTCGTGCGCCGGGTTCACGCTGGCGGGAGGTGTGGGCAAGGCGGCGGCACCGAGCGTCACCGACGACGTTCGATGTGTCTATGCGCTTGCCTCGCGAGTGGGCTCGGGTCTGGATTCAGGCGTGGGCTCACGCCCGGATTCAGCGGGCTCAAGTGTGGACGCAGGAGTGGGCTCACGGGAAGAGGCCGCACCAAGTGCGTCAGTCAGGCGCGACTGGCTTGTCGTCAGTGACGAGGGCGATGATGCCGAGTTCCTCGTGGCGGCGGATCGTCTGCCGCTGCCCGGCAGGCACAACGTGGCCAACGCGCTTGCCGCGCTCGCGCTGATCAGACCGCTTGTCGATGCCGGCATCGTCAAGGCCACGCTGCAGATGGCGGCCGGGGCCATGCTTGCCTTCCGCGGTCTCGCGCATCGTACCGAGCTTGTCGGCGAACACGCCGGTGTACGCTGGTACAACGATTCCAAGGGTACCAACATCGATGCCTGCGAAAAGGCGGTTTCGGCCATGCCCGGGCCCGTGATCCTGATCGCCGGTGGTCTCGGCAAGGGGGCCGATTTCGGGGCCCTGCGCGAACCGCTTGCCGGCAGTCTCAAGGCACTGCTTCTCATGGGGCGTGATCGTGAGGTGATGGCCAACGCGCTCGAGGGCCTCGCTCCCGTGCACCGCGTGGATTCGATGGCCGAAGCGGTGCGTCTGGCTGCGCGGATGGCCAAGGCCGGTGACGTCGTGCTGCTCTCGCCCGCCTGCGCGAGCTTCGACATGTTCGATTCCTTCGAGCATCGTGGCGATGTCTTCCGTTCGCTCGTCAGCGAGGTACTGGCTGCATGAGCGCGAACGAACACACGATGCAGACTGTCCACATGGATGCGGGCGAGACGATCACGCCGACGCGCGATGATGTGGCCATGCCGCGCCTGAAGCCGCGCCGCGCCACTTCCCGGCGTGTGTCGGCCGGTGAACTCCTCGCCGAGAATGCGTTGCTCGTCACCATCGTCACGCTGGCGCTCTTCGGCGTGGTCATGATTGCCTCGGCGTCGCTGCCTTTCGCCGAAAGAAGCCCCTGGTACACGAGCCCGTTCCATTTCGTGTTCCGTCAGATCTTCTTCCTCGGCATGGGGCTTGCCATCGGTTACTACGTCTATCAGATACCCGTTGCCGTCTGGGAGCGCGTGGGGCCGTACATCATGATGGCCTCACTGGTCGCGCTGGTGTTCGTGCTGGTTCCGGGCATCGGCAAGAGCGTCAACGGTGCGCGCCGCTGGATCGATGTCGGGGTGTTCACGATTCAGGTGTCGGAAGTGGCCAAGCTCTGCTTCATCGTTTATCTCGCGGGCTACCTCGTTCGCCGCGAGGCACTGGTGCAGAACACCTGGGGTGGTTTCCTGCGCCCGCTGCTGCTGATCTGTCTCGCGAGTGCGCTGCTCCTCGGTGAGCCTGATTTCGGGGCCGCATTCGTCATCGTGGCAACCTCGCTCATGATGCTGTTCGTCGCGCGCGTGCGGCTCGATCAGCTTGCCGTGCTGAGTATCGCCTTCGGTGTCGTCGCGGCCATTTCCATCGTCGTTTCGCCGTATCGACTGCAACGTGTCACGGGCTTTCTCGAACCCTTTGCCGATGTCTACAACACGGGCTTTCAGCTCGCGCAGTCACTCATTGCCATCGGCAGTGGCGGGCTTGCCGGTGTCGGCTTCGGCAGCAGCGTGCAGAAGAACTTCTATCTGCCCGAAGCTCATACGGACTTTCTCTTCGCGGTCATTGCCGAAGAACTCGGACTGGTCGGTGTCGTGGTCGTGGTGCTGCTTTACGGTTTCCTCCTGTGGCGCTGCTTCCGCATCGCGCGTGATGCCGAACGCGCCGGCTTCCCGTTCGCGAGCTACCTTGCGCTCGGCGTCGGTTGCTGGATCGGTCTGCAGGCCTTCGTGAACATGGGGGTCAGTCTTGGCATTCTGCCGACCAAGGGCATCACCCTGCCACTCATGAGTTACGGTGGCAGCAGTGTGGTCATCTTTGCCGTGGCACTTGCGCTGCTTCTCCGTGTGGAATCCGAAGTGCGGGAGCGCATGGCACCGCAGACCCGTGTGGTGGACGAGAGCACCGAACCCGAAAACATGGCCGAGCGCCGCCGCCGCGAGGCCGCACGCGAACTGGTCGACAGCGCTGACGAAAGCGGTTTCGACGAGGCGCTGTGGCAGACTATTCGTCAGCGTCTCGACGGAGGTGCACGATGAGTCGCCCGGTGATCATCGCGGCAGGCGGCACGGGCGGGCACGTGGTTCCCGCACTGGCGGTGGCCGAAGAGCTGGCAAGACGCGAGGTGCCGGTGCTCTGGCTCGGTACCCGCAATGGACTCGAGGCGCGCATGGTGCCGGCGGCCGGTTTCGACATCCGCTGGATTGACGTTGCAGCGCTGCGTGGTCAGAACCTCCTGCGCACATTCATGGCGCCGCTGCGCCTGCTCCGGAGCTGCTGGCAGAGTGCGCGCGTGCTGCGCGAAGTGGATGCGCGTGCGGTGCTCGGCATGGGCGGTTTCGTGTCGGGCCCGGCAGGCGTTGCGGCACTTCTGAGCCGTCGCCCGCTGGTGCTGCACGAACAGAACGCCATCGCGGGGATGACCAATCGTTATCTGGCGCGATTTGCTACGCGTGTCTTTGCGGCCTGGCCGGCCGTGTTCCCCGACAGCGTGGCGGCCGAGGTGGTGGGCAATCCGGTACGGGAAAGCATGGCGCGGCGCGTCATCGGCAGCGATGCTGCAACCGGAGCAGCGGAAGCGCGGTCTGTCGACGGCGCCGGCAGCGATGCCGCGACGGCGGCAGATACACCCTCGGTCGACGGCGCCGTACCAGCCACCGGCAACGTGACGTCCGCAAGCCGTGACGTGAACCGTTCGGATCGCCTGAAGATTCTGGTGGTCGGTGGCAGCCTCGGCGCGAAAGTGCTGAACGACACGATGCCTGAGGTGTTCGCCCGACTCGACGGCGTGGCCGAGTGCTGGCATCAGTGTGGTGCGGGCAATGGCGAAACGGTACGCGCACGCTATGCAGCCACCGTTCCCGATGCCGAGGTGCGGGTTGACGACTTCATCGACGACATGGCCGCGGCCTATGCCTGGGCTGATCTGGTCGTGTGTCGTGCGGGCGCCATGACCGTCACCGAGCTTGCCGCGCTCGGCAAGGCGTCGATCCTCGTGCCGTACCCGCATGCCGTCGACGATCATCAATACGCCAATGCCCGGCACCTTGCCGACGCGGGTGCCGCCATCGTCGTTCGCCAGGCGGAGCTTCAGGCCGACACGCTGGCGGGCACCATCACCGAACTCGCGGGCGATCGCGAGAAGCTCGGCGCCATGCAGCTTGCCGCCGCCACCCGCTTTTCACCCGACGCGGCGCGACGTGTCGCCGAGGCCCTGCTGGAGGTAGCACACTGATGGTTGTCGATATCTCTCCGGTGGTGAAGGGTCAGATGCGGCGCGTGCGCGGCATGCATTTCATCGGCATCGGCGGCGTGGGCATGGGTGGCATCGCCGAAGTCATGCACCATCTCGGCTTTGAGGTCAGCGGCTCGGACCTTGGCCAGAATGCGCTGACCGAGCGCCTTGCCGGACTTGGCGTGACGGTGTATCAGGGGCATCGTGCCGAGCAGGTCGAAGACGCCGACGTGGTGGTGATCTCGACCGCCGTACCCGAGGACAACCCGGAACTCGTGCGCGCCCGCGAACTGCGCCTGCCCGTGGTGCGGCGCGCCGAAATGCTCGCCGAACTCATGCGCTTCCAGCAGGGGATTGCCGTTGCCGGCACGCACGGCAAGACCACCACCACGAGCCTCGTGGCAAGCCTCCTGAGCGAGGGCGGTATGGATCCGACCTACGTCATCGGCGGGCGCCTCAACAGTTCCTCGGCCAACGCCTATCTCGGTCAGTCGGACTGGCTCGTGGCCGAAGCCGACGAGAGCGATGCTTCCTTCCTCCACCTCCAGCCGATCATCTCGATCGTCACCAACATCGATGCCGATCATCTCTCGACCTACGACGGCGACTTCGAGAAGCTCAAGCAGACCTTCGTCGACTTTCTCATGAACCTGCCGTTCTACGGCCTTGCCATCGTCTGCATCGACGACGAGCACATCCGTGATGTGCTGCCGCGCATCGGCCGCCCGGTCAGAAGCTACGGTTTCGACGAAGCGGCCGACGTGCGCGCCACCAACGTGCGCCAGCAGGGACTCAGGATGTTCTTCGACGTGCGCATCGATGACGGTGGTGACGTCAGCAGCGAGATTCGTGACATCGAACTGAACCTGCCGGGACGTCACAACGTGCTGAACGCGCTCGCCGCGATCACCGTGGCGCTCGAACTCGGCGTCAGCGTGCGTTCGAGCAAGCGGGCGCTGTCGCGTTTCCAGGGTATCGGCCGTCGCGCGCAGGCGCACGGCAGCTTGCATTTTCCGAAGGGCGAAGCCGAACTGCTCGACGACTACGGTCATCATCCGACCGAAATCACCGCAACCCTGCGCGCCATTCGCGGCGGCTGGCCGGACAGGCGTCTCGTGGTGGTGTTCCAGCCGCATCGTTTCACTCGTACACGCGACCTGTTCGATGACTTCGCCGAGTGCCTGTCGATTCCCGATGTGCTGATCCTGAGCGAGGTCTATGCCGCGGGCGAGGAACGCATCAACGGCGCCGATGGGCGTTCGCTGGCCCGTGCGATCCGCAACCGCGGTGCGGTCGATCCGATCTTCGTCGAAGACATCGCCGAAGTGCCCGCGGTGCTCGAGCGTGTACTCGAGGACGGTGACATCGTGCTGACTCTCGGTGCCGGTAGCGTCGGCACGCTCGCAACCAGTCTGCCCGCCGCGTTCGGCCGTGATGCTGCGCCGGGCAGGGCATCCTTCGAGGGAGAAGGCAACAACGACAGCGCGGATGATGGCGGTGATGCCATGTCATCAAGGGCCACCAGCGATGAAGGGGAGCGCCGTGGCTGAGCAGAACCGCAACAACGATTTCGGCAAGGTCGCCGTGGTCATGGGCGGCTGGTCCAGTGAGCGCGAGGTGTCGCTCATGAGCGGGCAGGCCGTTTTCGATGCGCTGGCATCGGCCGGCATCGACGTGCATCCCGTGGACGCCGGGCGCGACATCGCCCGGATGCTCCTGGCAGGCGGCTTCGAGCGTGCCTTTCTGATACTGCACGGTCGTGGCGGTGAAGATGGGATCGTTCAGGCCGTGCTCGAACTCGCCGGCATTCCCTATACCGGCTCCGGCGTGCTCGCTTCGGCGCTTGCCATGGACAAGTGGCGCACCAAGCAGTTTCTGCAGCAGTGCGGTATCCCCACGCCCGTGGCGCTGCTCGTCGATTCGCCTGACGACGCCCGCCGTGCCGCCGATACCATCGGTTATCCCGTGGTGGTCAAGCCGAGTACCGAGGGGTCAAGCATTGGCATAACGATGGTCGACGATGCCGCGGGTATCGACGCCGCCTGGGAACTCGCCGCGCGCCATGGTGAAGTCATGGTCGAGCAGAAGATGCGCGGGCGCGAGGTGACGGCGGCGATTCTCGGAGACCGCGCACTGCCGCTCGTGAGCATGCGTGCGGCGAGTGGCTTCTACGACTACGAGGCGAAGTACCATGCCGACGACACCGTATACGAGTGTCCGGCGGATCTTGCGCCGGAACTCACCGCACGCATCCAGCGACTTGCACTCGAGGCCTATCGTCTGCTCGGTTGCAGCGGCTGGGGTCGAGTCGACTTCATGCTCGATGCCAACGACGATCCGCAGTTCATCGAGTGCAACACCGCACCGGGCATGACCGGTCACAGTCTCGTGCCGCAGGCTGCGGCCGAAGCCGGCATCGATTTCACCGAACTCTGCCTCGAGATTCTGCGCGGCAGCCTTGGCGAGAAGGAGCGTGCGGCATGATGCAGCTTGCCGACAACTGTGCCTTCGGCGCTTCGGGTTCGTTCCCGGGGGCAACTTCGAACAGGGCTGGCGACATGGCCGCGGATACCGCCGGTCGTGTACCCTGGCGGCCGCTTGCGTCGATCGTTGCCGTGGTGCTTGGCGTGCTGCTGGTGTTCGAAGTGCGCGACTACGTCATCGATCCGCAGCACTTTCCGGTGCAGAACGTCGACGTGCTCGGCACCCTCGACTACGCCGACCGAGGCAATATCCAGAGTGTCATCGTGCCTTTCGTCAGTCTCGGTTTCTACGGACTCGACATCGATGCCGTCAGGGACGCCGTTGAAGCGACGCCCTGGGTGGCGTCGGCGCACGTCAGCCGGGTCTGGCCGGGCCGCATCACCGTCGAGGTCGACGAGCATGAACCGATGGCGCGCTGGAACGACAATGCCTTCATCAGCAAGCGTCTCGACGTCTTCGAGCCCTCGCAGCTCGACATGAACAACCCCGGCTACGACGAGTGGCGCCAGATGTTCAGTGACCTGCCACAGCTTTACGGCGGTGATGGCCGCCACGATGTGGTCGTTGACGACTATCGACGCTACAGCGGCGCGCTCGCGCCCATCGGTCTTGCCATCGTCGTGCTCGAGGAGGACGAACGCCAGTCGCAGACGCTCAGGCTCTCGAACGGTGTCTCGCTCGAACTCGGCTACGAGAATCAGGAGCAGCGTCTCGCACGCTTTGTCGACGTGGCCCCGCGACTTTTCGACGGGCTGGATGCGGCAACGGCGCGACGAACAGGAATCGACATGCGTTACAGCAATGGATTCACGGTGTCGGGTGCGCGTCCGGGAGAGCGCCTCGGGGTGAACGAACAGGGAAAGTCCGGTCAGTCGGCAGGGCAATCGGGAGAGCATTCGGAGGAGGCCCGCTGATGGCATCGAATACAGACAGACAGATGGTGGTTGCACTCGATATCGGTACCTCGAAGATCGTCGCGCTGGTTGCCGAGATCGACGAGGCGGGCGAGGTCGAACTGATCGGCATGGGCACGCACCGCTCGCAGGGCATGAAGAAGGGTGTGGTCGTGAACATCGACAGCACCGTGACCGCCATCAGGCATGCGGTCGAGGAGGCCGAGCGCATGGCGGGCGTGCAGGTGCACTCGGTGTTCGCCGGCATTGCCGGCTCCCATATCCGCAGCATGAACTCGCATGGCATCGTCGCGATCAAGACCAACGAAGTCGAGCAGAACGACATTGACCGGGTGGTGGATGCGGCAAAGGCGGTGGCGATTCCCGCTGACCAGCGCATCATCCACGTGCTGCCGCAGGAATACGCCATCGATGATCAGGACGGCATCACCCAGCCGCTCGGCATGTCGGGCGTGCGCCTCGAAGCGCGCGTGCATCTCGTCACCGGATCGATCAGCGCCGCGCAGAACATCGTCAAGTGCATCCGCCTCTGCGATCTCGAGTGCGAGGAAATCATCCTCGAACAGATCGCCTCGAGCCATTCGGTACTCACGGATGACGAGAAGGATCTCGGTGTCGTGCTCGTCGACATGGGCGGCGGCACCACCGACATCGCCGTCTTCACCGAGGGTGCGATTCGCCATACGGCGGTGATTCCCGTCGCGGGCGATCAGGTCACCAACGACATTGCCGTGGCCTTCCGCACGCCGACGCAGTTCGCCGAGGAAATCAAGGTGAAGTATGCCTGCGCGCTGAAGCAGCTGGCGAGCGCCGAGGACATGATCGAGGTGCCCGGCGTGGGCGACCGGAACGCACGGCGGCTGGCGCGGCAGACGCTCGCCGGCATCGTCGAGATGCGTTACGAGGAACTACTGACGCTCGTCAACGAAGAACTGACGAGATACGGATTTGACAGCGCCTGTGCCGCCGGGGTGGTTCTGACCGGCGGCACGTCAAAGATGGAAGGCGTGGTGGAACTGGCAGAGGAGATCTTTCACATGCCGGTGAGACTGGGTGTGCCACAGCATGTCAACGGGCTCGCAGAGATAGCGCGCAACCCGATTCATGCCACGGGAGTCGGGTTGCTGCTGTACGGGCAGCAACGCAGGCAGAACCCACGAAGCGATTCGTCCGATACCAGCACCGAGCAGGGCTTGATCAGTCGGATGATGGAGTGGTTCAGAAGTTATTTCTGAGCATGACAGGGGGCGGGAAGTCGCAGGAACGCGTCGGCTCGTATCGAGAACGCAACAAGAGCAACAACACGACAAGAGCAACAGTGAATCGCCGCAGGCAACAGCACGACGCCGGAAGCAACAGAACTGATTTCATGAACAGCAATTGCTGACGATCGGTAACCAGAACTCAACTCAATACAACATCAATACACAGGAGAAACAGAAACATGTTTGAACTCGTAGATACCATCAACGACTCGCCCACCATCAAGCTCATCGGCGTCGGTGGCGGCGGCAGCAATGCCGTCCAGCACATGGTGGCCTCGGGCATCGAGGGCGTGGAATTCATCTGCGCCAATACCGACGCCCAGGCGCTCAAGGCCATGAACGCCGACACCGTGCTGCACATCGGCCAGAGCATCACCAAGGGCCTCGGCGCCGGTGCCAATCCCGAGATCGGCCGACAGGCCGCGATGGAAGACCGTGACCGCATCCAGGACCTCATCGAGGGCACCGACATGCTGTTCGTGACTGCCGGCATGGGCGGCGGTACCGGCACGGGCGCGATTCCCGTCGTGGCCCAGATCGCCCGTGAAATGGGCGTGCTGACGGTCGCCGTCGTCACCAAGCCCTTCCCCTTCGAGGGCAGGAAGCGCATGGGTACCGCCGAAGCCGGTATCGAGGAACTTCGTGGCCACGTCGATTCGCTGATCACCATTCCGAACGAGAAGCTGCTGTCGGTGCTCGGCAAGAACATCAGCCTGCTCGACGCCTTCCGAGCGGCGAACGACGTGCTGCGCGGTGCGGTGCAGGGCATCGCCGAACTCATCACCAACCCCGGCCTCATCAACGTCGACTTCGCCGACGTGCGTACCGTCATGAGTGAAATGGGTCTCGCGATGATGGGCTCGGGCGTTGGCCGTGGTGACGAGCGTGCCACCGAAGCCGCCGAAATGGCGATCTCCAGCCCGCTCCTCGAAGACATCGATCTTTCGGGTGCGCGCGGCATCCTCGTCAACATCACCGCCGGTCTCGACATGGCCATCGGCGAGTTCGAGGAAGTCGGCAACGTGGTTCGCGAATTCGCCGCCGACGATGCAACGGTGGTGGTCGGTACCGCGATCGACGAATCGCTCGAAGGCGAACTCCGCGTCACCGTCGTTGCGACCGGCCTCGGTCAGCAACAGGCTCAGCAGGCGCAGATCCGTTCGGTACAGAGCGCACGCCCGGCACGTGCCGTTGCTCGCGGGGGTGCCCGCGGCGCGGTTGCCGGTGGTGGTGTCGGTCACGGCGCCGGCACCCAGCCGAGCATGATGGGGCAGGGAGGTGCCGGCATGGCCGGTGGCCAGCAATCCGGCATGGTTTCGGGTGTGCAGGGCGGCATGGGCGGACAGCCCGGCGGTCAGTCACGCTACAGCCAGTACGAAAAGCCGTCGGTGACGAGGAAACATGCCCAGGGCCTTGCGCAGCCGAGCAGCGGTAGTCAGGACGTCGAGTACCTCGACATTCCGGCATTCCTGCGTCGTCAGGCTGACTGAGCCGAGGTTCGCGAGTGGCCGCTGCGGGATGCATCTCGCAGTGGCCACTCGTTCACGGTTCCGAATGACGAACTTTCGTATCGGATACGAGTCACATGACAGTTCGTCCACCTGTGCTCTGGTATGCTCAAGACGGGTGTTGCTGGTTTCGCTAAGGGAGGTTGGTTGCCGAATCGGGCCGATTCGGGCTGGATCTCGATCGGTTCGTCAAACATCTGTGACAAGTGTCCACTTGTTGCGGCCCGGAGGTGCAACCATACTTCCAAAATTGCGGAGAGCTGCTATATATCAGAGCGCTCTTCACAAAAGTACCGCGCAACCGTTCGCATCCGGTGCAGTCGGAACCTTGATTTCACAGGGTTTTCACGGCGAAGTCTCGATGTTCCGACGCGACGCCAACGGCCAGCACACCGTTCCGGAGAACCCACCCGTGATCAGACAACGCACTCTCAAGAACACCATCCGCGCTACCGGCATCGGCCTCCATACCGGTCAGAAGGTGTTCCTGACCCTGCGTCCGGCGCCGATCGACTGCGGCATCGTGTTCCGCCGCATCGACAGCAACCCACCGGTGGAAATTCCGAGCAAGCCGCAACACGTGCAGGAAACCGACCTCGCGACCACGCTGGCAAAGGATGGCGTGCGCATCTCCACCGTCGAGCACCTGATGTCGGCGCTGGCCGGGCTTGGCATCGACAACTGCTACGTGGATCTCTCGGCCGGTGAAGTGCCGATCATGGACGGCAGCGCAGCCCCCTTCGTGTTCCTCATCCAGTCCGCCGGTATTCTCGAGCAGGGCGCACCGAAGCGCTTCGTGCGCATCAAGAAGCCCGTGGAAGTGCGCGACGGTGACAAGCTCGCCCGTTTCGAGCCCTTCGACGGTTTCAAGGTCTCGTTCTCGATCGATTTCGAGCACCCGCTGTTCCAGACCCAGGAGCAGTCGGCCGAAGTGGACTTCTCGACCATGTCGTTCGTGCGCGAAATCAGCCGCGCACGCACCTTCGGTTTCATGCGCGACATCGAAACGCTGCGTCAGCGCAATCTTGCCCTCGGCGGCAGCCTCGACAACGCCATCGTCATCGACGACTTCCGCGTGCTCAACCAGGACGGCCTCCGCTACTCCAACGAGTTCGTGCGTCACAAGATTCTCGACGCCATCGGCGACCTCTATCTGCTCGGCCACAGCCTCATTGGCTACTTCATCGGCCACAAGTCCGGACACGGGCTCAACAACAAGCTCCTGCGCGAACTCATGGCCAACCCCGACACCTGGGAAGAAGTGGTGTTCGACGACGAGCGCAAGCCCGCGCCCATCGTGTACGCGCAGGCGCAGACGGCCTGAGGCCAGGAACGCCCCGGCGGCGGCCCGTACCGGCTGGCCACTGTCCAGAGGGCCGGTAGTGCATATCGGCTGACCTGTTTCAGGTGGTTCGGTGGTGCGTGCCGGCTGACTGATGTCGGCCGCCTCACGATCCGCCATGGCTTGGCTGTCAGAATTCCAGTGCCCGCGCGTTAGCTCCTTCGGGAGTCCGGTTCTTGCGGTAGTGGTCGACAAGGCATGGCCGGTTCCCGTCGTCGACAGGTTTGTTCGGGAATTCAAAGATGGACACTGGAATGTTGCGCCTTTCAGGCGCCATCAAGCGAGGCAATCGTCAGAAGGGATCTCTGAGCGAATTCGCCATTGCCGTGCCCATTCTTCTCGGCATCGGTCTTGCCACTCTTCAGGTCAGCTTCATTTATCACGGCAAGACCACACTCAACTACGCAACTTTCGAGGCGGCAAGAACAGGGGCCACACACAATGCGCGTGTGGACAGGATGCGGCACGAGCTGGGTCTTCGTCTGGCGCCATTGCTGGGTGGTGACGGCAGCGCAGACAAGGCGGCGGCAGCAATTGTTCGATCAAGATTGATGGTCGGGGACCCCCTTCGAACCCGCATCGAAATCATCAACCCTACCCTTGCAGCCTTCGATGACTGGGGTGTCGAAGAACTGGACAGCGGGCGCAGGATCATTCCGAACAGTCATCTTCGCCATCAGGGAAACGAGATCGGCAATGCCTCGGGATTGTCCATTCGCGACGCGAACATCCTCAAGATCAAGGTCAAGTACGGTTTCGATCTGAAGGTGCCGCTGGTCGGAAGAGCGCTCGCCCTCGCGATGAGGGCGATCGACCCCGACAACCATTATTACTACGAGCAGAACCAGATACCGCTGACAGCTGTCGCCACGGTGCGCATGCAATCATCGGCCTGGAAGGACGAAATCGAACAGGCTGAGGCGAGCATGGCCGAGGCGCAGGTTGCTGACGACGAGGCAGCAACAGGCAATACCAGTCCGGTCGCTGATACTTCACCCCTGAGTGACAACAGCGACAGCTTCAACTCGCTGCTTGAAGGGGCTGGCGGTGTCGAAAACGATTTCACCGACAACGGCCTTCCCGGTGATGGTGCTGACGGTGTGCAATCCTGCCCCACCACGGCATACGAGGAGTCCGAGACCGGAATCAGCCTGAGAGCCGGTGTTCAGTGGGACTGCACTACAGGGGTTCCGCCGAAATGGGAAAATCGGCCGGAGCCACAGTGCGAAGAGGCAGATGCTCTGGAACCGGAAGAGGCTCACGCGCATGATGATGAGCGACGCAGTCTGCTCAATCGAGTTGTAACCGCGGTTGTGCCTGCTGCAGTCGAGTTCGTGCAAGGCTTCATCAATGGGATATGGAGTCAGATCGAAGATGTCTGGGAACTCGTCACCAATCCCGAAGAAACCCTTGCTGGACTGATCGAACTCGGCAAGGCGTTCTACCATGATTTCGCCGGCACCGTTGCCACGCTCGGGTCGATCATCAATCAGAACATCAATCAGGACGTCAGTGATCTTGAGGGTTGTGGTCCCTACGACAAGGGGCGCATCATCGGCTCCTATGTTTCCGGTGGCGCGGTGGTCAAG
This sequence comes from Gammaproteobacteria bacterium, assembly GCA_002746645.1. Lineage (GTDB taxonomy): Bacteria > Pseudomonadota > Gammaproteobacteria > Granulosicoccales > Granulosicoccaceae > Granulosicoccus. Next base: position 47,226 of record PDPU01000010.1, on the reverse strand, counting down.
CTGACGGTGAAGCTTGGGCGTTACCGTGATCTGACACGGGCGGCATCGGAAACACGCGCAGAACTGGCACGAGAGCGAAACGTGCCTGAGGAGGTGATTTGTGCGAGCAGTTTCGCGGCCGGTACCCGGGTCTGGACGCCGACAGGGTTGAAGTCAATCGAAGATATAGAAGTAGGAAATCAGGTGCTCTCGCGGAATGAGTTCCATTACTTCGACAGTACCGAAGCGGTGACACATCTGTATTCGCGACAGGCCAAGCGCTATCTGGAGTTGCAGACAGAGCGGCTCTTGCTGCGTGTAACGGAAGAGCATCCTTTCTGGGTACAGGGAAAGGGCTGGGTTTCTGCCACTGAACTGAAAGCCTATGACATCGTGGCCACTGCGACCGGTGATGAAGTGGTGCTTGAGAAGCAAGTGGTTGACGAACCGATCGATGTCTACAACTTCAGTGTGGCGAACAACCAGAGCTACTTTGTTGGCGATGCAGGAGTATGGGTGCATAATGTCAACTGCTTCGATGTTTACGAGCGTTATCTCGGAAATCCGGATGAGCTTGAAAACCCGCATTTGCTCGAGAATCAAAGCGGTGTTTATTCAGACGGCACGATCGGGCCGGGTTTCTTTGGATACCCTTCGGAACCAAGGGATCCGAACAACAAGGCCCTGCAGTATCAGGAGGAGGTAACCGGGATTCCGATCGGGATGGAATACTTCATCGAGAACGATGCCGGTAAAAAATGGTTTGATGACGTGAATCTCCTGAGCCGCATGGTGACGGAAGTCAAGCGTTATACCAGTGCAACTCTGGAAAACGATTTCCTGATGGATATCGAAATAGATTCGTTGGTCCAGGAGCTCAGGATTGCAAGAGAATCTGGATACAGACTGGATATTGTGGTTCATACTGAGGAGGCAAAAATGTCCCTTATAAGGGCTCTGGAAGATGATTTAAATATGGATTTGCAGCGGTATCGTCAAGACATGGAGATAGAATCACATGATTTCCAGGATCTGGGTCTGGACATTCGAGTTGTGGCAGAAAACGGAAAGGATCAATGATAGATAGAACCAGAGTGCTGAATTTCACCTTGCATTTTGATGTCGAAGGCATGGTGCTGGACGAATATGTAAATAAGCTGGTGGAGACTTCACGGATCCTGCACAGGAATGGCGAGGAGGTGGAAGTCGAGTTCATCAGGATTGAACGTGATGCTGATCGTGCCAGAAATCAGGTATATGATCTGGCATTCCGGGATGCCGAATATATTCCCGATGAGGATCAGTTGGTGTTGGATATTGGTAGGATGTTTCACTTGAGGTGTTCTGTCGGCAGTTTCGACGAGCCTTATCTGTTGATGGGTTATGCGGTCGGGGTGAGTGGGTCAACCTGCGTTTTTTCATTCAAGGATTATCTCCCGGACCCGGAAGGCACAGGGCGCTTTCTGTTCGAAGCCTATTCGAGTATATGGAATGTCGAGGTGGGGTATGGCAGGTCCCATGCCTACGTTGTCGAGAGGAAAAACGAACAGGAATACGCGCCATCAAATAATCTTGGCTGGATCAGTGGTGCCGGGAGTCTCGTCGTACTTGATGTCGAGAGTCCGTATCGTGATGTCGACGATCAACTGGAGCAGGTGCGGGAAATGGAAAGTCTGCTCAACGGGAAAATTAGAATTTGAAGCGCATTGTCGTCACGGTCGTAATTGTCTTCACCTGCGCCGTCTTGCCTGTTCGCCAGGTTGTCGAGTCTGCAATAAATTGCAGCAGAAAGCGGAGAAAGTCAATGAAAGACATAACCAAAATGTTAAATTTCGTGTTGTATATTGACACCGATGGCATGGTGCTGGACGAATATGTAAATAAGCTGGTGGCAGGAATGGCGAGGAGGTGGAAGTCGAGTTCATCAGGATTGAACGTGATGCTGATCGTGCCAGAAATCAGGTATATGATCTGGCATTCCGGGATGCCGATTATATTCCCGATGAGGACAAGATGGTATCGGGTATTGGCACGATGTTTGATCTGAATTATTCCGTCGGCAGTTTCGACGAGCCCTATCTGTTGATGGGTTATGCGGTCGGGGTGAGCGGGTCAACCTGCGTTTTTTCATTCAAGGACTATCTTCCGGACCCGGAAGGCACAGGGCGCTTTCTGTTCGAAACCTATTCGAGTATCTGGAAGATCAAGGTGGGGTATGGAAGGTCTCATGCCTACTTTGTCGAGAGGAAAAACGAGCAGGAATACGCGCCGTCAGACGATCTTGGCTGGATGACCAGTGGTGCCGGGAGTCTCGTCGTACTTGATGTCGAGAGTCCGTATCGTGATGTCGACGATCAACTGGAGCAGGTGCGGGAAATGGAAAGTCTGCTCAAGGGGAGGATTGGAACATGAGACGCATTGTTGCCACGGTCGTGGTTGTCTTTGCCTGCGCCGTCTTGCCTGTTCTTCTGGTTGCCGAATCCGCAGCCAAACACGAAGCGAGTTCTGATTCCGATCGTTTGCCGGTGGCTGTGGAAAAGCGCAAGGCGCGTCCGGTCGGTGTCTTTCATGATGAAGACCTCGGCATCAGAATCGTTGTCGAAACGTCTCCGGCATGGGAAGTCGGAAAACTCTGGAGAGGAAAGAAACCGATTTTCACCGCCAACACACCGCTCAATGTCTATCCACCTGCAACGATGAGTGTCACGAGCTTTGAACACATGCCAATGGATGCGCAGGAGTTCGAACAGGTCGCACAAACCGCTCTGCGGCAGGGCGCGATGCAGTACGGCGCTACAAGAGAGCAGGCTGCAGCCCTGAAAACGAGAGCCAGAACCTATGGTGTTCTCAAGGGTTACGAACTGGATTTTCGCTCGCGCAACGAAGATTACCCGGTTGACATGAAGGTGTTCATCGGTTGGGATGGCGTACGGGGGCCAATGCTGCTTCAGATGCAGACACTGGCGGGCAAGATGCCACATCTCAGCGGCCAGATACGACGCAGCTGGAACAGCATCGAGTATCTCTGAGTATCATCACCTGCCTGTCATCCGGTCTTGTGTCGTTCCGGGCTTGAGGAAGCATGCTCACGCCTTCCCGCTCAGTCTCGTGGTCACGCGAGCCATCGATTCACGCAGCCGCCGGGTAAGTGCTTCGTCGGGCCTGTCATCCACCGAGTGTGCCGCAGCGTCGTTGACTGAATCCTGTCGGGGAGTTCGAGCGGACACTGGCTCGGCCCGGAGGCGAGGTGTTCCGCCGATCGACACTGCCGCCTGTGCCATTGCTGCATTGGCGCGTGGGTCGACGTCGGTGGCCGCCACGTGCCAGCGCACGCTGTCAACGAGGATGCGTTCCTCCCGCAGGGTGTCAATGAGTTGACGCTCCATGAAGCGAAGCCGCGTGATCCAGGCGGCGGAGTCGAGTGTGAGGTGCAGACAGTGCTCGTCGAGGCGGCAGAATTGCACGTGGGCGGCGTGCGACGCTGGCACAATCCGTGAAATGCAGTCCCGGATATGCCGATCCTTGGCCACGGTGGCCGAGAGGTCGGTACTGATCAGATTGACTAGCGATTGCATGAAACCCACCCCAGAGAGCTGGATCCTCAGGTTGCCTCCGGTCCTGCGCCTGCCGCTGGTAAAGGCACTGCTGCGCCTTGGATGGCTCAGGCCACAGCGCCCGTCGAAAAGCGCCTCGAAGCGCTTGTCATTGCCTGCGATACCGGTACGAACACCTGTCTTCAACGAACAGGCCCGACTGATCATAACCCTTTGCATGGGCGTGATGATCGGTTGGCTCGTGGCCGCTGGAAACACCCGCGACGCGCTCGAGAGCGTGGTCGCGCTGGCCTTTGCCGATGGTGGTCAAGCTGCAGATGGTGGTGGAGCTGTCGATGATGGTGGAGCGAACGACCGGAGCGACACCGGCAGCATGGTCGACCATCTCTCGAGAAACAGTGACGTCGGCGAAGACGCAAGCCGGCATGACACAAGCCGGCATGACACAAGCCGGCATGACACAAGCCGGCATGACACAAGCCGGCACGACACGAGCCGGCACGACCTGAACGGCCGCATCGCTCAGGGCGCGACAGGGGTCGAAACCGGGATGCGGCGCGAACTCATCGACGCGCGATTCACCGATCCGGGCTCGCCCTTCGTGCATGCCCAGATTGCCGAACTGCACGCCGAGATCCTGCGCCTGCGCGTGATGTTCAAGGCACTTGCGGATGTCGCGGAACTCCATGGCGGTGAATTCGACATCGACAGCGAACCACTGCTGCAGCTTGCCCGTCAGGCAGAAGAGAACGATCCTGATGCCGCGGCCATGCTTGCCACTGCGGACAAGGCTGCCATTGCAGGCAGCAAGGCCACAGGTGTCAATGCAAGCGCAGCCACGGCAAGCGTTCGCCAGCGCCCGCAGCGTCCACACCTCGGCGCAGCGAGCCACGTCGGGCGTTCGGCGGCCGCTCGTGTCGAGCTTGCAAAACGAGCACTCGACCCCATATCCCACCAGGCAGACCGACTGAAACGCATCTTCATCGATCGGCGCCAGGTGCATGACATGCGCATCTCGGGCCGACCCATCAAAAACGGGCGTCTGAGTTCGAGCTTCGGCTATCGCACCGACTTCGCCACGGGCCAGCGGCGCATTCACCGCGGTCTCGATTTCGCAGGCGAACCGGGTGAGCCGATCATGGCGCTGGCGGCGGGTGTCGTGACCTACTCGGGCAGAAACGGTGGCTACGGATTCCTCGTCGAGATCGAACATGGCGACGGCTATCGCACACGCTACGCACACAACCAGACGAATCTCGTTGCCGTTGGCGAGCGGGTGGAGAAGGGGCAGACGGTTGCGCTCCTCGGCAACACCGGCCGCTCGACGGGCCCGCATGTGCACGTCGAAGTCCGTCACCAGGGCGAAGCGCTCGATCCGCAGTTCTTCCTGCGCTGAGCCTGCTATCGGCGCCGGGAAGATTCGGTGCCATAATACGTGCGTTGAACAAGACTCCAATGCCGCTCGGCGCGCTTCGGCACGATCCGTGGGGCTCACTCGCGGGCAGGTTCCCGTACCGGAAAGACTTTCATGCTAGGTAAGCTCGTCAAGAAAATCGTCGGCAGCAGCAACGACCGCATCATCAAAAAGCTCGGCAGGAACGTCGATGCGATCAACGCGCTCGAACCGGGCATCGAGGCGCTCGACGATGCCGCACTCGCCGCCAAAACCGTGGAATTCAAGGGCCGTCTCGAGAACGGCGAGACGCTTGATGACCTGATCCCCGAGGCTTTCGCCGTGGTGCGCGAGGCAGGCAAGCGCGTGCTCGGCATGCGCCACTTCGACGTACAGCTCATCGGCGGCATGGTGCTGCACAGCGGCAAGATCGCCGAGATGCGAACCGGTGAAGGCAAGACGCTTGTCGCAACCGCAGCCGTGTACCTCAATGCGCTTTCCGGCAAGGGTGTACACGTCATTACCGTCAACGACTACCTCGCCCGCCGCGACGCCGAGTGGATGGGCAGGATCTACGAATTTCTCGGGCTGTCGGTCGGCATCATCGTCAGCGGGCTTTCCACCGATGCGCGGCGCAAGGCCTACGCCGCCGACGTCACCTATGGCACCAACAACGAATTCGGCTTCGACTACCTCCGCGACAACATGGCGCACAGCCCCGAGCAGCGGGTGCAGCGTGGCCTGAACTTCGCGATCATCGACGAGGTCGATTCCATCCTCATCGACGAGGCGCGCACACCGCTGATCATCTCGGGCCCTGCCGACGGTGATTCCGATCTCTACGTCAAGCTCGATGCCGTGGTGCCGAAGCTCACGCGTCAGGTCGAGGAAGAAGGCGAGGGCGACTACTCGGTGGACGAGAAGGCCAAGCAGGTACACCTCACCGAAGAAGGCATGGAGAAGGTCGAGAAAGTGCTCATCGAAGACGGCATCCTCGACCCTGAATCCTCGCTCTACGATTCCGCCAACATTGCGGTTCTCCACCACCTGAATGCCGCCCTGCGCGCGCACTCGATCTACCAGAAGGATGTGCACTACATCGTCAGCAATGGCGAAGTCATCATCGTCGATGAATTCACCGGCCGTACCATGCCCGGTCGCCGCTGGTCGGAAGGCCTGCATCAGGCCGTGGAAGCGAAGGAGCGGGTGCAGATCCAGCGCGAGAACCAGACGCTTGCCTCGATCACCTTCCAGAACTACTTCCGCATGTACGACAAGCTTGCGGGCATGACGGGCACGGCCGACACCGAAGCCTTCGAATTCCAGAGCATCTACGGGCTTGAAGTCGTGGTCATTCCAACGCACCGCCCGATGGTGCGCGACGATCGCCCCGACCTCGTCTTCCTGACCCAGAAGGAAAAGTACGATGCCATCATCGAGGACATCACCGACTGCGTCGAGCGGCAGCAGCCCGTGCTCGTCGGCACCACCTCGATCGAGAATTCCGAGTACCTTGCGAGCCTGCTGAAGAAGCGCGGCATCGCTCACGAAGTGCTGAATGCCAAGCAGCACGAGCGCGAGGCGAACATCATCGAGAATGCAGGGCGCCCCGGCGCCGTGACCATCGCCACCAACATGGCAGGGCGCGGTACCGACATCGTGCTCGGCGGCAGTCTCGATGCCGAACTCGCGGCACTCGTGACTGCCGAAAGCAAGGAAGCGCTGGACAGTGATGCGATTCGTGCCGGCTGGAAACAGCGCCATGAAGCCGTACTCGCCAGCGGTGGCCTGCACATCATCGGCACCGAGCGCCACGAGTCACGCCGTATCGACAACCAGTTGCGTGGTCGTGCGGGCCGTCAGGGTGATGCGGGTTCGAGCCGCTTCTACCTCTCGCTCGAGGATTCCCTCATGCGCATCTTCGCGAGCGAGCGCGTCAGCAATCTCATGCAGAAACTCGGCATGCAGGAGGGTGAGGCCATCGAGCACCCCTGGGTGACGAAGGCCATCGAGAACGCGCAGCGGAAGGTCGAAGGCCACAACTTCGACATACGCAAGAACCTGCTTGAATACGATGACGTGGCCAACGATCAGCGGAAGGTGGTGTACGAGCAGCGCAACGAATTCATGGAAACCGACGAAAGCGCCGAGATCGTGGCCGAGATGCGCGACGAGTTCATCAGCGATCTCGTGGCCGGGTACATCCCGCCCGGTTCCATCGAAGAGCAGTGGGACCTCGACGGCCTGCAGGAAGAACTCAAGGGCATGAGCGGCATCGAATTCGATGTCAAGGGCTGGCTCGAGGCGGAACCCGACATTCCCGAGGATGACATCATCAATCGCATCATCGATGGTCTGACCGACGCCTACGAGGAAAAGGAGAAGATCGCCGGTGCCGAGGGGCTTCGCGGGTTCGAGAAGTACGTGATGCTGCAGGCGCTCGACGACCACTGGAAAGAGCACCTCGCCGGCATGGATTACCTTCGCCAGAGCGTCGGGCTTCGTGGCTACGCCCAGAAGAACCCGAAACAGGAGTACAAGAAGGAAGCCTTCGAGATGTTCACCAACATGCTCGATCGGTACCGCGGCGACGTGGTGAAAGTACTGAGCCGTGTGCAGGTACGAAGCCAGGAGGAAGTGCAGCGCGCCCAGGAGCAGGCCGCCGCTGCTCAGGCCCGCGCCCGGCAGTCAACCGATGTGACCTACAATCATTCGAGCGCCGAAAGCGCCCTTGCCGGGGAACCGGCGGCAGGCACTCCCCCCAGCGAAGGCCAGGCAGCGGTTGCTGCCGCCGCGGCGGGGCGCGAAGCCGCCGTTGCCGCGGCGCAGCGTGCGCAGAACGCCGAACCCGCGCAACCCGTGCGCCGCGAGCACCCGAAGGTGGGGCGCAACGAGCCTTGTCCCTGCGGATCGGGGAAGAAGTACAAGAACTGTCACGGGAAGCTGCGGTGAACCCAGCCCCGGCGTTTCAGGTGTTCTGACCGCTTGACCGCCTGCCATCAACGTTGCCGACCGGAGCGTCGGTGAGTCTTTGCTATCGGAGCTGCGGCGGCAAGGTGAACTCCACGCCGCGCTCCTCGAGCAGGCGTGCGAGGCGCAGGAACCAGCGGCCGTATTCGCTGTCCTTCTTGTGGCGCGTGAGTTCGACCTTGAGTCTCACGACTCCCAGGTCATTTTCGGTGATTCTGGCGTTTTCGAGCAGGTACTTGGCTGTTCTCGAGGGTGTGGATGATGCTGCACTGAATAGGGAATACGGCGTGAGTCCCTTGCTTTCACGGAGGGTCTGGTCAAGATGAATGTCTGCCCCGGCCTCCACCAGTGCGAAGAATGCATCGTCGTTCTGAAAATACAATGCACAGGTCAACGGTAGTCGTGTCTGACTGCCGTCACTGAATTCGTGATGGAAGTTCGGGTCGGCACCCTTGTCCAGCAGTGCCTGCAAGGCGTACGATTTGCCCTTGACCGTTGCTGTACAAAGCGCGTTTTCTCGAGGGTTGTACGGATCCGCCAGATAGGAAGCGTCGGTAATGGCTTCCAGTGCAGCATCAAAACGCTTCTTGTCGAAGTAGTGAATCGCAGCCAGCAGATCGTGATGCGCCTGCTTGCCATTCGGTTCGTAAAGAAACGCGACCTCTTCATCAGTCCATTTCGTCGAGTTCGGGCCGGTGTTGTTGCCTGCCAGGACGTCTGTCGTTGGTACAAGAGCTGACGCAACAAAGGTGAGAACAAGAGCCAGTTGGTAAAAGGTGTTTTTCATGGTGTCTTTCCGCAGCCGTAACGGAGGTGGTATTCAAGGGAATCGAGAACCGATGCCATGTAATGTCTTTTGATACCCGATGGATTGATGATGGATACGGGTTCAATCTCGACACGTTGACCAGGTGCCGGGTTCGCAACAGTTATTATGTCAACTGCGGTGATGGTAAAAGGGAGAAGGGGCCTGAGGAACGATCCAGGTACGCGACCGTTGTCCTGAAGTTCCGTAACGACTTCGCCTTTGACGTGATAGTTGACCACCTGCTGTTCTGCCCCGTCGCGGCTGATTTCCAGTTGTGCAGCGGTGTCGGGGTGCAGGGATGCCGAGTTGAATACCGTGGCGTGACCACTGGTCGAGAGTGCGGCTGTCGTGGCCAGACCTCCACCCAGAGAGTGCCCTGCGTAGGTCGGCGGTGAGCCTAGATACTCGGTTACCTTTATTGCCAGATCGTGTGCCTGCTGATATTGATCCGTAAGCACGCCCATGTTCTGTATTATGTCTTCCTGCCAGTCGACCCTGTCATCCGTGCCGCGAAAGGAAAGCACGTATTCGCCTGTCGAGGCGTTGTAGAGGAGTTTGGCAAAGAACCCCCCTGTCTCGAAATCCTCGGGGTTGAATCCTATTGATGCCGGTGTAATGGTCTGCCATTCCGATGGACAAGTTACCTCGGCGTAGGCGCATTCGGCAAGCAGGGCGAGTTCCTGAGCACGCTTCATTTCCTCACAGGTCGTGTTGTCCGGAATTCGGCAAAAGCGTCGATTGAGGTTCGGGAGGCCGAGTGCGCGCGGTGTGATCCCGCCACTGGACTCCGCAACAGCGGCCACCGTGGCAAGGTCCATCGCTTCTCCGAATTCGTCAATCCTGAGCTTCGGTCCGCCGGTTTCCTGCCGGCGAACAGCGACAACCCGCCCCTGTCGATTCGCCGTGATGGCATATCGGTATCCGAACCGGTCTTCGAAGACGGTGTCGAGTCCATCGGTCGAGACAAGCCTCAGAACCGGCAGCGGATTGGCTGAGGTCTGCCCGGCGTTGACCATTGCATCTGCACCGATGTCTGCACCGATGCCCGCACCGTAATTCGCATCGTTGTTCGTACCGATGTCCGTATCGTTGCTCGTACCTGAAGATGCGGCTGTGCCCGAATCCGTGGTGGTGTTTTCCCGATCAACGGCAGCGACACTGGCCTGTCGCTCGAACACGGTGACAGACGTACAGTCGTTGCAGGGCTGGCGCAGGATGCGCTCGACTCGGGCATCGCCCGTCGCGCCCGCCCGGGACCACTCGTAGCTCTCGACGAGGCCCGTCTCGTGATGGCGCACGGTCGATATGCCCTCGACCGCGAAGGGCTGTGTTTCACCGTAGTTGATGGAGAGCTGCGTCGTGCCGTTTTCCGAGTACGTGATGGCGCGTCCGGCATCGTCGTAGGTCCAGGAGCGTGTTTCCCGGTTCGTCGCGTTGCCGATGTCGACGGTCGTGACCTGCCGCGTCAGGTAGTGTGGGTGGATGGCGTCGTCGTAGGCGTAACGGGTGAGTTCGTTTTCCGCGATACCGGCGACGATGCCGGCGGCGATGTCGTCTGTTTCGCCGTGGGCGGAGAAGGTGAGTGATCCATCGTCGGTGTTGGCGTCGGCGTCGTTCGCCGATTCGTGTGAATATGCAGCGCCGGCGTTCGCGGACTGGTAGGCCACGGTTGCTAGGTTGAAGCCGTCGTAGCGGTATTCCACACGGCTGCCATCGGGCAATTCGAGGGCTTCGAGATGGCCGGCCTGGCGTTGAGCGTCGCCGTAGCGCGGGATGCCGCCCCGCTCGCCGGGGGTGTAGTGCAGTACGATCGTTCGCCCGTAGTTGTCGGTGACGCTGTGCAGGCGCTGGTTGCGATAGAAGAGGCTCAGTCGCTGGCTGTCGGGATCCGCGCCAATGATTTCGACCAGCCAGCTACCGAGGAATTCGTAGCGCTCGCCACTCGGCAGTTGCCATTGATGGCGATGATTGCCGATGTCGACGACATCACCGTATTCTCTGGTGGCGGAGCGGTAGTGTGTTTCGGTTTCGTTTTGCCGTTGAAACAGAAGCACGCGCCCGTCGGCCTGGACAAGGCTCAGCGTAAGTGCATCCTGTCGGCTGAGGCGCATGTTGTAGCTGTGTCGCCAGCCGTGACCGAGCCCGATGTCGTAGTCGGCGAGGGAGCTGTTGTAGTGCCGAGCGAACGCGAGTGGCGAGCCGACGGCCTTGAAGTCCTGTGCGAACTGGTACTTGTTGCCGGAGATGGCGTCGATCGGGTTGCCGACGTGGCGGTTCGGCCCGAGGGAACGTGCCGCGACGCCGACGTCTGTGCCGCTTGCACAGGCGGACCCGGGTGCGGGGTCTGTCGGGCAGCTGTTGTCAGGCGCGCCCGAATCACGGGTGGCTGCCGAAGTGGACAGGGCGGCGAATGTTGCAGACACCAGAAAGACCAGTGACAGAAAGACGCGGGATGAATGTCGCCGGCGTGATCGCCGCGCGAGGTGCTTGGCAGGCATGGAGTCCGTTCCTGATACCGACCCGAATCCGTCGGGCCATCGACAGGCTGCCCTGAATCAGATGGTGTCGCAAGCATTCGCGGTAGTTCGTTGCCGGAATTGCGAGCGGGTTGGCATGGGCCTGGTGTCACCCGTCGCCTTCGCGACAGAGAACCAGTGCGGCAGTGAGCCAGTGCGGCAGTGCGGCGGTGCGGCGGTGCGGCAGTGCGGCGGTGCGGTAGTGCGGTAGTGCGGTAGTGAAGCAGTGCGTCAGATTGAACGACGTGGAGTAGACTGGCTCGCCATCGACCATCAATTCATCAGAGCACCATGCCCCTTCCTCTCACTCTCGCTCCCGCCATTCCTGTTCCGGGTGTTCACCTCACCACGCTTGCCGCCGGCATCAAGGCCAGCGGCAGCGACGACATGGTGGTCATCACCCTGCCCGAAGGTACCGTCACTGCCGGTGTCTTCACGAAGAACGGTTTCTGTGCCGCGCCCGTCACGGTTGCGCGTGAGCACCTCGAATCCTCGTCCGGTGGTACCCGCGTGCTGCTGATCAACTCCGGCAACGCCAACGCCGGCACCGGCGAGCCCGGGCGGCTCATGGCGCGCGGTCATTGCAAGGCACTGGCGTCGGCACTCGGAGTGGCGACGGAGACGGTGCTGCCTTTCTCCACGGGCGTCATCGGCCAGTTGCTGCCGGATGAGCGCATGCTGGCCGGTATCGAGAAGGCGGCATCGGTGCTGCGGGACAAGGCCGAGGAACCGCTGGCGCCGCTTGCCGACTGGGAAGCGGCCGCGCGCGGCATCATGACCACCGACACCCAGGTGAAGCTCACTTCGCGTGAACTCGTGTGCGCGGGTCAGCGCATCACCATCACCGGCATGGCCAAGGGTGCAGGCATGATCCAGCCGAACATGGCCACGATGCTGAGTTACGTGTTCACGGATGCCACCATCGACATGCCGGACCTTGACGCGGCGCTGCACGAGGCCGTGGCACGGTCCTTCAACGCCATCACGGTCGACAGCGATACCTCCACCAACGATGCCTGCCTGCTGAGCGCGACGGGCGCAAGTGGTGTGTCGCTGTCGCGCGGTGACGATAACTGGCAGAAATTCCAGTCGACGCTCGATGCCGTCTGTCTGGATCTTGCCCAGGCCGTCATTCGCGATGCCGAAGGGGCCAGCAAGTTCGTCACGGTGGTGGTGGAGGGGGGGCGCGACGATGCCGAAGCGCGCGAGGTCGCCTATGCCATCGCGAATTCACCCCTCGTGAAGACCGCCATGTTCGCGAGCGACGCCAATCTCGGCCGGCTGCTCATGGCCATCGGCAAGACGGAACTTCCGGACTTCGACAGCAATGTGGTTCGCGTGCGCATCGGTGATGTTCCCGCCTTCGAGAAGGGTGGCATCGTTGCGGGCTACAGCGAGGAGCGCGCCAGCGCGGTCATGGCGGAAACCGATATCGAGATCGGTGTGCAGCTCGGTCGCGGAGAAGCGGAAACACGGGTCTACACGAGCGATCTCTCGCACGAATACGTGACGGTGAACGCCGAATACCGAACCTGAGCGACAGACCAGTCATCGATGTCATGCGGAAGGTGAGCGGGAGGCCAGTCAGCGACGTCATGCCGAACGTGAGCGACAGGCCCGTCATCGACGTCGCCGCGGCGGTGATCTTCAACGCGGCGCGCGATGCCGTGCTGGTGTCGCTTCGCCGCAGCGATCAGCACCTCGGTGGGCTGTGGGAATTTCCGGGTGGCAAGCTCGAGCGTGGCGAGGTGGCGGCGGACGCCCTCGCGAGGGAGCTGGCCGAGGAGATCGGCATCACCGTGCTCGAGAGTGCCGCGCGTGTGAGCCTCACGCACGACTATGGCGACAAGACCGTGCGGCTGCACTTCTTCGATGTCATGGCTTTTGCAGGCGAGCCCGAGGGGCGGGAAGGGCAGACGCTGGCCTGGAAGCGCATTGCCGACTTGGACGAGGCCCGTTTCCCGGCTGCGAATCGTCCGGTGATTGCGCAGCTTCGGGAAACGTTCGACTTCTGATTGCCGGCCAGGTCCGACACGCTGCACGCGGTGTGCATCTTGAAGAAGAACGCCACTCTGCCCTGTTCCATCCTGAATGTCGGCGCCAGTCAGGCATTGGCCTGACAGAGCGGATAGTGTTCCTGGAGAATCAGGGGAGGATGACGTGTCCGTGATGCCGCTCGCGGAACGGTCGGAATCCGGTGTTTCCGATGTGGTTCTGACGCTGCCGGCGCGGTTTCATCTGCCGGCGCCAGCGAGTTCGAGGTAGTGACGATGCAGTGCATCGGTTGCCGCCAGGGTGTTTTCGGGGCTGCCGCTGTTGTCGATGATGTCGTCGGCGATGGCAAGGCGATCCTCGCGTGAAGCCTGGGCATCGAGGATTGCTTCGGCCTGGGAACGATCGGCACCGTCGCGGGCCATGAGTCTGTCGAGTTGAATGTCGCGCGGTACGTCGACAACGAGAATGCGATCGAAGCGATCAGCCTGCCCGGTTTCCAGCAGGAGTGGAATGGCATGGACGGAATAGGGGAACTCGCCTGACGCCGCGGCAGCCTGCCGAAGCTCGTCACCGCGTTGCCGTATCAGCGGGTGCAGGATGTCGTTGACGCGCTCGCGCGCCGTGTCGTCGCTGAAGATGATGCGACGAAGCGCCTGACGGTCGAGTGCCTTGTCGGCGGTGAGAATGACGGGGGAAAAGGCGTTTACCAGCGCATTCAATCCGGCCGAACCCGGTTCGACCACCTCACGTGCGATCACGTCCGCGTCGATGACGAATGCACCGCGTTCGGCGAGCCGACCGGAGACGAGCGTCTTGCCGCTGGCGATGCCACCGGTCAGGCCTATCGACAACATGGAACTGCACACCTCCCGACCCTGAGGAGCGCCGATGCCCGAACCGCTCGAACCTGTCGGCCTCAGAACCCCTGATACCAGCGCATGATGCCGTCACCCCAGAGCATCGCGATCCAGCCCGCGGCGGCGAGATAGGGCCCGAAGGGAATGGGGATGTTCCTGTCCCGCCCGGTGACCATGATGATGGCGATGCCGACGACCGCACCCACGAGAGACGATAGCAGAATCACCATCGGCAGCGCCTGCCAGCCGAGGAGCGCACCCAGGGCCGCGAGGAGCTTGAAGTCGCCGTAGCCCATGCCTTCCTTGCCCGTGACGAGCCTGAAGAGCTGAAAGATGCTCCAGAGAATCAGATAACCGGCGGCGGCGCCGATCACGGCCGAGCGTAGGTCGGCAAGCACAGGCACGAGCGCCGCGAGCAGCCCGATCCACATGAGTGGCAGGGTCAGGTTGTCGGGCAGGAGCTGATGGTCGAAGTCGATCATCGACATGGCCACGAGGAACCAGGTGACGATGATGCCGAGCACTGCCTGCGGCGTCGGGCCGAGCTGCCAGGCAACGATGAGCGACAGCAGCATCGTCACGAATTCGACGATGGGGTAGCGAACCGAGATCGGTGTTCTGCAACTGGAACACTTGCCGCCCAGCACGAGATAGCTCAGCACCGGGATGTTTTCGAGCGCCGTGATCTGGTGGCCACAGTTCGGGCAGCACGAGCGGGGCACGGCGAGGTTGAAGACGTCGGTTCTGGTGTTGGCCTGGGTGCCGGTTTCGATGCTGGTCTCGGCGTCGTTGTCGGTGCTGGTCTCGGCGCCGTTGTCGGCGTTGGCTACGGTATCCAACTCGCCGTCGACCGCATCGAGTTCCGCCAGCCCCTCACGCCAGGCACGCTCCATCATGATCGGCAGGCGATGGATGACCACGTTCAGGAAGCTGCCCACCATCAGGCTCACGAAGCCGACGATGAGGTAGAAGAGCGCGGGTGATGCCTGGATGGTGGAGATCAGTGTCATGGCAGCAGTATGGCCGTTCATCGAATTGGCGGCAACGAAACGACCTCAGAACGCATCGCCCATCTTGAAGATCGGCAGGTACATGCCCACCACGAGACCACCGATGACGACACCGAGGAAGGCCATGATCATCGGTTCCATGAGAGAGGTCATGGCATCGACGGCGTTGTCGACTTCTTCTTCGTAGTAGTCGGCGACCTTGGACAGCATGTCGTCGATCGAGCCCGATTCCTCACCGATTGCCACCATCTGCACGACCATGTTGGAGAACAGGCCGGAGTTCTGGATGGACGTCTGGAGGTTCTGGCCGGTGGCAGCTTCGTCCTTCATCTTCAGAATCGCGCGTTCGAACACGGAGTTGCCGGCCACGCCCGCGACAGAATCCATGGCTTCAACGAGCGGGACACCGGCTTTCGACATGGTGGCCAGCGTGCGAGCAAAGCGCGCGATGGCGGACTTGACGACGATTTCTCCGAAGACCGGGGCTTTCAGTGCAAGTCGGTCCAGAAGTTCGGAGAATGCCCTGGATCGCTTTTTCGCTTCGATGAACCCCCAGACCGCAACGCCGATTCCGCCAAACATGACATACCACCACTTCTGCATCCACTCGGAGGCGTGGACGATCATTTGCGTGAACGCCGGCAGGTCTCCGCCCATGCCCTCGAACAAGGATTCGAACTGCGGAACCACGAATACCAGCAGGATGGCGGTCACGATGAAGGCGACAATCAGGACTGCAACAGGGTAGAACATGGCCTTCTTGATCTTCTTCTTCAGCGATTCGGACTTTTCCTTGTAGGTTGCGATTTCGCCGAGAAGGGATTCGAGCGTACCGGATTGTTCACCGGCTTCGGTCAGGCTGCAGAACAGATTGTCAAACTGTTCGGGATGTTTGCGAAGTGCATTGGTGAGATTGCTGCCGGATTCCACCTCGGTTTTGATATCCGCGATCATGTCGCGCATGGCCTTGTTTTCGACACCGTTGCCGACGATCTCGAATGCCTGCACCATGGGCACACCCGCGCCCATCATGGTAGTGAGCTGGCGTGCGAACAGAGCAATATCGGACGGTGTGATCTTGGAGCCACGCCCCAGAGTCTGGCGCTGCTTCCTGATTTTCGTTGGGATGATGCCCTGTCGGCGCAGTCTGGCCTTGACCAGCTCTGCACTGGGGCTCGAAATGATCCCTTTCTGCTTTGCGCCCTTGGCGTTCTTTCCTTCCCACTCGAACATGATGTTCGAGCTTGCTGCTTTAGTCGCCATCATCTAGTCCTTTGTTACGCGGTTGGCCTCTTCGAGGCTCATGATTCCCTGTTTGACCTTGAGCAGCGCAGACTCGCGAAGATCGGGAATGCCTTCTTTCCTGGCCTGTTCGGCAATGTCGATGGCGTTGCCGCCTTCCATGATGATCTTCGAGATCTCTTCGCTGATCTTCATCACCTGATAGATGCCGACGCGGCCCTTGTAACCACCATTGCACTTCCTGCAGCCGACAGCCTTGTAGAGTTGGAGGCCGTCAAGATCCTCTTCCTTGAACCCTTCTTCCAGAAGTACTTGTCTCGGAATGTCATCCTCGGGAGCCTTGCAGGCCTCACACAATCGGCGGCCGAGACGCTGAGCGATGATCAGCGATACGGCGGTTGCAATGTTGAATGCCGGAACGCCCATGTTGATGAGGCGTGACAGCGTTTGCGGTGCGTCGTTCGTGTGCAGTGTGGAAAGGACGAGGTGGCCCGTCTGTGCTGCCTTGACGGCAATGCTGGCGGTTTCGAGGTCTCGAATCTCACCCACCATGACAACGTCAGGGTCCTGACGCAGGAATGACTTCAGCGCTTCGGCAAAGGTCAGCCCGGCCTTGGGGTTCACGTTGACCTGATTGATGCCCGCCAGATTGATTTCGGCCGGGTCTTCCGCGGTTGAAATGTTGGTGCTCGGCTCGTTGAGGATGTTCAGACCCGTATAGAGCGAAACCGTCTTGCCGCTTCCGGTCGGGCCTGTTACCAGGATCATCCCGTAGGGGTTCGCGAGAGCATCGAGATAGAGTTGTTTCTGCTCCGGCTCGTAGCCGAGAGCGTCGATACCCAGCTGTGCGCTGCTCGGATCGAGAATTCGCAGTACGGTCTTTTCGCCGAAGAGTGTCGGGCAGGTATTGACACGGAAGTCGATTGCCTTGGTCTTGGACAGTTTCAGCTTGATGCGACCATCCTGCGGGACGCGTCGTTCGGAAATGTCCATTCGAGACATGACCTTGACTCGCGCGGTCAGTCGACCTGCCATGTTCAGAGGCGGCTTGGCGACTTCCTGCAGCATACCGTCGATGCGGTAACGAATACGGAACAGCTTTTCGTAGGGTTCGATGTGGATATCCGAAGCCCCGCGCTTGATCGCATCAAGAAGGACCTTGTTCACGTATCGAACAATCGGTGTGTCGTCCAGATCGGAGCTGTCGACCTCCTGTTCGGTTTCCCTGTCATCGCCGACATCGAGATCAAAGCTGTCGTCAAGCGCCTCATCGTCAAGGGCCGAATTGCCTTCGAGTACCTTCGATCTCAGTTCCAGCAGCTTGTCGTGTTCAACAATGACGGTCTCGACGCTCATGCCTGAGGCGAACTTGTACTTGTCGGCTGCCTCGGTGCTTGTGGGGTCGGCTATGCCGATGTAAAGGCGGTTGCCTTTGGCGACCAGAGGAACAGCTTCATGAGCGTTCAATAATTCTTCTTGTAGCACTGACTGGGGAAGGCTGTCTGTATCGATCGAGGACAGATCGAAACAGGGCATGCCGAAGTCTCTGGCGGATATTTCCGCAACCTGCTTTGTGTCGAGTTGCTCTACGGCTGCAGATAGAAACGAAACCTTGTCACTATTGGCCTTGCTGGCCAACTCGAAAGCACTTTCTTCATCCAAGAGCTTGCACCCGATAAGGTGTCTCGCAATACCTGGAAGGCGGGTTTTCGTGTTTTCGCTCATGACTCAATACACTGATAGGTAGCTTCAGTTGTCTGTTTCGGCAGAATCAACTGAGGCTTTAGCGAACGTAGCTTGTTGACAAATCGTCATTTATCTGCAGAAGCTGACTGGTTTGCAGGTACCAGAGCTTGTCCATGTTATCGAGTCATCGTTCCAGCTCGGCGTGAGTATGTATGTGTGTCCATCAACGTCAGCTTGACCCTGTGCTGAAATTTTTCCATCAACGGTAGTGACGGACAGAACCAAACCGATGCCAGGCGGCGTGATGTTCTCGGGTACTCCGGACGTGATGTTTTCACCACTGCAACCGATAAAAGTTGCATTTTCATTAGCGCAAAGCGACACTGCGGTCTTTCTTGCCTTGGCTGCACTGATCACTTCGGCGAACTTGGCCCGTTTGGTGTAAGCGCCGTATTGGGGTATGGCCAAAGAAGCCAGCACACCTACAATTGCTATTGTCACCATCAGCTCCAGAAGGCTGAATCCTCTTTGCGCATGCGTTGACACTTGTAGGAGGCTCCGCGTGATGATGTTCAAGGTAAATGTATGAACTGGACGAAAGATGCCCGGAAACCCGGGCATCTTTGTTACTGCGTTTGCTACTTACAAGTGATTAGGGGTTGCCGCCACCTGCAGTTTTCGGAAGGGTCGGCTTGCAGAGGCCGAGTGTGACGCAGCTGGTTGCGCTATCATGATCCAGTGTCCAAGTCAGGCCATGTGTGCCTTTTGTAGGAGTGATTTTATATACCGCGCTGTCTACTTTGGGGGTGCCAGTTGCCGTGATAACACCTTTCAAGGTGGTCAGTGACGCAACGTTTCCTGTGCCGCCTGTAAAATCATCGGGGATTGTTCCATATCCATTGGTGCAATTGTCCAGAGTGTTTTCCTCTTGAAAACACAGATTCACCGCAGTTTTGGCAGCAGCTGTCTGGGTGATGACGTCCGCGAACTTGGCACGCTTCGTATACTGCCCATACTGCGGAACAGCAACCGCTGCCAGAATACCGATGATCGCGATGACGATCATCAGTTCGATCAGGGTAAAACCTTTTTGAACCTTAACCATTGATTCTCTCCAGAGAGTTGAGATATTTGATGAGCCGATGTCAAGCCAGCTCACCCTTGGATATCGTCCGAGGGGACAGGGGGTTTAGAGCATCTGGCGTGCCAGATTCGGGAATGCCTGCGGCATGACCAGGTAAGTCACGATATTTCAATGGGTTGTCGAGACTTGCCAACCAGGTCTGTTGGTGACGTGTGCAACAAACTGCCACATCGGTACTGTCATCGGGCAACGACGCAGTGCATCATTTCTTGACGGAACCATCAGTACTTCTCGTTTTGGCATCCCGGGCCACGACAGGCGCTCAGGGATGTCAACCATCCGTATCCCGATCCAGTCCGTACTGCCCGATACGGTAGCGAAGCTGGCGATAGGTCAGGCCCAGTTCCTTGGCAGCGGCCTTGCGATTCCAGCGATGGCGCTGTAGGCAATCGAGGATGCGGTCGCGTTCGTTGGTGCGTCGGGTGTGGGTCGCCTCGTCACCGTTGTCGTCACTGGCCGCCGAACGCGATGCCTTGTTGGCCGTGAGTGCGCGCAGACCGCTTGCCATGAAGGAGCTCGTGTTTCGCTGGTCCGACGGTGTTGTCGTGTGGGTGGCAGGAGTCGATGGTGCGTCTGCGTCCGGAACGTGTTGATTCGTCACAACGGCATCAGCACGCGCGATTCGATCATCAAGGCCGAGATCCGCAACCTCGATCGTGGTGCCATCCACCAGCGCCGCGGCACGTTCGAGGATGTTCTCGAGTTCACGAACATTGCCGGGATAGGTGTGCGCAAGCAGCGCGGCTTCGGCTGCACCTGAGAATTCCAGGGGCTCCGGCAGGCCGAAACGGTTCGTCAGTCTGGCAAGCAGGTGTCTGGCAATAAGCAGGATGTCATCCCCGCGCGCCGACAGCGACGGTGCGGTCAGCGTGATCACGTTGAGTCGATAGAAGAGGTCCTGCCGGAAACGCCCGGCCGCCACTTCATCGTCGAGATGCTTGTAGCTCGCGCTGAGTATTCGCACGTCCACGGGGAATTCGTCTTTCGAACCCACCGGCCGAATCATGCGTTCCTGGGCCACGCGCAGCAGTTTCACCTGCATGTGCAGCGGAAGGTCCGCCACTTCATCGAGCAGCAGCGTACCGCCCTCGGCCTGCCTGAAGAATCCGTCGTGGTCGGCGTGTGCGCCCGTGAAGCTGCCTTTCCTGTGCCCGAAGAGCTGGCTCTCGACAAGTTCGCCCGGAATCGCACCGCAGTTGATGGCGACGAAGGGGCCGTTGGCACGCGGGCTGTTTTCGTGGATGAGCCGCGCGATGAGTTCCTTGCCGGTACCCGATTCCCCGGTGATCCATACCGGCGCGTTGGTGCGCGAGACCTTGAAGATCAGTCGCCGCAGGTCTTCCACGGGAGCGGAGTGGCCGATGAGTCTTTCGCCACCCCTGAGTTGTACTGTGCTGGCCTGCTCGTGCGGGACGGGCTTGTCTTCCGCGGCCATCGCGATGCCGGCTGATGCGCTGGCCGGTATGGCATGATTCGCAACCGTGGCATCGGATGCGTGGTTCCTGCGTTCGGGTGGCTGCTCCTCGTCAGGCGCGGCAACCGCGGGTGAAGGGGCAGGGTTGATGTATTCATCGTCGGGCTGGCCTTCCTCGCAACCGGACGCTGATTCTGTCGTTTCGGCGGCCGAGGCATCCGACGCGGCATTCAGGGCCACCGCCTGTTTCACGAGCTTGCGCAGCAGTTCGATGTCCACTGGCTTCGACACGAAATCGAAGGCGCCGTTCTTCATCGCTTCCACTGCCGCGTCCATGTTCCCGTGCGCCGTGATCACGGCCACGGGCAGGTTGGCCTGCTGGCTCACGATCTCGCGCACGAAATCCACCCCATTGCCGTCCGGCAGTTTCATGTCGGTCAGGCAGACATCGAAACGGTAGGCGCGAAGCAGCTCGCGCGCCTCGGCAAGGTTCGCCGCCACATGCGTATCGATGCCGATGCGGTCGAGCGAGAGCGCGATCAGTTGCCGGATGTCGGCTTCATCGTCGATGATCAGCGCGGTGTGCATCAGGCGGCCATCTGTCCGGCAGTGGGAAGGGTCAGGCGAAAGTGTGCGCCCATTTCCGAGGGCAGGCATTCGATCTGGCCGTTGTTCAGTTCGCAGAGCTCGCGGATGATGTAGAGGCCGAGCCCCGTGCCCTGATCGTGCGACGAGTAGAAGGGTTCGAAGAGGCGCTCGCGGTCGATGTCGCTGATGCCGCGGCCCGTGTCGGTCACGTCGATCACGCACTGGTTGATCTCGTTCCGGTGCGCAATGATCGCGATCGTGAGCTCGCTCTCGTCGTTGTGCAGGCGGGCGTTGGTGCAGAGGTTCCAGAGTATCTGGTCGAGGTGGCTGGCGTCGAAGAAGCCGTCGAGCCCCGGTGTGACGCGCAGGACCAGTTCTTCGGGCCCCAGCTGGTTTTCCTTGCGGAAGCGCTTGCAGAAGCTGTCGAGAAGGCGATTCATCTGCAGCTTCTCCGAGGCCACGCGCCGACGGTTGGAGAGTTGCAGCACGTCCTCGACGATGCGGTTGATGCGCTGCGTGTGACGACTGGCGATGTCGAGCAGTTCGGCATCCTTCGGGTGCACGGCGGGCGACTCCTGAATGAGCTGCACGGCCTGTGAAATCGCACCTAGGGGATTGCGGATCTCGTGCGCGATGCTCGCTGACAGCCGCCCGAGCGAGGCGAGTTTCAGTTGCTGGAACTGCTGACGGATGTGTGCATGATCGTCGAGTTTGACGAGCATGCCGCCGTTCGAGAGCGGAATGAAGTAGGGCAGGATCGTCTGGCCGCTGCTCTTGATCTCGAAGGGCTGGCTCGTGTACTGGTTCGACACCTCGGCATGCAAGAGCGCCGCGTGCAACTCGGGGCAGAGCTTCTTCACGGGCATCGGCACCCTCTCGAACTCGCAGGCAAGCAGGCTTCGGGCGGTGTCGTTGATAAGCTGCACGTGGTGCGCTTCGTCGAGCACCACCACGCCCGAGTCAAGCTCGCGCACGATTTCCTCGTTCAGTTGCGAGATCTGCTTCACCGAAAGTCCCACGCGCGAGGCGGTGGCCTGCGTGAGCTGTCGTTCGGTCAGGTGCCGCAGCGGCACGGTCATGACCCAGGCGATGGCGAAGAGCAGCGCGCCGAGAAGGGCGGTGACCTCGAAGTTCGTCGCTTCTTCGCCGTGCATGAGCTGGGCGTAGAGTTCTTCACCCAGCAGCACCGTGCTGCCGATCGCGGCAAAGAGCAGTGCGTGCCGCAGCCCCGTCATCTGCGTCATGAGCATGAGGTTCATGAGCATGAGCGGGGCCAGGCCGCCGTTCACGCCCTCGCTCGCGTACACGAGCAGGCCCACGAACAGCATGTCGAGGTAGCTCTGCAGGAAGAACTGCACCTGCGCGCTCGGTTGCTGGCGGTGGATCAGGAACACGAAACCGAAGGTCGCCACGAAGTAGGCGAAGTGGGTGATTTCGAAGAGTGTGTTGTTGCGCCCGCCCACCGTCGGGTTGTCGCCCGCGAGGTAGTACACGGCCGTCAGCGCAATCAGGACCAGTAGCCGGTACTGATTGAACAGGCGCAACGCTGGCCAGTCGGCCACGTGGCCACTGGTGGTGACGTTTTCGAGTCGGATGGCGTCTGCTTGCGAGCTCAAGGCCCTGTTCCCATCGGTTGGTTGATGGGGGCGAAGCCGCAAGTTTCAGGCCATGAGCAGGCTCAGTTCACAGGCGGTTTCAGTTTGTCGGCGGAGCCGCTCAGCTGCGCTGCCTGTCGAGTGCCGGATGATCGGGCTGAGTCTCGGCGAGCACGCGCAGCGTATCGTCGCGCAGGTCGCTCTGCCCCATCGCCTCGTACGCATCGGCCATGAGCGCCAGCGCGTCGGGCACGTGGGTGGAGCCGTCGTAGTGCTCGAGCAGCCAGTTCACGCGGTTGACCACGGCTACCATGGCGCCCCGCTGGTAGTAGAAGCGGGCAGTGACGAGTTCATGACGCGCCATTTCGTTGCGCAGAAACTGCATGCGTGCGATGGCGTCCTCAACGTATTCGCTGTCCGGAAAGCGCCGGGCAAGGTTGTCGAACTCGTTGTAGGCGGCGCGCAGCCAGCTCTGATCGAGCCGCGCCATGTCGCGTGGCACCATGCCTTCGAACAGCGTGGTGCCGCGTGAAAAGTGCGAGAGGCCCTTGATGTAGTAGGCGTAGTCGAGCCGCTCCGAGCGCGGGTAGAGCTTGATGAAACGGTTGGCTGAATCCACGGCGTTGTCGTATTCGCCCTGACGGAAGTAGGCGTAGGCGATGTCGAGCTGCGCCTGCTGGGTGAAGTTGCCGAAGGGATAGCGCGCACCCAGTACTTCGAAGGTGGAAATGGCGGTCAGGAAGTCGCCCTGATTGAGCGCGCGCTTGCCGATCAGGTACAGGGATTCCGCCGAGCCCGCTTCGGCCACGTCGCGCGAGCGCGAGTTGCCGGAGGAGCAGGCGCCGAGCACGAGGCTCGCGGCAACAAGGAAGGCAAGTGCGACGCGAGGCGCCGTCGCACGCGCCCACGGGCGTACTGTCGGGAAGCAGTTTATCATGGGCGGAGTATAGCGCCCCGCAGACCATGAATTCTTCCGAACCCGACAGCCATTGCGATCCGGCCATCGGCGCAAGCCGCGAGCCGGAAGCCACGAAATCGTGCGCCGCGTCAGATGTCGACAGGATTGCCTGTGCGCCGGAGTCCGTCACCGTCGCGGTTCACGAAGCGGGCGAGCGGCTCGACGCCGTGGCCGCGCGCCACTTCCCGCGCCATTCGCGGGCGCGTCTGAAGGCGTGGATCGAGGCCGGGCACCTGACCGTCGACGGGGCGACAGGGCGCGGCAAGCAGCGCCTCGCGGGCGGCGAATGCCTGTCGCTCACACTGCCTGAAAGCGCGCTGGGCGAGGGCTCGCTGCGGCTCGAAGACGCGGTGGCCACAGCCATGCCGTTGCCCATCGTTCATGAAGACGACGCCATCCTCGTGCTCGACAAGCCTGCGGGCCTCGTCATGCACCCCGCGGCCGGGCATCGCGACGACACGCTCGTCAACGGGCTGCTGCACTATCTGCCGTCACTGCGCGAGGTGCCCCGGGCGGGCGTCGTGCATCGGCTGGATCGTGACACCACGGGCCTCTGCGTGGTGGCGAAGACCCTCGAAGCACAGACACATCTCGTGCGCCAGTTGCAGGCGCGCAGCATGGGCCGGCGCTACCTTGCACTCGTTCTCGGCGATCCGCAGATCAGTGGCACCGTCGATGCGCCGATGGCGCGCCACCCGCGGGACCGCAAGCGCATGGCCGTGGTCAGCGGCGGCAAGGCGGCGGTCACCCACTACGAGGTCATGACCCGCTACGGCGACTGCGCGCTGCTCGAATGCAAGCTTGACACCGGCCGCACCCATCAGATCCGCGTGCACATGCAGCACATCGGCCACCCCCTGATCGGTGATCCGGTCTATGGCCGGCGTGCGGGCAATCTGCCGACGCGGCTGTCGCGCATCGCGGCCCTGCGCCGGTTCCCGCGCCAGGCATTGCACGCGCGTGAACTGACGCTCGTGCATCCCGATGCGGAGCAGGTGGTGAGCTTCACGGCCTCGCCGCCCGAGGATTTCCGGGCCCTGCTGGCGGCGCTGGATGCGGCCAGCGACTGACGTGACCGGCGAGGCATTGCTTCATGCACCGATGACGGAGCAACGCTGCCCCACTCCCCATTCACGCAAAACCGCTCCGACGATGACCCGATCTGCTCGATTCCGAAGCCCGCTGCCCGTCGTGCTGACCCCCGAATGGCGCGAGCCACCACCCGGGCTCACGGTTCTGTCCACCACACGCCACGGCGGTGTCAGCGAGCCGCCCTGGGACTCGATGAACCTTGGCCGCCACACGGGCGATGATGCCGATGCCGTGCAGGCGAATCGGGCGCGACTCGTCGACGCGTTTCATCTGCCCGCCGAGCCGCGGTGGCTCAGGCAGGTGCATGGCACGGCGGTGGCGGTCTTTTCGAACGGGGCGGGTGGCGGCGAAGAAGCCGATGCGGCCTATACCGACCAGCCCGGCATCGTGATTGCCGTTCTCACGGCCGATTGCCTTCCCGTGGTGATTGCCAGTGCCGACGGTACGGCTGTGGCGGTCGTGCATGCAGGCTGGCGCGGGCTTGCTGACGGCATTCTCGATGAGGTGCTCGGGCACTTCGATGGTCGTGGGCCGCTCAAGGCCTGGCTCGCCCCGGCCATCGGGCCCGATGCCTTCGAAGTGGGGCCGGAAGTGCGCGCTGCCTTCGTTCGACGCGATACCTCGCTCGATGCGGCGTTCAGGCAGAAGCCGAATGCGGACGGCGCAGAGAAGTACCTTGGTGATCTCTACGCCATCACGCGCGCCGATCTCTCCCGGCTTGGTGTCGACGATGTCGTCGGTGGCCAGCACTGCACGTTCACCGAGGCGGAGGATTTCCATTCCTATCGGCGTGACGGGGCACGGTCGGGGCGGATGGCGACGCTGGCGTGGATCGCATTGCAGTCTGGAGAATCAGGAACAAGTGATTGACGACCATGATGTCGGGCGCTAGCATGGGAATCACCAGGGGCGCTGAAAAGCTGAGACGTACCCTTTGAACCTGAACCGGATAATGCTGGCGGAGGGAGGTATGGTCGAGGCGGCTCCTTGACCGATCTTTCTTTCGTAGCCCGAAAGGAAGATCATGATGCGTAAGTCGCTGCTTACCCCACTCCGCGAGCAAGCCCCGCTGGTGCATTGCATCACCAATTACGTGGCCATGAACGTGGCCGCGAATGTGGTGCTGGCCGTCGGAGCGTCCCCAGCGATGGTTCACGCGCCAGAGGAAATGGCCGATTTCACGCCGTTGTGCGGTGCGTTGACGATCAATATCGGCACGTTGTCCGCCCCTTGGCTGGTCAGCATGAAGGCCGCTGCCGACGTTGCGAACGCACGGAACATTCCGTGGGTTCTCGATCCGGTAGCCCACTTCATCAGCGGGTTTCGCCAGCAGGCCGCGCAGGATCTGCTGGCACGGCGTCCGGCAATTGTGCGTGGCAATGCGTCCGAGATCATCACCCTGGCCGGGCAGGCCGGAACCGGCAAGGGTGTCGACAGCGGTGATCCGGTCGAAGCGGCCGAAGAGGCAGCGCGGGTACTTGCCCGGGAAAATGACCTTGTGGTGGCCGTTACCGGTCCCGTAGATTTCGTGACCGATGGCAAAGCCGAAGCACGGGTGCGTGGCGGCTCGGAGATCATGCCGCTGGTTACCGGGCTGGGGTGCGCGCTGACTGCGCTGATGGGGGCCTACGTCGCCGTCGGTCCTGCTTTTGACGCGGCGCTTGGTGCCACGGCACATTTCAAGTGTGCGGGTACCGCGGCGGCGGCAAAGGCGCAGGGCCCCGGCAGTTTCCAGGTGCATTTCCTCGACGCACTGGCCGCAACGCAGTCCGACGAACTGGCAGAGGTGATTCTCTCATGAACCGATTGATTGCTCGATTGCGACTGTATCTGGTGACCGACCCGCACCTGTGTGCCGGCCCGGGCGTGGAGGAAACCGTCCGGCAGGCCGTTTCCGCCGGCGTGACGATGGTGCAGCTGCGCGACAAGGACAGCACGACGGAGTTGCGTGTGGCGAAGGCGCAGGCGCTGAAAGAGGTGCTGCGCGGCACCGATGTACCGCTTGTCATCAATGACGATGTGGAGGCGGCTCGGATCGCCGGTGTGGACGGGGTGCATATCGGACAGGGAGATGTTTCACCCGCCGAGGCCCGTGCCCTGCTGGGGCCGGACAGGATACTGGGGCTCTCGTGCGGAAGCCTCGACGAGGTGAACGCCGCCGACCCCGCTCTCGTTGACTATCTTGGCCTCGGGCCGGTCTTCGGCACCACCACCAAGCCCGATCACGGACTGCCTTTCGGGCTTGATGGTCTGGCCCGGCTCGTGACGCAGTCGGTACTGCCGACGGTGGCCATTGGCGGGCTGAAGGCTGAACACCATCAAGCGGTGCTGCAATGCGGCGCCGATGGCTCAGCCATTGTTTCCGCGATCTGTGGTCAGCCCGACATCCTGGCCGCAACGCGGGCTTTCGCCGAATCGGAAAAACGACCATGATTCCCAATGTATTGAGCATTGCAGGTTCGGACCCATCCGGTGGTGCCGGCATCCAGGCCGATATCAAGGCCATTTCCGCCAATGGTGCCTTTGCCATGGCGGCCGTGACGGCCCTGACGGCGCAAAACACCATCGGTGTCAGCGGCATCCACGTGGTGCCGCCCGATTTCGTTGCGGCTCAGATCAGGGATGTGTTCGAGGATGTCCGAGTTGACGCCGTCAAGGTCGGCATGATCGCCACCGCCGAGATCGCGCAGGCCGTTGCGCAGGCACTGGCGGCCACCAGGACGCCGGTCGTACTGGATCCGGTGATGATTGCCAAGGGCGGTACGCCACTGCTGCAAGCCGACGCGGTGGCTGTGCTGCGCGAGTGCCTGTTGCCTCTGGCGCGGGTCCTGACGCCGAACCTGCCGGAGGCGGCGCATCTGCTGGAAACGGAAACTGCAACCACGCGTGACGCAATGGCGGCTCAGGGCAAGGCGCTGCTCGCGTATGGTCCGCAGGCGGTGCTGATCAAGGGTGGGCATCTCGATGACGGGCACAGCCCCGACTGTCTTGTCACCGCCGACGGCACGACCTGGTTCGACAGCGTGCGCATTGCTCCGGGAAACACGCACGGCACAGGATGCACCCTGTCTTCGGCCCTGGCGGCGAAGCTGGCCTTCGGACTGGACCTGTCGGCTGCTGTCAGTGCCGCCAAGACCTATGTTTCAACGGCCATCGCCCATGCCGACGCGCTGAGCGTCGGTACAGGCCACGGCCCCACGCATCATTTCGCGACATTCCATACCGCGCAAGGAGAACGCTCATGAAAACAGTCTTCACGATACTGGTACTTGCATTGATGGCCGCGCCAGCGCTGGCGAGGGATCGGATGACACTCCTGCTGGACTGGTTCGTGAACCCCGATCATGCTCCCGTCATTCTGGCCGAAGAACTGGGCTACTTCGACGATGTGGATCTGACGGTCGAGATCATCGCGCCGGCCGATCCATCGGATCCGCCAAAACAGGTGGCTGCCGGCAAGGCGGATCTGGCCATTTCCTATCAACCACAGTTGCACCTTCAGGTTCGCGAAGGGCTGTCTTTGCTGCGGGTCGGGACGCTGGTTGCAACTCCGCTCAACTGTCTGCTCACGCTGGAGCGAGGCCCCGTGAAATCGCCAGCAGATCTTGAAGACCGCCGCGTCGGCTTTTCGGTCGGTGGTGTCGAGGAAGCGGTTCTGGCGCATATTCTGCGCAACCACGGCTTGTCGCTGGACGACATCGAACTGGTCAACGTGAACTGGTCGCTTTCGCCATCGCTGATGTCGGGTCAGGTCGATGCGGTGATCGGTGCCTTTCGCAATTTCGAGCTGAACCAGATGGATATCGAAGGTGTGCCGGGTCGCTGCTTCCATGTCGAAGAAGAAGGGCTGCCGCCCTATGACGAGCTGATCTATGTAGCCAACCCCGACACCATGAACGCCGACATGATTCTCCGCTTTCTGCAGGCGACGGAACGGGCCACCCATTACATCATCAACCACCCCGAAGAAAGCTGGGAGATTTTTGCCGACACCTCCCCCGAACTGGACGATGAGTTGAACCGCCGCGCCTGGATCGACACGTTGCCGCGTTTCGCCCTGCGGCCTGCGGCTCTGGATACCGGTCGATATGCGCAGTTCGAGACCTTCCTGCACGAGGCGGGTCTGATCTCCGGAGTCGGACCCGTCTCCCGCATCGCCACGGATCTGGCCGCGCAATGAGCGGCGCAACTTACGGGCAGGTCTTTGAACTCTGGCGCGCCGGGTGCCCTGAAACGTGGCGTGCCTATACCCACCACAGGTTCGTCGAGGGGCTGCGTGATGGCACGCTGCCCCGCGCGGCGTTCCTGCACTATCTGATTCAGGACTATGTCTTTCTGGTGCACTTTTCGCGCGCCTGGTCGATGGGTGTCGTCAAGGCGGAAACACTTGACGAGATGAAGGTCTGCGCCCGTATTCTGGATGTGCTGGTTAATTTCGAGATGGATCTGCATGTGAAGACATGCGCTGCCGAAGGGGTCGACGAAGAGGCCTTGTTTACCGCCCTCGAAGAACTCGAAAACCTTGCATACACTCGCTATGTGCTGGATGCCGGGATGCAAGGGGATTTTCTTGACCTGATGGCCGCGCTTGCACCCTGTTGTCTTGGCTATGGTGAAATCGGCCTGCGTCTGTCCAGAGAGGCACCGAACGATACGCCCTATCGCACCTGGATCGAAACCTATGCCGGGGCCGAGTATCAGCAGGCCATGCAATCCGTCGGGACAATGATTGACGGTGCAGTCGCGCTGCGTCTGGGGCCCGATCCCGAGCACGCCCCCCGTTGGCAGCGGCTGCAACAGCGCTTTGCCGTGGCAACAAGGCTTGAGGTCGGGTTCTGGGACATGGGGCTGCGCGGCGCATGCTCGACGTCGCACCTGCCATCTCGCTGAAAGGCCGTCACGTTCTCGCGGACGTGACGCTCTTCGGTCCGGTGGAGATCACGTTGCCTGCCGGGCAATGGACCTGCGTGCTCGGGCGCTCGGGTGTCGGAAAAACAACACTCCTTCGGCTGATGGCCGGTCTGGACTGTGCCGGGAGGTTTGATGGAACGATCACCACATCGGACACCAGACCAGTCGCTGGGCGTGCCAGCCTCATGGCACAGGATGATCTTCTTCTGCCATGGCTCGACGTGTTGGAAAACACCGTCCTGGGCGCACGCCTGCGTGGCGACAAGCCGGACATTGCGCGTGCGCAGGAGCTTCTGCACCGTGTCGGGCTGGGCGATCATCAGACCAGGAAACCGGGTGAGCTGTCGGGCGGGATGCGCCAGCGAACGGCGCTGGCCCGCACGCTGATGGAAAACCGCCCGATCGCCTTCCTTGACGAGCCCTTTTCAGCCCTGGATGCAAGTACACGTGCAGAAATGCAGGAACTCACTGGCGAGATGCTCGCCGGCAGGACGGTGTTGCTGGTCACGCACGATCCGGCCGAAGCGATACGACTTGGTCACCAGGTCATCGTTTTCACTTCACGGAGGGCGCAAAGCTGGCCACTACCGTCAACCTTGCCCTTGCGGGATATCTACGCGCCCGAGATCGTCGCGAACCTGTCCGATCTCATGGCGCGACTACGGGCTTTGCGATGACGCGGATACGCTATGCTCCTGGAGCGTCTGTCGTTCTCCTGGGCCTGTGGCAGGCTGTTGTCTGGCTGACACAGGCGCCGCCATTCATCCTGCCTTCCCCGTTGCTGGTGGCAACTGCGGCCTGGGAAAATCGGCTGACTCTCATGAGTCATGCCAGCATCACTTTCCTGGAAGTGGTGCTTGGCCTCGTGATCGGCGCGACGCTGGGCGCTGTTGCCGGAGTGCAGCTCACATGGTCGGATCGGCTGCACCGGCTGATCATGCCGATTCTCGTATTCACACAGGCGGCTCCGTTTTTTGTCCTTGCACCGATTCTGACGCTCTGGCTTGGCTACGGTATCGCATCAAAGGTCATGATGGCGGTGCTGATCATTTTCTTCCCGGTAACAAGCGCCTTTTACGACGGGTTGAATCGTGTGCCATCCGGTTTTCTTGATCTTGCCGACACGATGTGCGCCACCAGGTACCAGGTCATGCTGCGCATCAGGATTCCGCACGCCATGCCATCGCTTGGAACAGGCCTCAAGCTCGCCGCCGTCTATGCGCCTATCGGTGCCGTTATCGGTGAATGGGTGGGGGCCTCGCGGGGTTTGGGCTATTTGATGCTGCTTGCCAATGGCCGGGCAAAGACCGATCTGATGTTTGCAAGCCTTTTCGTGCTGGCGCTCATGGCCATCGTGCTGCACCTTGTTGTTGCAGCGTTTGCCAGGTATCTCGAGCGAGATGCCGGCGTTGGATCCCGATCCCTGGACAGCACCAGGATGACCTGAGCGCTCGTTTCGTGGCGGCGCGACGGGGTGCGGCGCGGCGTGAGATTGCAAGCCGATACCGCGAGGGTCCGACTCACGTGTTTTCGGCTCGGTGGTGCAGGGAACAGACACCGAGAAAAGTGATCTCGATATTCTGGTTGATCCTTTGCCTGGAACCACCTTGCTGGATCTGGGTGGCATGCAGGACGAATTGCAGGAAACGCTCGGTGTCACCGTCGACCTTCTCGTACCGGGTGACTTGCCACCCAAGGTGCTTGAAGCGGTGTTGTCTCAAGCTCGACCTGTATGAACAGCACGTAACTCGCTGTCTTGCTGGGTCACATCGCCGATGCAGCAGAGGATGCGGTGTCTCCGGTAAGCGTTCAGATAGATATTGACCAGAATAGCTAGAATGGCTATTATGGTTATTATTGAGATGCCCGTGGAGCGGCCATGACAACCAGCGTAACCTCAACGGAATTCCAGACGCGGTCAGGAAAGTACCTGGAAGCATCCGGTAAGCACCCGGTGCTCATCACACGTCATGATCGCCCTTATCGCATTCTCATAGATGTTGGCGAGTATCAGCGGCTCAAGGCTCTTGACACTCGACAGGCCCTTTACCCGCATGAACTCAGTGAAGAGTTGAAGCAGGAGCTGGAGAAGGGATATCAGGGCAAACCAACGCCCGATCTCGATCATTTAATGGACTAGATGAAACTCATACCAAGGCTCGGCGACGTCATTCGCTACGATTTTCTCTGGAAGGAAGAACAGTTGGAGGGGCGAGTTCATGGCGCCAAGGATCGGCCTTGCGCTGTCGTGATCATTACCAAACCGGCGCCTGATGGAAGCCGGGAGGTGGTTGTTGTCCCTGTCACTCACTCTCCTCCGGAACTGGGCGAAGATGCTATTCCCTTACCTGCGAAAGTTGCTCGTCACCTGGGGCTTGATGATGCACCTTCGTGGATCAAGACTCATCAGGTCAATACCTTGTCCTGGCCAGCTCTGGGGCTTCCACAGGGGGTGGTGCCTACTCCTGATGGAGAGTGGATCTACGGCGCTCTTCCTTTCAAGCTGGCCAGGGAAGTCTTCGACGCTGTGCACAAACGTTCGCGAGCAATCGGATTCGGGCTGGTGAAGCGAGATTGACCGGCAGCCTTTCCATGTGAACAAGGTTCATTTCGTTCTGTCCGCGGTATCTTGATCAACGCCCCGGAACCCCCACATTGAAAGCATCCATAACGCGCCACCTGCGAAGTCGGCGCGTCAACCCGAGTCTTCAATGTCTTTATCACCGATTTCCAGGAGTTGAACCATGCGAATGGACAAACTGACCAGCAAGTTCCAGCTGGCACTTCAGGATGCCCAGTCCCAGGCTCTGGGGCGGGATCATCAATTCATCGAGCCGGCGCATCTCATGGCCGCGATGCTCGATCAGGACGGCAGTGGCGTCAGGCCGCTGCTGGCGCAATCCGGCGTGAACGTCAACGGCCTGCGGGTCGCGCTCGACCGTGCCCTCGACGGCATGGCGCAGGTCGAAGGCGGTGCGGGTGGGCAGTTGCACGTCTCGAACGAACTCAACCGTCTTCTGAACCTCACCGACAAGAAGGCACGGAAGCGTGGCGACCAGTACATTTCGTCCGAAATCTTCGTGCTGGCGGCACTCGAGGACAAGAAGAACTCCGTCGCCGAAGCCCTCGTGGCCAACGGCGCCAATCTCGCTGCCATCGAGAAGACCATCGAGGCGGTACAGAGCGGCCCCGTCACCGATCAGAATGCCGAAGACAACCGTCAGGCGCTCGAGAAGTACACCATCGACCTCACCGAACGCGCCGAGCAGGGCAAGATCGATCCCGTCATCGGCCGTGACGACGAAATCCGCCGTGCCATCCAGGTGCTGCAGCGCCGCACCAAGAACAACCCGGTGTTCATCGGCGAGCCCGGAGTCGGCAAGACCGCTCTCGTCGAGGGCCTTGCACAGCGCATCGTCGACGGCGAGGTGCCCGATGGCATCAAGGACAAGCGCGTCCTCTCGCTCGACATGGGCGCGCTCATCGCGGGTGCGAAGTTCCGTGGTGAATTCGAAGAGCGTCTGAAGGCGGTTCTGAACGACCTTGCCAAGCAGGAAGGGCAGGTGATTCTCTTCATCGACGAGATTCACACCATGGTCGGTGCAGGCAAGGCCGACGGTGCCATGGATGCGGGCAACATGCTCAAGCCCGCGCTGGCGCGTGGCGAGCTTCACTGCATCGGTGCGACCACTCTCGATGAATACCGCCAGTACGTCGAGAAGGATGCCGCGCTCGAGCGCCGCTTCCAGAAGGTGCTCGTGGATGAGCCTACCGTCGAAGACACCATCGCCATTCTGCGTGGCCTGAAGGAGCGCTACGAAGTGCACCATGGTGTCGACATCACCGACCCTGCCATCATCGCCGCGGCCACGCTCTCGCACCGCTACATCAGCGACCGGCAGCTTCCCGACAAGGCCATCGACCTCATCGACGAGGCTGCGTCGCACATCCGCATGGAAATCGATTCCAAGCCGGAAGAACTCGATCGCCTCGAACGTCGTCTCATCCAGTTGAAGATCGAGCGCGAGGCGCTTGCCAAGGAAAGCGACGAGGCCTCGAAGCAGCGCCTTGCCGATCTCGAAGAAGACATCGAGAAGCTCGAGAGGCAGTTTGCCGACCTCGAGGAAGTCTGGAACAGCGAGAAGGCAAGTGTGCAAAGCACCGCGCACGTCAAGGAAGAGCTGGAGCGCGTGCGTCTCGAACTCGAAACCGCGCGCCGCGCGGGTGATCTCGCGCGCATGTCCGAACTGCAGTACGGGCAGATTCCGGCGCTCGAGAAGCAGGTTGCCGAAGCCATGGACGACTCCTCCGATCAGGAGATGACACTCCTTCGCACCAACGTCACCGAGGACGAAATCGCCGAGGTGGTCGCCAAGTGGACCGGAATTCCCGTGTCGAAGATGATGGAAGGCGAGAAGGAAAAGCTGCTGCGCATGGAGCGCGAGATCGCGACGCGCGTGGTCGGTCAGGACGAAGCGGTAACGGCCGTGTCCGATGCGATCCGTCGTTCGCGTGCGGGCCTTTCGGATCCCAACCGCCCGATCGG
Source organism: Gammaproteobacteria bacterium (assembly GCA_002746645.1). Taxonomy (GTDB): domain Bacteria; phylum Pseudomonadota; class Gammaproteobacteria; order Granulosicoccales; family Granulosicoccaceae; genus Granulosicoccus. The sequence goes on along the minus strand of PDPU01000010.1, from coordinate 12,968 downwards.
TTCCTTCCTCTTCCTCGGGCCCACCGGTGTCGGCAAGACCGAACTCACCAAGGCACTCGCGGACTTCCTGTTCGATTCCGACGACGCGATGATTCGCGTGGACATGTCGGAGTTCATGGAGAAGCATTCGGTGGCGCGGCTCATCGGGGCGCCTCCCGGCTATGTCGGCTACGAAGAAGGGGGCTACCTCACTGAAGCGGTGCGACGCAAGCCCTATTCGGTGATCCTGCTCGACGAAGTCGAGAAGGCGCACCCGGACGTCTTCAACGTGCTTCTCCAGGTGCTCGACGACGGGCGCCTGACCGACGGGCAGGGGCGCACGGTGGACTTCCGCAACACCGTCGTCGTCATGACCTCGAACCTCGGCAGCCAGGCCATCCAGGAGATTGCCAATGTCGAAGGCATCGAGGGTGCCGAGAGCTACGAGAAGATGAAGAGTGCGGTGATGGAGATCGTCGGCCAGCACTTCCGGCCCGAGTTCATCAACCGGATCGATGAAACGGTGGTGTTCCGTCCGCTTGCGGCCGAACACATCCGCCGCATCGCGGCCATCCAGACCGCCTACCTCGGCGCACGCCTGGCCGATCGTGACCTCGAACTCGTCATCACCGATGGCGCGCTCGACAGGCTCGGCGAAGTCGGTTTCGATCCGGTGTACGGAGCGCGTCCTCTCAAGCGCGCCATCCAGCAGGAACTCGAAAACCCGCTGGCGCAGAAGATCCTCGCGGGCGACTTCGCACCGGGCCATACCGTGGTCGTGGACGCAGGGCCCGATGGGCTCGTGTTCAGCGATCAGGCTACATCGTCCGGGGCGGCAGCAGTGCACTGATCCACCATGCAGGCCTCAGGCGCGCCGGGAGTCTGCCGGCGCCTTGAGGTTCAGCGGGTGGTTCAAGTCGGAAGTCGCAAGAATGGACAAGTTGCTTTCGGTGATTCGGTTTCGGCCGATCAAGCGGCGGCATTGTCACTTGACAGGATAGACGTGAGTTTCTAATCTGTTATAACTTTTGTTATAACGTGCTGCGCAAGAATGCTTGAAGTCAAGGTTACCTCCATCGGCAACTCACTGGGTGTCGTATTACCAAAGGAGGCGCTGTCCCGGCTCAAGGCCGCCAAAGGGGATGTGTTGTATCTGGTCGATGGGCCCAACGGGCTCACCTTGACACCCTATCGGGAAGATTTTGCCGAGCAGATGGAGGCTGCCGAAAAGGTCATGAAGAAGTATCGAAACGCCCTTCACCAATTGGCAAGATGACCGAGCCGGCTTGGGTATTACCTGACGTTGTTGGCCTGGTGCATCAGATGCTGATTGCAGAACACGGAGGGTTGCCCGGTGTTCGAGATCCCGATCTGCTGGACTCTGCTCTCAACCGACCCAGGCAGTTGTATTCCTTCGGTGAACGTGAATCAATCACGAGCCTGGCTGCCTGTTATTGCCATGGTCTGGCCAGGAACCACCCGTTCGTTGACGGGAACAAGCGTTCAGCGCTGGCGGTATCGGCAATATTTCTCGAAATCAATGGGTACTCGCTTGATGCCTCGGAACCAGAGGCAGCGGCCATGATTGAATCGCTGTCCGCAGGGGAAATTACCGAACGGGAACTGAGCAACTGGTTCGAGAAAAACAGTATCAGTGGTTGCTGAGCACTGTCTTTCAGGCCACCTGCACCACGACCGCCGTCAGGTTGTCCGTCCCACCGCGCTTCAAGGCGAGTTCCATGAGCCGGTCGAGTGCATCGCGCGGCGAGGGGAGTCCGGCAAGCTCGCGTAGCTCCGCGGGTTTCATGTCCTTGAAAAGACCGTCGCTGCAGAGGATGAAGCGGTCACCCGCTTCGAGGTCGAACTGCCGCACCTGAACCTCAAGCTCTTCGGCGACACCGATCGCGCGCGTGATGACGTTCTGCGAGGGGTGGCTGTCGGCTTCGTCGCGGGTCAGCTCGCCAAGTCGGTGGAGTTCCTGCACGAGGCTGTGGTCGTCGGTGAGCTGGCTGAAGGCCTCGCCGCGGAAGCGGTAGATGCGGCTGTCGCCGGCCCAGAGTGTGTAGGCCTTGTCGTCGTGCAGATAGAGGGCGGCAACGGTGCTGCCCATGATCCTGTCGCCGGATTCCGCGAGGCAGAGCCGGTTGGCCTGCTCGAGCCTGCGCATGAGTTCTTCGATCGAGGCATCGGGGTTGTCCAGGCGCTTGAAGTCGTGCAGGGTTTCCACGATGCACTGGCTGGCCCAGTCGCCGCGGCTGTGCCCGCCCATGCCGTCGGCCACTGCCCAGAGCCCCTGCTCGCGGACGTCGAGGAAGGCGTCCTCGTTGAGGCGGCGAACGTGTCCCGTGGCCGTCTTCCCTGCCGAATACCAGGGCAGGGAGTCACGGGTGGCTGGGGCAGCGGACATGGTAACTCCTGAAGAAACGTGCCTCACGCCGTGGGCGCGATAGGCGATGGTGGCCATTGTCGGCCAGGCACCGCGTTGAATCCAGGAATTATAGCCGCGCTCCGCCGAAGCTCGCTTTGATACACTCCAGAGCTTGCCGAAACCTTGCCTGACATTGCCTCGAAGGCCACCCCGGGTCACTGGCTCCGGTTGTTGCTCCCGATCGCTCCGTTCCGGGCGGCTTGCTGCGGGTCGCTGGCCTGCGCTCCCCTGAAGGCATTCGGTTCAGGAACCCGTCCCATCAGGAACCCGTCCCAGACCCTCATGACCGTTCGTACGCGCTTCGCGCCCAGCCCCACGGGCTATCTGCACATTGGCGGTGCCCGCACGGCGCTGTTCTGTTATCTCTTCTCCAGGAAGCACGGTGGCGACTTCGTCCTGCGCGTCGAAGACACCGACCGCGAGCGCTCCACCGAGGAGTCGGTGCAGGCCATTCTCGAAGGCATGGAATGGCTCGGGCTCGACTACGACGAAGGCCCTTTCTTCCAGACCGAGCGCTTCGATCGCTACCGCGAGGTGGTACAGCAGCTCCTCGACGAAGGCAAGGCCTATCACTGCTACTGCACGCCCGAGGAAATCGAGGCCATGCGTGCCGATGCCATCGCGAGGAAGGAGAAGCCACGCTACAACGGCTACTGGCGGGATCGCAGCGATACGCCCCCCGAAGGCGTCAGGCCCGTGGTGCGGTTCCGGAATCCGCTCGATGGCGATGTCGTCTTCGATGACGCCGTCAAGGGCACCATCAAGGTATCCAACACCGAACTCGATGACCTCGTGATCATGCGCAGCGACGGTACGCCCACCTACAATCTGACGGTGGTGGTGGACGACATGGACATGCGCATCAGCCACGTCATTCGCGGTGACGACCATGTCAACAACACGCCGCGCCAGATCAACATTCTCGAAGCACTGGGTGCGCCGCAGCCTGTCTATGCGCACCTGCCGATGATCCTCGGCGATGACGGCAAGCGCATGTCGAAGCGCCACGGTGCGGTCAGTGTGGTCAAGTACCGCGACGATGGCTATCTCCCCGAAGCACTCCTGAACTATCTCGTGCGTCTCGGCTGGTCGTGCGGGGATCAGGAAATCTTCACGATGGAAGAGATGCAGTCGCTGTTCGCGCTCGAGAATGTCAACAGGGCAGGGGCGGTCTTCGACAGCCGCAAGCTCGACTGGGTGAACGAGCAATACCTGCAGGCCATGCCGGTGCTCGAGCTTGGCGAGCGTCTGAAACCGTACCTCGATGCGCAGGGGTACGATCTGGCCGCGGGGCCCGCGCTCGATCGGGTGGCGGCATTGCTGGCGCCGCGTGCAAGCACGCTCGTGGCGATGGCGGAAGCGGCAGGCTTTCTGTACAAGGCGCCCGAGAGCTACGACGAAAAGGCCGCAGCGAAGCAGTTCAGGTCACCGGCAGACGAAATCCTCGGCGACGTGGCGGCACGCTTCGAGGCGCTCGACGACTGGCAGGCCGATGCCATTCAGGCTGCCATGGAGGCCTGCGTGGCCGAGCGCGAGATCGGCTTCGGCAAACTCGGTCAACCGCTGCGACTCGCCATCACCGGTGGCACACAGTCGCCGTCGATGAACGAGGTGCTGGCAGTGCTGGACAAGGCGGAAGCGCTGTCACGCATCGCTCGCGCGCAGCGCCACATTGCGGCCGCGGCCGGTTGAATCGCCAACCATCGCCAACCAGGGAGACGCTTGCAGTGGGCACAGACGGACTCGACACACACCTTTTCACCTGGCGCGCCGACAACTACGGCGTGCTGCTGAGGGACGTGGCCAGTGGCAGACTCGCCTGCGTGGATGCGGGCGAAGCCGACGCGGTACTCGAGGCCATCGGCGCTGTCGGCGCCAGGCCGGAGGATCTCACCCATCTCCTCATTACCCATCACCACGATGATCACCGTGCCGGCATGCGGCGCGTGAAGGAAGCCACGGGATGCACGATCGTGGGGTCGGCCGCCAATCCGGCATCGAAAACCACCGCCAACGACTACGACCTCACGGTCAGTGAAGGCGACGTGCTCGATTTCAGTGGCCACCGCATCGAGTTCATCCAGACTCCCGGGCACACGCTCGACATGATCAACCCCTACCTGCCCGACGCCGGACTCCTGTTCACGGGCGACACCCTGTTCATGCTCGGTTGCGGCCGTCTCTTCGAGGGCGACGCCAGGATGATGCACGCGAGCCTTGCCAAACTGAAGGCGCTGCCCCCGGAAACGATGGTGTTCTGTGGTCACGAGTACACCGAAACCAACGCGGGTTTTGCGCTCACCGTCGATCCGCACAATGCGGCGCTGCAGAGGCGCGCCGAGCGTATCAGGGCCGCGCGGGCTGCCGGTGAACCCACGGTGCCGGCGAGGCTTGCCGAGGAACTGGCCACCAACCCCTTCCTGCGCACCGATGACGCGGGTATCCGTGAGGCGCTCGGCATGGCCGAGGCCGACGACGTGGCGGTGTTTGCGGAGATCCGTAGGCGGCGTGACGGGTGGTGAACAGCGCTGCATCAGGTAGCCGGGCATGAAAAAGGCGCCCATCGGACGCCTTCACATGATTCGGTGGTGGAGCTACGCGGGATCGAACCGCGGACCTCTTGCATGCCATGCAAGCGCTCTCCCAGCTGAGCTATAGCCCCGCCGAAGCAATTATTATAACGCCTGTTCGGGCGTCGTCAACAACGGAATCGGCTGTTTTTCCGTTTTTCGTCGAGTAACAGCTTTTCGTCGAGAGACAGCCCACAGCCAGAGTCATCAGTCAGCGCCGTTCCCGCGCCCCTCTCAGAAAGCTCGCCATGTGAAACCGCCGCTGCGCCTCGGGATAACGCGCGGCCGCGCCCACGGGGCAGGCCACGCGCGCAAGGCAGCCGCTGCCGTGACAGGGCGCATCCTCGTCATCCAGCAGATACTCCGCGCAACGATCGACGGCATATCCGTCGTTCGTGAACGCGCCGACAGGGCAGGCCGTCAGACAGGGTCTGGCGACACAGTTCGCGCAGATGGCGGCGGCATCCCGGGAAGTCGTGGTGCCCGCCACTCCCTCCGGCATCTCGCCCAGCGCCAGCGCAAACCGGTAGGCATGCCAGAGTCCGTATTCGCGATGCAGGAACAGCCCGATGGGTGACTGGGTGACGCCACCGGCGCGCTCGGCCCAGCTCAGAAAGGGCAGGTGGGGCGGGCCGTCGTTCGGCATCAGCACGCGCGCACCGAGTGGTGCGGCGATGATCGTTGCGACGCGTCGCGACCAGCGATCCAGCGGGTGACGCTCGCCGTCCCGGTACTCGGCAGAGGCCGTGAACACGGGCCAGAGCGCGTCTCCGGTGTTACCGAAGAGCGCAATTGCCACGGCCTCTCTGCCGTTGGCCAGAACAATGGCTTCGTCGGCAGGTTGCACGGCCAGTACGCCGCGAAGCAGCATGCCGTGCGCGGCCGCTGCGTCGCGGAGCGTATCCAGCGTGGCGCCGGTCATGCGTGGCCGACAAGCCACGAAAAAGCTGCTGCAGCATTCATTTCGACCCTTGAAAACCCGGATTCGGACGCCACCTTGTTGTCGTGGCCGATGTCTCCACGAGAATCGGGAACCACATTCACATATTGCTTCTGATTGGAGAATATACGATGAAAGTCGATCTTACCCCTCTGTACGCAAACACGGTCGGTTTCGACCGTTTCGGTTCGCTTCTCGATGCGGCGCTGAACGCCGATCGCCAGGCCGCCGGTTATCCTCCCTACGACATCGAACGCGTCGACGAGAACCGCTACGCCATCACCCTGGCCGTTGCCGGTTTCCGCGAAGGCGAAATCGGTGTGCAGGTCGAGAAGGGCGTGCTCACGATTCGTGGCAAGAAGGAAGACGTGAAGACGGATTCACGCTACCTGCATCGTGGCATCGCCACCCGCTCTTTCGAGCGCAAGTTCAATCTCGCCGATCATGTCGAAGTCGTCAATGCACAGCTCGACAATGGCCTGCTGAAGATCGCTCTGGTCAAGGAAATTCCCGAAGCGATGAAACCGCGTCAGATTCCCGTCAATGCGGTTGACGGCGAAGCCAGCACACTCGAGCACGTTCCCGAGTAAGTGCTGACGGAGGGTGTCGGGCCGCTGTTGCGGTCCGGCGCTCGGCGCACTCGGCGTTCCGGGCACACTTGAAGTACCCGAGGTACCCGAAGTACCCGAGATGCAGCCCAGCCTTCTCGACAGACTCGACGAATCTGGCCCTCTCGGCGCACATGGCAGAAAGCCTGTCGTGTGCGCCGGGAGGGTTTTTTCGTACAAGCGCTCAGCCGTTTCTCTCGTGCTCGATCAGCTTGTCGGCCACCCGGTAGGTGTCGATCATGTAGCTGCCGGACTCGATTTCCGCCTTGAGCCTCGCTACCTTCTCGTAGTCGAAACGTCGGTTGATGATGCGGCCGCCACGGACCTGCTGAGCCCATCGCTTGCGGCGTGCATCGCTGATGTCGGCGACGACATTCCTGTCGTCCTTGCAGGGTTCAGCCATGCAGACTCTCTCCTTGAGCTCTTTGGATCTCGTCGAGCCTGCGCTGGCTCCCGAGTCGTGAGCTTCTTGTTGTCATGAAACGCAAGGCATGGATCGGCGCTACCGGTCTTTCTTGAACGCCCGAGGTCGCAGAGCATGGCGGGTGTCACACACGGATCGGGAAAACCATGGACGATTCCGCAGCTTGGCGCCGGAACTGCCAACTGTTACAGTCTGTATTGACTGAGATCCGACGCCGCATACGTTGAACTTCGCCGCAGGCAGCGACGCGTCCTGCGGATCGCTCGTCAAAACTTTGTCTTTGTGATTCTGTCATCTATGCTCTCTGGATCGAATCACGAGTAGCGGGCACGCACCCGCCACAGGTAGCGCCATGGCCAAGAAGAAATCGTCAAACCGGATACTCATCCTCGATCAGGACGCCGAGCGCGCGCAGCGTCTTGCCCATCAGCTCGAATTCATCGACTACGAGCCGAAGACGCTGAGTTCGCACGAACTTGTCGACAGCCTCGGTGATTTCGAAGACTTCAGCAGCGTGCTCGTGGCGAACTTCCACGGCATCACGGCCTGGGCCGAAGCCCTGCGCGCGAAACACGAGAAGTGCCCGCCGATGGTGCTGATGCTCGGTAACCAGCCGGCAGACATACCTCAGAGCGAGATCGACGCGAATTTCGTCGGTTGCCTCAAGGACGATGCGCGTTACGCCAACCTCGCCGATCTCCTGCACAAGTCGGAGGTACGTGGCACGGCCAATACCCGCCCGTCGGCCGAAGGCACGCAGAACCCCGAACTCTTCCGCTCGCTCGTCGGCAACAGCCGCTCGGTGGTGCGCGTCAGGAAGATGATCGACCAGGTGGCGCCGACCGAAGCCACGGTGCTGATTCTCGGCGAATCGGGCACGGGCAAGGAAGTCGTGGCGCGGAACATCCACTACTACTCGAACCGGCGCAACAAGCCCTTCGTGCCGATCAACTGCGGCGCGATTCCGAACGACCTTCTCGAAAGCGAACTGTTCGGGCACGAGAAGGGCTCGTTCACGGGCGCCGTGGGCGCACGCCAGGGGCGCTTCGAACTTGCCGAAGGAGGCACGATCTTCCTCGACGAGATCGGCGACATGCCGCTGTCGATGCAGGTGAAGCTTCTCAGGGTGCTTCAGGAACGTTCCTTCGAGCGGGTCGGCAGCAACAAGAGCATCAAGTGCGATGTACGGATCGTGGCAGCCACCCACCGAGACCTCGAGAAGCTCATCCGTGACGGCAAGTTCCGTGAAGACCTCTACTACCGCCTCAACGTCTTCCCGATCGAGATGCCGCCGCTCGCCGCGCGCGCCGAAGATCTCCCGCTTCTCGTCAACGAACTCATCACCCGGCTCGAGCACGAGAAGAAGTCCTCGGTGAAACTGACACCGACGGCCATGATGGCGCTCTGCAACTACGACTGGCCGGGCAACGTCCGTGAACTCGCCAACCTCATGGAGCGTCTGACCATTCTCCACCCCTATGGCGTGGTCGACGCCGAGGATCTGCCACCGAAGATCGCCCCGGAAGCGGCACTCGGGGCGGCGGCAGACGGGGATGCAGCACAGGATGCCGATGGCGAGCCGCGCCTGCCGCTGGTCGAGGGCATGCCGCAGGTGGCAATGAACAACAAGCCGCGCCTGCCGCGCGATGGCGTCGATCTCAAGCAGCACCTCACCGATATCGAGATCAGCCTGATCGAGCAGGCACTCGATGAGTGTTCGGGCGTGGTCGCGCACGCCGCCAACCGCCTCAATATTCGCCGCACCACGCTGGTCGAGAAGATGCGCAAGTACGGTATCCAGCGTCCCGAAGAGGTCACCTGAGCCGATCCGGGCCTCTGCAGTCACGGCTCTGGCGAATCGCCGGAGCAAGCCGCCGGAGGCCGTGACCGCCATGACAAATCTTGCGCTGCCTCCCACTTTCGCGCATTGATCGGAAACTCCCGCGAACCGAGGGGCTGAAAGGCCCCGCTCTGGTTCGATGATTGCAGCTTGCCAGGTCACCGCAGGCTGTGCCCTCGACCTCATCCGTCGTTTGCATCGTCTGCGATGTCTGCAACACGGGAAATCGAGGCATTGGACTCCATTCAGCACACCAATCGGAACACGTCGCACGCAGCGGGGCATCGCCTCGTGAGCGCCGCGAACTCCGTGCTGTCCGCTCGTCCTGCCCTGGCGCCCGTGCAGAGCATCGCCATCGCGAGTGGCAAGGGCGGGGCGGGGAAGTCCACCGTCGCCGCGAACCTTGCCGCCGCGCTTGCGCGCCACGAGCACGAGGTGCTGCTGCTCGACGGTGATCTTGCGCTCGGCAATCTCGGTTGCCTTTTCGATATCGCACCCGAGGCGACGCTGGCCGATGCGCTTTTCGGCGGATTTGAGCTTGGCGAGATTCCGGTTGCGATCGGTGACGGCTTGTCCCTTCTGCCTTCCGCGAACGGCGTGAAGGAAATGGCTGCGCTGTCACAGATCGAACACACGGCTCTCATCGCGAGCTTCAGTCAGCTACCGGTCGCGGCCGATACCCTGATCGTGGATCTGGCTTCCGGATTGACGCCGGGTGTGCTCGGCTTTGCCGGCGCTACGCGCGAGGTGCTGCTGCTCGTCGGTGAGGAACCGGCGGCGCTGCAGGATGCGGCCAGCATGATTGCGATGCTGCACGAGATGTATCGGGTGCAGCGTTTTCGGGTGGTGGCGAACCGCGTCAGTTCGACCCGCGACGGGCTCGATACCTACGCGGCGCTCAGCATGACGATCGATCCCGGGCTTGATGTGCTGCTGGACTATTGCGGCTCGATACCCGAGGACGACGCGATACATGATGCGGCGATGCAACGTCGTCTGGTCATTGATGCCTTTCCGCGATCGGCGGCGGCCATGGCCTTCGCGAGGCTGGCCTCGCGGGTGGCGCGCTGGCCACGCCCGACGGCGCCGAGCGGACGGACGGAATTCTTCATGGAGCGGTTGGTTTCAGCAACAGCCGCCACGAACAACAGGTGAGAACGGTCGTATGAACGCACACGCGATGTACAACGAAGTCGAAGCAGTCGACCCTGATGGACTGGTGGCCGCCAATGCCGACCTCGTCAAGCGCATAGCGTTTCATCTGATGAATCGCCTGCCGCCGAGCGTACAGGCCGAGGATCTCATTCAGGCCGGCATGATCGGTCTGCTCGAGGCCTCGCGGCAGTATGATCCCTCCCAGGGCGCCAGCTTCGAAACCTATGCCGGTATCCGCGTGCGAGGGGCCATGCTTGATGAAATCCGCCGCAGCGACTGGACGCCGCGTTCGGTGCATCGGAAGTCGCGCGAGGCGGCCGAAGTGCTGCGCGACATCGAACAGCAGCAGGGGCGCGAGGCGAAGCCGCGCGAAGTGGCCGAGAAGCTCGGCATCGAGATCAGCGCCTATCACCTCATTCTGACCGAGAGCTCCGCAGCGCACATCTACAGCATCGATCAGCCCGACGAACAGACGGGCGAGACGATGCCGCTGCCGGAGAGCAGCGAGTCGACGCCCGGCGAACACATGGAATATCAGCTGTTCCGAGGTGCACTCGCCAATTCCATCAGCAACCTCCCGGAGCGCGAGGCACTGGTCATGTCGCTCTACTACGAAGAAGAGCTCAACCTGCGAGAAATCGGGGAAATCCTCGGTGTCAGCGAATCGCGTGTCTGCCAGATTCACGGGCAGGCGATGAAGCGCCTGAAACTGCGCCTTGCGGAATGGACCCAGAAGTGAATGCCCATGCTGACTGAACAGGCTGAGTGGTACGTACAGAAAGGCTCGCGAGTGCAGGGTCCGTTTTCGGCGACCGAAGTGGGGCGTTTTCTCCTTCTCGGGCGTGTCCGGAGCACCGATCGTGTCAGCCGTGACGGTGAACTCTGGGAACCCGTGACGCAGGTGCCCGAACTCATTCCCGAAGAGCTTCTCGATCTTGACAGTGACGCGGGCTGGAACCGCTTTCTCGATGCCCGCGATCGTGAAGACGAGCGCACTCACCAGGTAACGGCCCTGCACGAACGCCGCAGTGAGGCCAGCGAGGCCGACAGACGGGTACGCGATGACTGGTCGGTGAAGGCGCCCGAAGAAGCGAACAGCCTCCTGCCCTGGTCACTGCTCGGCATCACGCTTGCCGCCCTGGGTGTGGTGTTGTATCTCAACGCCAGTTCCGGGATGGCGGGTTGAACCACCGCACCGAATGAATGGCTGAAGCGGGTTCGGGGTCTGCTGGCCTGTGCCTTGCAGTGTCTCCTGTGGAATACCCATAGGAGTGTCAATGCATGACCGCTACCAGTGTTACTCGTGCCATCGTCACGCCGCCTTCGGCGTTGCGTCAGCAGCGCATGGACATCCAGCTCCGGCAACTTGAATTCCAGGCGCTGCTGCATCGGAAGCTGGATCTCGAGCGTCTGTTCGAGTGCCTGATGAGCGAAGGCCAGTGCTTTGTCGCCTTCGACGGCTTGCAGTTCCTTGCCGGTACGAGGGGAGCGGACGTCTTCCTCGGTGAAAGCTGCCGTCACCAGCAGCGTTTCGAGCTTCGTCTCGGAGATCGCCTGCTCGGCGACATCGTGCTGATGCGCGGCAGAACGTTCACACCGCGTGAAGAGCGTGAAGCCGAGCGACTCGTGGAAAGCCTGGTCTACCCCCTCGACAATGCCCTCGAGCACCACGCGGTGGCAATGCGCGCAATGACCGACGCTGTCACCGGCCTTCGCAACCAGCAGGCGCTCGACAGGGAGCTGCCACGCGAAATTCGTCTGGCATACCGCATCGAAGAACCGCTGGCGATGCTGGTGATCTCGGTCGATTATCCTGAATCGATCAGCGAACATCATGGTAGCGATGTGGCCGTGCAGGTCTGGAAGACAGTGGCTGCTGCCATCGCATCGCGTCTGCGCACGAGCGATCTCATGTTCCGTACCTCGCATGATGCCTTCTGCCTGGTTCTTCATCAGACCGGCCTCGACGGTGCCGTGGCTCTCGCCGAACGCCTGCGCGCTCAGGTCGATCGCTGCGTGAGCTACGACAACGTGCAGTTCGTGCTGACCGCCAGCACCGGTGTGACCGAACTCGAACCCGAGGACAATGCCGCCAGTCTGATCGCCCGCGCCGAAGCGGCACTCGCACTTGCTCGGCAGGAAGGGCGCAACCGGATTCGCTCGCTCAGGAGCGAGGTGGTGGATGAGGCGGGTGGGAGTGACGATCCGACGGTAGCTTGAGCGGTGGCCATGTTTGACACCCGCGTGATGTTTCTCTATTCTTTGGAGTATGTGTTTTCCAGAGATAGCGACTGATGCCATCACAACATGCCAGAAACGTCGCTCTGACCCCGGAACTTTCCGAGTTCGTGGATGAACTCGTCGATTCCGGCGAGTATGCCAACGCCAGTGAAGTTCTCCGCGCCGGCCTCCGAACCCTGAAAGACCGTCGAATACTTGATCAGATCACTAAACGCTTGTGTGTGGCTCTGGATGAGCTCGATCGAGGTGAAGGCATCCGAGGAGATCCGAGAGACGTACTTGCCGGAGTGCTGAGTGCCGCTCGCGACCGGCCCTCACGATGAAGGAACTGGTTTTTTCTCCGGCCTCGCTGAAATCCCTGGAGGACATCACGGCGTGACGAATCACCGCGAGCAGCATGGCCATGATGGATTCCTCGAAGAACTGCCGGACGTGGATGAGATGGCTCTGTCCGGCTGCTCGAAGGCTGTTGATATGAATTGTACTGTTGATATATACTAGCTTTCAAGCTCAATCACAGGGAATGTGCACATGCTTGATGCAGCGTCAGCAGCAACACCAGCAGCACCAGCGACAACCGAAACACCCGGCGCAGACCACGTTGCCGAGTCGCGCAACCACTACCGCTCCACCCACACCGTCATTCCCGACGAGGCCACGCAGTCCGTCATCGACGGCCTCGCTGCCACCCTCCGCCATCACGCCACCAGCATCGACCGGCACCTCCACGGCTTCCTGATGGCGCTCTCGGCCTTCGAGCGCACCCGGGGCTGGAAGCTCCAC
>PDPU01000009.1 GCA_002746645.1 Gammaproteobacteria bacterium | reverse complement strand
TCGGCCGGCGGGCCGATGACAGCCCCCGAGTATTCCGACGACACCGCTGCCGCATAGCCCGCGGACACGACATCACTCGTCACCCTGATCGGCTTGTCCCGGTCGGCTCCCCGCTGATCACCGAACCACTGGATGGATGTGTTCTTCGCCGTCTCGTTCATGTCGGCGGCCACTGCATTGACGTTGGTGGTTTCCCAGTCTGTAGCTTCAGACTGCCCGTTCTCCAGCTCGCCACGGACACCGCCGCCTCTTCCTCTATCGAGGCGTACATGTTCGTCATCCAGTCGTACATGCCGGGCATGGTTCGTTCGAGGGAGGCGACTTCCAACATGTCGCTGGAAGCTTCGACTGCCCCAATCACTTTACTGATGAGTCCGTTGACCACCTTCCGCTTGACGTAGTCTTCGACCAGACCACCGACGTAATTTCCAATGTTTTCCCGGTTCTCCCAGATGTCACAGCTCGTCGGCAGGTAGTAGAACGCGGGTGACAGGGGCGAGGCATATTGATCCCTGTTCTGGGCCGTCGCCTCCATGGCGATCAGGCCAGCGGCAACGGCAATGCACGTCACCGTGCGTCGTATCCCTTGTTTCCTGCTCATGTCCGTCTTGCTCCGGGGCGGGGTTACCGCCAGGTCGTGGTGCTGGCCTGCTCGAAGGCCAGCACGTGAAAAAGAATGTGCAACCAGCGATATCTGAATACAGTTCATATGAATATTTTTAAGGTGTTTTAGGCATTGCATGAGACCATCTCCTGCAAGCTGCTCACTGCAATTCGATTACCGTGAAATCGTATATTTCTAGCAGAGTTCCCCATGGGTCCTCGCGAGAAACAACGATGTAATGCACGCCACATATACTTCAACGTCAGACTGCTTGAGTTGATACGACTGCCCCGCCTCCATCTGCACGGCAAAGACGTCGATGTCATCATCACAGGTATTCCCCGAATATGTCACCCCCACATCGATGAATGCAGGACTGTCTGTGTTGTCATTGGGTTCATGGCGGTCAGGCTCACACGTGAAGAAGACATCTCCGGAGGGCACGGCCTGATAGGTAAACACCTCCGACTGATTGTTCGTGTAGTCCAGCTCTTCTATTTCGTGACTCGTCTCGACACGATCCTCGGGATTGGCGTATCGCAGTGACAGGTCTGGATTCAGCCAGACCTGACCGTAGTGCAGGCCGTCCTGTTCAGCGCGGAAATCTACATATGAAAATGCGTAATCCGACACTGCCGACAGCACGACTGATTCACCGGGTGCAAGGTTGTCGATGTCTTCGCCGTCTTCAGAGCGCCAGGACAATGGAATGTGATGATAATTGGCACTCGGAAGCTGTTCTGCCGAGGTCACGAACCAGGCACCGGGAATCGGACCGGCTCCTGAGCCATTGTTTTCAATCGTGACATTGATGTGGAACCGACCTGCATTTGGGTTTGCTTCCGAGCTTGCTGCAACATTCGTGATGATGAAGTCGGGAACTCCGCCTTCCTCGGTGTCCTCCTCCTGAGAGGGATCATTCGGCAATGCGCCGTTCACGACGTCGGCAGGTCCGTCTCCTCCGCCACCGCAGGCTGACAAGGTGACGGCGGCGAGCAGAAACGCCGGCGCACGAATGAGCGCTGGCATGCTGGTTTCTTGGAACAGGTGTTTTCGGCATTGCATGAGTTCTTCTCCTGATGGGTGTGTCATGTGGGATGTATCGCGTTGTATAGCTGCTTCGTGATCCGCGTGGTCTGACTGGACACGCTATCGAACTCGGCAGCGTCATCCGAACTCGGGAAAAGCACCTTCAGACGTGTCTCGACGGTTCTCGAGCTGCCCGAATCAACCGTGACCGCCGATTCAACCGCGAGATCGGCTGGCAGGCGAAACGCCGCCCCGAGCTGAATGTCCTGTGGCTGGGCCTCGGGGTTCAGGGCATCGCGTACCGCTTCCCCGCCATTCATCTCGTAGTAGAACGCGGGGGACAGGGGCGAGGCATATTGATCCCTGTTCTGGGCCGTCGCCTCCATGGCGATCAGGCCAGCGGAAACGGCAATGCACGTCACCATGCGTCGTATCCCGTGTTTCCTGCTCATGTCCGTCTTGCTCCGAGGCGGGGCCACCGCCAGATCGTGGTGCTGGTCTGCTCGAAGGCCAGCACGTGTAAAAGAATGTGCAACCAGCGAAATCCGAATACAGTTCACATGAACAGTCTTGAGGTATATTTGGCATTGCATGTGATCATCCTCTGCCGCTGTTCATTGCAATTCGATTACCGTGAAATCGTATATTTCTAGCAAAGTTCCCCATGGGTCCTCGCGATATACTTCAACGTCAGACTGCTTGAGTTGATACGACTGCCCCGCCTCCATCTGCACGGCAAAGACGTCGATGTCATCATCACAGGTATTCCCCGAATAATTCACCCCTACATCGATGAATGCAGGACTGTCTGTGCTGTCATTGGGTTCATGGCGGTCGACTTGACACCGGCTAGAGGTCACGGCCTGATAGGTGAATACCTCCGACTGATTGTTCGTGTAGTCCAGCTCTTCTATCTCGTGACTCGCCTCGACACGATCCTCGGGATTTGCGTATCGCAGTGACAGATCGGGGTTTAGCCAGACTTGGCCATAGTGCAGACCACTCTGTTCAGGAAAGAAATCTATTTTTCCAAATGCATTGTCCGACACTGCCGACAGCACGACTGATTCACCGGGTGCAAGATTGTCGATGTCTTCGCCGTCTTTAGAGCGCCAGGACAATGGAATGTGATGATAATTGGCACTCGGGAGTTGTTCTGCCGAGGTCACGAACCAGGCGCGGGGAATCGGACCTGCCCCTGTGCCATTGTTTTCAATTGTGACATTGATGTGGAACCGCCCTGAATTCGAGTTCACGTCCGAGCTCGCTGAGAGGGATCATTCGGCAATGCGCCGTTCACGACGTCGGCAGGCCCGTCTCCTCCGCCACCGCAGGCTGACAAGGTGACGGCGGCGAGCAGAAACGCCGACGCACGAATGAGCGCCGGCATGCCGGTTTCTCGAAACAGGTATTTTCGACATTGCATGAATTTTCCTCCCGCAAGATGCTCACTGCAATTCGATTACCGTGAAGTCGTATTCATCCAGCAGACGTCCCCATGCATTCTCACGAGAAACAACAATGTGATGCACACCACTGGTTTCTGCCGTCATGAGGTCACCTATGTACGACGACAGACTTCTGGCAACGTAACGCATGTCTGGACCGATCACCGTGAAATATACTTCTTCGTCAGACTGCTTGAGTTGATACGACTGTCCCGCCTCCATCTGCACGGCAAAGACGTCGATGTCATCATCGCAGGTATCCGCCGAATAAGTCACCCCCACATCGATGAATGCAGGACTGTCCGTGCTGTCATTGGGTTCATGGCGGTCAGGCTCGCACGTGTGAAAGTAGTTTCCAGAAGGCACGGCCTGATAGGTGAACACCTCCGACTGATTGTTCGTGTAGTCCAGCTCTTCTATCTCGTGACTCGTCTCGACACGATCCTC
Organism: Gammaproteobacteria bacterium; assembly: GCA_002746645.1. Taxonomy (GTDB): domain Bacteria; phylum Pseudomonadota; class Gammaproteobacteria; order Granulosicoccales; family Granulosicoccaceae; genus Granulosicoccus. Next base: position 63,197 of record PDPU01000009.1, on the reverse strand, counting down.
GGGGTTGGCGTATCGCAGTGACAGGTCGGGGTTCAGCCAGACCTGGCCATAGTGCAGGCCATCCTGTTCAGGGAGGAAATATACATCTCCGACCATGCCATAGGCCCCTGCCGACAGCTCGATTGATTCACCGGGTGCGAGGCTGTCGATGTCTTCGCCGTCTTCAGAGCGCCAGGACAACGGAATGTGATGATAATTGACACTCGGGAGCTGTTCTGCCGAGGTCACGAACCAGGCACCGGGAATCGGACCGGTTCCCGTGCCATTGTTTTCAATCGTGACTTTGATGTGAAACTGTGCACTGGTATCCGAGCTTGCCGCAACACTCGTGATGACGAAGTCGGGAACTCCGCCTTCCTCGGTGTCCTCCTCCTGAGAGGGATCATTCGGCAATGCGCCGTTCGCGACGCCGGCAGGAACGCCCCCTCCACCTCCGCCACCACAGGCTGACAAGGCAGCGGCGGCGAGCAGAACCACCGAGACACGAATGAGTGCCGGCATGCTGGTTTCTTGAAACAGGTGTTTTCGGCATTGCATGAGTGCTTCTCCTGATGGGTGTGTCACGCAAGAGAACGCGACGAGCGGCCGCCACCGGCGTCGAGCGAAACTGGAGGAAGATGCTCTTGTCACCACGCAACGAGTTTCCGGCACAGCTTCAACGGAAAGGCACATCAGCATGCTTCGTATCCCGTGTTTCCTGCTCATGTCCGTCTTGCTCCGCGGCTGGTCTACCACCAGGTCGTGGTAATGGCCAGTTCGAAGGCCAGCACGTAGAAGAGAATGCGCAACCGGTGAGGCTTGATCACCGATTCCGCAAGCTCGGGTCTGGACGTCAGGCGTGTGATCATCGGCGCCGTGACACTGTCGAAGAAGACGAACAGCAACAGGAGGTAAACCACGATCCTCGCGGCCTTGAACGCATATCCACCGACGATCAACACATCCGGAACGCTGCGCATGCTCGGCATCAATGCCATCGCAATCACGATCGACACCAGGGTCAGCAGGATTGTCCACCTGAAACGCTGCATGGCTCAGTCAATGATCTGAATGTCCAAGTCGCCGATAACGCCTATCTTCATCGGAATGAAGATCATTGCGCCTTCGGGCCGTGGTTCCGGACAACACGAATACTCTCGCCAGAGTGCGAAGAGGTTGGCTCGATCTTTGGTGCGACGCTCGGCCGTCCAGGGTTTGGCCATCGGGTCATCCTCTCCGAAAACCACGCATTGATCATCAATATCTGGCGTAAGTGATTGCCACTTTCCCGTTTCGGCCTTGTTCGGCAGGAACGGCTGCGGGTGTTCCTTGTCGAGGAATTCCCGTTCGGTTTCTTCGAACATCGCGTACACGTGAGATTGAGACTGTCGGGTCATGAGGTGCGCACCCCTCGAGGCGGCAACGGCGCTCGCCTTCAGTTCATCGACATTCGAGACGAAACCCTGCCGCGGGTAGATGCTTCCCCAGACGTTCTCGGTGTTCTCCTCACTCTCACCTTCGCCGGGCTGCCCCACGAAGAGGTGCGCGTTCTCTGCGGTCTGAGGTGCATAGGTTTCTTCGTAGATGATCTCGGGAATGTTGAATTTCCATGCAACGAAGTCGAACCCGGAGAGGTAGTAGGGTTTCAAGAACTGGCTGTCAGGCGGGCACATCGACCATGTTTCCGTTCCTTCCCCCGAGATTTCACTGGCAACCTCCGCGACCTCATTGACGGTGTCGGCAATCTGCTGGAACTCCTCGGCCATCTGCTGGACTTCCTGCACTTCTTCCGATTCCATGATCTTGTCAGCGAAACCATCAATGATGGTATCGGTATCCATGTTCCAGAGTTCCTGAAGCTGAGTGAAGTACCCGTAGAGTTCGAGAAAGTCATCGAGCCCCTCGAGTCTTCCATCGAGAAACATGGCGTCGACCATCCGCAGAATCTCTTCACCGCTGTCCATCTCGAATCGTGTGACGCTCGTGTCACCACCCCCACCCTCTCCGGTGCGTGTTTCGACCTCATTGCCATTGCCGCTCGCCGAAAAAATGGTACTGTCGGGACGCTGTGCTGCGAGGCGCTCCAGTTCTTCAAGCTGTTGAGCAAGACTGTCCATGAACTGGGCAAAGGACTCGCTCAGGCCGTCAACGAGGTTTTCAGGGGCTTCGGTCAGATGATCCATGTACTGCGAGAACGGCATCATGTTTTCCGCTCTCATGAAGCTGTACAGAGTACCGGGATGACCGATCAGTTCGACTTCGTGGTATTTCAGCGTCGAGCGACTCCCTTTGTGTTCTGAGTCTGTTGCCCAGGCGGCGTACATCTCGGTACGATCGAGAATGTCGGCGAGATCGTTGCCGGTCAGTTTGTCCACGGCCTTGCCGACGACCTTGGTCTGCATGCTACCGAACAGATCGCGCGCCTCCTTGATCGGAGAATCTCCGAGGCGCTTGTACGAGGACACCACCGCATCGGGGTTGAAGTGTGTCAGCTGAAGGGAACCCTCGATCGAGAAATCATAGTCGCAGTAGTAACCATAGCAATACACGCGGAGCACGGCGTAGAGGCAGATGCCGGTGACACGCAAATCAAGACAATCGAACGAATCGCTCTTGTGGCCATCGAGAATCGCATCCAGCATGCTGTATTCGGTTTCGTTGCCGCTGACGGCTTCCGTCGTCGCGCTCTCTTCCTCAGCGGTGTTTTCGTTCCCGGTCGTCGTGTCTCCCGTTGCATTCCCGGTCGTCGTGTCTCCCGTTGCATTCCCGGTCGTCGTGTCTTCCGTTGCTTCCTCGACCCCTGCGTCGGCCTCTTCCTCTTCCCCCTGAAGCGCGAGAATGTCGAGCTGACTCTGCAGCATGAATTCTGCCTGCGCTTCGGGCGTGCTCAGATCGATATCGGGGTTATCGGCAATCACCTGATCGATCTCGTCCTGGTCGAAGTGCGATTGCAGGTCGTCAAGAGCGGATTGCGGGACGTCTTCATCGACCAGTACAGTCACCTCGACACCGGCAATCTCCATGACAACCGTCTTGCACGCGTTGTCGTCGTCCGCGATGTCGCAGAGTTCGACCACCGTCGAGGTATCCGCTGTTTCTGTTGCGGCATCAGCAGGCTCGGAACAGGTGCCATCAACGGCCGGATCGCATGTGGCATCGCCACCGCTCCCCGGATCGTCGCGCGAGGCTCCCGCTCGTTGCCTCGCAAGCTCACTCATCGGTGCCGGGCTCTGGCGAAACGGCAGAACATCGAGCTCGAGAATGGCGTCTTCGAAGGACGAAACTGACTGGATCAGACGGTAGTTTCCATTCGACTGCAATTCGATCAGCGCAGGAAGATGATCAACGTTGTATCGGTACGAGATTTCGCCAGCGACGATCTTCTCGTTCACCGATTGCACGAGGTCGGCCTCGTGCAAGGCAAGGCTCTCGGCCATGACGGACTCGATCCTCCCGCGTTCGGCGCTCACTGTTTTCTCGTTGAGTGCGTCGATGAACGACAGCGGTTCGCTCATCCTGGCCCGTATCTCGTCGAACTCGCCGAGGTCGATCACGTGCACCGGCACGACTACGTCGTTGATCAGTTCGTGCCGGTCGGCAAGTTGCTCCTCGTTCTCGATCAGGACGAAAAGGCGATTCTGAGCGAACAGGTCGCTGCAGAAGAGCAGGGCCATGAAAAGGGTGACCACGGCCAGCAGACGGGAATGACGAGGCCGTTGCATGCAGAGCGTGATCGGCATCATGGTGACTTCGCTCCGCATCACACTCTCACCCGGCGCAGCCGCTGGCGTGTAGTGGTCGGGCCGCCGGAGAGACGCTTTCGCCGAATGTCTTCGGCGATCCGTTGAATCGCGTCGAACTCACTGATGCCCTTCTCCTGCATCAGGGCAAAGCGCGCGGCCTTTTCGTGCGGTTCGGTCTGCGAGAGGGCGAGCGTCAGGGAGGGCGGCACCGAGCGAAACTGGATCACGGTGTCGCGGGCCATGATGCACCCCTCGGAGTACTTCCCCTTGTTCGTCCTGCACTGCGCCATCATCGAAGCCTGCTCATCGGTCAGAGGCCGAAAACTCCGCGTCAGCTCGATTTCCTGCTTCGGTACACTCATGCCGATCCAGAATTCCATCATGCCGATCATTCGCTTGACATCGACAGGGACATCGGCCACTTCCTGAGTGGAAAGCCAGAGCCGCGCACCCAGCTTTCGCCACATCTTGGTGATCTTGATCATGAGCGTCATCAGAAGCTGTTCGGCCGTGATGAGATGCGCTTCGTCAACGAGAAAGAGGATCGGTCTTCCCTTGTACTGATCCCGCTCGGCCAGACGGTTGACGTGCATGACCAGCGCGACAACCCCGACGATCAGTGTTTCCTCTCGTCCCGACTGGCCCGCATCGGCAACATCGAGCACCGTGAGATCCACCTCGGGCAGCGCCGCGCCATCACGATTGAAGACGTGGCCATTGAGGCCGCCACAGAAGATCAGCATCGCGTTGGCAAGCTCTTCGATCTGCGCCTCGCGCGACTGATTTTCCGGCAGGCGCCCGATGTCACTGAGCGCCCGGGCAACGTCTTCGGGGCGGGGAAAGCCGGTGGCGAGTTCGCCTCGCACCGCCCGCTCAGCCGCCATCTTGATCGCGCGCTGAATCGAGATGCGCAGCGTGGCCGACTTCACGTCCCCGCCCCCGCCGCCTCTGATCATCAGTCGCGCGATGATCTCGAGTTCACCGAGTACGTCGCGATCGCCCCCCGTCTCGGTCGGTTCGTCATCCTGCGGTGACGTCACGGTGTCGCCACGCTCGAAGGTCTCCATGTCTTCGGCAAAGGCCTCTTCACCCGCCAGTTCATCTGCATCGACTTCCTGATCGACAAGACTAACGGCATCGGCGAAGGGTGGTATCGAGACATCGTCAGACATCGTGAAGCGGGCGATGTGCGTCGAGAGTCCCATCGCCGTTGCGTGTTCGACCAGGGGGCCGAAGGAGTTGCCCAGATCGATGATGAAGATGCGCGGGCGATGCATCGCGATCAGCGAATCGAGCATGGCCACGTTGATGGCGGACTTGCCGGAACCGGAGCGGCCGTAGATGAAGGTATGACCGTTGAGCTGGCTGTCCCTGCTGGACAGCAGATCGAAGAACAGCGGCTCCCCCGAGCGGTTGAAGAGCGAGATTCCCGGATTGCCCGTGCCCCGCGAACGGCCGAAGATGGGCGCAAGACGCATGATGTGGTTGGCGTGGATGAGCCGTGCCCGGCGAGCGGCCTTCTCGTCGATGCTGGCCTGATAGAGTCCCGGAAGGTTGCGTATGAAGTTCCCGACGCGCACCGGATCCTTCTGCATGAACGGGTCGTAGACCCTGATCCCTGTCCTGAGAAGGGTCGTGTTTGCTTCTGCCACCGCTTCGTGGAGGCGTTGCAGGTTGTCCGCCCGGAGGTAGAACGCCAGTTCGCAGGGATAGAGGGGTTCGCCGGTTTCCTCGGCGTGTGCGACGATATCCTGCGCTTCGAGTCGGGTCGCGCGGGCCGACTCGCTGTCCCCGCGCGCTGAATCCCGAACCTTCTCGATGTTCCCGATCGTCTCCTCTCTCGGTCGGAAGATCACGTTCAGCGCGATGACGGTTCCATCGGGCAGTTCGTCGATGGTGGTATAGCGTTTCTCGTCACGCTCGATTTCACCGGTCATCGCGCCGGGCCGTGGTGGCGCCTGGACCGACTCGGTCTGAAGGACCACATGCGGCATGCCGTCGAGGTACCATATGCCGTGCTCGTCATCGATGAACGGCGCCGAGAGCGTCACCATCTCGCCGAGGTCGGCCGAGAAGGGCAGATCCTCGTCGTCACCGATATCTCCCGGGTAGGGGGCAACCTCATCCAGCCGGCGTGGATCTCCGTCACACAACGCAGGTCTCGGATTGAGCCAGTCGCGCATCCACCGATAGAACTCCCGCCCGTCAAGCCGCTCGGCCTTGACGCGCAACGTGCGAAACGAATTCTCGAGCTTGTTGCAGACCGTATCGAGTTCTTCGGACGAGTCCATGTCCGGTTTCGAACGGGCATAACGGCGATAGATGACGAGGCGGGCTCGCTGCATCCGTCCTCCCCAGTTCGTGTCGGATACCATGTCGTCGTGGAAATACCCGCCCTTTCGCACCACGTCGGTGTAGTGCTCACGCATGCGCCGAATGTAGTCCTCGGTATACCGGGAGCCCTTCGCAAGCGGCGAGGCATACTCTTCCATTCGGTCGATGGCCTGATCGATGCGCGCATCGAAACTCCCGTAGAGGCCCATTACCCACGGATCCCGGCTGTGCTCGGGAATCACGTCGGAAACAATCGGCACGAGATCCTGAACGATCCTTCGCAGCAGCGGTATCGATCGCCCCTCGGTCGGTACAGGCGTCAGGTCATAGACCGCCATGACGCTCTTGTTGTCGGCAAAGGCAAACTGCCGCTCATCGTCGAGGTACTCGACCCAGGGGATCTCGTCGGTCAGGGAGATGCGATGACGGATCGGCCAGCGCTCGAGCGATTCGGGTTGCTTGTCGAGGCTCGGCAGGAGTTTTCGCAACAGCGCACCAAGACGCCCCACCGGTGCGGCGGTACGAGGAACCGGCCGGTCTCGCTCCGGCGAATCCCCCTTCCGTGCTTCGCGTCCGGCACTCTCGCCGGTATCGGTCGTGTCATCGATGGTGATGTCACCGCGTCGTGCGGGCGCGGCTGTGTCGACAGCGGGTGCGTTCATCAAGGGCTCCTGAGGTCCATGAAGGGTGCCCCCGAATCCCGGTCATGAGCCGGCGGAAAGGCATCGGTGACGGGGATGTTCGCCGGCGGCAATTCACCGGGAAGGGCGTATTGCTGGCGTTCGTAGAGCGAGTAGGCTGTCGTGTAACCCGGCACGGGCATCTGTTCACTCGTTGCCAGATGCGGATGCACGTACAGAAGAATGGTCGGATTCGGCAGTACGGGAAAGAGTTGACGGGTTTCATTGAGCGCGGTACGTGCATACCCGGCATGACCTGCCGATGTTGTACCCGGCCGGCGGACGATGTCCTGTTCCGTGTGGCGGGCCGTCTCCGACTCGGCCACATCGCCACCCGTGCCCTGGAGAATCTCGACCACGGTCGGCCCTTCTCCCTGGCGAATCACCTGCTTCGGCGAGTGCGCGCACGCGGCAAGTGAGCAGACGCCGAAAGCCAGTACGAGCGGCAACACCACCCCGCGGCGAGGCCGAAGGTCAATCGAGATGCGCATTGTGCACTCCTCTCTGCTTGTAGCGGATGTGCCGGGCGTCCGGAGCCTTGTCGAGCCGCAACTCCTGTTCGATATGAACGGACACGGCGGTACCGGCCGGTACGTAGTAGGCGTCGAGAATGCTGCCGTAGCGTTCCCGGAGCCATTCCGTGGTGGCGTTGATGCCTGCGGCCACGCCGCTTGCGCCAGCATAGCGAGAAGCGCTTCCGGTCAATTCTTCGACGGCGATGTTGCCGCCGTTACCGTCGTTGTAGATGCTGGTATCGATCTCTTCCTGCCGAAGCGCACGTGCATAGCCTTCGGCGGCGGTGAGCAACATCGTGGCGCTGATCTGCTCCGGTGCGTTCGTGATCCATTCACCGGGTATGCAGGGGTTGCCCCAGGGGTCGCTGAGATAGCCCAGGGAATCTTCCCGATAGGCCGAGTTGCCGGGACGGGTACCCTCGTCACCGATGTAGGCCGACTGAATGGAGCCGTCCTCGAAGATGAAGGTCGCCGCGGTCAGGGTCACTTCGACACAGGCGCCGGTCAGGTCTCCGACCGCGTAGCCGCCGAAGATCATGCCGTGGATCTCGCTCGGCAGGTCATGAAAGTTTGCAGTCAGATTCGTGCGCCCGACGATGACCTTGACGGGTGCCGGATTGACGATGTTGCCGTCGGTGTACACACGACCGTACAGAGACGTGAGCGCCGTGGCCCGAGCAAGCACCGAGAGATCTGGAATGGTGTAGTACGGTTCGGATTGCTTCTGCTTTCCGGGTGATTCGGACGATTCAGCCGATTCGGACTCGGAACTTGCGGCACCCCCGGTTTCGCGGCGCGCCGGTGAGACGGAACTGCGAACATTGGGGTCGGTCCTGCCATCGTTCCGGGCCTTCGCAGTCGCGGTTTCCGCGTTGTCCTTGCGCAGGAGGCTGCCCCCGTCGGACAGTGTCGAGAGCCCGTTGGATACGGCGGATGTTGACGAATTGCCTTCGCCTGCCACGGGCGGGCTGACGCCTGCGGCCGCGCGTTTGTCGAGCGAGCTGACAAAGACCACGTCGATGCCTTCGGTTGCATCGATTCGCTGGCCCGACGCATATCCCGCCTTGCCGTTGCCGGCGAGCTCATCGGCATTCAACTGGATTTCGGACGCGACGTTCCCGTCGACCTTCGAGCGCAGAGCATCTATCTCGGCCTCGAAATCCTGGTTCAGACTATCGATCTGCTGACCAAACGATTCGATCAGATCACGTGTCTCATCCTGCGAGGACTGCTGCCCGGCAGCCACGCGCGCCTCGAATTCCTCGAGCTGAGCCGCTCGTTCCTCTTCGAGCGCCTTGATCTGTGCTCTGAACGTTTCATTCTCGGCCATGACGGCCTCGTTCTGCTCACTGAGCCGCTGCGCATCGGCCCGAAGTGCCAGAATACTTTCGTTGGTCGAATCGGCATCGATCGTGCTCGGTGCCAACCCGGCCTCTCCCTGCGCCGCATCCTCGCCACTCGGCGGAGCATTCCTTCCGGTGAGGAAGATCGCGAGAAACGTCACGACCAGAATGAACGGACCACCGTAGACGAGAAGCGGATTGCTTCGGGGTTTCGATGCCGGCATTACCCACCTCCCCGCTGCTGGATCAGGTCGCGCCACGGTGAGGTTGACACGACGACCAGTGTTGTTTCGTCACCGATCGTGCCGGCGGGACTGAGTGCGGTCGACCAGTACGCACTCGCAAGCCAGGTCCGTGTATGGCGAAGATGGCGCGGGTCGAGCGTGACGCTGTGCCCGCCGTTGTTCCGAACCAGAAGCGCGGTGACGAACAGCCCGTCACTGGTCGACCATTCGGCTGCCGCCTTCGCGCTGATGTCCTCGCCCGGAACGAGATCCCGGATGATGATGTCGCGATCCGGAAGCCGGCTTTCGCTCATGCCGGCCACCGGTGTGACGAGCCGCTCCGGTGAGTAGATGCGTTGCAGGGCGTATCGGGTCAGGGTGGCGTAGTTGACCTCCGAACCCTGAGCTGATGTCGTGGCGTCACGGGTCGTTGCGGGTGTGGTGGCAGCCGATTCATCCATCGAGGTGGGTGGCACGTCTTCACCTCGGGCATCCATGAAGCGAATCATCTGCGGTGCCGCGTCGTCCACTGCGGTGATGTCGATCAGAAACATCGACCCATCCACGGTGGACTCGGCAAAGAAGCGCTGCGATTCGAAGGCCATGAGCGGTGTGAGAAACACCGAGTCACCGACGGGTACATTGCGGACCATGCCGAGCGTCTCACTCGAACTGCCCATCTCCACACGCCACGGAAACTGCAGGATCGATTCCTGTCCGACGCCGATGGTGATCGACAGGGGAATGCCTTGATATGCCATCGTCTTCCATCCGCCCGAACCCCCGCCCTGCTCCCGGGCGCCGGCATCGTGCGAGAACCCGCCGATGCTCACGACAACCATGAGCAGCAGGAGCATGACGGTGTGTCCTCTGTTCATACGCATCCTCGTAACATGCCTCGATTCATTTCGTGTCCTGATCGTCTTCGTTCTGAAACGATTTGCTCTGAACCGATTCGCTCTGTTCGTCTTCGATGACTTCGGGTACGCGACCCTCCGGGTAGCCATCCAGCAGCAATCCCCAGTTGCCTGCATCGGGCGTGGGCGAGAGATTGCCGCGGCGAACCAGCAGGGGGTACGACACCTTGCGATTCTTGATCTCGAAGCCGCCGATGCTCTCGACGATGGTGATCTTGACGTTGACGATCCAGGTGCTGTCGTCGACGACCTCCACGATCTCGTCCAGATCCCGATGATGGGCACCATCGAGTTCCAGGGTGTAGCGAGTACGATCGGCAAGCTCGCCCTCTTCGTTTCGCCGGTTCATGTCCTCCTTGAGCCACTCGTAGAACTCTGCCGTGAAACGAGGTGCCAGTGCCTCGATCTTCCTGCCGTAATCCACATAGCCATCGTCTTCCCAGCGATTCAGTTCCCGGAAGGTGTTGATGGCAAACGCGTGAACGGTGCTCTTGTTGAACTCGTCCACGTTGACGATCGCCCCCGAAGACATGTTCGGTGGGATGGTGATCGTGAAGTTGTCCCGAGTCGTCGCAATGATGTACATCGCGTAGACGAGGAGAGTCGTCATCACCAGAAGCGCGAAGATCAGCACGTTGATCGTGGTCTTCTGCTGGACGATGAAGTCGCTACGCCTGCTCATGATGCTCTCCGGCAAGAATGTCGCGTTCCGTCTTCGGTTCCGAGAAATCCGCGAACACCGATGTGTAGTGGACTTCCGCTTCGGCGTCTTCAGCCCGTCCTTCGACACCTTGCTGGTATTCTTCTTCCGACACGTAGCGATAGCGATAGCGCCGACGGGCACTCAGGTACTGCTCGCTCCGGCCGATTTCGAGATCGCCGCTGGCCCGGTACAGGTGGCTCTCTCCGACTCCCAGTGCTTCGAGCTTCAGCATCATCATCTGCTGGTAGTACCCCGATGGCCTGCCGTGCTTCAGTGCACGAAGATAATTGGCGAGCGCGTAGGTCGACAGGATCGTCAGAACGATCGATGCGCCGAAGAACAGGGCCGTGACGCCGAAAAGCGGCCCGAGCACCAATGCCATGGTGATCCAGAACAGAAAGGAGACGATGACAATGGCGGTGGTCTCGTTCAGCGTGCAGCCGGAAAACACGGCCGCGGGTTCGTTCACCCGCCTCGGGAGAATGCGCGGATCCTCGTACGTCAGGTCACGCTCGTATTCAAAGTCCATGGCGAAGATCACTCATCGTGAAACGAGGCGTTCCCGGCCGTTCGACGGGGAACGCCTCGCCTGTCGGTCCTGGATCAGTTTCCGGGCGTACCGCCATTGGCACCATCCAGGCTTCCGATGGCGGGAATCAGTTCGTTTGCGTAACTCGCAATGACGGCAACAATCAGCGCGACAACACCAGCGCCGATGACATTGCCCATCACTTCGCCCCACGTGCGGCGCTCGCGAGAAACCTGAATCAGCGAACTGACGATCACGTAACCCGCCACGGCAACGACACCGAACGCAAGCAGGGCAACGAGAAGAGTGGCTCCTTGCGAAAAGAATTTACCGATTTCACCCAGAAGCGCATCGGTCGAACCGGTTGTCTGCTGACCCTCCTGCGCAAGCACCTCCGATACACAGGCAAAGGTTGCGAACCCCGATGCGGCAGCCGCACCGAATCGGTCGATCATGTATTTCATGCAGTTTCTTGCTTTCATCTTCATTACCTTCATTTGATCAACGTGATTACAAAACCGATCATCAGAGTCATGATTCCTGCTCTGATGATCGTCATGACGAGATTGCCGGCGTCGCTCTGTTCGGCACCCCACGCGCGAAACTCGGCAATGACGATCCAGGCGGCAAAGACAAGAGCGAGCACACTCGCCAGCGTCTTGATCAATTCGGTCCACTTTTCCACGGCATGCAAACCGGATCCGGCCTTGAAATTCTCGAGAGTGGTGGCCGTGGTGGCAGCCGGAAGCAGCTCCGGAACCATCAGGATGGTGATGACGATCGTGACCGCCCATCGAGTTCGGTTGACAGGCAGGCGTCTCATGGCTTGAGCCCCTGCGTGCGATCCATCAGGGCCTGCCGGTGCGCATCCCACTGCGTCCTCGGCTGACTGTTGAGCAGACTGAGGTGCGCGCGCACCGCGAATTCCAGATAGTCGATGTGTCCGAGGAGCGCGCCGTAGTCGAAGTGCACCCGCGACGCTTCCGGCTCATCGTGTGCCGCCGAGCGCTGAATCAGGCCACGCAGCAGCTGAAGTTCTCCCGCGACGGTCGTCAGGCGTTCGGTCTCACTCTCTGCAAGTGTGTACTCGGGTACCTGATGAGCCTGTACGTCGGTGTCGCTCCCGAGGTCCACGCGCTGACGCGTGTTGAGGTTCCAGAGCTCCCGATCGACCCCGCTTTCGAGCAGCGCAATGTGTTCGAGTACCTGGCGCTCGAGACGCGAGAGCACATCGACGACATGGGCGTAATCGAATCGGAGGCGCTGATCGGCCTTGCCGGTGTTGCTTGCTGCCACGCGCGCCCGGACGGTGGCGAGTTCGCGAGCAATGCCGCCGAGACGTTCGGCTTCACCGGTTGCGTCGCCTGCGCTCGTCATCGTCGCCGCCGTCATGATCAGTATCAGCACGAGGATCCGCATCATGGCGTAAGCCTCGCGTAGATCTGTCTCACCCGGTCGGCGTATGCAACCGCACGCTCGCGCTGCGCTTCACTCTGTCCCGGCGAGTGGTAGCGCTCGACCGCGCACCACCAATCGAGGGTGTCGAGCTGGTGTTCACAGTAGTCGAGTTCCCGCAGCAGCACGGCGGAGGCAGCCAGAAGGCAGGATTCGGTATCGAACGCATTCGCGAGATCCGGCATCAGGTGTCCGTTGTAGCGGAAGTTCACCTGGGAAGCGCAGATGTCGATGTTGGTTCTGCCGGCCGCGAGGGCACTCGCGAGAGCGGTCTGCGCCTCCTGTCTGGTTTCGAACCAGTGCGGCTCGCCTCCGATGTTCAGTACCCAGGGCCAGGGCGCGATGTTCGGGTCACGGGGGTTGTCGGACTCGGCGATGGCGATGGCATAGAGGAGCTTGTAGGGCACTCCTGCATTGATGGCCGCGTAACGATACTCGAAGGGAATCGTGTTCTCTTCGTTCGCGTTCTCTTCATTCGCGGCAGACATCGCGGCCGCCAGCAGTGCCAGCGTACCGGGAATGACGGTTGCAAACTTCCTTGACCGCTGTAGCTTCACGGGATCGGCTCTCCGTTGCTGTCGATCAGAAGCGGGATCTCGCGCTGTTTGCGGAGTTCAAGGTAATGCGGAGTTTCGTGGTTGAGCGTGATCGCACGGTTCCGCACCTCTGCCATCGTCACGTCGTGTGCCTTCGCCCAGCCGGAGACGTCAGCACGTGACGGCTTCTCCTCTCCCTGCCCGATGAAGACGACATCGATACCGCTGACCGAGCCTTTCTCCTGAAGCGCCCTCGCTTCGCGCCAGAGTGCGTTGCAGGACCGGTCACAGTTCGTGTGATCGATATAGAGACAAGCCCGAGGAGTACCTGGCTCCGTCTGTGGCAGCGCCTCTGCGGCCGTTGATTCCCCGTCCTCCAAGACACTCTGAGCGCCGCGCTCGAAATACCTGTTCACATCGACACCTGCGTCACTCAATGCCTCCCTGACGCCCGGTGCGTTCGTGAGGATGGTCGTGGTCATCTCTTCGCGAGCAGGCATCGTATCTCTGAGTGTCATGATCCACTCCATGGTCTTGATGTACTCCTCGAGCTGTCGATCGATGAGCATCTGCGCGTAGTGCTTCGCCTCCTCCTCGGTCTCGGCATGCTTGCCAAGGATTTCGTACGGGGTAACGTTCTGCGCCGTGAAATGCCGATCGGTGATCATCAGGCGTTCGTAACGCTTGTATTCTTCCTCGGTGAGCCCCCAGGCCTCGGCGATGGTTCCCCGTGAATAGGTCGCGGGAGCGTAGACGTCACCGTGACCGATGGTCTTCGGGTTTCCGAGTTCGGACTCATCTGCAAGTGACGTTCCGATGGCACCGATGAACACGACCATGACAGCAACGGTTCTCATGGGCGGAAGCGACAACTCGTGTTCTCTTCGGTCAGGTAGATCTGCTTCTCGCCCTGGTAGGTGCCAGTGTCGGAAAGATCGCGCTCGAGCACGGGCTCACCGTTGCAATCACCGTGCACACCGGTCGGGCGCTCTGCGTTTGCCTTGCAGCCGCCACCAAGGGCAGCAGCGAGCGTCAGCACGAAAAAGGCAATCGAGCATCTCACTGGTCTCGTGCCCCTGTTCGCATATTCTGGCTTGCCTGCCTTTCCGCCGTGTCACGCGCTGTCGGCGCAGCGATCGAGACCACTGTCATCGGGTTCCCGGCGACGGTCCAGCCGTCCTCGCGTGCACGCCGCTCGAGCGGATTACTGTTCCCGGCCCTGACCCAGCCGTCGTTGTCCATGTCGTTGCTGATCGCGTCTTCACTCAACGCCAGGTCCGACATCTTGTCGCCGGGTACGGGTGTTGCCGGCACGATCGGGAGCAGGAGATCATTCGTTGCCGGACTGTCGCTCTGCGTTGCCTGCCCGATACTGCGGTAACGCGGTATCGGATCGAAGGTCGCCTTTCGGTGCACGTGATCGAAGACCACAACATGTCCCTTGCCAGCGAGCGCGCGGAGCATTTCGCGTACCTGCAGATGACGAAACTCACGCTGCGCGTCGGGAAGCGATTCGGCGAGGAATTCGGGCAGCAACGCCGAGACGTTCGGCCCTTCCTCGAGGAGTTCATACCCGACCGGTGCGAGGATCATGCGTGCGGCATCGCCAACGCTGCGCACATCAGGGCCGAAGACGACCGTCGCTGTCTTCGACAGCGGATCGATCTGCGAAGCCGAGGCCGCCGTGTCGACGTGCGTCAGCGGCCGCATGGAGTTCGGGCGCTTGAGGCCGGCGTTCGGCGGAGACTCGAGAATGGTCAGCGGAAAGCTCTGCTGCCAGGGCGCGTCGCCAGCGAGCGCATCAGCGAATGCAGATCCACTGGCAATCATCACGGACAATGCGATCACGCCACGAGCGAGTGAAATGAATGACGGTTCTGTCATGTGCTGCTAGTCGTGTCCATATGACAATCTGGGCCAAACGTACCGCAAAGGCGGGAGCGAGTCAGGCGAAATCTTCGGTATGTTACTGTATTTATAATCGCTTATGCAATATTTTACGTGACTCGTGAAGTTCCAATGACATCATCTCGAGGCTGCCGGGTGGTCGTCGATTGACCGGAAGCGCTGATTTATCGGGCACGCCGGTGCCGCACGACGAGAACAATCACGACACCACCTGAAATAAGTTGCAAAACGGAAAGGCCGTGGTGACAGACGAAACACACACACACTCCGTCTGCAATCAATGCATACGCAACTCAATGCATACGCAGCCGTTCACGGCGAACAGATGACAGGAGTGTATCGATGGGTGCCTGTTCAAGTGGCAACACTGTGCAGGCACAAGTGAATCGGTTGCTTCAGGCAAACGAATGCGGAGCATCGTGCAGGTAGACTGCAAGAATGGAATCCATGTTCACCTCCCTGCTTGGTCGGCGAGAGAAGCGTCGGGCACCGCTGACCCTTGAAAGCCTGGCCACGGTGTCCGAATATCCCGTGCTCGACGCGAAGGCACTTGTCAGGCTCCTGAATGTCGGCGGCAAGATCACCGCGATCGCACGCCTTGCGGCGATCACCCCCGATGAATTCCAGCGGCTGTATCAACCGCTTCTTGATCGCTTCATCGAAGCGGCACAACTTCAGCCTGCATCGATCGCCGACCATCATGCCGGGCTCGGAGGACTGGTGGTCCATACGCTCGAGGTGGTCGAGACAGCAATGTCACTTCGCCGGGGATATCTTCTGCCAACGAACTCCGATCCCGAACGGATCCGACGCGAAGAGCTTGCGTGGACCTATGGCGTCTTCGTCGCAAGCATCCTTCATGATGCCGGAAAATGTCTCACCATGACGCGCCTTGTGCCCACGAACGGTGAGCGCTACTCTCCGCTCGCAGGCTCGATCACCGAGACCGGGGCAACACACTACCGTATCGAATTCGGAGACCCGTCGCGGATGAACCGAAACCATGAGTTTCAGTTGCGAAGCTCGATCATCCTGCTGTGCATGGTACCGCCGGAGGGAAGGCTGCTTCTCGATGTGAACCTGCGCCTCCTCGAAGAAGTCTCTGCGTGGCTCTCGAACCGCCCCTTCGAATGGGGCACGATCGGTCGACTCTGTCAGCGGGCCGATCAGCACTCGGTGAGCCGAAACCTCGGGCCCGGGCAACCGCGCAGTCAGGTGGTCGGTGCGCCGACGATCAGCCTCGGCCAGCGTCTGATGCATGCAATCCGTGGCGAGCTTGTACGCCCGAGCCTTCCCCTTAACCAGAACGGCGGCGCCGGCTGGGTCACCGAGGATCGATTGTGGCTTGTCTGCAAGCGCGCCATGACACTTGCGCGCGAACGCCTTCAGACCGATGGTTCAGGCAACATCCCTTTCGAGGATGATCGACTCCCCGACATCCTCCTCGATCACGGCTATCTCATCCCCACACCGGGCGGTCGTGCAACCTGGCACGTGCGTATCGTAGGCGACGACTACGATCACGCGCTGACGGTGCTCTGCTTCGAGCGCCAGCGCGCCCTGCACCCCTCCCGTCAGATCGCTCCCTTTGCCGGCGAGATCATCCCGATCACCCGCACCGAACTCGATCGACACCATGCTGTACTGGCGAACGGAGAGAATCCACCCGAACACACCGGAGAAACGGCGCCGGCCGCGGCACGAACCGATGATCAGACCAGCACCGACAATGTGCCGGCACACATCGATGCCACGCCGCCAACTGACGCCGACGCCTTTCTCCCGCCCGAATTCGAAGAGCTCGTCACACCTGATGCCGCCAACCCACCACCCGTGGAGGACGTCCCTCCCCCGCTCCCGAAACCAAAGCGCGGCAAGAAGAAGATCGAAAAGCCGAAATACATCCTCGGCACTCCGACCACCTCCGCGGCACCATCGTCCGATATGGCTGCCGTCACAGAATTACCTTCACCAACCTCGACACCCGTGCCCGATACCGGCCGCAACGGTACCGACGAGGTGTAGTTGTCATGTCATTTTCCCACGCGCCCATCTTTGTGAACCAGCATACTGTCTACACTCACTCGGACACGGCTGTGGCGACAACAAGACGCGGCGCAATCGCATGTGGGAGCAGGTCGGGCTGGTGTTCAGCCATGGAGACCACGAGCATCGCTACGGCACTTCGCGACCGATCCAGGTCTCGTCACTGAAAGTCGTGACGACGTGGAAAGAGAACATCGAAGCACATCCCGTCACGCATTTCATCGAGCGTGAAATCAGGGATCGGCAGTCAGCCGAGCACACTCTCGAAACCGTTCGCCGCGAGTACCACGCGGTGCTTGCGAAGCCGATTCGATGGGCAGTCGGTTTCGCAATGTGCCGCTACGAAAGGGAACTGATCGGTGTCGCGTTCGTGTTGGCACTGGTGTTCCTTGGCGTTCTCCGCTGGGCATAGCATCACACACTACCTTTCTTCCTGGTCACCTTCTCGGGTCCGCGATGCTCGTCGGTCGGTATGTGCATGTCGGTGGCGGAAACATGGAAATGATTGCTGACGACGCCGGTTGCGACAGCAATCACCTGTATGCTTGCATTTCTCGACCTGCCGAACGTCCGATGCAGAACGCGCAGTCGTCATGGAGAGTCCGGGGTCCGAATCTCCGGATAGCGGTATAACATCAACAGGACAACAGGACAACAGGACAACAGGACAACAGGACAACAGGACAACAGGACAACAGGACAACAGGACAACAGGACAACAGGACAACAGGACAACAGGACAACAGGACAACAGGACAACAGGGAGTATCACGATGAAGAATCGGAACGAGCACAGCAATCCGCAGGTCAATGTGAATGCAACACCCACGGATGCCCACGCAATTCTTGCAGCAATCGACGAGAAGCTGACCAGGGAAGAATACAAAGAGGAGGAAGAAGACACGTTTGTCGACCCTCTGACCCAGGCGTCATTCAATCTCGAGTTGCAATCCAACGACGCACAAGGCGCGTGGTTGGGAAGGCCAATGACGAAGGAGCATCACGGATTCCCCGGCATCGAGTGGTACACGCATCGGATCGGTCTGGTGGTGTGCCACGCCGTGCGCGATGATGATCCCTATGCGCTAATGCTGCTTCGGGACATGGAAGAACACATGACTGAATTTCGCGACACCTTGAACACACACATCAGAACCGCCGAACAGTTGTTGCGTGCCAGTGAGATGGATGGCTTGACATTCAATCGCCCCTCGAAATATCACTACACACCCATGACCTTCGCTGTTTCACCACGGAATGGCTACGCGTTTTTCGCGACCCAGCTGGTGGGACGCTATGATCGCACCGTGCTCCTCGCACACCAGGTGCGCAACCTCGGCCTGATCCGATCGAAACAGCTGACCATCATGAAGAACCGAAAGGCATTTCGGCAGCTCACGTCGAAACTCGTGACGTTCAAGCAAAGCGGAACGACACGTGATGATTTCCGGGAAGCCAACGCACAGGCACAGGGCGCTGTCGAGAAATTCGGTCCGGTCACCGAGGAGGTAATGGATCCGGAATTCGAACTTCTGCTCTTGGAAGTACAGTCCGGTCGCCGTGGTCGTCGCCCAGTACGCGCAGATACACCCGAGACCCTGGAGGCGTGAGACTGGCGGCTCTCCTTTTCATCGGATCCGGGCGAACTACCGGCTTGTAATGAAAAGACCTGCGATCCGCTGGCGCTTTCGGACATCAAGCCCGCAAATGCTCTGTTATCGTTGAGGTGCAGCAAGTCGATACCAGGACGATCTCAGGAAGTGAGTCAGCATCATGGGATTCTTCAGTTCCTTTTTTGCCGGTACCAGCGGCCGTCGCGCAGCACGCGACACCGAACGCGACAAGGGGCGCAGCCGCGGACGATTCACCGCTCGGCAACGCGACAACCAGCGCCGCCAGGCGAAGCGCGATCAACACGAGACCGAGTTGGCAAAGCGGGAACGGCTACGCAAGGCCGATCAGCAGCGCGAAGAGCAGCAGCGAATCGACGAGCAACGCAGGCGCGAGCGTGAAGACCGTGAACGCCACAACGAGGACGATCGACGTCGCAGGTTCGAATCGCGGCGATTGAAAGAAGAGCAGCGGCGTGAAGATGAGCGTCTTCACGAAAGACGCCGCTGAATGACATTCCGAGCACGTGAACGACAGCTCACGATCTGAACTACAGATGATCGCATCGAAGAAGGGGGCCGCCGAGCCCGCCGACACGGCGCCGACAGCCGAATCCATCTGAGCGACACAGGAGGCCCATGGCCGATTATCCGATCGATGCCCGGCTTCGGCCGATCCACGAGTATCATGTGGCGTTCGTCTATCTGATCGCAACAATCCTCTTTCTCCTGATACCAGAGTATCTGATGCTCGCCGACGACATCGGCTACCTCTTCGCCGCCGTCTGCTTCTGGCGGCTCGTCGTCCGGTTTCGACAGGGGCGGCGGATTCAGAAGTACCAGAAGCTGCTCTGGCGCTACGTGCCGATACGCATGAAGCGTCGGAAGTTACCGGTGTCGACCAGGCGGCTGTATCTCGGCCACGGATTCGAATGGACCTCGGAACACACCCAGCGCCTGGCCGATGTCACCACTCAGTCCTATTTCGGTGTCCGGCCCGAATGGCACAGGCGCATTCACAGCTTCATCGACAGCCATGAAATGCGGTTGTGGGTCCAACCACTCGTCGCGCTTCGCCAATGGCCTTCCTCTTGGAACCCGCTCCGTCTTTCGAACCCGCCGAACGACAGCGGTAACGTCGCGCTCCACGGCGTAGGCTCCAGCGAAGGCGATCGCGCAGTGTATCTCGCCGACGCGCAACGCACCGGCCATGTGGCAATCTTCGGCTCGACCGGTGTCGGCAAGACCATCGCCTTCATCACGCAGATTCGACAGGACATTGCCGCCGGACACATCACGATCGTGCTGGATCCGAAGGGCGATATCTCTCTCCTGAATGCCTGTTACCAGGAGGCGAAACGGGCAGGACGGCTCGACGGGTTCCACTGCTTTCATCTCGGCTTTCCCGAGTTTTCATCCGGCTACAGCCCTGTTGGTACATTCAGTCGTGTGACCGAGGTCGCCTCTCGTATCTCGAGCCTTCTGCCGGGTGAAGGACAGAGCCTTGCGTTTCGGGAATTCGTCTGGCGTCTGGTCAACGTGATCGCACGCGCCATGACCGAACTTGGCGGACGGGTGGATGTCGCCGCAATCGGAAAGTACGGCCAGGACATCGACCCCCTTGCCGTGCGTTACCTCGAGTATCGCCTCGAGACGATCCATCACCGTGACGGTGCCTGGCGCGGTGATATCGAACGGATGATCCGGCAGAAACGCTACCGGCGCCGGGCTGCGGCGTTGAGTCGCTACTTTCAGGAGCACCGGATCGAGGACCCTCTCGCCGACAGCCTCATCTACATCGTCCAGTATGATCGCCAGCATTTCGAAAAGCTCACGGGATCACTCCTACCGTTGATCGACAAGCTGACAACCGGGAAGACCGCCGATCTTCTTGCACCGGACTACGGCGTCGACACCGGCCTGCAACCGGTGTTCACCTGGCCCGAGGTCATCCGATCGGGCGGCATCGTCTACGTAGGCTTTGATTCGCTGACCGATCCCGACGTCTCGAGTGCGGTCGGTAATTCCATGTTCGCCGACCTCACGAGCACGCTGGGAGAGATCTACAAACACCGGGAAAGCCGTGACGCAACGAAGAAGATCTGTGTGTACGCCGACGAGTTTTCGGAGCTGGTCGGTGATCAGTTCATTCAGCTGTTGAACAAGGGCCGTGATGCCGGTCTTCGCGTCACCACTGGCGCACAGACCCGGGAAGATCTTCCTGTCGGATTCGGCGATCGAGACAAGGCGGAGCAGGCTCTGGGCAACTACAACAGCGTCATCATGTTCCGTGCCCGCAATACCGGAACGGCAGAGATGCTGATCGACCAGCTCCCGACGACGACCATTCACTCCAAGACCGTGCTGTCATCCGAGCGTTCCACCGACACGTTCACGAGTTCAAGCGAACAGCGACTGAATCGGGAACGAATCAAGATGCTCGAACCGGCGCACCTCGCCCAGCTTCCTCCCGGCGAAGCCTTTGCGCTGATTGACGGAGGAAAACTGTACAAGATCAAGGTGCCGCTTCTGACCGAACTCGAGACACCCGAGTACGACAGTATCGGCCAACTCATGCAGCACATCCGGGAGGAACAGGCGGGGGCGACGTATCGGCCACGAGAAGTGCCGGTGACGATCGGTACGGGCGAAATCGATCAACGAACGTTGTTGCCTGCCGTCAGCACAGGGGGACGGTAGTCTCATGGCCAGTCGCACACGGAGTGATTCGCTCGAGCCGAATGCAATCGAACGTGTCGGATTCACGCTCGGCAGGCTGGTCAGGTTCATGTTTTCCTCCGCCGCCGCTCTTCTTGCCGGACTCGTCTTCTCCGTGATCGTGGAGTGGGTCGGGATGTTCACGTTCTGGAAAGACCAGGGTGCGGCACACGCGGCCAACATGCTGCAACAGGAGCTTGGGTACCTTGAAGCCGATTTCGCGCGACGGCTCTACAACGCCACGCCACGCGTTGCGGCCGAAGAGGTGGCAGCCGCCACCTCAAACTGGCTGAACGCACACGACGGGTGGTTTTCGCGATTCTCGTGGCTGTCCGATCCCGTGGTGCGCTCCGACAACACGATTGTCGAATATGCGAAACGCGCCTATGGGGTACTGGAGCCATTCATCTCGTCAGCGCACGACATCACCGTTCTCTACATGGTTCGGCTGATGATCATCACGTTTTCGGTACCGCTGATCATGCTGACCGCCTTTACCGGCCTAATGGACGGACTCTGTCAGCGCGAGCTTCGTAAGGACGGTGGAGGTCGGGAATCGGCAACGAAGTTCCGATTCTCCACCTGGCTCCTTTACATCGGGCTCTTTGCGCCCTTCATTTTCTATCTTGCAAGCCCTTTTCCGACGCACCCGGGCCTGGTGCTGGCGCCGATCGCACTCGCAGTGGGCGTACTGGTGTACATGACGGCATCGAACTACAAGAAATACTGGTAGTGCTTCCTGTTCATCATCAGACTTTGCATGGACAACCTGTAACCGTTCAGCCTCCGGCCGTACGTTCGGCAAAGCAATAAGGTTCAACATTGTGTCGTTGTACAATATTGTGTCGTTGAACAATGCCTGAGGTTGACAGATGGTCGTTGATGGGGTAGCTTTCAACTGAACGGTTGGTATTCATCAATCATGAGTCAAACGTGAAGGCTGCGTGTTCAGCCCGACGATTCTCGCATGTTGTCATTGGCGGGAATGGGTGCCAAGGCGCCCGGCAACGCTGGGTGACGTTTTTCGTCACCCTCCTATATCAGATGCAAGACACTGCTGTACAGCAGTGTCTGGTAGATGGCAAAGGCTGTGTTTTTCTTTCTTGCCATGAGTTGTGCAGGAGTGCCGATATGTCACCGACTATCGGCTCAATTTTAATATACAGTGATATTGACATATCACTGCTTTGTCAACCCGATGGGGATTCTTGCCCCATTGGGGTAGAGCTCCATCAAAACAATGGAGTTCTATATGAAATATAAATTATCAGAACGATTGTACGAGGCAATCGTAGTTCACAACGGAGAAGAACTAAGAAAGGTCTTCTTCGACCTGGCAAAAGGCATGCTGCTTGGGCTTATTGGTGCACAGATATTCCTTGGAAAAGGCATCTATGTGTATATCTCCATAGCAGTCATTGCGTTCATCGTTATCGGTTTGATTGTACTGGGCATTGCCATCGGCGACATGCACAAGGCAGAAGAGAACGATAAAGATGACCAGGCGTGCTCTGGATGAGGTTGATCACTACGATCACCGTAATCTGTAGTGGACTGTTCGTACTTGGCCTGTATTATAACAATGCAGGACTGAAACGGCGATCCACTGATTCATCGACAGACACTGGTTCGGTAAACACCGCATAATTCTCTGTCGAGAGTCGTACCACAACGAACGCCCCCTTGCATTCTGCAATCGGGGCGTTCTCTTCTTTCGGAATCGTGTACAGGGTGCTGATCCACCGCATGATGCCACCGCGAAACCAACGAAACCTGTACTTGAAGCAGATTATCCACCATCAACAGGCCGCTTCAACGTCATCACCACTGCGCGTGTTGGATAACGTCGATCGGCTAACGACGTTGACCAGCAACCTTCACTGATGATGCGTTCCTGCGGTATCCCACCGAGCACGAGTTCGGCCTCGACGCGCGCGCTTCGATCAGCGACGAGCTGTTCGCCGTCGTACACCGAATCGAACTCACCGTTGGAACAACCTACGAGGTGAACCACATCGCCACTCTCGGCATCGAATCGGTCAATGAATTTCGAAACCAGAATGCGATTATACTCGCCGAGATCCACCGACTCGTCCGGAAACAAGACAATCTGTTCAGTAATATTCGCGTGTTTGGCAAACACCGTATCGAATGACGACCCGGCCTGGAGTGAGAGATTGTTCAACTCCTCCACCACTCGGGAAGTATTCAAGAGCGCGGCGTCATGGCTTGGCATCCGATCGCCGGCCACATGAGCGCTCTCGGCAACAGATCCGCGCTCGCGATGCTCAAACACGGATGACGCAACCGGATTCACCGCCGACGAACCGCCCAGAAAATCAGTGTCTGCCACAGCTGGCATTTCCTCCGAGCGCCCAATGCTCACTGCACCAACCGGTGTCAACGAGCGGCCCTGATGACGGAACTGTCGTCGGAACAGCAGATTTTCCACCCTCAATTCGTACAGTATGTCTTGACTGTTCAATCCCGGACGGAGATAGACCTCAGTGGACAGATCTCGAAAACCAGTACTACCCTCGACGTTCCGAAGAGTATAGCCAGCACGTCGCAAGGCGTATTTAAGGTGACTGAAAAAGACCTTATGCTGCTCGCCATCTCGGACGATGTTAATGGCGCCGTCATCCGGCCCATATTCGGGTGTATTTGAAAGTGACTGGACAAGCTCGGCGGCCGCGAGACGCCCGTACCAGCCATTGAGATCGGGACGCGTGTCATTGCTCCCACAGCCGGCCACTGCCATCATGGCAATGGCCACGGCAACCCAACAAATCACATACTCCCTCATGTTTCCCGAGACGACACGATACTGAACGTGCACGATCAATGCACTCCTTGAACTCTGACAACGGACAGTATGCGTGATAGTTTTCTCCCCCGGCAACCATGTTACGAAAAGAGGTGCAGTTTGATACATGTCCGGTTGATCGCGGACACTACCGCGGCATTGCTACTGCTGACATTCTCTTGCAGTACGGCGCTCTTCTCGACAGCCGCCCTCGCCCAACAGCTACCCGAGGGAGTGGTCCCCTCGGGCGTGTGGAACGATGTGAAAACGGTGCGTTCCGGCACGAAACCGATCCTCGTTCATTTGCGCGTGCTGCACGAGCGGCGCATTACGCTCCCCGAGCCAATCGCCAGCATCGAGGACGAAACAAGCATTCCTGAAGAACTGCTCGTGCTGTTCCGAGGAAACGAAGTGTCACTATCGGCACTCACACACTTTGATTTCGCGGATTGCATTTTCATCGGTGAGAGCGGACGACGTTTCATATTCGCGATTCGCGCGAGCTATCATGGCAAACGCGAGCCGATCGTGGTCGAGTAGCACGTGGCGTGAGGGTGGATGACGCTGGGAAACCAGACAATTGACGCGAAAAGACGCGATCCCCTACAAGCGATGAAGCTCCACCGCAAGCCTGCCGGATCTACCGAAATCGCCGTTCCACATCACTCCACCGACGACGCAACTCAAAGCGTCATCGACGGCCTCGCCACCACCCTTCGCCATCACACCGCCAATATCGGCCAACATTTTCACGGCTTCCAGATGGCTCTCGCTGCCTTCGATCGCACCCATGACTGGAAGCTCCACAGCGCCACGCCAAGGAAAACGATTCCCACGAAAACGGTTCACGTGAACCGTCAAAGGCCGATTTCTGTGATGCCGTTCACGCTTCCGAGCCGAAAAACGGTTCACGTGAACCGCAAAGTGCCCGTTCCTGCGAACACGGTCACACTGCCGAAGCCGGTCATGAAGCCTGGCTCTCGCCCGGTGTCACCGTCGCTCGCGAGACGGCGCGCCGCCTCTGCGGCGATGCGCACGTCAAGCCATGGCAGTCCTGCGATCACGCGCAGGGATACGGCTGCAGAGCGTGTTGTCCACGGCTAACATGTGGCCATGGGCACCAAGGAGGTCAACAGCAACTGGTCCGGCCAGCAGGAGCGCGGTTCTTCTTTCTGGCTCGTGCTGGCCGTGCGTCTCTACAGACTGCTCGGGCGGCGCCTCACGCTGGCACTCATTGCGCCGGCCGTCCTCTTCTTTCTGCTGACCGGTCGCAGCCAGCGCGAGGCCTCGCGCCGCTACCTCGAACGTGCCTGGCAACAGGGGCTGCTGGACAGGAAACCTTCGGCCTTCACCGTGTTCCGCCATTTCATGGTGTTCACCGGCTCGATCCTCGATCGCATCGGTGCCTGGAGCGGGGAATTCACGAGCACCGACATCGAGGGGGCTGACGACGCATCCTTCTACAATGCCAAGTTCAACGGCAAGGGTGGCATCGTGCTCACGAGCCACGTCGGCAACCCCGAGCTTCTTCGTGCCGTGGCCACGGTCAGCAAGCGCTTCGCGGTTACCGTGCTGATGCACACCGCGCACGCGGAACAGTTCAACCGCGTCATGGCCCATTTCTCTCCCGAGCACGATGTGCGTGTACTGCAGGTGGGCGAAATCAACATCGGCACTGCCATGACACTCTCCGAAACCATTGCCCGAGGCGAATGGGTGGTAATGGCGGCCGATCGCCTGCGTCCCGGCGCCGCGCCCGGCGAGGGCATGCCGATCGACTTTCTCGGCAGCAAGGCACCTTTCCCGACAGGGCCGGCGATACTGGCCGCCGCGCTGAAGTGCCCGGTGCACTTTCTCGCCTGCACCCGACAGAGCGGTTCCCCGTGTTTCCGTCTTCACTTCAGTACACTGCGCGAACGTCTGGAGTTGCCACGGGGGAAACGCGAAGCGGCCATTCGTGTCTTCCTTGATGACTACGCGCAGGCACTCGAGGCGGTACTCGCGGAAGCACCGATGGCCTGGTTCAACTTCTACGATTTCTGGCACGAAGCCGCCACCCTGCAAGAGCCGGCAAGCGAATGAGCACACGCCTCGAGGCAAGCGTCGAAACCGAAGCGCAATTCCACGACCTCGACCCGATGAACATCGTCTGGCATGGTAACTACGCGCGTTTTTTCGAGCTCGCGCGCGTGGCCCTGCTCGACAGGATCGACTACAGCTACGACGCCATGAAAGCCTCGGGTTACGGCTGGCCCGTGGTGGAGATGAAGCTGCGCTATGCACGCCCGGTGAGGTTTCGCCAGCGCATCGTCGTCAAGGCGCATCTCGTCGAGTGGGAACACCGCATGAAGATCAACTTCCTCATCACCGACAAGGAAAGCGGCAAGAAGATCTGCTCCGGCTATACGATTCAGGCCGCCGTCGCCGTGCATGAGGAAGAACTCCTGTGGGAAACTCCGGCCGTGTTTCGTGACAAGCTGAAGCCGTACCTGTGAATCTGCAACTGCCATTTCCGAAAGCCCCGCATCGCTCCGTACCGGGAGTGTTGCCGCTCCTTCTGACGATGTTCGCGATGGCGATGCCGCCCGCATTTGCCGATGACCGAGACATTGGCAACAGCGAGCCAGGCCGCAGTCCTGACGCAGGCAAGAGTGAAGTCGGGAGTGAAATCGGAGACGAGCCCGATGGCGAAACCGCAGCCCGCGCATCCGCGACAAGCACCGCAGAAAGCGTGTGCCCGCGCGCCGAGGACGGTCTCGTCGTACCCTCGCGTCAGCGCTTTGTGCAGAGCCGCTTCCTCGCGGACTTCGACGAAGCGCTTGTCTCGCACGGCGTACTCGAACTCAACGACAGGGAAATCGTCTGGCGCGTATTCGACCCGATCGAAGTCGCGATCATCCTCGGCAAGAACGGCAACTTCCAGTCCATCGACGGCGGTGAACCCGAGCCGCTCCCGGACCTCGGCGCCAGCGGCAACGCACTCCTCGGCCGCGCCGGCATCGAAGCACTGCTGCGGGGCGACACACGCTCGCTCGACCGGTTCTACACGCTGTCCCGAGAGCGCACCGACAAGGGCCACTGGCGCATCACGCTGACCCCTCGCGAAGACACGAGCAGCGCGTCGGTGCAACCCGAACGCATCGAACTGCGGCACTGCGAGCGCCTGCTCGAGATTCGTGTCGAACAGGCAGGTGGCGACAGACTCCTGATCGAGTTCGAGGACTGAGCCAATGAACGGGCGCGCCGCACTGGCGTTGTTCGGTGCGTGGTTGAGCATCTGCATCGTCATCATCGCGCTCAATGCCCGCGACCACTCGCTGTTCGACACCGACATCGCCAGTATCCTGCCCACCGAAGAGCGTCTGCAACACGACAACGACGCGCTGCGCGTGGCGAGTGCGCTTGTCGCCGACCGACTGGTTCTGATGCTGACGGGGGAGGTCGATCGACCGAAGCTGGCATCCGCTCGTGCCTCGCTGGTGGCCGCGCTCGAACGGAGCGGCCTCTACGAGGACGACAGAAGCGACAGTGAAGCGAGTGGCCAGTGGCTGTTCGCCAACCGCGAGGAACTCCTCTGCGAGCGGAGTGCCGCTGCCTTCGACGCCGAAGTCGCGAAGACGACCTATCGCACGGCGCTGGCGCGCATCTACGGTGTCGGAGCGCCCGTATCCGGCGATCTGCTCCACGAAGATCCTTTCCTGCTGACCTTCCGCCTCGCCGAGTGCCTGACCAGTGGTACCAATGCGGCCGGCCTCGTTACCGGGCGACTCACCCAGCCCGCCTTTCGCGTCGAAGTACAGGATCGCATCGTTGCCATCGTGAACGCGGCGGAAGCCGAACTCGCCAACGAGGGCATCCGGGTACTGCGCGCGGGCACGGTCTTTCACGCCGCGTACGCAGCCAGCGAGGCACGCCGCGAGATGCTCTTCGTCGGCGGCACGGGCCTTCTCGGCATCATCTTCCTGCTGAGCGTGACATTCAGGCGCTTCTCGAGCGTGCTGCTCGTGACCGCGCTCGTCGGCGGTTCACTCGCGAGCGGCCTTGCCGTGTCACTGCTCGTGTTTTCCGAGATTCATGTGCTGGTACTCGTGTTTGCAACGATGCTGATCGGACTTGCCGCCGATTACGCCATTCACGCCTTGTCGGCGCGGGCCGACACGGCCTGGCCATCGCGCGAGGCCAGCCTTGCGCTCATTCGTTCGCCGCTGCGCATGTCCATGCTGACGACCTGCGCCGGTTTCGTCTCACTCCTGTTGCTGCGCACCGATCTCTTCAACCAGCTGGCCGTGTTTTCGGCCGCGGCAATCGCCACCGCCTGGTTCATGGTGTCGTACTTCCTGATTCCACTCGACCGGCCACCTGCCGACAGGGCACGTGCCACCGCCCGCTGGCGCACGCTGTGCCGGCGCGTCGATGCCGTGACCCGACAGCAGGGCCTGTTTCGTCTGCTGAGCGCAGGTCTTCTCGCGGCGAGCGCCGTGGGTGCGGCCATTCACACCAACCTTGACGATGTACGCGCCTTCCAGCCACTGAGCACGACCCTGCTCGGGGAAGAAGACGCCATTGCGGAGCAACTCAGTGGTGATGGCAACCGTGCCGTGCTGATCTCGCAGGGCAGCACACTCGAAGCCGCGCGCCTCACCGAAGAGGCCGCGCTTGCCGAACTGCCCGACGACATCGACGTGCAGATGGCCTACACCCGTTTCGATCCCTCGCTCGAGCGGCGCAGCGCCAATCGTGCAGTTCTCGAATCGCGGCTGTTCTCCCGCTACGGTAAGGAGCTGACGACACGACTGGGCCTCGCATCGCGTTCGTCCGATGGCAGTTCGGGCAGTTCGGGCAGTTCGGGCAGAACGGACAGCCCGGACGGCGCGATCAGCGCAACCAGTTCGACAGACGAACCGGAGGCCGGCCGGCCGCAATGGCTCGATGCACTGCACTACACCAGCAGCAGTGGTCAGCACTACCTCCTTGCCCAGCTTTCGCCACCGCCGACGCATCTCGAGATCACGACGCCCGGTGCCGACATGGTGGACCTTGCTGCCACGTTCACGCGTGCCTTCAAGACCTACCGCGAACTGGCCCTCTGGCCACCCCTCATTGCGGTGCTGGTCGCCTGCGTCGTCGTCTTCCTGCGCTATCGACAGACCGCGGCCGTACTGATCGCCCTGTGTCCGGCACTGGCGATGTTCAGCGGTCTCGTGCTGCCGGCGCTTGCGGGCATCCCCCTGTCCTTCTTCGCCTACGCCGCGGCACTCGTGCTGTTCGGGATCGGTGTCGACTATGCCATTTTCCTCTGGAACCGGGAAGACAGCGACGAGAACTGGACCGCTCTGTCGATACTGCTCGGTGCCACCACCAGCCTTCTGTCGATGGGGCTTCTGATGCTGAGCAGTACCTTTCCGATCCGCAGTTTCGGGGCAACGGTAGCCTGTGGCGTGATCTGCGCCTTTGTCTACGCCTTCGCCTTCATTCCGAATGCGAGGTCTCCATCCTCCGCTGGCCTGCGCCGGAATCTCACCCGGCCTGACTGACCGACCGGGTGGCCGGACTCGCCGAGCGGTCATCGTCATGGCGCCAGTGACCCGCGGCCGGCGTAGTGCTCGGCAAGGTGGACTGTGTTATTTTTTCGCTGTGCATTCGTTTTCATTCCGAAGACAGGAAAATCACGGAGTTCCAATGACTCTCGACGATGCCGTTGCGCGATCCGATCTCGACGCAACCAGGCCCGACAACCACGAGACAGCTTCGGTAAGCGGTAACCTGCCACCAGTCGATGTCGCCATCATCGGCGCAGGCCCTGCGGGTGCCGTCGCCGCGGCCAGGCTCCGTAAACTCGGGCGTTCCGTCACGATCATCGAACGGCAGCATTTCCCGCGTTTCTCGATCGGCGAGAGCCTCCTGGCACAGTCCATCGGGCTCATGGAAGAAGCGCGTCTTCACGATGATGTGGCCGCGGCCGGCTTTCAGCAGAAGAACGGTGCCTGTTTCTCGATCGGCGATCGGCTCGTACCCTTCGATTTCAGCAACAAGTCGACCGCAGGGCCATCCGATGTCTACCAGGTACCGCGTGCCGCCTTCGACAAGGTGCTGGCCGATGGTGCCGCGAAAGCCGGTGCGGACATCCACTACGGCATCAGCGTCACGGCCTACGCCGAGAACAACGACGGCGTCACGCTCACGTTCGCGAACCACAAGGGCGAAACCGGGAGCAGCCTTGCCGCGCGCTTCGTGCTGGATGCCTCGGGTTACGGGCGCGTGCTGCCACGGCTGCTCGATCTCGACCGCCCCTCCGATCAGCCGCCACGTCGCGCCGTCTTCACGCACGTGCGCAAGCCGATCGACGATCCGCGTTTCGACATGAAGAAGATTCTCATCACCGTGCATCCGGATCACGATCAGGTGTGGCTGTGGCTGATCCCGCTCGGTGACGACCTCTTCTCGGTGGGTATCGTCGGCCCCGACGAAGAGATCGCCGCCACGGGCGAAACCCCCGAAGCCCGCTTCCATCACTGGCTCGGGAGTGCAGGGCTCGCCGGCGAATGGCTCGCTGAGGCAACGCTCGAGCGTGAAGTGGGCGAGAACCGTGGCTATTCCTGCAACGTCAGCCAGTTGCACGGCCAGCGCTTTGCGCTTCTCGGCAACGCCGCCGAGTTCCTCGACCCCGTGTTCTCCTCGGGCGTGACCATCGCCATGAAATCCGCCTCGCTTGCCGCACCGCTTGTCGACCGACAGCTCGCTGGCGACACCGTCGACTGGCACGTCGAGTACGACGAAGAACTCATGCTCGGTGTCGAAACCTTCCGCTGCTTCGTGAATGCATGGTACGACGGACTGCTTCAGAAACTCATCCTGTCCGCAGACCGCAATGAGGACATCACCCGGCATTTCATTTCGGTACTCGCGGGCTACGCCTGGGACAGGCAGAATCCCATCGTCAGGAACCCGAAGCGATTCTTCGACCTCATGGACGCTCTGGCCGTTGCCTGAGCGCCGTATTGCCGCGGCATCGGTCCTTGCCGCCGCGCCAGTCCTCGTTGCCGCGCTGTACCTTGCTGCCTGTCAGAACCCCGCGCCAAAGGCAGATCGGGACGTGCTGCCGGGCGGCAACACTGCAGCAGGGTCGCCCGCCACCGGCAAGGCGCCACCTGTCTCGGCCGATGGTTCGGCAGGGCAACCGTCGGCCGATCGTGCAGGAACAGCACCCGATGGGCTCGACGCACAGGCGGCCAGCCGTCGTCTGAGCCTCGCCCGAGGCCACGACTGGCAGCTCCCCGTCGAACCCGGATTCACCGATCCGATCGATGAAACCCAGACCATCGTCGCGCAGTTCGGCGAGCGCAGTGCCGTCCTCGTGGCGAAACTCCGCGGCAGCGCCCGCGAACTCGCCGTGACACTGCTGAGCAGCAGCGGCCCACGCATCATCGACGTGACCTGGCACGACGGCAAGGTCAGCGAAACCCGCCACGCGCTCGCGCCCGATGCCGTCTCGGGGCGCGCCGTTCTGGGTGACATCTACCTCGTGATGGCCAGTACCGAGGCGCTCGAGCGTGCGTTGCCCGAAGGCCTCGAACTGCGCGAGCGTGATGGGCTGCGCGAGATACTCGCAGGCACCGAGCCGCTCGTCGTCATCAACTACCGGGACCGCGACGACAGAAATCGCGAGCGGGTGCGTTTCCGTCATCTCGAGCGCAGCTACGAGCTGTCGATCCACCGTCGGTAACAACAATGCGAAAGGTTTATCTACATGACTTTGCCGTGGCCTCGCGTCTCGGCCTGACCCGGGAAGCGACACTCACGGCGCTCGGCAGCAGCAAGCCACCGAAGCCTGACATACCCTTCACACTCGTCGACGGCAGGCAGACGCTGGTGGCAGGCCTTCCCGATTTCGACACCGGCGACCATCGCTCGCGCACCGAGGCGATCCTCGCCTACCTTGTCGAGGAACTCGACCGCTCATCGACGCTCGATGCCTTCCTGAAAGGTGACCGCAAGCGCCTTGCCGTCATCATCGGCACCAGTACCACCGGTATCCAGGAAGGCCAGCAGGCTCTCGGCGAACGTCTCGACACCGGCACATGGAACGATGACTACGACTTTTCCATTCAGGAACTCGGCGATCCGGCCATCCGTACTGCAAGACGACTGGGAGCGAAAGGCCCCGTCTACACCGTCTCCACCGCCTGCACCTCGTCCACACGGGCACTGATCAGCGCGGCACGGCTCATCGCGCACGGTCGCGTCGATACCGCGATATCGGGTGGGGCCGACGCCATTGCCGACCTTACCGTGAACGGATTCGATGCCCTGGATCTCGTCGCGGAAACCGCCTGCCTGCCCTTCAGCGCCAACCGCAGCGGCATCAACATCGGCGAGGGGGGCGGGCTGTTTCTGCTCTCTGCCGAGCCTGCCGAGTTCGAACTGGCAGGCTGGGGTGCGACGACCGACGCCTACCACATGTCTTCGCCTCTCCCTTCCGGCGAGCAGGCCGAACGCGCGCTGCGCGAGGCGCTGGACGGTGCCGGCTGTGAACCGCACGACGTGGATTTCGTGCACCTGCATGGCACGGCCACGCCCATGAACGACGCCACCGAAGCAGCCCTCATGAAACGCCTGTTCGGAGCCGCCACGCCACTTGCGTCCACCAAGGGCATGACCGGACACACCCTTGGTGCCGCGGGTGCGCTGCAACTCGCCTTCAACCTCATCGCCATGCGCGAGGGCATCTATCCACCGCATGTGTTCGATGGTCACTACGATGAATCACTGCCAGCGCTGGCACTCACGACACCGTCGATGCGGGCGGCCTCACCGATCAACGTCACGATGTGCGCGAACTACGCCTTCGGTGGCAGCAACGCCGCCCTGCTCGTGAGGCGCGTGACTTCATGAAGGCCATCGACGGCATACCGGGCGCCGCCGCACCGTGGATTCCGCACGACAGCACCATGCGGCTGATCGATGTCATCCTCGAGGTCGAGCCCGCGCGCATCCGCAGTGAACTCACCGTGCGCGAGCACAATCCCTTTCACGTCGCCGGCCGTGGCCTGCCGGGTTACGTCGGCTTCGAACTCATGGCACAGACGATCTCGGCGCACGATTCCCTGATGCGTGCGCACAGTGGTGAGCCACCGGTCATCGGACTGCTCCTCGGCTGCCGCCGTTACCGCTGCGCGCGCGACTGGCTTCCGGCTGGCGAGGTCTACGTGATCGAGGCCACCGCCGTGATCGCCGAGGGCGAGATGCGCTGCTTCGACTGCGTTCTCGAAGATTCACAAGGTGATGTCGTGGCAAGCGGTACCATCAACGTGTTCCGACCCGACGACCCATCCACGCTGCAGACACGAAACGAGCCATGAACGCCGCCAGCGACACCCACGATACTGCCGCAGAGCCACGCCGTCGCGTGTTCGTCAGCGGCGCTTCCAAGGGTATCGGCCGCGAGATATCCCGGTGGCTCGGGCGCGCGGGTTTCGACATGACCGTGCACTGCAACAGCGACAGGGCCGGCGCCGAAGACACCCTCGATGCCATTCGTGCCGACGGCGGCACGGGCAACATCGTCAGCTTCGACGTGCGCGACACGGATGCGGCCAGCGCGGTACTGAAGGCCGAACTCGAATCAGGTGGCGCCTACTGGGGCGTGGTGTCGAACGCGGGCATCACGCGCGACAACACCTTCGCCGCCATCGAACCCGACGACTGGCGCGACGTCACCCGCACCAGTCTCGACGGCTTCTACAACGTGGTGCATCCGCTCCTGCTGCCCATGATCCGCGCCCGCAAGGGTGGACGCATCATCGCCATCTCCTCCGTGTCCGGTGTCATGGGCAACCGCGGGCAGGTCAACTACTCGGCCGCCAAGGCCGGACTCAACGGTGCGGTGAAGGCACTCGCCATGGAACTCGCCAGCCGCAGGATCACGGTCAACGCCGTGGCACCCGGACTGATCGGCACTCGCCTCGCCGAAGACCTGCGCCCGGAGGTTCTCCAGGCCATCCCGATGGGCCGCGTCGGCATGCCCGAAGAAGTCGCCGCCACCGTGGCCTTCCTGTTCAGTGATCCCGCCGCCTACATCACGCGTCAGGTCATCGGCGTGAACGGAGGGCTGGCGTGACGCGCCGCGTCGTCATCACCGCCGCCGCCGGCACCACCTCGCTCGGCAGCACCTGGGACGAGATCGGCCCGGCGCTGCACGCCGGCAGGACCGGCATCCGCTACATGCACGAGTGGGACTGGATGGACAACCTCTCGGCTCGGCTCGGCGGCCCCGCCGACGGCTTCCGGCACGAGAAACGCTATCCGAGAAAGCAATCCCGCTCGATGGGGCGCGTGGCAGTGCTGTTCGTCGATGCGGCCGAACGCGCGCTCGCCATCGCCGGACTCACCGATGACCCGGTGCTGAGTTCCGGCCGAGCCGGTGTTGCCGCCGGCTCGTCCTTCGGCTCCACCCCGCCCTGCCACGACTTCGTGCACTTCGTGGAAACGGGAAAATCCGGCCGCGTCGATGCAACGAGCTACATCCGCATGATGAGCCACACGGGGCCCGTGAACCTCGCCATTCATTTCGGTCTGCAGGGGCGCGTGTACACCACCTCGTCGGCCTGCACTTCGGGCTCGCAGGGCATCGGCTACGCCTACGAGGCCATCAGGCATGGCGAACAGGACGTGATGCTTGCGGGTGGCGCCGATGAATTCTGCGTGACCATGACGATGGTATTCGACCGCCTCTATGCCACCTCGTCGGAGCGCGAGCACCCGGAACGCGCCGTGCGCCCCTTCGATGCTGCACGCGACGGACTCGTGATCGGCGAAGCGGCCGGCATGCTCATCCTCGAAGACCTCGATCATGCACTCGCGAGAGGTGCAACACCACTGGTTGAAATAACAGGTTATGCCACCAATTGTGATGGCAACCACATCTCGCAACCGAACCGCGTGACCCAGGAGCGCGTCATGCGCGAGGCACTGGAGAAGTCCGGACTGGACGCCTCGGCGCTGTCCTTCATATCGGCGCATGGCACGGCGACGCCACAGGGCGACACCGAGGAAAGCCATGCCAGCCATGCCGTGTACGGTGGCAGGGTGCCATTTCATTCGCTCAAGGGGCATTTCGGGCACACCCTTGGCGCCTGCGCCGCGATCGAGACCTGGCTCGGCATCGAGATGCTCAGGGAAGGGTGCATCCCGGCCACGGCCAATCTCGTCGACATCGATCCTGCCTGTGCAGAGCTCGACTATGTCGCCGGCAGCAGCCGCACGGTGTCGCAGGCAGCCTTTGCGTGCAACAACTTCGCCTTCGGGGGCATCAATACCTCGCTGGTTTTCGAAAACTACGCCGGATGAGCGATTCGGCGGGATGGCTATCGACACACCAGACCATGTCCTCGGCATCATCATCCCGAGCTATCGCCAGGTAAGGGCCCTGCCGGAGATTCTCGCGCACCGTGCCGTGGCCAGCCGCCCGGTACTGATCGTCGATGACGGCAACACGCCCGCACTCCGCCGGACCATCGCCGAACTCGGCGGGCGGCACGCGAACGTCGAGGTGCTGCACCGCGAGACCAACGGCGGCAAGGGCAAGGCCGTCACCGACGGCATGCTGCGGGCCTTCGACAGGGGCTGGACGCACGCACTGCAGATCGATGCCGATGGCCAGCACGATCTCGAATCGATTGCAGCGCTCGCCGCACTGTCGCGCGAACACCCCGCGGCCGTGATCTCCGGCATCCCGCAATACGACGACACCATTCCGGCGATACGCAAGGCCGGGCGCGAACTGACCCACTTCTGGGTGCGGATCCACACGCTGGGCAATGCCATCAGCGACTCGATGTGCGGCTTTCGCGTGTATCCGCTCGCGACCACCACCGAACTCATCCTGCATTCTCCGATCGGTGCGCGCATGGATTTCGACACCGATATCATCGTGCGGCTCTACTGGCAGGGACTCGATGTCGTCGAGCACCCCGTGGGCGTCACCTACCCGAGCGAGAACGTCTCGAACTTCCGCATGTTTCGTGACAACGTGCGCATTACACTCATGCATACGCGGCTTGCGCTGCAGATGCCCGTCCGCATGCCGCTGCGCTGGTATCGAGACCGCGTACGTTTAACATAGTAAACTGCGCTGTTTGTCCGATTCCAGCCCTACGATGGAAGTCCAGGTCGCCCGACAATCCGATGCCACTACCCATACCGCTTCTCACGGGAATGCGGCAGTTGCGCTCGTGCGCCTTTCGGGCCTCGTCGTACCGGGCCGTGCGGACGGCCGGCAGCGATCGCTCGGCAGCCTGCCGGTCGCGGATGAGCTGCCGCACCGCAAGCTCAGGCGCCTCGGCACCGACGAACGCGGCATCGTGGCCGCGGTCATCGGCCTTGGCCTCGATACCGGCAACGTCCCCATGGTGTTCGCCTCGCGCTACGGCAGCATGACCGCCACGCTTGCGCTGCTGAAGTCGCTCATCGATGGCGAGATCCTCTCGCCCACCCGCTTCTCGATGTCGGTGCACAACGCGCCGATCGGGCTGACGAGTCTGCTGTTCGGCAATCGGGGCGATCACGTGGCCATTGCCGCGGGCGAATCGACGCTGTCTGCGGCGCTTGAGGAATGCCTTGGCCTCCTGCTCGACGGCAAGCCCGAAGTCGCGCTGGTGTATTCGCACTGCGCGCTCAACGGCGAATACGCACACTTCGACCCGGCAGGCACCAGCATGCACGTTGCCTGTCTGCTGCGCCTCGCCGGGGCCGACGAACCCGCCCTGCCCGCATCCGGTTTCGCGGACATGAGGCTCGAACAGTTGCTTGACCATGCCGCCGCACGCGGACTGGTCGACGCGGACGCTCTCGCATGAACGGTCACATCGACAGCCACGAGAAGATCGGCAGCCGCAGGGAAGACGTCGACGTTCACACACTCATCGACGGCCCCGCAGACGTCGCCGATCGGGCAGGAAAGGCCGACACGTCGTTCCGGATGAACCCCGAACGCATCTGGCGATTGTTTGCCACGGGGCTCTCCTTCGCACTCTTCGGTCTGGGCGGCGTGCTGCTGGCGCTGACCTGGTTCCCCTTGCTCCTGCTCTGCGTGCGCAACAGGAGGCGGCGCTCAGAGCTTGCCCAGGCCGGCATGCACCGCATGCTGTGGCTTTTTTCGCACATCATGCAGTGGCTCGGCGCGATCAGTTTCGAGATCGACGACATCAGCACGCTCCGCAACCTGCACGGTACCCTGGTTGTCGCCAATCACCCCTCGCTCATCGACGTGGTACTGATCATGGGGCACATGCGTCACACGCGTGCCGTGGTCAAGAAAGGCGTGTGGCAGAACCCCTTCATGGCAGCGACCGCCCGTGCTTGCGATTTCATCCCGAACCACGCCGACCCCGAACGACTGATCGACAGCTGCACCGACGCACTCCGGGAGGGCTCGAACCTGTGCATCTTCCCGCAGGGCTCGCGCCGTCCGGCGGAAGACCGCTCGAGTTACCAGCGAGGCTTCGCCCATGTCGCACTTGCTTCGGGTGCCGATATACTTCCCCTGACCATCACGGTCGACCCACCCTTTCTGAGAAAGGGAGAACCCTGGTACGCGGTGCCGCCAACACGCTCGCACTGGAAAATCCGCGTACTCGACCCCATCAAACCGGATGCAGCGGCCATCGAGCAGGGATCGATCACGGCCCGTTCGCTGACGCGAAATGTACAGCGCATCATTCAAACCGAGCTCGAAGGAGTCAAGCAAGCGTGAGCGACACAGCCACAGAACTCGAATCCGAAATCCGCCACATGATCGTCGAGGCCATCAACCTCGAAGACATCGCCGCCGATGACATCGCGCCCGAAGAGGCCCTCTTCGACGACAACGGCCTTGGCCTCGATTCGATCGATGCGCTCGAAATCGGTGTTGCGCTGCAGAAACACTACGGCGTCAGGATCGACTCGCGCGACGAGAAACTGCCCGAACACTTCCGGAACATCAGGTCCATAGCCCGCCTGATCGCCGAACATGGTGGGGAGCGGCAACCCGCATGACCCGGGAAGAAGCCCTCGACATCATCCGCGACGACCTCGTCAAGCACTTCGAGATCGAACCGGAGAGCATCACCCTCGATGCACAGCTCGTCGATGACCTCGATCTCGACAGCATCGACGGCGTCGACATGATGGTGCGCATGCAGGAGCGTACCGGCAGGAAGGTGTCGGCCGAGCAGTTCGTCAACATCAGAACCATCGACGACCTCGTCGATCTGATGGCGCGGCTTGCTTCCTGAAAACGTCTCGCAGAAGCGACCACCGCCCACGTTCCGCCGTGTGGTCACCACGGTATGATCCAGTGCTCTCGCGCGGCGCAACACTCCTTCTCGCCATCTACCCGCTGCTGGTTCCACCGGCGCTGAAGCACCTCTCCCCCGCCGTGATCTCGCTGCTCATCGTCGCGTTGCTGCTGCTGCGACTCGTGTCCGCGCGGGCCGCCACCCCCTTGCCGATGATCCGGGCCGCACTCGCTGCCGCCGGTGGCATCCTGCTGCTGTCCTTCCTCGATCCGGAACTCGGCATGCGTCTCTACCCGGTGCTGATGACGGCGACGATGCTCGCGGTGTTCACGCATTCGCTGCTGCATCCGCCGAGCATGATCGAGCGCTTCGCCCGCATCGTCGAACCCGAACTGTCGCCTGACGGCATACGTTACACGAGGAAGGTCACGATGGTGTGGTGCGTCTTTCTCGCCCTCAATCTGCTGATATCCTGCTACACGGTGTACTTCACCTCGATCGAAACCTGGTCGCTCTACAACGGGCTGATCAGCTACCTTCTCATGGGATTGCTCTTCGCCGGCGAATTCCTCGTGCGGCGCCTTTCCAGGCCATGAAAACCGGAAAATGACCGCTGCTGTCGCCGAAGCCGACCTCGCTGCATCGATTCTTGCCAGCCTCATCACGGCACCAACCGATCGCGTGCTCTTTCGTCAGGATGACGTCACGGTCACTGCAGGCCGTGTTCGCGCCGCGGC
This sequence comes from Gammaproteobacteria bacterium, assembly GCA_002746645.1. Lineage (GTDB taxonomy): Bacteria > Pseudomonadota > Gammaproteobacteria > Granulosicoccales > Granulosicoccaceae > Granulosicoccus. The sequence continues at coordinate 24,138 of PDPU01000009.1, read as the reverse complement.
AGCGGCACTTGCCGACGTGCTCGAAGCAGAATTGCCGGACGAGGCCCGTGCGCCCGGTGAGATTCCGGCATCCATTGGTGACAGTTCAATACCTGCCTCGCCGGCAGACAGCGAAGCTGTCTACCACTACTCGCGAACCCTCTCGGGCACGGCCGTCGCGCTCCTTGCCGCAAGCCATCTCGGCCGACCGCTCATGATGCTGCCGCAGACCGGGGAGCGCTACTGCGCATCGATCGGCGCCTCTCCCCGGCACTGTGCCGGTGACTTCGGCGATTTCGGGCATGTCACCGACGTGAACACCATCATGGCCACCTTGCCGGCAGGCATCAGCGATGCCCCCGAGGGCTTCTTCGCCGGCACTGAACGGCAGGTGCCCGTCGTCGGTTTCTACACCTCGGGCTCCACCGGCACACCGAAACTCGTCGCCAAACCCTTCGCCTGTTTCGAGGAAGAATCACGCTACTGGGCAGCACGCCTCAAGGGCGACATCGACAGCGTGCTCGGCACCGTCAGCCACCAGCACATCTACGGCTTCCTGTTTCGCTTCGCCATGCCACTGCTGACGGGCATCGCCGCGCGCGAGCGGGCGACGCTGAGCTGGGACGGCATTCGCGAGCAGCTCGGCCATCGCACGCTCCTCGTTTCGGGTCCGGCGCACCTCAGCCGGCTGCTGGCAGAGGATCCCTGGCCGCTTCCACCGGCGCTGGTTCTGTCATCCGGCGGACCGCTGGCCTTCGAAGACATCACGCGTGCCCATGCGGTACTGGGCAGCCCGCCGATGGAGATTCTCGGCAGCACCGAAACCGGCGGCGTTGCCTGGCGACAGCGACGGCAGCAGGACGACCCGTGGACGGCACTCGATACCGTGAGCGTCGCCAGGGGCGACGACGGTGCGCTGCTCGTCGACTCACCCTATGTTCCCGACAGCGGCTTCTTCGCCATGGGCGATGGCGTCGACTTCGAATCCGATGGACGCTTTCGCCTGACGGGCCGTCTGGACGACATCGTCAAGCTCGAGGGCAAGCGGGTATCGCTCGCACGCGTGGAAGCCAGCCTCAAGGCCCTGCCCGAAGTGCGCGATGCGGCCGTGCTCGTCACGCGGAATGGCGCACGGGAACGGCTTGGCGCCATTGTCGAGCTGCACGAGGCAGGCCAGCTCACGCTTGCCGACAGCGGTGCCTTTCGCCTGGCCCGAAAGCTCATGCGGGACATCGGCAACGCCATCGAACCCATCGAGCGCCCACGCCGCTGGCGCTTTCTCGGCCACGTGCCGGTGAGTTCACAAGGCAAGCGAGACCGCCAGGCGCTGGCGCGCGTGTTCGAGGAACCTCGTCTCATCGAGCGCCTCGGTGCGGCCATCACGATCGTGTCGCCCTTTCGTGCAGAGCTGCGTTTCACGGCCGCGGCAGATCTGCCCTGGTTCGATGGTCACTTTCCGGGAAACCCGATTCTCCCCGGCGTCAGTCAGGTACACATGGCCACGCGCCTTGCCGAGGAACTCTGGGGGGTGCAACCCGCGAGCTTCGATGTCAATCGCATGAAGTTCAACCGCGTGATCAGGCCGGGCAACAGCGTCCTCCTGTCGCTGAGTTTCCGCGCCGACACCCGGCGACTCGATTTCCGCTTCACCGCGGGTGACGAGTTGGCCTCGTCGGGCACCATCGGCTGAACCGGCCTGCAGCGTCCTTGTCACAGCGGCTCCGCACTGACTTCATACCGGCTTTCACCACGGGACCGGATCACAACTGCGGATGCTCATTGATCGAGTCCATCCACGTAGTCCAGGTAGGCCTGCATGTCGTATTTCCGATCCAGCCCACCGGATGTCATGGTGCGCACGGTGCCGAGTACTTCACGCTCCTGCCAGGGCCGGTCGTGCAGACCGAACAGCCACGAGATGCCGGTCCAGGAATTCGGGTCGCGCCCGTCAAGGAAATACCGGTTGTTGAGATGGATGGCCGTCTGCCACGCGTACTCGGGCGTGTTGCACCACTTGATGATCTGCTTGCCCCAGTACATGCGCAGCGTGTTGTGGAGGTAGCCCGTGGCCTTCATGTCGCGCATGGCGGCGTTCCAGTAGCGATCATGTGTGGCAGCCGCCTCGAGTTCCCGGCGCGTGTAGCGGTGCTCGCGTGCATCGCCGCGATGCCTGTCCAGGGTAGCGCGCGCCCACTGCGGCAAGCCCCGATAGCTGTCGTAGTGCGGGTGGTGGTACACGAAGTTGCAGGACAGCTCACGGCGAACGACGAGTTCTTCGACAAAGGTCTTCCGGTGGCGCTCTCCGACGGCCTTCTCGCGACGCACCGCCAGCGCCACCTCGATCGGGGAAATCTGGCCGAAGTGCAGGTAGGGAGAAAGCATCGATACCGTCATGGCAGCCGGTTCACTGCGACCCTCGTCGTAGTCCGCGAGCCGTTCATCGACAAAGACCGCGAGGCGGCGCCGCGCTTCCGACAAGCCACCACGCCAGTTCGTGACCGGCATGACCGATCGATCCAGTTCAAGGCTGGCGAGCAGGGCCTCGGGATCGGCAGGGTCAAGATCGCCTCTCACATCGAGAGCGCGTGAATCGATGCCGAGCTGCTGCTCCTCGGGATGGACCAGAAAGTTGTCGATCTGACGTTCGATTTTCGGGCGGATCGTGCGCGCGGCATATTCGGCCTTGTTGCTCGCTACGGCCAGCGGCACCACCACGTCGCCCTCGACCTCGATCACGCGGCACGTCGCCGCCCTGGCAAGATGCCTGCGCCAGCGGCGTTGCTGACGCAGATAGCCACGATCACAGACCACGACCGCGGCTTCGCGGGCGAGTTCGATCGCGACCTCGTCGGGCGAACCTGCACGCATCACGAAGGCGATGCCGCGCTCCTGCAGCGACTGCTGCACTTCGGCAAGACCTTCGAGCATGAAGGCGTAGTGACGCGCGCTGGCCTCGGGGCAGTCCGTCATCAGACCGAAGGCGACCAGCAGCGGCCTGCCGAGACGATTGGCCTCGAGAATCGCCATCTCGAGCGCATGGTTGCCATGCGCGCGCTGCGACTGCTGCATCCAGTAGAGAACGTACTGTCCGTTCTCACGCACACCACGGCGATTGAGCAGACGCAAGCGCTCGTCGTGAATACCGCCTGCCGGTGTCATGTTCATCCGCCTGCCGTCACAGAAATCGACACGTCGTCAGGAGTCTGCCCTGGTGCATACTCCGGTTGATCGCAGGGCCGGGATTCGAGCCACATCGGCGACGTCCGAATTCGCAACAGGCCAGCAACCTTGCACGCATCATAACGTGACGCGTGCCACAAATCGCGGCGCCGACAGTATCGACCGGTCGCCAGGTGGAGTGAAGGCAATGACGATCCAGAAACGACCGGAAGCATCAGCGGAACTCACCACGCACGATGCCGAGGAAGACGCTCGCAACCGCAACATCCTGATCTACATCAACGGCGAACTCGTGCCACGCGAAGACGCGAAGGTGTCCGTCTACGACAGCGGTTTCATGCTGGGCGACGGCATGTGGGAAGGCATGCGCCTCCACGACGGCGTATGGGCCTTCTTCGATGAACACATGGATCGTTTCTTCGGTGCCTGCAAGGCTGTCTCACTGGATGTGGGCATGGATCGCCGAGGCATTTTCGACGCGCTCGAAAGGACACGCGCAGCAAATCACATGGAAAATGACGTGCACTGCCGTCTGATGCTGACGCGCGGCATCAAGACCCGGCCGTTCCAGCATCCGTCACTGAGCCGCTCGGGGCCGACGCTGGTCATCATCATGGAGCATTCGAAACCTCGCGATGCTCTGCAGGATCGCGGCATCACGCTCGCCACGGTACCGCAGGTGCGCGGTCTGCCGATGAGTCAGGACGCAAAATACAACAGTCACTCGAAACTCAACTGCGTGATCGCCTGCCTGCAGGCCGAACAGGCCGGTGCCGACGAAGCCCTGATGCTCGACCCGCACGGATTCGTCAACACCACCAACGCCTGCAACTTCTTCATCGTACGCCGTGGCGATGTCTGGACCTCGACCGGCGACTATTGCATGAATGGCGTGACGCGCCAGAAGGTCATCGACCTCTGCCGGGCGAACGGTATTCCGGTGTTCGAAAGGAACTATTCCCTGGTGGATGCGATCAGCGCCGACGAAGCCTTTCTGACGGGCACCTTCGGTGCGCAGACCCCCGTGGCGAGTATCGACGGAAAACCGATCGGGAACGGTGAACACATCGTGACAGGACGCATTCGCGAGCTCTATCACGCGCTGATTGTCCGGCACGTGCGCGAGCAGAAGGCCGAAACGATCCGACAGGATTGAGCCACCATCACGGGCACGGACACCATCAACCGGTGCGTATTCATTCGCATTCGCATCCATGTTCACACAAGCTGTCGAAAACACCGTTCGGTCGCTCGCAAAACGGCCTGACAGAGCCGCCGCATGCTTGCGTCCATACTTGCCTTGCCGGTACCATGAACAGTTCAGAAAGTTCCCGTAACAAGCGACAGGTACAGGTGAAGCGGTGGTTGTTTCATGACCAGCACAATCAGGATTCCACGCGGGCTTGACCTTCCCATAGCAGGAAGCCCGAAACAGACCATCGAGGATGGTCCCAAGACAGGAAGCGTTGCCGTCATCGGCCTTGATTACCTCGGCCTCAAACCGAAAATGGCAATCGCCGAGGGCGACAGGGTCAGCATCGGCCAGACCCTCTTCCACCACAAGCGCGACCCGGCAGTGCAGTTCACGGCACCCGGCAGTGGCACCATCAGTGCCATCAACCGCGGTGCCAGACGTGTGCTGCAGTCGGTGGTCATCGAACTCGACGATGACGAATCGCCGCCGGAAATCGTCTCGCCACGAAGCGCGGACGACATCGGCGCGGTCACCGCCGACGAACTCCGGGAGGCGCTCTGCAGCAGCGGACTGTGGACCGCGTTCCGCTCCCGCCCCTACAGCCAGATACCGAAGTCGGACAGCACGCCCGAAGCGATCTTCGTCACGGCCATGGACTCGAACCCGCTCGCCGCCGACGCCGCTGTGATCATCGCCGAGCAGCCCGAGGCCTTCGCCGCCGGTGTGCGCCTGCTGACGCGCCTGACGGCGGGCACCGTGCATGTCTGCCACGCCCACGGCGACTCCGTCTCGGGCCAACTCGAAAACGAGCTGCAGGACATCACCCTCCGCAACAACGGCAACGGTCTCGTCAAGTACGCCAGGGGCTCCGACGGCGCCAACGGCAACAGTGACGGCCAGGTGTCCTTCACCGGCTTCGATGGTCCGCATCCCGCCGGCCTTGCCGGCACCCACATCCATTTTCTCGATCCGGTCAGCGCCGAGCGCACCGTATGGAGCATCGGTTACCAGGACGTCATCGCCATCGGCAAGCTGTTCCTGACCGGCACGCTCTGGCTCGAGCGCGTGGTGGCGCTCGGTGGTCCCGTGGTAAACCAACCGCGGCTGCTGCGTACGCGCCTTGGCGCCTGCATCGACGATCTCGTGGCAGGCGAATACCAGGACGATGTGGAAGTGCGCATCATTTCGGGTTCGGTACTCTCGGGGCGCCGTGCCAACAACTGGGCAAACTATCTCGGCCGCTTCCACACTCAGGTGTCGATCATCGCCGAAGGTCGTTCACGTCAACCCTTTGGCTGGGTCGATCCACGCGGCAGGAAATTCTCGCTGCTCAACGTGTTCCTCTCGAGTTTCAGGCGCAAGGAAGCCGAGTACGACTTCCACACCTCGACCCACGGCAGCCCGCGAGCCATGGTGCCGATCGGCAGTTACGAACGCGTGATGCCGCTCGACATGCTCGCCACGCAGCTGCTGCGCTCGCTGCTCGTTCGCGACACCGACAACGCGCAGAAGCTCGGTTGTCTCGAACTCGATGAAGAAGATCTCGCCCTGTGCTCCTTCGTGTGCCACGGCAAGTACGACTTCGGTCCGGCGCTGCGCGCCAATCTCGAACAGATTGAAAAGGAAGGCTGATGAGCGGACTACGACGCTGGCTCGACGACATCCATCCGCTGTTTGCGAAGGGTGGTCGTTTCGAGAAATTCTATGCCGTGTACGAAATGGTCGACACCTTTCTGTACACGCCCGGCGACGTCACCGGGGGCTCACCCCACGTCCGTGACGCCATCGACCTGAAGCGGGTCATGACCTATGTCGTGCTCGCCACCATCCCCTGCATCCTGATCGGGCTCTGGAACGTCGGCTACCAGGCCAACACCGCCATGGCCGACATGGGTGTCGAGTCTGCCCCCGGCTGGCGCGGCGCGGTGCTCGGGCTTCTGTTCGTGGACTACAGCCCGGGCGGTGTCTGGGACAACTTCATGCACGGGCTCATGTACTTCCTGCCGATCTACGTCGTGACCCTCGCCGTCGGCGGTTTCTGGGAAGTGCTCTTCGCCGCGGTCAGGAACCACGAAGTCAACGAAGGCTTTCTCGTCACATCGATGCTCTACGCACTGATCCTGCCACCGAGCATTCCCCTGTGGCAGGTCGCGCTCGGCATTTCCTTCGGCGTGGTCATCGGCAAGGAAGTCTTCGGCGGCACGGGCAAGAACTTCCTGAACCCCGCTCTCGCCGGCCGCGCCTTCCTGTTCTTCGCCTACCCCGCGCAGATCTCGGGCGATACCGTCTGGACGGCCGTCGACGGATTCAGCGGCGCCACCGCCCTGAGCCTCGGCAATGTCGGCGGCGTCGAGGCCATCACGGAATCGGGCATCAGCTGGATGAGCGCCTTCTTCGGCGGTATCCAGGGCTCGATCGGCGCTACCTCCACCTTCGCCTGCCTGCTCGGTGCCGTCTTCCTCATCTACGTCGGTGTGGTCAACTGGCGCATCGTCACCGGCGTCTTTCTCGGCATGGTGGTCACGGCACTCGTGTTCAACATGATCGGCAGCGACACCAACCCGATGTTCTCGCTGCCGCCGCACTGGCACCTCGTACTCGGCGGCTTCGCCTTCGGCATGGTGTTCATGGCCACCGATCCGGTGAGCGCCGCCATGACCAACACCGGGCGCTGGCTGTTCGGACTGCTCATCGGCTTCATGACGGTGATCATCCGCGTGGTCAATCCCGCCTATCCCGAAGGCATCATGCTTGCAATCCTGTTTGCCAACCTCATGGCACCACTCATTGACTACGGCGTGATGCAGGCGAACATTCGCCGCCGCATGCAGCGCACGGGAGCAACCTCATGAGCGTGCAAGACAAACCCGAAGACAATTCAGCCCCGGCCGAGATGAGTCGCCTCGAAGCCATGGAAGCTGCAGGCGGTTTCAAGGGCTTCATCGCCTCGCGCCTGAATCTTCCGAACGATGACAAGGACAAGATCCTGTTCGTCGCAGTGGCGCTGTGCCTCGTCTGCTCGGTGCTGGTGTCGGCCGCGGCGGTGGCACTCCGACCGCTTCAGGAACGCAACGCCGAACTCGACCGACGCAGCAACATCCTTGCCGTTGCCGGCCTGATGAAACCGGGCATCGATGTCGAAAAGGCATTCGAAGCCTTCGAGCCCCGCCTCGTGAACCTCGACACCGGCGAGTTCACCGACGAGATCAGCCTCGACGAGTTCAAACAGAGAGCCGCCATGGGCGACCCCACCCTGAGCCACGAACTCGGCAGCGACGAGGACTCCGCCGGCATCGGCAGTCGCAACAACTACGCCGAGGTCTACCTCCTTCGCGAAGGCGATGCCATCGACCAGATCATCATTCCGGTCTACGGCAAGGGCCTCTGGTCCACGCTCTACGGCTACATGTCGCTCAAGTCGGATCTCAACACCATCGCCGGACTGCAGTTCTACGAACACGCCGAAACACCGGGCCTCGGTGGTGAAGTCGACAACCCGAACTGGCGCGCCCTGTGGCACGACAAGGTTGCCTATGACGACAACGGCGATGTCGCCCTCGAAGTCATCAAGGGCACGGTCGACCGCAACTCCGCCGCTGCCGAGCATCAGGTCGACGGTCTTGCCGGCGCCTCGCTCACCACGCGTGGCGTCAACAACCTGGTGCGTTTCTGGCTCGGTCAGAACGGCTTCGGTCCCTTTCTCAGGAATCTCAACGCTGGAGGTGACGCCTGATGGCTTCCGCATCGATCGGCCGGCAGGTGGTGACGGATCCACTTGTCGACAACAACCCCATCACCAAGCAGATCCTCGGCGTCTGCTCGGCACTCGCCGTAACCACGACGCTCGCGGCCGCTCTCCTGATGTGCCTTGCGCTGACACTGGTCACGGCCTTTTCGAACGCGTCGATCTCGGCGATACGACACCATATCCCGTCGAGTATCCGCATCATCGTGCAGATGACGATCATCGCCTCGCTGGTCATCGTCGTGGATCAGCTCCTGAAGGCCTTCGCCTACGATCTGTCGAAAACCCTCTCGGTGTTCGTCGGCCTCATCATCACCAACTGCATCGTACTTGGCCGTGCCGAGGCCTTCGCCATGAAGAACCCGCCCGGCATCAGCTTTCTCGATGGCATCGGCAATGGCCTCGGCTACTCACTGGTGCTGATCATCGTCGGCACGCTGCGTGAACTCTTCGGTTCGGGCAGCCTCCTCGGCGTGCAGATCCTGCCGACGGTCAACGAAGGTGGCTGGTACTACACCAACGGTCTGATGCTGCTGCCACCGAGTGCCTTCTTCATCATCGGCCTGCTCATCTGGGCTGTGCGCACCTGGAAACCCACGCAGGTCGAGAAGTCCGATTTCAGCATTCACGTGCACCGCACCGAAGGAGTCTGACGTGGAAGCCTATCTGAGCCTTTTCATCAAGGCGATCTTCATCGAAAACCTTGCACTGGCGTTCTTTCTCGGCATGTGCACCTTCCTCGCGATCTCGAAGAAGATCGAGACCGCGATCGGCCTCGGCATTGCCGTCATCGTGGTGCAGGCCATCACGGTGCCGATCAACAACGTCATGTACCAGGGCTTCCTGAAGGCGGGCGCGCTCTCCTGGATCGGGCTCGGCAACGTCGATCTGAGCTTCCTCGGCCTGATCTGCTACATCGGCATCATCGCCGCGATGGTGCAGATTCTCGAGATGCTGCTCGACCGCTACTTTCCCGCACTCTACAACGCGCTTGGCATCTTCCTGCCACTGATCACCGTGAACTGCGCCATCCTCGGCGGTTCACTGTTCATGGTGGAACGCAACTACAACTTCGGTGAAAGCGTCGTCTACGGTGTCGGCAGTGGCGCCGGATGGGCACTCGCCATCATCTCGCTTGCAGGCATTCGCGAGAAGCTCAAGTACAGCGACGTACCGGCAGGCCTTCAGGGCCTCGGCATCACCTTCATCACCGCCGGCCTGATGTCTCTCGGCTTCATGGCCTTCTCCGGCATCCAGCTCTGAATACGAGGTAACAAGAGATCATGGAAATCATACTTGGCGTCCTGTTGTTCACCGTGGTGGTGGTCGCGCTGGTGTACCTCATTCTCGGGGCACGGTCGAAACTCGTTGCCAGCGGCAACGTCGACATTCTGATCAACGGCGAAAAGACGGTGCAGGCCCCGGTCGGTGGCAAGCTCCTCGGCGCACTGGCCGAAAACGGCCTGTTCGTCGCTTCGGCCTGCGGCGGTGGTGGTACCTGTGCGCAGTGCCGCGTGAAGGTCTTCGAAGGTGGTGGCGCCATCCTCCCCACCGAAACCAGCCACATCAACAAGCGTGAAGCGGCGGAAGGTGATCGTCTTTCCTGCCAGGTCACGGTCAAGCAGGACATGAAGATCGAGGTGCCGGAGGAAGTCTTCGGTGTCCGCAAGTGGACCTGCAAGGTGCGTTCGAACAACAACGTCGCCACCTTCATCAAGGAACTCGTGCTCGAACTTCCGGCCGGCGAGAGCGTGCCCTTTCGCGCCGGCGGCTACATCCAGATCGAATGCCCCCCCTACGATCTCGGCTACGACGAATTCGACGTGGCCGAGGAGTATCACGAAGACTGGGACCGCTTCAATTTCTGGAAGATCCGCTCGAAGGTCGACGAGCCCGTGATGCGCGCCTACTCGATGGCCAACTATCCCGAAGAGGAAGGCATCATCATGCTGAACGTGCGTATCGCGTCACCGCCTCCCGGCAAGGAAGCGGACATCCCCGCGGGCAAGATGTCATCCTGGATCTTCAACCTCAAGCCAGGCGATGAAGCCACGATCTCCGGCCCCTTCGGCGAATTCTTCGCCAAGGACACCAAGGCCGAAATGATCTTCATCGGTGGTGGTGCCGGCATGGCGCCGATGCGCTCGCACATCTTCGACCAGTTGAAGCGCCTGCACAGCGACCGCAAGATCAGCTTCTGGTACGGCGCACGCAGCAAGAAGGAGTGCTTCTACGTGGATCACTTCGACAAGCTCGCCGCAGAGAACGACAACTTCGAGTGGCACATCGCCCTTTCCGACCCGCAGGAAGAAGACAACTGGGAAGGCTACACGGGCTTCATCCACAACGTGCTCTACGAAAACTACCTCAAGGATCACCCGGCCCCCGAAGACTGCGAGTACTACATGTGCGGGCCGCCGATGATGAACGCGGCCGTGATCGGCATGCTGGAAGATCTCGGTGTCGAACACGAGAACATCCTGCTTGACGACTTCGGCGGCTGACGATTTCTCCGGTGGCCGACAGCTTCGTCCCGCGGCCACCCCCTTGCGGTAACGAACCAGATTCCCAGGGGCGCCAGACAGGACATTCCCGGCGCACCCGACACAGAACACGATTTTCGAGACAAGACACATGAACCGACGCAACTACCTCAAGAGCACGCTGGGCCTTGGCGGTGCACTGATGCTGCCGCCCGGCGTCCTCGCCCTCGCCGGCTGTTCCGACAGCAACTCGACACTGCCCACCGGTGACGCCCTCGTCGATTTCGGCGGTGACACCATGGGCACGAACTACCGCCTGCGCGTGGCTGACGCGGCCGACAACGCGCTCCGCGAAGGTGTGGCCGGCGCACTCGCCGACACCGACGCGCGCATGTCGACGTACAAGCCCGCGTCCGAACTCATGCAACTGAACACGGCCGCTCGTGGCGAATGGCAGACGCTCTCCGACGAGAGCTTCGAAGTCCTTGCCACTGCCGAGCGCGTACGCGACATGAGCAACGGCTCCTTCGACCCATCGGTCGGTGCACTCGTGAACCTCTGGGGCTTCGGCGCCAAAGGCAATGCCTCGACAGCCCCCGCCGAGCGCGACATCAGCCGCGAACTCGCCGGCGTCGGCGCTTTCGAACTCGACACGCATTCACGGCAACTCCGCCGCAGCCATGCCGAAACACAGCTTGATCTGTCAGGTATCGCCAAGGGCTACGGTGTCGATCGCGTTGCAAGCGTTCTCGACGCAGCGGGCATCGACAACTACCTCGTCGAGGTTGGCGGAGAGTTGCGCGGTCGCGGTCTCAAGCCGAACGGCGAGGCCTGGCGGGTGGCCATCGAACGCCCGGATGTCGCGAAGCGCTCGGTGTTTCGTGTGGTCGAGCTTGCCGACAAGGCCATCGCCACCTCGGGCGACTACCGCAACTTCTTCATCGACGGCGGCGTTCGCTTCTCGCACACCATCGACCCGCGCACGGGCCGGCCGGTAGCGCACGAGCTTGCCTCGGTCAGCGTCATCGCCGACACCACGCTCGAAGCCGATGCACTCTCCACCGCGATGATGGTCATGGGCCCCGATGCGGCCGACGCCCTCGCCCGCAAGCACGGCATTGCCGCCCACTTCATCCTGAAATCCGGCAAGGCGCTCGAAGAGCAGTGGACACCGGCCTTCGAAGCCTACGTCAGCGCCTGATACGGCAGCGATTCACCCCCCCCGTATCACACCACACGAACACTGACAAACGACTGACCGAATCCAGGAGCGAACCGGAACCATGCTTACCTTCATTGCCACCTTCTCGCTATTCGGCCTTGCCATCCTCGGCATGGCCGTGGGTGTGATGCTGGGCCGCCGGCCCATTGCCGGCAGTTGCGGTGGCCTCAACAACCCCGACGGCTGCACCACTTGCTCGCGCCCCTGCAGATCGCGCGACGAGGAAAAGGCAAAGGAAAGAGACAAGGCAAAGGCCCGGTCTGCCGCCCGTGCGGCAGATTCTGCCCGCACCAGTCATGGCGCGGGCGATGTCTCCGCAGCTCGTTCCGCGCCACTGCCACTGCTGCGCCGTTCCATCGAGGAATGAATCATCATGCTGAAATCCGTCAAGGTCAGTGACTACATGGCCGCGAACCTCGTCACCTTCTCGCCCGACATGGAAATCCTCGAGGCGGTCAGGCAACTGATCGAGAAGCGCATTTCCGGCGCGCCGGTGGTCGACAAACGCGGTAACCTCGTTGGTCTCCTTTCCGAACGAGACTGTCTTGAAGTTGCACTCGAGGCTGGCTACCACAAGTCCTTCGGCGGGCCGGTCAGCCAGTACATGACGGAAAACGTCGTTACCGTCGATGCCGACACCAGCATTCTCGCCCTCGCCGAGCGCTTCATCAAGGAGCGCTTTCGGCGTTTTCCCGTCACGCAGGACAATCGCCTCGTCGGACAGATCAGCCGGCGGGATATCCTCCGAGCGATGAACGTGCTTCAGTAAACGCCCGGCATCGGTAATTCGAGCAATTCGCTCGCGGCAGCCACGATACCGTCCACCGAAGGCATGGTCGCCGCATAGGCCGGACCGGTAGCAATGAAGCTGTCCTCCGCGACCAGGCGCGCAAGCCCTGCACTCGTCGTCTCGTGAAAGTGCGCCATCAAGGCTTCGGCGACGCCACCCGAGCGACGGGTTTCATCGACGATCAGGATATGGCGGCAACCGTCCACGGCCCTGTTCAGGGCTTCGACAGGTAGCGGCGACAACCAGCGCAGATCGACGATGCGTACCTTGATGTCGGCCTGCCGGAGCCGGGGCAAGGCCTGGTGCGACAGGTACACACCATTGCCGAAGGTGACGATCGCCAGATCCTCACCCGTACCATCCACAGCCACTTCTCCGCATGCGATGGTTTTCGAAGGCTCGGGATACGAGCGCAACCAGCCACCGTCCTTCGCCTCGAGCAGATCGCGCATCGGGTACAGTGCAATCGGTTCGAGAAAGACGACCACGCGCTGCTCCTCGCGCGCGAGCCGCACGCACTCGCGCAGCATCATTGCCGCATCGGCACCATTCGACGGGCAGGCGAGAATCACGCCCGGTATGTCGCGCAGGACCGCCACCGAGTTGTCGTTGTGGAAATGCCCGCCGAAACCTTTCTGATAACCGAGCCCCGCGATGCGCACCACCATCGGACTGGTGAACTGGCCCTTCGAGAAATAGCTCAGGGTGGCCGCTTCACCGCGAATCTGATCCTCGGCGTTGTGCAGGTAGGCCAGGAACTGGATTTCGGGGACGGGAATGAAACCGTTGAGTGCCATGCCCTGGGCGAGGCCGAGAATCGTCTGTTCGTCGAGCAACGTATCGATGACACGAGCCGTGCCGAAGCGGCGATGCAGCTTCTGCGTCACGCCGTAGACACCGCCCTTGCGCGCGATGTCTTCTCCCATCATGACGATCTCGGTGTGAGTCAGCATGAGGTCGGTCAGCGCCCAGTTGATGAGCCGCGACATCGGCTGCGGCTCCTGCATGGCCTTGAGATCGGTGCCGAAAGTGCTTGCCCGCAACTGTTCGGTCGGCGCTGCCACCGCCTGGCATTGCCGTGCCGGCGGGATGATGCTTGCCATCACCTCCCCTGCGGTCTCCAGACGGGGCCGTGTCACCACCTCGCTGCGGACACGCGCCACCTGCTCGCAGATGTCGTCGTAGATCGACAGGGCTTCGACCGGTTCGAGTATTCCGGCATCGGCCAGAAGGCGTACCGAGTGCAGCAGCGGGTCGTTCGCCTCGTCGGCCTCGACCTCGGCCAGCGGTAGATAGCTTGTCGCAACGTCCGCTCCGGCATGACCGTAGAGTCGAACGGTGCGAACATGCAGAAACGCCGGCGCATGTCTGCTGCGCACATACTCCGACGCCGCCAGCGCCGTGGCATAGGTGTCATGGATGTCGAGACCGTCGCAGGCGAAGTAACGCAGCCCGGGGCGCTCCTGAAAACTCGTGGCGATCCACCCCTCAGGCGTCTTCGTCGAAATACCGATGCCGTTGTCCTCGCAGCAGAAGAGCAGCGGCAATGGCAACGACTGATATCTTGTCCAGCTTGCGGCGTTGAAGGTGCCCTGGGCCGTGGCATGGTTGGCCGAGGCGTCACCGAAACTGCAGAACACGATGGCATCGTCGGGAAACAGGGCGTGCTCGGGCCGCTGCCGTCTTGCCGCCGCGATGGCACAGGCCGCACCAAGCGCCTTCGGCAGGTGGCTGGCAATGGTCGACGTCTGCGGCGGAATGTTCAACGCTTTCGATCCGAGCACCTTGTGGCGCCCACCGGAGATCGGATCATCGGCCGAACAGGCGAAGCTCAGCAGCATGTCCCGGATCATCGACTGCCCGGGCACCTGCTCGCCTCGCTGGATCTGGAAGGCAGCATCGCGGTAGTGCAGGAAGGCCGGATCCGTCGGGCGCAGGGCTGCGGCCACGGCAGCAAGCCCTTCGTGCCCCGAGGAACCGATGGTGTAGAAGCCTTCGCCGGCCGCCTGCATCGCGCGGCTTTCTCGGTCCAGCGCACGTGTCAGGCAGGCTGAACGGTAAATCGAGATGGCCAGTTCGGGTGCCAGAGACGCTTCCGGCGCCGCGCCTGCGGGCAGGTCGCCTGTTGCCACGCGGCGCCGGAAGTTCTCGTGAACGATGCTTACGCGGTCCACGAGGTGAACCTCAGAAGAATGCCTGCAGACCTGTCTGGGCACGGCCGAGAATCAGCGCGTGCACGTCATGAGTGCCTTCGTAGGTGTTGACGGTTTCGAGGTTGATCATGTGGCGGATCACATGAAAGTCACCGGAAATGCCGTTGCCACCGTGCATGTCTCGCGCCTGTCGCGCGATGTCGAGCGACTTGCCGCAGTTGTTGCGTTTGATCAGGCTGATCATCTCGGGCGCGAAGCGATCCTCGTCGAACAGACGCCCGACCCGGAGTGCTGCCTGCAGGCCGAGGGTGATCTCGGTCTGCATGTCGGCAAGCTTCTTCTGATAGAGCTGGGTCTGTGCCAGCGGCTTGCCGAACTGCTGACGATCCAGACCATACTGCAGGGTACGCTGCCAGCAGTCCTCGGCTGCGCCCATGACCCCCCAGGCGATGCCGTAGCGCGCGCGGTTCAGGCAGCCGAACGGCCCCTTCAGCCCTTCGACACCGGGCAGCAGCGCATCTTCGCCCACTTCGACATCG
The DNA here is from genome assembly GCA_002746645.1 of Gammaproteobacteria bacterium. Taxonomy (GTDB): domain Bacteria; phylum Pseudomonadota; class Gammaproteobacteria; order Granulosicoccales; family Granulosicoccaceae; genus Granulosicoccus. Next base: position 8,852 of record PDPU01000009.1, on the reverse strand, counting down.
TCCATGACGATCTCGCCCGTGATCGAGGCGCGCAGCGACAGCTTGTTGGCGATCTTGGGCGCACTGAGACCCTTCGTATCCTTGTCGAGAACGAAGCCGCGAATCTTGCCATCGTGGGCGTCGGACTTGGCCCAGACGACGAAGACATCGGCAATCGGGCTGTTGGTGATCCACATCTTCGAGCCGTTCAGGCGGTAACCGCCGTCGGTCTTCTCGGCGCGTGTCTTCATGCTGGACGGGTCACTGCCGGCATCCGGCTCGGTCAGACCGAAGCAACCGATCCATTCGCCGGTAGCGAGTTTCGGCAGATACTTCTGTCGCTGTTCCTCGCTGCCGTAGGCCATGATCGGATACATCACCAGCGACGACTGAACCGACATCATCGAGCGATAACCGCTGTCGACACGCTCGACTTCACGGGCAATCAGACCATAGGTCACGTAGTTCGCGCCAAGTCCGCCGTAGGTTTCCGGAACAGTAGCACCGAGCAGACCCTGCTCGCCCATTTCGGTGAAGATTGCGGGGTCCGTGTGCTGCTCTTCGAAAGCGTCGCTGACGCGCGGCGCGAGACGATCGGCACAGAACGCGCGCGCCGACTCGGCGAACATGCGTTCTTCCTCGCTGAGTTGATCGTCAAGCAGAAACGGATCAAGGGGTGTGAAAGTGGATGACATCACGGTTTCCTTTGGCGTGGGTTGACTACCTCTCAAGCATACACTCTATGGTTCTGACCTCGCGACCCAGGTGATGCGCCTGGCGAGAACGTGCAGAGGAGGTCACGGCCTTTCACCCGAACCTCTTTCATGCAGGTTGCGCCGACGTTGTCGAGCAGCAATCTCATGACAAGACCCGATGCCGCACAGCAGTACGACAGGATCCCCGGCACCCGGCGGGAATGACCTTGCCGAAGCGGCAGACCGTTCGCTTGCATGATGGGTTTCAATCGTGATTCGTTGCCATCGCCTACTCTCGTCTGCTGCTCCAGACAATACCCAGAATATTGCCGGCAACACCACTGCAAACGCACAGCAACACTCCGAGAACCTGCCAGGCAAAGGCCGTGGAAAACACGCCGGGCAATAGCCAGCTCAGTGTCGCCGCTCCAGCGACGACCAGGCCACCAACCAGGCTGAACAGGAAAAACAGATCCCCCGAAGAAAGCTCATGATCACTGTCTTCCTGAACAATACCGTGTCGCATGTCGTTCTTCATCTGTTCTGCGGACTCGTACCAGCACCAGATGCACAACACGAAGCAGGTACTGCCCAGAGAAAATGCCGCCGACAGGGCTTCAACGCCGCCGGTATCGAAAATCGATTCGCGAACATGCTTGTCGACCATCAGAAAACCGACCAGAGACACGACCACCGCCCAGGGAAGAAAGTGTCGCATGACATAGTAGGAATCGTTATCGAGTGGCGCAACTGATCCGGGAAGAAGCGTCGTTGTGCCATCCGATGAACGCTCACTGGAACTCGCTCGCACAACCCGCTTCAGGAAGCGATCGAACGTCATCCACACGACGGCCATCACTACCAGTGCTGTTACCAGAACACAGCCAATCAATGCCGTCAAGAGTGATTCCCTCATGTTCGACATGAAAAGGAAAATCAGCGGCGCACCAGCCACGGCGAAGGGCATCACACAGGGCAGAGTCTGAGTCCATGGATTGGGCATGGCAAATTGTACGTCGCTGGTAGCAGGAACGGCTGTCGGCTTTCGATCGAGCACCTTGCCTTCGTACTCCAGAAAGACTCCCGCTGGCACATATACGATTGCAACGAGATAGAAAACGGTGAAGAAGACAGCGGAAGAGTCCGGATTACTGCTACTGCCGGCAAGAAAAAAATACACGGAGAACAATATGGCCAGCTCAACGACCATACGCACCAGGCCATTCAACGCTGCTTCGTGCCGTGAAAACTGCATCGAATCAGTCATGATCTGCTCGCACCTCGTCTGTGTCGGGAAGGCTGTGTTTCTCGACAAAATTGCCGATGTCGTCCAGCACCCCGGCTGCAAACACATCGTCACCCAGAACGTTGATCAACAGCACGGCAAGCAAACCCGGCGACTGATCGTTGAAGTAGCGAGTCTTCGACAGTTGGTGCGTCGCGTCAGGAAACACCCGGTAGGTGAAATCCACCTGCGGGTTGCCATCGAAAACACGCCGGTAATGCTCGATCGAGTCATTCACATCCACGTTCAGGTCGTCTTCACCGAACAGAGCAAGCACCGGCACCCTGATGTCGGCAAGGTGCCGCCTTGCGTCCTCCCTGATGTTCAATCTGACGAACTCGAACCTGTCCCGACTCATCTGACCTAAACGCTCGCCCTGAGCGTTGACACGCTCGATCTCCCGCACATAGTCAGCGTAATCCGTGTCGTCACTGGACAACAGCTGGTTGAAGAACCGGTCCAGCGCCAGTTCGGCTTCGACAACGGATTTCGCGGCGTTTTTCGACGCCAGGCGCCTGCGATGCATGTAATCGCCCTGTTCGATCCAGTTGATCGCCGTGGAAACGAATACCATGTACCTGACCCAGGAATTGCCGGCCAAGCGTGGCAGCACCCACCCGGCCTGGCTGAAGCCGATGAGCCCCACCTTGTCACTCGCAACGTTTTCAAGGCTGTTCAAGTGTCGATACGCGGCGTCGACTTCATCCGCGCGTGCCTGCATGTCCTGTTCAAGCCAGTTGCCCTCGGACTCGCCTGCCCCGGGCTTGTCCCACGCAAACGAGGCGATGCCTCGCGCCGCCAGTGCGCCCCACATCGCCTCGTAGTAACCGAAGGCATCGTGTTCGAGCGGGCCGTCGCCGTGAACGAACATCACGACCGGGAAAGGGCCCTGCCGCTCTCGCGGAAGCACCAACGTGCCGTGCAGCTCATTGCCTGCTGACATGAATGTCGATCGCGTCTTCGAGTATTCCGGAAAGATGTCCCGAACATCGACCAGCAGCACCAGAAGAACAACCGAGACGATCGCCAGCAGGATGAAGGATATCCTCCACCCACGTTTCGTTCGCGATGCCGTCACAGCGAACACCTTGTCGTTCTCATTCGATCCTCCGTTCACCATTTCGACTGCTCTCGCCGACCCGGTCTAGAAGACGCGATAAGCGACACCGAAGCTCAGCAACTCTGATTCATCATTGACCGTCAGCGGACTGTCGGCGATGGCATCATCCAGACTGATGACATCCAGTGAATGGAACAGCATCCATTTGCTGCCGAGTACATATTCCATCGAGTACCCGAAGCCGATGCTCAGGGTTGCTTCATCCACCTTGTAGGCAGGGCGACCCGTGTCATTGGCTTCAGAGTCTTTCACGCCATAGTAGTAGTTGCTGTTTTTCTCGTCCCGAAGGCGCATCGTGACTCCCGGCGCCACGGTGAAGTTGCCGAAATTCAAGGGGAAGCTGTAGCCGGCGGACACCTCGGAGCCTTCGTGCTCATTCTCTACATCGACATTGATCTCGATCTCGACATCACCCCAGTTCCCGCCGCCAGCGAGCATCAAACCTGCTTCCAGCGTCGCATCGCGATCGTCGAGACCGGCGAGGTGAGCCTCGCCCTTGGCCTCGAAGCCATTGGGGGGTAGCTCGAGCAACGCAGCCATACCCCAGTACAGGTTTTCCTGCACCCCACCCAGCAGGAAGAATCCGATTTCAGTGGTTTCCCAGAAGAACCCGCCGTAGTTCAGATGGATCATCGGGATGCCGGTCGACAGGTCTTCCGACAGGTATTCGGACTCCCCTGCCAACAGACCACCACCAATCAACAGACAGGCATTGGATGCAGCATCGGTCGCTGAACTATCCATGCGATCCTCACATAGCTGCTGGCCTGCTCCTGTCTGACTCATCGCAGCAGTGACAAGCAGGACCGTCATTGTTGTTATTCTTGACTTGAATTTCATGTGTAGTTTCCCCTGTATTTATTGTACAAGATACCGCACCCCAGCCAGACACCACGTGCACATCCAGCCTCAGGGAATCGCTCTTTCTGCTGCATACCCGATCTTCGACACTCGAACCAGTGGGTGAAAAATGGCCATCAGCACAGGCACGAGTATCAGCGTTATCATCGTTGCGAAAAGCTCTCCGAATACAAGCGAAACGGCAGCCGGAATCAAGTACTGAGCCTGTTCGGATGTCTGCATGAGAATGGGCGTCAATCCTGCCACGGTCGTGACCGTAGTCAGAAACACTGCCCGGAACCTTCCGGTTGCAGCAGTCACAATCGGGTTTTCAGCCTTTCGTCGTACAGCTTCATTGTAGCTCGTGACAACGATCAGACTGTCGTTGACGACTACGCCTGACAAGGCCAGCATGCCAAAAAAGGAAAGCACGCTGAACGGTATGTCCATCAGAAAATGACCAAATGCTGCACCTATGAACCCGAATGGCACAACTGACAGTATTATCAATGGCTGGTAGTAGGACTTCAGCGGTATGGCAAGCAGGACATATATGAGCAGACACGACAGAACAAACGCCCGCCATAGTTTTTTTGACACTTCCCCTTCCTGTCTGATCTCACCGGCAGGTACGACCTCCACCCCGCTTGTATCGTCGAGAAGAGGTCTCAATTCACTCTTGCTCAAGAGTTCGTAAACCTCCCTAGGCGAAACGACGGCCTTGTCTACATTGGCAAAGACGGAAGCCGCATGTTTCATGTTCTTGCGCCATAGCCAGCGAGCTACATAGCGGGAATCCACCGTCGCAACAGATCCGAGTGGTACCCAATCACCATTCGGCAACTTGATGTATTGCTCTGACAGATCTGCCAGGCTGTCGCGCTGCGCCTTGGGCTGTCTGACGAATACCTTCACTTCATCCTCTTCCGTCTGATGGCGCTGAATCTCGATTCCACCGTAGACATTACTGACCTGCCGCGCAAGAGTGTCGGCATCAAGCCCCAGCGCAATACCCATTGCATTGAGCTTGATCGACAGATCGGCTTGTCCTGCATCGAAATTGCTATATACGTTTGACACCCCGCCAATTCCACGCAAGCCTTGCATGGCAGTGGCAACCGCCTCCTCCAGTTGTTCGTAGTTCTCAGCATACATCTCTATCTCGAAACCATCGGCTGTTTCTTCACTACCAAGAAACTCCATCTTGATCGCACCCTCCGGCATTCCCGCACGCTGTCTCCAGAGCTCGGCCAAGTCCACTGCGTTGATTGGCATGTCATCCGACGCATCGAGTTCCGCGTAGATCTCGGCGTTCGAGGATCCAATCACGGCCGTCATTATCTTGCTGATGGGCGGCGATTTCAGGGGGTGTTCTTCAACGAGTTCGGCATTCAGTTCTTCAGCGATTGCAACGAGTCGCTGTGCGTTTTCCAGGGTGGCTTTCTGACGCATACGGCTGTCAAGCTCCATGGTTACGCTTACGACATTACCGGGAATCGCCGGAAAGAACACTGTACGTATGTAACCGAGAGAAAAAAGGCCATACGCTGCGTAGATCACTGCCAAAAACAGTATGAGACTCTGCCATTTGTATTTCAGGCTGAACGTCAGCGCCGGGCGATAAATCCTGTCCACGAAGCGTTGCAACTGGCTGTCCAGGTACCGAGGTATGGCGCTGGGCGAAAAACGACGCCCTTCACTCTCGTCCTGTCTGCCACGATGCTTGATACGGACGTGCGCGAGGTGGCTGGGCAGTATGAATTTGCTTTCGATGAGCGAAAAAGCGAGTGCAATGATCACGACCACGGCGAAACTGCCGAACACCTTGCCCATGGGATCCTGCAACAAGGTCATGGGAAGGAACGCTGCCATCGTTGTCAGGACACCAAACACCGTTGCAGTCGCCACACGTTCCACACCTCGCCCGGTGCCAACGACCGGATCTTCGTGTTCTGCCCGAGTGGTGAACACGCTCTCACCCACCACCACCGCGTCGTCGACGAGGATGCCCAATACGATGATCATTCCAAAAGTGGTGATGTCATTCAGCGAATACTCGAACCCGAAACCGGTCATGACGGCGACTGTACCGGCGAGGCTGATTGGTATGCCCAGGGCAACCCAGAACGCCAACTTGAAATTCAGGAAGCAGGCGAGAATCACGAAGACCAGCAACAAGCCCTGCCAGGCACTCTGGCGCAGCGTCGCGAGTCTCTCGGTCACGAATTCGGTCTGATTGGCCCACACGTCTGCCCGGATCCGATCCGACAGCACATCTCCCGATTTTTCAATAACAGACTTGACCGCTTGATCAATTTCAAGCAGGTTGCCTTTGCGATCTATCGACACCTCAAAGCCTATGGCAGGCTCTCCGTTGAACCTTACATGCACATCTTCGTCGCCGAAGGTTTCGGTAATCGTTGCGATATCGGAGAGCCTGACGACAGCGCCTGTTTCACCGGTTGCCACCGGTATTGCCGCAAATTCACTGACATCGCGGGATATCTGATCGGTACGAATCTGAATGGAACCACCTGTTGTCGACAGCTTGCCCACGCGCTGACCGGAAGATCCGCTTGTCACCTTTTCCGAAACATCTTCAAGCGTCATGTCGAAGGCTCGCAAGGTTTCGTTTTCGACCTCGATCGATATTTCGACCGGCCGTTCTCCCCACTGCTTTATTTCGGCAATCTTCGGGTGCGCGAGCAACCGCTCCTTGATGATGCGGGCTGATCTCTGCAACTCTTTCTGCCCGACATCACCAAAAACCTGTACGATCAGAGCGGAATAACTTGCATCGGCCTTCGCTACCCGCGGCTTCTCAGCTGTCGTTGGCAAATCCGCAAGACCCTCTACACGCACTTTCACGTCATCAAGCAGTCTCTGGAGATCTGTTTCATCGGTTTTCCTGACGGATATGACTGCCCGCCCATCAACAGAGAAGCTCGACACGCTTTCAACGCCCTGCAGACTCTCGAGCTTCCGCTCTATCAGTCGCGTTATTGATCTATCGATATCTACTGCACTGAGACTTCCATCGTCTATCGTGATGCTGACGGTATCGGAGGGAATCTTCGGAAACCCTTCGATCCGGACGTTCCACAGACTCAACGCTCCCGTTACCAGGATGACCACCATCAGCATGTTGGCGGCCACGGGGTTCCGCAGGAACCAGTACAGAAGAGCACGCATCAGTAGTGAGTTCTCATCAGGTTGGAATCACTATCGATCGGCTTGACTCTCATACCCACGGTAAATCTCGACTGAGGATTACGAACTATCCGGAATGTCCTGACATCGGACAATGGACGCTCGACGATCACCTGAGAATCCTGAGTGGCCAACAGCTCCACGGGCAGTTTCTCCAACCTGTCCTCTTCATCCAGAACCCATATGGCGGAATCACGAGTGTACGCTGACTCCGGCACGACAAGCACGTCTTCGAAGATACGACCGGGCAGTTTCACCTCGACAAGCTGCCCCCCAATCAATTCAGGAACCGGCGAGTCGTCCTGAAGCGTCAGGAAAACACTTCGCAACTGGGTTCTTTCATCGAACAGCCTGCCCAGCGAACGTACTCGTGCACCCCAGAACCGGTCACCACCAACTTCCTTGACGTTAACGGTATCCTGCATGCGTTCCGGATCAAGCAGTTCCCACTGCTTCGCTGTCAATTGTGCGGCGACCTCGAATGTATGGCTTGAAACAAGCTCCGCAATGACCTGCCCCGCGCTGACGAATTCACCGGGACTGAGATTTCTCGTTACCACCGTTGCATCGAAAGGGGCCTTGATGGAAGTGGCGGCGACCAGTCCTTCAGCATGCAGGAGGTTCTTCTCCGCTGCTTTCACAGCCAGTTCTGCCGCTCTGACATGTGGCGCGCGTAGAAAGAGCGGGGAAGGTTCGGCACGCCCCTGTTCATTATACTGCCGCCACTCACGCTTCGCCTGTTCGGCTTCCCGACGCTCTTCACTTTTCGTCACTATTGCCTGCGATAGCGCGTACTCGGCTTCCGCTTGTTTGGCTACGTAGGCAGACGACTCGATACGTGCGAGAACCTCGCCCTTTCTGACCACAGCTCCGACAAAGAAATTCTCGCCGAGCGAGCTGACTCGCCCTTCAACAATGCTGCTGATCTCGCTCTTGTAGCGCGGTCCGAGACGAGCAAGCACCGTCAACATTACCGGCTGGTCAGTTAGCTGAACGTCTACTATCGTCGCCTTTGGCAACTCTACCGGCACTGTCTTTGCGAATTCGGCCCCGGGACGGTTCGAGGCCTCCTCGACGAGCACAACAACGCCTGTAGCCGCAGCAAGAGCAACCAGCCAAATGAGAATTTTCACGTAAGCTCCATTGAATATATTTTATAGCAACGCACTATGTCTCTTCTACCACTAAAATCACCTACCCTGCCTGGTGAATATTCACGTATTGACCTTCGCCAATAATACAGAGGCCAAGCGCAAACTCATTCAGCATTGAGCTCCTCTTCTGGCATGGGGCGAACCGGATTGTCGAAGCCAATCCAGTAGTCGCTTGAATGGCGAGTCGTTCTGGCCTTGTCCTGCGCGAACTACGGCAAAGCAGAAAAACCGGTAGCCGAGCTCTCTACCACTACTGTGTCACTCGGCGATCGCCCGAGCGATGTGCCAGCGCAGCGTTTCCAGCGACTCTTCAACGTGTCTCTGCATGCGCCGGGGAGCCCCGCGGGATGTAGCCTTCGGGCGTGGACTCGACGCCGGGAGCGTCGAGAGCGCGAATGACGACGGCTCGGCGAGCCCCGGCTCTCACCACGCGCGTTGTCGACTGGATGCCGAGCAGGTATTCGAGCCCAAGCGTCGTCAGCGCCTCACGGAAGCTGCCGTCGTGACCGTAGCCGGCATCGGCACAGACGACCCCGGGGGCGATGCCTCGCTCGAGCGCGGCCGTGATC
>PDPU01000008.1 GCA_002746645.1 Gammaproteobacteria bacterium | reverse complement strand
ACCGTTGGCATCGACAGGGTTGTCGATCAGGCCGTTGCCGTCGGCATCGGTACCGCCGGCCTCGACGAGGTCGGGAATGCCGTCATTGTCGCTGTCGGTGTCGAGGTAGTCGGGCACGCCGTTGCCGTCGGTGTCGAGGGCTGCTGCCGCGTCGTCGATGCCATCGCCGTTGGCGTCACTGCCACCGGTAACGTTCACATCGTAGGCGTCGTCGATGCCGTCGCCGTCGGTGTCAGTGTTCAGCGTAGCCTCGGCTCGGTCGGGCAGTCCGTCGTTGTCGGCGTCCAGGTCGAGGTAGTCAGGCACGCCGTCACCGTCGGTGTCGAGTACTCCCAGCGCCACGACTGCATCATCGAGGCCGTCGCCGTTGGCATCGTTGCCACCGGTGGCGTCCACATCGTAGGCGTCGTCGATGCCATCGCCGTCGCTGTCAACGCCACTTCCCGGTGCTTCCATCGCGTCGGGAATGCCGTCATTGTCGGCATCCCGGTCGAGGTAGTCCGGCACACCGTCATGGTCGCTGTCGACCACGCCTTCGATGGCATCGGGGATGCCATCGTTGTCGGAATCGACATCGAGGTGATTGACTGCGTCCGCTCCGTCCGTGTTCGGATCGGCCAGGGGAGTTGCCACTGTTGCGTCATCGATGCCGTCACCATTTGCGTCGGTAAAACCATCGACCCTGCCGTCGCCATCGGTGTCGGCACCAGCCGCTTCGATGACATCTGCAATGCCGTCGTTGTCCGAGTCGGTGTCAAGACGATCCGCCAGCCCGTCCCTGTCGGTATCCGGGTCGGCAAACGGCGTCGTGAACGCCGTGTCGTCCATGCCGTCACCATTGGCGTCGTTGAAGCCATCGACGAGCCCGTTACCATCGGTATCCGGTCCACCGGCTTCGCGGGTGTCGCCGAGGCCGTCATTGTCGCTGTCGAGATCGTGAAGGTCGGCCATGCCATCGCCATCGGTATCGAGGAATCCGGCGTTCTCGATCGCGTCGTCGATACCGTTGCCGTTGGCGTCATTGCCACCGGTTGCATCGATATCGTAGAAGTCGTCGATGCCATCTCCGTCAATGTCCGCGTCGGGACGTCCGGCCTCCACCGCATCGGACAGGCCGTCGTTGTCGGCGTCGATGTCCTTGTGATCGGGCACGCCATCACCGTCGGTGTCGGTTGGCGTCAGGGGGTTGCCGCCGAACTCCAGCGCATCGGGGATGCCGTCGTCGTCCGAATCCCTGTCGAGATAGTCCGGCGTGCCGTCACCATCGGTGTCGTCCGGTGACGCGAAACCACCCGGGCCGAGTTCGTGGATATCCAGCATGCCGTCGTTGTCGGCATCGCCGCTTTCGAGACCGAGATCGATCGTCAGGTTCGAGAAGTCATCGTTGGTGTTGGCGTCGACGATCGGAATGATGTTGTCGCCGGTCGGTTCGTCGCCGACCGGTGCCTGACCCGGAGCAGGTGGCGTTGCGCTGAGCGTTATCCGATCGGTCGTCACACCGGTGCTTGTCGGCATGCCGAGCAGCAGGGCGTTGTGGTCGACGTCATGGTTGATGTCGTTGTTTGCCGACGCTCCGCCGCCCGCGGCCGTCCAGGAGCCGAGAATGCCGCTGAACATGGCCGGCGGTATGCGTACGTAGTAGTCGCCCGGTTCGAGATTGTCGAACAGGTACTTGCCATCCCGGGTTGTCGTGGATGCCAGCACGGCATTGGTGTTGAAGTCCAGCAATTCGATGGTGATGCCGTCGGGTGCGGGAAAGTCGATCAGGGGTTCGTATACGCCATTGTCGTTCGTATCGACGAACACCCAGTCACCGATCGAGTGCGAGGCGATGATCACGATCGCTCGCTTCGATTTCACGAACTGCTCTGCTGGCAGGGAGGTCGAATCGACGCCGAACACGTTGGTGTAGAGGTCTGCCGACGAGTTGCCGTTGGCCTGCAGCGTGTAGCGCATGATCTGACCCTGACGCGGGTTGCCGTTCGGCTTGAGCGGGTAGTTCGACACATGCTTGATGGCAGTGACTTCGGACCAGGCCGTCGGACAGTTCATGCCGGTAGTCTGCGGTATGAACGTCGAGCCGTTCCAGCTGCACCAGTGGCTGGTATTCTGATCAGGATCATGATTGATGCCTGCCGGTGCATCGGCCGAATAATAGATCGTGCCAATGTCCGGGAACGGGTCCGCGCCGGTGGGCTGCGATTCGTCCGAGAAGGTGACGGTGGGTGGTGCCGTCAGCGACAGAGTGCCGTCGAATGCCGAGGCCGGTGCGCGATCGGACAGTCCTGCCCCGTCGCCGACATACGGAAACACGTTGATCATCGTTGGCGGTGCAACATCACCGGCATTGCTGAAGTTGTACCACTTGAGCGTGTACACTTGATCGTCGTCAACCAGATCGCTCGGCACGTCAACCGTTGCAGTGGCCTGCAGACTGCCAGCCTGACCGAGTGTCACGGTCTGATTGGCCGGGCGGGAAACGACCGCATTGTCGGCATTGATCGATGCGGTGTTGACGACGGCGGTTCCAGCCGGTGCCGTGGCATCCGATTGGGTGCAGAAGATGAGCGGCGGCAGCGTCTCCGTCGAACTCGGGCTGCCGAGCGACCAGCTCAGGGTGGTGTAGCCCGCGGTGGGTGTGTTGAACGAGACGCTGGTTGGCGGCGTGCCGCCCTCGGTGTCGAGAGTGCAGGCCTTGTCGTACGAAAACTCCGGTGGCAGAACATCGGTAACGACCGCATTGAGTGCAGTACCTCCCGTGGGCAGCACCGAACTGATCACGGGTTCCAGCTTCCAGACCACGGAATTGCCGGCCAGGGTCGACGTGGCCGTTCCTGCGGCGGCTTCGGGCGTGACCGTCGATTTGGCGACGTCGACCGTCACCCGGGTCAGTGTCATACGGTCACCGCTGCCACCGGAGCTTTCCGGCGCCGGCGTGTAATTCTGAGCTATGTAATCGGGCTTGTATTCATCGGAGCGCACGGTGCCGAAACCCGCCATTACCGTACCCACCGGAATGGGCTGCCCGTCGTGGGGGCCACCATGGAACTGATCGCGTGCCTTGACCGGAATCACCAGACGCAGCTTGTTGGATGGCATGAGCCCCGTTGCCGTGTCGGCCGGGCGGACGCGCACCATGTTCACTTCGTCGATGCCGATCGTGGCCGGGTCGCTTGCCCATGTCAGTGACGGATCATTGCACCGCAGTTGCTTGCGTTCGTTCCAGTTTCCTTCGTAGCGCCCCGTGGTGGCGTTGAAGTCTGCATTGCCGTCGCCGTTGTTGTCCAGTGGATCATCACCGGTGATGGTGGCCGATGCATACTCGAGTACCCAGTCAGCGGCGTTTGCTCCATCGAGACCGGCCACAAAGGCCTGCGTGCCCGCAGTGGCGCCCACATTGCCCCGATCGGTCAGCTGCTGTGTGGTATTGTCGAATGCTGCACAAATTTCCAGATTGAACAAGGGCACGCTGCCGTTGTTGAGGAGTTCGCTGATGTACGGCCAGGCAACGCCCGGTTCGACGACCCCGTCACCCGCGTGATAGCGTGAAACATACGGTTGGTGGAAAGGCTTGCCCTGATTGTCGGTGGTACTGGCGACACGGTGGTTGAAGTTGCCGTTCGATTTGATCCTGAGTGTCACCGGACCACTGCAGTTGTTGCTTGCGGCACCATTCGGCATCGCTGTGCCGTTTGCTCCCGGTTCCAGTTCCGATCCGTAGTTGGACACGCCGACGTGATCATCCGGGTCGAAGTTGCTCAGACAGGAGGTCAAGTTGATTGCGCCACTCAAACGGGTCGCATCCTCTCGTTCGATTTCCGACAGGGGTACGAAGATCTGCAGCCGATGCGCCATGGCAAGATAGGGGCCGGCAGCCAGTGAAGCGCCGCCGATGGTCGTGGTCGGCCAGCGCTTCCCGCTCGTGTCGACGTTCTCGGCCGTCAGTCGGTAGCCGGTGGTCGGGTCGCCGGAAATCCGGCAAGTGCCCGAATCGACAACGTGTTGCTCCAGGGGACGACTCGCGCGGATCGACTCGTTGCCCCAGACAGCAGTACCCCATTGCGACGGGTTGGGTCTGCATTCCAGCACGCTGTATTCGAAGGGGTAAGGTGTGACGCCGTCGCTGGCCGTGGCCTTCAGATCTAGATCCCAGGAAAAGCTGTCGGTGAGCGACGACAGGCCCTTGCCACCTCGCTCGGTGTCGGCACCCAGCGCTGATATCATGAACATCCGATAACCCAGCTCAGGGCCGCGTCCGGTACCCATGTCGTGGGTCGTGAGGTTGGACTGGTAGAACTGGCGCATGTTGCCGATCAGATCCCAGGCGGGTGCCGCGGAAACCGTATAGGTCGTGCCATCGACGTAAGGTGTGTCGGGTATGATCTTGTCGCCGGCAGCATCGAGTGCGTAGACAATCTGCTGGCTCGTGAAGGTCGAGCCGTTCCAGGAACTGCCGAGCGGGCGGACCGGCACGGTAAACGACTTCTGATCCCCGTTGCCCATCGAGCCGAGGTTGCACATGAGGGTGACCGAGCCATCCCCGTTCTCGGTGATGGTCGACGGTGGATTGTCGCCGCCCGGCCCCTGCGGTGGTGCGAGGCAGGCAGTCGGGATTCCATCGAAGATCAGCTCGGCGTTCGGCCCCGGTGAGATGGTCTGTTCGAGAATGACGGCGGCAAGGTCGGGCTGACCTGCGGCGATGTCCGAGGCGGCTACCGACCAGGAGAAGGTCAGCAGATCCGCGCTGCGGATGCGGTCGTCGTCGTCGCCACAGTCATCGCCCGGCTGGGTGCAGGTACCGGTCGTGTCGAACGGGGGTGTACCCGAATACACGCCCTGATTGAACGGACCCAGGCTCAGGCTGCTGGCCTGCGCCGAGGCGATGGCACAGAAGGCGAGCGACAGCGCCAGGCACACCTGTGCGAATCCTCGCCGCCATGCGGTTGCATGTTGTTTTCGCACGAGTGGCAGGTCTCCATCTGCGATGGCGCGATGCCACCGGTTCAGGCCGCGAATGCTGGTGCCGTCAGTTGTGCGCATGGGTTGCCCCTCGTTCGATCTGTGATTGGCGCCGAGCCGAAGCCCGGATGCCCGGTTGCGATGCAAGTGACGCGCCAGGGCAGGCGTCCGCGCAGGCGCCAGTGCCCATGGTCATGCGTCACCGTGGTGGGGTTGCCCAACCCGTTTCGGGGTGGGTCACGGCGTCGTGGTCAGTTCCACGCGTCGATTGCGCTGACGACCTTCCTTCGTGCTGTTGGTATCGACGGGTTGCGTTTCCCCGAAGCCCCTGGCACTCATGCGATCGGCGTCGATTCCGCGGCTTTCGAGGTAGTCGAGGATGGATGCGGCACGTCGCTCGGACAGCGCCTGGTTGTAGGATTCGCTTCCCACGCTGTCGGTGTGTGCCGAGATCGCCAGGGAGCGCGTACTGCACTGCGCCAGATCGTCCGCCACGCCGTCGAGCAACTGCCTGGCGTCTGCCGTCAGTGCGGCCGAGTCGGTGTGAAAGGTGATCCGGTCGGTGCCCTGCACCGTGCCTGCACAGGCATTGTGTACCGGCTGCGGTGCAGGTGATGCAGCGACGACCGCGGGTGCCGGTACAGGTGCCGGTGTCGGTGTCTCCGTCTCGACCGTCTGCACGGGCTGGCGCTGCGGCCGGCGCCCTGTGCGGTAAATCAGACCGAGTTGCGCATAGTGGGCGTCTTCGTCGTAGGCGATGCCTTCGGCACGAATTCCGAGGCCGATTCGTGTCATGTATTCGACACCGGCGCCGAAGAGCACGTGCGTGGCATGATCCTTCACGAACGGGACATTGCCCACCGGTGTATTCTCCAGATAGCCGTATCCGACACGCCCGTAGCCGGTCAGACCCTGACGTCTGAAGCTCGAGCGATTGCCGCCGGCATACAGGAGCGCGGTGACACCGTAGGTGTGGTAGTTGATGCGACCGCTGGGGTCGAAACCGGCACTGCCGAGATCGGCCGAATGCAACTCGGCCGACACATACTTGTTGATGTCGATGCCGAGGGTGATCTGGCCACCCGTCGCGTCACGGTCATTGACCGTATAGGCGGGTACTTCGCTGGCGTCGGGTTCCAGGCGGCTTCTGCCGATGCCGACGCCGGCATAGAGATGACGGCGCAGCGTGTCGGCTTCCGGCAAGCCGTGTGTGCCTTGACGAGGTGCCATGCAACCGGCGAGGGCGGAGGCCGAGCCGGCGATCAACAGGGTCAGTACGAGCGGTTTCATGATGTCGAGACCTGGTCTGGGATGCCAGGGCGCGACGCAAGAATTGCGCCAGCACACGACAGTCAGAAGGTGGGTGAGCGTTCGACACCTGATGAAACTTCCACTCAGGCATCCGGAATACCCGGTCATGTTCGCTGTGCGTGGCCGGAACGCTCGCGGGTGATGCGGTCCCGGTGGTGACGAGCTACCAGCGCAGCAGGCGAGGCGCGAGCCAGTAGCCGACGAGTGCCACGATGCCCACGCCTGTCGAGTACCAGAGTGCAAAGAAGGCGGGGTTGTCCTCCGGACAGTGCGTGGTGTAGAGCGCCATCGACAGGCCGCCGGCGCAAGCGCCCGAAATGATGCCTGTGGCGCCGCGATCAGTCACTGCACCGCCACGCAATACGGACAGAATGGCCAGCAGCATCGGCAACGCCAGCAAGGGAATGGTGGTGATGCAGGCGGACAGTGTGCCGCCGGTGATGGCCGCAAGCCACTGGCTCCCGGGGGTGCCGGCAAGCGTTACCGTCCAGAGGCCGACGGCCACGCCCACGGGCAGCAACAGACGACCGAGCCGGTTGGCCGTCGTGTCTTCGGGGTACCAACTGCGCTGGAGAAGCGTTGCCGACGGGAGTATGAAGAGAGCGGCGAGCACGAACTTCAGCATCACCGGCCAGCTGGTCATGGCGCTCGAAAAGCCGCTGCGGAAGCCGATGGTCAGTACCAGAGCGATGGTGCTCAGCGCCAGCGCACCGGCCACCCGCAACAGGAACCGCGGGCGACGTGGCACGACCGCGGGCACTTGCGCGTCGTTCGCCATGAGGTCGATCAGTTTGTCGGTATCGATCATCGTGCTTGTCCCGGAAAGGCCTCGCGCATCCCGACGATGGCCTTGAGGCCGCGATGGAAGGCCACGCGCACGGCGTTCTCGCTCATCTTCAACGCCGTGGCGGTATCGGCAACGCTGTGGTGTTCGATGGCCATCAGGCGCACGACCTCGGCCACGCGCCCGTCGAGTTTCGCGACCGCGGTCTCGATGTCCATGGCGTCGCTCAGTTGCTCCTGCGCTGCCGGCACCGCGAAGAACTCGGCGTCGTGCAGTTCGGCCTCCTCGATGGCAGTGGCGTGCGCCCCGAGCACATCACGGCCACGGGCCCGCAGCAGGTCCGTCGCCTTGTGACGCGCAATGGCGTACAGCCAGGGCAGGACAGGGTGATCCTGCCGCCAGGTATGGCGCTTCGCGTGAATCGAGAGCAGGACTTCCTGCACCACGTCCTCCACCTGTTCGTGTTGGGTATGCGGCAGGCGTGCAGCCACGATGCCGCGCATGACCGGCGCGATGCTCGTCAGGAAGTCACGGTAGGCCTGATTGTCGCCAGCGAGCGCTGCTCGCAGCCGAGCGGCGATCGTGGCTTCGTCGAGTTGCGCCATCGAGGGGCAATACGGTAGGTGGCAGGTATTCGTTACACGAGAGCATAGTTTCCCGGACGCAACAAGGGGGAGTCCAGGCGCGACATCGTGAAGAGTCGACTCTCGCGTGTAATGACATTCACTTCGTGTGCGTACTGCCATTCCACGAGGCGCAAACGCGGCTCGGAAGCGATGCTTCGATCACTACTATATACAATCACTGCATACTACACAGGAATTCGACAATGAACGATGACAAACTCAAGTTGATGCTCGCAGCCGGTGCAACGGCTGCTGCTCTCTCCACCTCGGCTGCCCCGGTGCACGCCGGCGAGAACGTCAAGTGCTACGGTATCGCGCTTGCCGGCGAAAACGGTTGTGCCGCAGGCCCCGGCACCACCTGTGCCGGCACTTCCACGGTCGACTATCAGGGCAACGCATGGACTCTGGTGCCGGCGGATGAGTGCGAAACCGCCGAACTGCCCCCGATGGACGACGGTACTCCGCGCATGGGTTCGCTCGAGCCGCTCGATCGCGACCTGCCTTCCAGCTGATCGTCCTGCCAGGTGGCGGTACGGCAGGAGCAATCGCCGTGCCGCGCATCTCATCATCACGAGCAACAGGGATTCAGGACATGGACATTCCCGCCAGCAACGATCCGTCAGCCTGGGTCGGTATCGGCTTCAAGCAGCGTTACCTTGCGGACCTGCTGCCGAAACCCGGAGAAGGTGTCGGTTCCGGGCGTCCCTGCAGCTCGATCGGCTGGCTCGAAATCCATGCCGAGAACTACATGGTGGCCGGTGGTCCGAAGAAAGCCATGCTCGAGGCGCTTGCCGAGCATTACCCGATCAGTTGTCATGGCGTGGGGCTTTCGATCGGCGGTAGCGAGCCGCTCGACGATGCACACCTCGGCAGGCTCAGGACCCTGGAACGGTGGCTGGAGCCCGCGCTGTTCTCCGAGCACCTCGCCTGGAGCAGTCACGGGCGCAACAACTACCCGGACCTGTTGCCACTGCCGTACAACGAAACCACTCTCTCGCAGGTGGTTGCTCATGTCGGTCAGATGCAGGATGTGCTCGGTCGACAGATCCTTCTCGAGAATCCGAGCAGCTACCTCGAATTCGAGGCCACCACGATGAGCGAGACCGAGTTTCTTGCGGCCGTCGTCAGGGAGAGTGGTTGCGGCCTGCTTCTCGACGTCAACAACGTGTACGTCTCGGCCAACAATATCGGCTTCGATGCCGGAGATTACCTCGCGTCGTTTCCGGTGGACGCCGTCGGTGAAATTCACGTGGCGGGACATCGAAGAAACGCCGATCCGGATGCGGCCGATCTTCTCATCGACAGCCATGACGCACCCGTGGCTGACCCGGTCTGGATGCTGTACGCATCCGTGATCGCAAGGGTCGGACCCGCGCCGACGCTCATCGAACGCGATGGTGCACTGCCCGCGTTCGGCGAACTTGTCGCCGAGGCAGATATCGCGCGTCGGCTGCTCGAACCGAGGAGCGCGGCGTGATGCAGAACGACTTCACCACGACACTGCTGCAGCCGGAGCAGAACGACTTCACCAGGGCATTGATGCAGCCGGATCAGCCCGCACCTTCCGGTATCACGGCACGTCACGGGAGCCACGCCGAAAAGCGTTTCGCGGTGTATCGCAACAACGTGATGTCGGCCTTGGCCGGTGCCGTCATCGACGGTTATCCGGCGGTCAGTCGTCTGCTTGGCGAGACCTGCAGCCGGGCACTCGCGGCGGAATATGCGCGCTCGCACCCGGCCGAGTCGCCCGTGCTTGCCGAGTACGGAGAAGGCTTCGCCGATTTCATCGCGTCCTTCCCGCCACTGGCGCATCTCCCCTGGCTTGCCGATGTCGCGCGTCTCGAGTGGCTGCGGCGCGAAGTGCAGGATGTCGAAGATTTTCCGGCGAGGGCGTCGGCAAGGATGGCCGGGCAGGATATCGATGCGCTGGCCGCGATGCGTCCGCTTCGCCATCCCACCGTGCGCCTGCTCGAGAGTTGCTGGCCGACTCTCGGAACCTGGTCGCTGGCGCTTGGTGGTGATCGACTGGAGGATGTCGCATCGGCATCGGCATCGGCATCGGCATCGGCATCGGCATCGGCATCGGCATCGGCATCGGCACCGGCACCGGCACCGGCACCGGCACCGGCACCGGCACCGGAACCGGAACCGGAACCGGAACCGGAACCGGAAACGCTTCTGATCCTTCGTCCGGCCATGGAGGTTGTGGTGTATCGACTTTCAAAGCCGCCGCAGACCTTTCTGGGCCTCATGAACGGCCGCAACACGCTTCTCGACATTGCCGCCGAGGTGCTGGCGCAACACGGCGATGCCGACGTTCCCGCCACCCTTGCGTTTCTCGTCCAAAGCGGAGCCCTGGCGGACTTCGCTTCGGACTGATTGCCGGAATCACAAGGCAGGAACATCAGGGCGGGAACGGACAACTCAACCGGGAATCTTCGGCATGAACACCCACAGCGAAACCAGCACCCTGCCGGGCTGGCTCGGCAACATGGCGGCAGGGGTCTTGCCGCTCCTGACACGTTTCATCTTCGCCGCCACCTTGCTGATGTTCTTCTGGCGTTCCGCGCTCACCAAGCTCGGTGATGGCTTCGCCGGCCTGTGGACGCCGTCTCTCGATGCCTACGTGCAGATTCTGCCCTGGCGGATGGAAGCGGTCGGTTACGACCCCGTCGCCCTCTCGGTGCTCGACAGGTTCATCGTCGTTGCGGCTACCTGGGCCGAACTCGTGCTGCCGGCGCTGATCGTGCTCGGGCTCTTCACGCGGCTTTCGGCCCTGGGCATGCTCGGTTTCATCGCCGTGATGACGGTTGTCGACATCGTTGGCCATGGCGTGGTCTCCGGTGCCTGGTTCGATGGCGATCCGGCTTCGGTCATTGCCGATCTGCGCCTTTTCTGGGTGCTCGCGTTGTCGGTGTTGCTGTTGCTCGGCGGTGGCTGGCTGTCGCTGGATCGTCTGTTCGGCTCGCGGTACTGATTGCCGCACCCCGGTTCCCCGCGAAGGAAGCGCGTGACTCACGGCCAGGCATGACGACGAATGACTGAACCCTGCAGGACCTTGACCTGGCGAGCCCGTCGTTGCACTCGGTGAGGAAAAGTCCGGACGCATGGGGCTGCTCGCGTTACCCTGAGCCGATGTCGAATTCGATTTCCGGAATGTGTCGCAGGTCGAACACGTCAGCGTCATGGACTGTTGCAACCACCCTGGCCACAGGGGAGGTGGCTCGTGCCTGTGACTGACACCGCTCTCGAACCCGTCGACCGCCTCGGCCGCCCGCTTCGCGACCTTCGCATTTCGGTCACCGATCGCTGCAATTTTCGCTGCGTCTACTGCATGCCGCGCAGGATCTTCGATTCCAGCTACAGGTTTCTGCCGCGACGGGAACTGCTCACCTTCGAGGAAATCGAGCGTGTGGTCGCAAGCGTCGTGGCGCTCGGTGTGTCGAAGATTCGCATCACGGGCGGCGAGCCGCTGCTGCGACGCGATCTCGCGCAGCTCATCGAACTCATCGCTGCGGTGGATGGCGTGCGTGACATCAGCATGACGACCAACGCTTCCCTGTTGACACCGGCTCGTGCCGCAAGGCTTCGAGCCGCAGGTCTCGCCCGCGTCAACGTGAGCCTCGATGCGCTCGATGACGACACCTTCGCGCGCATCAACGACGTCGCCACGCCGGTGGCCACCGTGCTCGACGGCATCGAAGCAGCCGCAGCGGCGGGGCTTGGTCCGGTGAAGGTGAACATGGTGGTCAAGAAGGGCATGAACGATCATGACATCGTGCCCATGGCGATGCATTTCCACGGCTCGGGTCACATTCTCCGCTTCATCGAATTCATGGACGTGGGCAACAGCAATCGCTGGAATCCGGATGCCGTCGTCACGAGTGCTGAAATCGCCGAGCGCATCAACGCCGTTCTGCCGATCGAACCGATGGC
Organism: Gammaproteobacteria bacterium; assembly: GCA_002746645.1. GTDB lineage: Bacteria > Pseudomonadota > Gammaproteobacteria > Granulosicoccales > Granulosicoccaceae > Granulosicoccus. The sequence goes on along the minus strand of PDPU01000008.1, from coordinate 34,250 downwards.
GGCGAACTACCGTGGTGAAGTGGCCAGACGCTGGCAGTATCGTGATGGCGGCGGGGAGATCGGCATCATCTCGTCGATTTCGGAGCCCTTCTGCGGCGATTGTGCACGCGCGAGACTCAGTGCAACCGGCAGTCTCCATACCTGCCTGTTCGCCGCGAGCGGACACGACCTTCGCGCCATCCTGCGTGGCGACGATCCTGCGGCGCTCGACAGCATGCTCAGGCGAATCTGGCAACAGCGCGAAGACCGCTACTCCGAAACCCGCACGCAGGTGTCGGTGCTGCAGCCGAAGGTGGAGATGTCCTTCATCGGCGGTTAGTGTTCCGCACCATTCGCACCATTCGCACCGAACGATTGCCGATGGATTCCGGCCGGTGCTGCAGGCCGTCAGGGTGCCGGGATGCCCCGGCGTGTTGATACTCCGGCGTGTTCAGGAAGGCGACAGGTTCCTTTCGATAGAGTGTGGCCTGCGGTGAGCCGTTTTCACCGTGTCCATGAGGAACCTGCACATGCACACCGGACATCCGCGTCATCGACATCACCTCGGCAAGCCAATGCTGACTCTCGGTTTCTGCGCCGCGCTGCTGCTCGCGAGCACGGTCGAGGCCAGCGGCGGCGAATCGCGACACTTTCGAGGTGATCGGCAGCAGTACACCACCTGGGCGAGGGTGATCGATGTCGAGCCGGTCTATCGCCGCGTTGCCGTCGAGGAGCCACAACGCGAATGCTGGATCGAGGACGTGCCGCCGCGCCATCAGGGCTACCGCGACGAGCCCTACCGTCATCGGCAGACGGCACGGCGCCATCACACCGATGCGGGTGACTCCAGCCTTGCCGGCGCGGTCATCGGTGGTGTCATCGGCAATCGGGTCGGACACCATTTCGGAGGCAGTCACGGTGAGCGCGTGGTCGGCACGATCGCCGGTGCGGTGATCGGTTCGACGATCGCGAGTGACCGTGCCGAGGCCCGTTCGGACGACCGGCGCCGGCAAGGCACCGTGGAGTCAGCCACCGTCGAGCACTGCCGCGAGTTCAGGGAAACGCGATACGTTCGCGAGATCGACCACTACCGGGTGAGCTATCGTCTTGATGGCCATGTCTACACCACGCGCAGCCAGCGCCACCCCGGTCAGCGGATCGCGGTAGATGTGTCGGTGCGGCCGCGTCCCGGGCACCACCATCAACCGGGCAGGTACCCGCATCGTCATTGATCGCGCATCGTCACTGATCGATCGGCGGTGACTGGCTTACACTTCGAAGGTCGCCGCCGGAGTCCGATCATGACCCTGATGTCACGAACCCTCATTGCCTTGCTGATCATGCTTGTCGGCATGTCGGCGCAGGCTGCGGGCAGTCGCGCCGAAGCCGCCCAGGAAGCGCTGGCGCGTCACGGTGGCAAGGTGCTCGCCATCAGCGAGGTCGAGCGCAACGACGGTCGGCGCGAGTTTCTCGTCAAGCTGCTGGCCGATGGCCGTGTGCGTCAGGTCAGGGTGCCCGCAGACTGAGAAGGACGGAGGAGAGACCGATGCGAGTACTCGTTGCCGAAGATGATGCGCCGTTGCGCGCACAACTGGCCGAAGCGCTGCAGTCGGAGGGCTACGTGATCGATGCCGCGGCCGACGGGGAGGAAGCGCTCTGGATTGCCACGAGCATGCCCATCGACATTGCCGTCATCGATATCGGTCTGCCCGTCGAGGATGGCCTTGCGGTCATTCGCAGACTGCGGGATCAGGGCCATGCCTATCCGGTACTCATTCTGACCGCGCGCGATACCTGGGAAGACAAGGTCGAGGGGCTTGAAGCGGGTGCCGACGATTACCTCTGCAAACCCTTCCACGTCGAAGAGCTGCTTGCGCGCCTGCGGGCACTGCTCCGGCGCGCCGGTGGCTGGACCCGCTCGATGCTCGATTTCGGTCGCCTGACCATCGACACGCGTGCGCAGTCGGTGGCGATCGATGGCGAGCCCGTGGCGCTGACGGCCTACGAGTATCGTCTGCTCGCCTACCTGGCCAATCAGGGTGGTGCGGTGATCAGCAAGGCCGACCTGCTCGATCATCTCTACGACGAAGATACCGAACGCGATCCGAACGTGCTCGAAGTGTTCGTCAGGCGCCTCAGAAACAAGCTTGACCCCGACGGCAGTCTCCAGCCCATCGAGACGCTTCGCGGCCGCGGCTATCGCATTGCCCTGCCGCGGCAGGATCAACGGCAGGACCGCCGGCAGGATCAGCCGCTCGATCAGGCAGCGAGGTGAACCTGTCGTCATGTCTTCATGGCGCGAGATCGGTTTCCTGACTCGGGTCGTCACGCGCTCATGAACTCGATCCGGTCGCGACTGCTGCTGGCGAGCGCATTCGTGCTGGCGGTGTTCGTGCTCGCCATCGCAGCGGCCGTGTCCTGGTCGGTGGAACAGCGGGCGGATGCTGCGCAGGAGGATCGCCTGCGTGGGCTCGTGTACGGAATTCTCGGTGCCACCGAAGTGAAGCCATCGGGACGCGTGAACGTCAATGCCGGTGCCTTGCCCGATCCTGCGTTGCTCAGTCCCTCCAGCGACATTCAGGCGTCGATTCATGCTCGCGGCCAGCTGCTCTGGCAATCGAGTTCGAGCGTGGTGCTCGCACCGTCACCCGACCTGCTGCCCATCGGTGCCTGGCGCTTCGCCGAACCCGGTGATGGTGGCGATGACTACCGTCTGCAGTTCTCGACCGCGTGGTTGTTCGACGATGGCGAGGAGTTCCCGTTCGAAGTGCAGGTACTCGATCGCGGTGACGCGCTGGCGCGTGAACTCGGTCAGTTCGACCGGTCGCTGTGGTGGACCCTGAGTGTGGCGGCCCTGCTGCTGCTCGCAATCCAGTGGTTTCTCCTGCGTCGTGCGCTTGCGCCGCTCGCTCATGCAGGCGACACTGTCGCTGCCATCGAGCGCGGAGAGCAGGATCGCTTCGACGACGACGTGGTGCGCGAACTCCAGCCACTGACGCGTGGCCTCAACGCCATGCTCGACAGCGAACGCGCTCGACAGCAGGGTTATCGGCATCTGGTTGACGATCTTGCGCATACACTCAGGACGCCGCTGACCGTGTTGAAGAATGCCGGCAGTGATCCGGCCAGCAATGCCGATACCGGTGAACTGCGTCGCGTGCTGATGACACAGACCGGGCAGATCGAACGCAGTCTCGAGCGAACCGTAGCCCGTGCCCGTCAACGACGTGGTCGTTATCTCGGCAGTGCCGTCGCACTCGCGCCGGTAGTCGAGCGGGTGGCTGCATCGATTGAAAAACTGTACAGTGCCTCGTCGGTGATGATCGACGTCGATATCGACGCAGATACAACGGTACGTATCGACAGTGCCGATCTCTACGAGGTGTTCGGCAACCTGCTCGACAACGCCTGTCGCTATGGCGCGACGCACGTACAGGTAGCGCAGGTCGAGAGCAGCGCTGATGTTGCTCCGTCGGGTTCCGGTGCGAGTTCGGTCACCATTCGGATTGCCGACAACGGCCCGGGTTTTGGTGTGACGGATCCCGAAGTGCTGTTCGAGCGGGGTGCGCGGGCCGATCTCGGCAGCGCAGGCAGCGGCAGCGGGCTGGCCGCCACACGGCAGCTCCTGGCCAATCAGCGTGGTGAGGTCTTGCTGGAAAACGGTGGGCCGCTTGCGGGGGAGAAAGCTGGTGCGATGGTCATGTTGAGCCTGCCTGTCTGAGTGGCCGATTCGTTATGCTGGGTGGATGGTTCGCGAGCGTGTTGTTCTCGGAGAAAACCCACGGAACGGAAAAAGGGATTGCGGATAGGTGGCCAGCAAGAAGAAGACGAAGTCGGCAAGCGGCAGATCGGTCGGGAAGGCTGTCGGCAGGAAATCCGCCAGCAGCAGCAAGGGCAGGAAGAACGCTTCTTCTCGAAATCGGAAAAAGGCGAGCGCCGGCAGCAGGAAGAAGGCGGCAGGAACCGGAGCCGGCAAGAGAAAGACAGCGTCAGCACGTCGCAGGACAGCGGCTGCGGAACTCGCCCCTGACATCCAGGCGCGATTCCAGACCGGAGGCATGATGCCGGCGAATACCGAACTCGATCCGACCCTTGTGGAAAAGGTCGTGGCCCGGAGCTATTCGGGTGGCGCGCTCGGCGAGCGCCGGGTTGTCACCCTGAGTACAGAGCGCCTTGGTCCCGCGGAGGATCTCGCCATGGCTTATGTCGGCCTCGAGCCGGCCGGTGAGTCTGATGTGCTGGCTGTGCGGGGACGGCAGGCGCTGGGCTTTGCCGCATGGGCTCTCGTGAACTACCCTGAAAATGCCGACGATGCGCTGGTAATGGTGAAAAGACTGAAGGCGGCCGAACGCAAGGTTCGCGCAAAACCCGGCATTGCCTGGGAGCAATACGGCGAGATGGCGCGGGAACTCGATGCCAGCGTGCGGCATTTCCTGCCACCCTTCTGGGATGAAGTGGCCCGCGCCTTCAAGAACGCCGGCAACACCACCTATGCCGCGAGAGCGATCGGCAAGGCACTCGAAGCCGAACGTGCCCATGCGCTCTCGGTCGATCGTGAACGACGGCGCGACGTGGTGATTGAATTCGCGTTGGCCGGAGCGCTCTCGGGCAAGACCATTACCGAGTACACGCGCGATCTTCAGAAGCAGTTCACGCCCGCGGAAGCGCTCGAAACCTTCCGTGAGGTGCTGTGTCGGCACACACTCGGTGGGACGCCACCTGCCAGCGACGCGCTCAGGAATCTGACGCGACTGGCCAGGGCGGCCGGCGTTGATCCGAACGAAGAAATCGACGCCACACTCAGGGCCATGCTGGCAGCACCGTCCATGGTGCGCGCCCCCCGACAATTCTGGGACGCGGCCAGCAGTCGTCTGAACATGCTGGCCCGGAAGGATGATGCGGTTGCCGGCTGGTTGCTCGCACACACGCCTGTCGGTCGCCGCCGCTGGAACGACAAGGGTCGTACCGCCCAATGGCTGGAACGTCTGGACAACTGGCAGGCTCTGCGCGTGCTTTCACTGTCGAGTGAAGCATGGCCGCAAGAGATCACCCTGCCGGGTGGTCTCGCTGGCTGGTTCGCCTCGATCATCAACAGTCTGGTGGTGCCGCCGGCAAGGTTGTTCGATATGCTCGAAGCGGCGGCACCGCGTCTGATCGAGGAGAAACTGCCACTGCCCTTGTGGACGAACAGTTGGGGGGAGGTCGATGTGGATGTCGTCGAAGCCTGCCTCGATCTTGGCATTCCGCTGCAGGAATATCATGCCGGTGGCAGTCTGAGCTTCACCGGCTGGAGTTCCGCAGCCAGGGACCACGCGCGCAGGAATTCGTCGCTGCAACAGGTGTTCGATCAATCAGCGATGGTCGAACATGTGCGCCACAACGCATCGGCGCTGTTCAGTCAGGATCGCTCCTGCAGTCTGACGCCAGAGCCACTCTTCAACGAACCCTTGCGTCCGTTCATGGATGCCGTTGGCGAGAACGAGTACATGAACGAACTCTGGCGGAGTTATCTGCAGGAAAACATCGATTGCCTCGATACTGGTGCGGTCATCGACTACGTGCGTGGACTTCATGCGCTGGCATCGAATGATCCTTCGGCCGTCGCGAAGTATCATCCGGACGTAGCCATACAGCTCGAGACGATCGATGTTGCCGCGGTGCTGCAACGTACGCTGTCGGCCGGCGTTCGAAAGGAATACCGGTCCGAGGTTCTCGAATTGCCGACTGTCGATGGCTATGGCGGCTGCCCTGTGGACGACAAGGGCAACGGCATTCGTCTGCGAAGCCCTTTTCCAACGGTCATCAAGTTGATCGATCAGCGGCTGGTGCAGATCAGGCCTGGAAATACAAGGGAACTCGGATACTGGACGCTCGGCAATACGCTGCCGGTTGCAGCGCTGGCCCTGCCGGACGATACCCTTGTCATCTACAGGCACTCCGGCTACGGTTTCAGCGCCGTCTGGTTGAGCAATCCCGATGAGCCGCTCGATTATCAGAGCAACCCGGACGATTTTTCCGATACTGCACAAGTCGAGTTCGGCAATGGCATTTTCTACGGCGGCAGAATCCTGCGCCCGGGTGACAGCGAGATCCCGAAACCCCGCCCGTTTCTTTCCGATGGAGCAAGAATCTGGCGCTTGCCCGAGCACGGCAGAAAATCCGGAAACTCGGGCAGCCTGCAGGAGCCAGAACACATCCTGCTCGATGAAATCGATCCTCACAGTGGAAGAATCCTGGGTCAGGGTATGCCCGACTGGTTCGGGCAGGATCTGCCGGATGGGGCCCGGATTCTCTGGCGTTTCTGCTGGCTGTTGCCGATCCCCCCGGAACTCGCCGGGTCGCCTGTTGGTGCGGTGGACGGGCTTGTCGGATGGCGTGTGATCCGCCATCGTGATGGCCGTATCAACGGCAGGGGAATCGACGGGCGGCAGTACACGGCGTCGGAGTCCGGCGGGGCTTTCCGGCCCGCGTCCGAACCGTTGTTGATGCTTGATCAGCCGGCCGGTAGCGACCACTGGGTCGTGTTCGGTTCCAGCATGGCCAACTCCAGAACCGGGCTGAATTTCGAGTATCCTTACAGTCCTTGCAGAAACGAGGGATTCAGAGAGCCTGTGTATCGATGCAGATACGACATGCATCATCTTGAGGTGGCAGATCCTTCGTCATCCGGTCTGCTTCGTCAGCTTGACCGCGAGCAGAGCGCCCGGTTGCTCGACGCAGCCAGAGATGTCTGGTCAGCGGACGAGGATGATCAGGCTGGCGAATCGGCGAAGCTCAGGAAACTGGTGCGAGGCCTGTTGCCTGACGCACCGAAAGGGCTCGTCAAGGGCGTCTGCAGCGAAGCCCGCTCCATGGCGGCACTCGAAGCGAGACTCGACAAAGTCAGGATCGAGCTGAGTGAGGGAGTGTCGACCACCGAACCGGCCGCACCCGTAGACGAGTCGATCGAGGCTGTCGAGAATTCCTTCGGTCTGGTGCCGCCGGTGACGGCGACCGACATCGAGCGGTTTGATATTCGGGGTTTCGAGGGTTGGTCGTTTGACATCAGCAAAAACCCTCGACAGTCGCTGGCCAACGAACATGTCGATGCGGTTATCCGCTTTCTTGTCACCGGTGAAGGAACACCTGCCGGTGTTGGTGGTTTCGACTGGTTCATTCTGCTGCACGACCCGGCAGTCGTTGCATGGAAGGGGCTCTGGGAAACCCTGTTCGACATGCCATGGAACCTTCCGATGTCGAAATACATCGAGAAACTACAGGCGCGCAGCGATTACCGCGCGCTGGCTTATCTTGCCAATACCGACATTCTGGACAGTTCGTCACACTTTGCCTATTATCGGTTGTACGGCGTCGATCTTGACCACCCTGAATACAAGGGTGTTCGTCGGATCTGCCCGGAAAGCAGTGAAGAATGCAAGGCGATTGACGATGGTGCGCAACGTTATGTCATCTATCGTGCAGATCGATCCTGGAACAAGACGATTGATCTGTGCATATTGGCAGTTTCAGATGAAAGGCCGGCAAGGCCACCGTTCGGTGTGCCGATCTTTCGTGCCCGGGCTTTCGACAATTCCTGGTCGAGCGAAGCGGTCGCTGATTTTTTCACCGCAGTCGGCAAGCTGGAGAAACTGCCGTTAATACCTGAAGACACTCTGAATGCCGCCGCCGAACGACTCGGTGTGACTTCGTCCGAGCTGGGATTGATCTGGATGGGAGATTTCAGCCAGAAAACGTACAGCGAGAAGAAACCGCTGACGGCTGTTCTGCGCGACAATCTTGGCTGGAAAGTCCGCCAGATCGAATCGGCCTGCATGAGCATTGCCGCCATGCATTACCCGATTGCGCTGACCGGTGCCGGCTTTCGCGAGGATCCGGCAGGCACACTCGGTGCGGGAACGATGGCCGCTTTCGAAAAACTGGTGGATGCCTGGCAACAAAAGAAAGCCGAGATGGTTCATCTCACGCCTGCACTGATCAAACAGTTGTCGGAAGTCTCGAGTCAGTCATCGTGCAATCTCAGCCGCTTCACGAGGATGCTGAGCAACCCTGAACAGTCGCCCTGCCTGCAATCGAGGACCACCCGCTTCAGAACGCGCTCCGGGTGGTACAACTGGACGTGTCTTGATGTCGTCAACGATTCGTCCGCCGGCAACGAAGGCAGTGATTATGTTTTTCTGGCCTTGCATGACACCATCTGCCACATCAACTATGCAATGCCGGTTGCTGATCCGGCAAGGCGTGCGCTACCGGCGCTGATTCGTACCGTGCGTGAATGGCTGCAGCGGCCTGAAACCGAACTGGAATTTGCACTTTCCTTCACGCAGGAAGAAGTCGGGGACAACCATGAGGTTGATGTCGACGCCACCATCGATCGTTTTCATTCGCTTCTCGGTGGCGAGATGACGCGTCACGACGATTTCGTCGAGATCGACAACGGCTTGGTGCGAGCGGCCATTGCACCACCCGCCTGCAAGCTGCTGTTCCGGCCTGCCATGTGTCATGGCTCCGAACAGTACGACAGGCTCGCCCGCATCAAGTCACAGACCTTCCACGCCAACGTGGACGTGTGGGGCTCGGCGGACTACATCGAATTCGTCAGGGGAATCCGTTCCGAACTCATCGACCGCATTCTGACAGGCAATGAAACGATCACGCTGCCGGAAGGTACCTGGGAGCAGGATCCGGGCAATTCGGTTCCCGAGCTGGTCGAGCAGGTGGCAAGGCATCACCGGTTGTCGCATGATGCCGCCCGTCTGTACCTGCAACTGCTGGCCTTGCCCGATCCGACAACAGCCAGTGTCAGGTGCTGGAACAACTGGTCAACGGCCATGCACAAGAGAATCTCTGCGGAGCTCGAACAGACCGATCTGGTGGTCAGTGGCAAGCGCAGTCGCGCGGGGCGGACGCTGTTCCTTCCCGGTGGCTGGGCTGCCCTGAAGGCACCGAATCTGCCGCTCGAGACCTGGAAACTGCCATTGTACGGCTACGACAATACAGAAGGATTCATCGGCAACCGAGCGTCGCTGCTGGTATGCAGAAGCACGGTGGACGATCTGTTCAGGAGCGCGTGGCACCGCACACAGACCGGCGACGAACCGCGCTACGAAGACAAGTTGTGATTAACTCAGGTCGAAGAGGACAGGATCAATGAATGACAAGGAAACCGACATTGCCTGGGTGGACGCCGACAGGGACTACAAGCTCGGGCTGTTCGACGGCAAGCTGAAGGCCCGGAATCCCAAGGGCAGGGTGCTCGCTTCGGTACCGAAATGGCTTCGGGACAGCGAGGCCGGCGAGTCTCTCAGTGCGCTTGCCGACTGGCTCACCGAACACCGGCTCGAGTGCATCCACACCATCGAGCGCTGGATGCTGCGCTCGCTGCCCACACCGACGTCGATCATCAAGGCGGTCTGGGCCGATCCGGACTGGCGTGACAACCTCGAGGGGCTGGTGGTGGTGCCGGCCGATCACGATGGCCATTTCGACACCGACAATGCCGGATTGCTCCGTGATGTCGATGCCGACAAGGGACTCGGTGTCATCGATCTCGATGGTGAAAGCCGCTGGATCGACAGTGAGTGCTTCGGCATTCCCCATCCCATCCTGATTGCCGATCTGGTGGAGTTGCGCGAGCTTGCCGCCGATCTCGGTATCGAGCAGTCGATCGATCAGATCTATCGCCCCATTCACGAACCGAGTCCGGCACAGCAGCGTGCCGTGCGCATCAGCGACTTTGCCGATGGCCACTTCGCGCAATTCAACCATGCCGTCTCCCTCAGTCGGCGTCATGGATACGCCGTTCGCGGTGGCAGTGCCTGCTGTACCGTCTGGGAAGGCGGTGAGCAGTACGAGGCGCGCTTCGATCTCGGTGAGAGCAACACCGACTGGCCTACGGACACCGGTGACCTGATGTTTGTCGATGCAGAACAGAAGGCGATCAGCATCGCCGAGGTCGGCCCGGTCACCTTCAGCGAAGGCATGCGCATGGCAGCCACGATCTACGCAGGTCGTGTGGTCCAGGACGAGGATTGACCCTGTGGACAGCAAAGAGAAACAAGGTGAGGGAATGTCCGAATCGGATATCGAAACACGCTTTCTTGCCGGCGGCATGATGCCGGCCGACACCGAGATCGGTGCGGCCTTCGGTGAACACGTGGTGGCGCGCAGTTACGGTGGCGCGGCTCTGGGCGACCGTCTCGTCGTCAACCTGAGCGCTGACCGACTCGGTCCCGCCGACGATCTGGCCATGTCCTTCGTCGGACTGGAACCCGTGGATGAATCCGGGGTGCTGGCCGTACGTGGACGCCGTGTTCTCGGATTTGCCGCATGGGCTTCGATCAATCATCCGAAGGACGCCGGCGTTGCGTTTTCCCTGGTGAAGAAACTCAAGACCATTGAACGGGGAATCCGCTCGAAACCCATGCGGGCGTGGAAAGGCATACAGCAACTGGAAAAGGAGCTTGCCGAGCAGTACAGTCACTTTCTGCCGTCGTACTGGGAAGAGGTTGCGCGTATCTACAAGAGGATTGGCAACACGAAGTATGCATCGACAGCATTCAACAGGTCGCTGGAAACGGAACGTGCACATGGGCTGCCGGTTGATCGTGAACGACGACGTGACACCGTCATCGAATTCGCCCTGGCCGGGTGCATCTCGGTCAAGGCACTGAGCGACTACGGGCGCGATCTGTCGAAGCAGTTTTCACCCGAAGAAGCCTTCGACACCTATCGCGAAATCATGCTCCGGCGCACGCTCGGTGGTCTGCCCCCGACGAAGGGCGGCATCAATGACCTGAAGCGACTGGCCAGAGCCGCGGGCCGCAAGCCCGATGATGAAGTCGATGCGGTCTTGCGCACACTGTTGCCGGCGCCGTCGATGTCACGTGTGCGAAGGCAGTTCTGGCTGGCGACGAGCCGTCGACTGGCAAGACTCGCGAGCAGCGACGATACCGTGGCGGCATGGTTGGTCGCGCTTATTCCCTTCGGTAGTCACGATGAATACGAGGGCAGCATCGAGGAGTGGCTGGATTGGCTGGGTCAATGGAAGGCGCTGCGCGTACTGTCGTTGTCCTCGGACGAATGGCCGGGGGACGTGGTCCTGCCAGGCGGATTGAGTGGCTGGTTTGCCAGACTGATTCGGGATGTCGCCGTGCCACCACCCGCTCTGTTCGATCTGCTGGAAGCCGCCGCGCCGCGTCTGATCGAAGAGGGTGTGCCGCTGGATCTCTGGCCGGAAGGTCACATCTCTGCGGATGTCGATCTTGTCGAAGCCTGTCTCGACCTCGGCATACCCCTCGGCGAAATCCATCCAAGTGCGGAGCTGTCCTTTTCGGGCTGGTGCCTGGGGGAGAGGGATCACCCGCGTCGACATGCCACTCTGGATCACCTGTTCGCACATTCGTCGCTTCGCCGGCATCTGTATAGGAATGCGGGCAGACTGTTCGGGCGCGGCCGCGGCAAGACAATGCTGCAAGCGCAGCCCGGCAGGGAACCGGAGACCTTCGAGATCGCCGCCGTCGACAATGCAAATGCCATGACTTTGGCACGGGATTATCTTCATCATCTGATCGACAGGCTGCATTCCGGTGCTCTCGGCGACTACGAGAAGGCGTGCCACAGACTGCAGGAGTTCGATCTCGTCTGGGCGAACAGCCATTTCGGTGATCTTCTGGAATCGCTACATGACATCGATACGGCGGCAGTGCTGCAACGTACCTTGCAGGGCGGTGTTCTCGAGGAATATCACGCAGAACCTCTGACGTGGCAACAGGCGGACGTGGCAGGCGATCCGATGGTCCGGCCATCCGTTTCCGGTCCGCTGCGATTGCTCAGTCCGTTTCCTTCGATCGTTGCCATGCAGGGCCTGCGACTGGTGCAATATTCAGCCAATGAGGAGCAAGTGCTGGGTGACTGGCCCGCGACGGCACCACGAGCACTGGGGGCAATACCGCTCCCCGATGACACCCTGGTACTGTTCGGTCTCGACCGGTACCTGAACCGAATCGTTGCGACATGGCTCAGTGCGCCGGACAAGCAGATTCCGGTGAAACGAGGCATCTATCACAACTGTGAAAGCCCGATGCTCACTGTCGGAACCGGCGTGTTTCAAGGAGAGAAAACCCTTTACCCGGGCGACGGCACCATCAGCGATGTGCGACAGTTTCTTGCCGATGGTGAGCAGGTGTGGCGCGTGCCATCTGGCTACATGAGTCTTTACGGTGGAGACAAGGATCTGCTCGATGGCTCCGTGCAGCTTGAACTTGTCGATACCGACAGTGGCAGGACCATCGGTGAAGGAATACCGCCATGGTTCGAGGAACAGCTGCCGGATGATGCGACCATCCTCTGGCGACACTGTCAGTGGCTTCCGGTACCCGGTCTCGAACAGTCGGCGCTCGGTCTCGTCGATGGCACCGTCGGCTGGCGTGTGATTCGTGAAGCCGACGACTCGTTTTCGATCAGGGGCATCGATGGCCGCAGTTACCGTTTCGCTGCGGCAGACTTCCCCTTCGAGTGGCGCACACCTGTACCGGAAATGATGTTCGAGCAGCCGGCGGGTGACGGCTTCTGGGTCATTGCAGATCTGTACGACGTCGTGGAGTCGTGTGGTGGCCTTTGCATCGATTCTCTCCGCAGAACTCGAGCCGGAGGCGCCGAGTTCCTGCCGTATGACTTTCCCTATGGTGATGATCGTCACTTCCTGCGCGTGCTGAGCGAGACGTCATCGGCGAAGCTTCGTCGGATCGATGCGGACGCGGCAGCAGCCTTGCTGGAGAAGGCGAGGGCGGTAAGGCAGGAGGCCTTGCAGGACGCCGGTCACTGGCGTGAAGGCCAGGCCATGGACGCCCTGCAGAGTCTGGTGCGCCGCCTGTTGCCCGAAGCTCCTGATTCCCTCGTGCATGGCGTGGTGCGTGTGGCCCATACGCTTGCGGTTTTCGAAGACCGTCTGGTCAGGGCCGTAGGCACTCCGCAGCAGAACGCCAGCTGAAGAGCCGCCATGAGCGCATCGGATGCACTGATCCGGGCCGGTGCCCTGCTGCCGACGGATACGGAAGCCGATGAGCGCTTCAGTGAGCGAGTGGAGGCGCGGTGCTACCGTGGTGACGGGCTCGGTGAACGCGAGGTGGTGCTGCTCGGTGCCGAGAGGCTCGCGGAGACGGAGCAGATCGCCATGGCTGCGATGGGGCTCGATCAGGCGTCGACATCCGGAGTGTTGGCAGTTCGGGGTCGTCGCACACTCGATTTTCTCTACCGGGCTCTGAGCACTCACCCGGAATCCGCCGACGAAATACTGGCTCTCTCGAAGCGCCTTGCGATCGGTGCCGAGAAGATCGCCGCCAATCCCAGACGTGCCTGGCAGTACCATCGGAAGATCGCGACCGAACTCACTGGTGAGCAGCCGCAGTTGCTGGCAGCCTTCTGGGAGGCCGTGGCCCGAAACTGCAAGGATCGGGATGACCTGCGCTACGCACCTCGCGCACTCGAGCTTTCTCTGGCTGCCGAGGAGAATCCGTCATCGGGCGTCGATTTCAACCATCGTCATGACGTGATGGTCGAGTTCGCGCTCGCGGGATGTCTTTCGGCCAGGGCGCTCGGACGATACACGAGCAGTCTCGCGAAATTCGGCGATCCGGGCAGGGCGTTGCGGCAATACCGTGACGTGATCCAGCGACGAACCCTGTCCGGCCTGCCGCCGAGCAGCAGCCAGTTCAAGGACATCAGGCGTCTCGCCAGGGCAGCGGGCAAGGATCCGGAAGCGGAGATCGATGCGGCACTTCTCGCGATGTTGCCGGCGCCCTCGATGCAGCAGGTGCGCGAGCCGTTCTGGGAAGCGGCGAGCGAAGCACTGACGCGACTCGCCGCGGATGACGACTCCGTGGCTGCCTGGTTGCTGGTACACACCCCTACCGGCCGGAGAGCCCGGGAGAGTGACAGGACCGTGCGCTGGCTTGCGCGTCTTGACGGCTGGGATGCCCTGCGTCTGTTGTCGCAGCCTGCCGCAGACTGGCCTGAGGAGGTCCACTTGCCGGGTGGCCGAGCTGGCTGGTTTGCGGAGGTGATGCAATCGGTCACCATTGCACCTGCCCGGCTGTTCGATCTTTTCGAGGAGGCAGCGGGGGCGCTCAAGGCCGACGGCATCGCTTTGCCGCTGTGCAGCAATGATCAACAACGCATGGCAACCGATGTCGATCTGATCGAAACCTGCCTCTCGCTCGGCATCCCCCTGGCCGCGACGGCAGCCGATGCCGGCATCGAATTCCGGGGCTGGTGTGCCACCCTGTCGGATCATCCGCGACGGCATTCGACACTCGACAGGGTCTTCGACGATGAGTCCCTTGCGGCGCAGATCCGGAAACAGATACCCGCCTTGCTGATGATCGGGCAGAACGCGACATCGCGTCGGTCTTTCAGGAAGCCACCCGGTGGCGAGATCCTGCGACCTTTCACCGAAGTTGCAGCCAGAAACCGCCATGTCGTGAGGCTCTGGCAGCAGCACGTCGATGCCTTGATCGAACGCGCCACCCATGGCGGCGTCATCGATGCGCAAATCGCCTTCTCGACGCTGCAGGATCTTGACCTCGACACCACGTCGCGTTTGTTTCCCTACCTGCGTGAAAGACTCGAGTCGGTATCGCCGGCAACCATTCTGAGGCGTTCGCTCAATGCAGGCGTACTGGAGGAGTACGAGGAAGGTGAGCCGATTGCATCTCCCGCCGTTCTCGTGAAAAGCCCGTTTCCTTCGCGCATCGTGTTCCGGAACCAGAGACTCATCGAGTTGACGTCGAGTGGCGAACGTGAACTGGGTGTCTGGGACAGGCGAAGACTGGATCCCGAGGTCGTGATTATCTTGCCGAACGACACCCTGGTGTTGTTCAGGACGCGTCCCCATCTGTTTACGCGCGCAATCTGGTTGAGCGATCCCGACAGGGAATTCGACCTTGATGTTTCTGTTTTCGATTGGCCGGAACGCTATCTGCAACCGGTGGCCGATGGACTGTTCTGTGGTGGTGGAATCCTGCGGCCAGGCGATACCTGCCTGCCCGAATTCGAACCCTTCTTCAGTGACGGCGAGCGCCATTGGCGACGGGACGCGATCATGGCTCAGGGGCGTTCCTGCAATGCCGACGGTTCGTCGGTGGCGCCTCCCTGGTTCGAGGAGTCACTGCCCGACAAGGCGGAGATCCTCTGGAAATACTGTCAGTACCTGCCCGCGCCCGAGAACCTGTCCGCATCACCACTCGGTATTGCCGATGGCATCATTGGCTGGCGTGTCGCAAGGCTCGCAGACGGCAGTTTCGAAGGACGTGGCGCAGATGGCCGGAAATGCGTCGTGAAGACCGGCGACATGGCAGCGGATCGACACGGTATTCCACTGGCGATGATCGACAGGCCGTCGGGCGAGGGGCACTGGGTGCAGGTATCTGCCGGCCACTTCATCGACGCGGCAACCGGTATCGCCTTCGACGCACCTCCGGGTCGCCTGTTTGACGATCGTTTCATCGCAGCCACCTGGCCACTCTCGCCGATGGATGAACATCGCCTGCGGGTCAGGTGCCTTCCCGCATCGGCAACCCTGCGTCGGCTGGATGAACCGGCTGCCGGCAGGCTGCTGGCAGCGGGGCAGGCGTTCTGCAGCAAGGCCAGCCGCAATGTCGAAATCCTGCTGGAAGGCGAGTCCGGGCGGGCGCTGCGTGACACGATCGGCAAGCTGCTTCCCGCGGCGGACGATACGCTGATTCGGGGTGTTGCGCGTGTGGTGCATCGACTGTGTCTTGCGGACAGCATTCGCAGCGAGATCATCGAGCGCTTGCCGGTGCCGGGAAACGTGTTCGTACCGGAAGCGGTCCAGCTGGAATCCTTGCGTTTCAACTGGAGTTCGCGCATCAGGGTGAACGACGCTCGTCGTTCCTATTGCCATGCTGCAGTGAGGCATCTGCAGCAACTGATCGGTTTCTTCAGGGGCGGCAAGGCGCCTGACGCGTCTGTCGCCCGCACCGACTGGCTTGGTCTGCTCGACGATCCGGCGGCTTTCGCCTGGCCCTGGTTCTGGCAGACCATCAACCAGCTGCCATGGGAGGCGTCGGGCGCGGAGATCCGTGCCCACTTCGAGCAGCAACCCGAATTCGGTGCACTGGCCTGTCTTGTCGACAGTGGACTGCTCGATCTTCGCGGCGAGTTTGCCCTTTTCACCTCGAAAGATCTGCGTTTTGCGCCGAGCCTGCTGCTTCCATGGAAACAGGATCGGCGAGTGCCTGCCGGTCTCAGGCAGTCCACCGCATTCGTGGAGGACGGCGTGCGGCATGTCGTCTATCGCCACCCTGAGCAGTTGCTGGTCATCAGCCATGCGGAAAGCGGCAATGTCCGGCCGCCGAACGGATTTCCGCCCCTGCACAAGACGACTCTGCGGCAGCGCTGGTCCAGTCAGCAGCTGCTGGATTTTCTCGATGCACTGCGGCAGATCGAACAGGTGCCGCGGATCGATCCCGGCCTGCTTGAAAAGGCCGCCAGTGAACTGGGGGTGCCTGCTGCAGTCCTGGGCATCATCTGGATGGGCAACTTCCGGCCGCTCAGCGGCCAGCCGAAGGGCGAGCAGACGGCGGACATGCGGGCGCACCATGGCTGGTCGCAGGGTGAATGGAATGCCGCCGTTGCCTGCATCGATGCACTCGGTTATCCGCAATCGCTGAGCGCCGCCGCGTTGCGCGCGTTCCCGGCGAAGGCCTTGCAGGCCAACCCCGTGGAAGCCTTCGGTCAGTTGGTGGATGTCTGGCGGAAGGACCATCGGCAGATGTCGTTACTGCCGCTCGAGGTGGTGCTGGCACTGCGTCATATCCATGTCGGGTACCGGAGGTTACCGGTACGCCGGCTCGTGGAAATGCTGCACCAGCCATCGGCTCTGGACGAGCTGAGTCCGCGCACCGCGAACTTCGAGGCGCATCTGGTTCCCGTGTCGCCCGGCAGCACCGGCGGGCCGCGAGTGTTGCTGGAACGAGTGTATGACCCGCCGTTGCAACGTGAGGTGCCGGTTGCTCGGGAAAGTTCGTTCAACTGGCTGGACATGCTGTTCGACGCGATCTGTCTGATCAACCATGGCGCACCTGCTGGTCATCCTTGCAGGCAGGCACTGCCGCGAGTGATCACCGCAGTTCGGGAGTGGCTGGATGACGCCGAACTGGAACTGCCTTTCGGCGGGGTGTCCACCGCGTGTGGCGGCAAGGATGAGGTCACGATCGACATCGACGGCACGGTTGCCCGGTTTCTCGCGCTGACGGCGGGCGAAGTGCATGATCGTGAGATGTTCACAGAAATCAGGAACGACCGAATCCGTATGGCACTGGCCCCGCCGGTCTGCAGCTTGCTGTTCAGGCCGGCGAACATCCGCACGACGAAAGACATCGGATACCTGACGGCGATCGCGAGCCAGACCCGCAGCAACACCACCGTTGCCGATTCGGGCATGCAGATGGTCGATGTCGTGGCGCGTTTCCGCAGTCATGCCGCCGACCGCTTCATGGAAGTCAATCAGGCGGATGGTTCGAATCACGAAGCGGAAATCTGGGACCAGTGCCCCGAGCACTCGGTTGCCGACCTGGTCACGAGCGTGGCGGAACAACTCGAACTCGGTCGCGATGCGGCCTGTCTTTATCTACAGATTCTTGCCTTGCCGGACCCGACCGGAGTAAGGATCAGGCGCTGGAATGGCTGGAAACCGGCGCGCTTCAGGAGGGCTGCGAAAGCCCTGGAAGCCACCGATCTGGTCGTGAGCGGCAAGCGCAGCCGCGCTTCGCGAAACCTGTTCCTGCCGGGCGCCTGGGAATCCCTGACCGCACCCAACCTGCCGATCGAACAATGGAAACTGCACTGGTACGATGAGCTGTCTCGTAACCCGCACCATCATCGGCAACAGCAGGGACAGGACGAACTGCACCACATCGGCCCGTCGGATCGTTTCCCTGGCAAGGAGCCTGCCTTGCTGGTTCCTCCCCTGCCTGCAGCGGATCTCTTTCTGCTGGCCTGGGAGCGTGTGCAATTCGGCAACCGGCCGGGCTGAGGCGGCAAGGTGATATCGTCTGGCAGGCAGGCAGGCAGGCAGGCAGGCAGGCAGGCAGGCAGGCAGGTCCTTTCGAGGCCTGACACCGGAAGCACGCAGCACATCGGAAGGAAGCAGCACAGTGGCCCGACAGAAAAACCGTACTCCTGACAGCGGCGAGAGTCTCGAAGCCTTGCAGTTGCCGCCGGCCGAGCGACGCTTTGCAGCCGAACTCGACGCCCTTCGAGCCAGCGACAGGCAGCCGAAGCCCTCGGGCTGGTTGCTGTCACCCGCAGCCGTGGTGACTTTCGTCTGCGGCAGCGACGGCGAGAAGATCGGCGCAACACGCTCGAAGGCCATCCCGATCACGCGCAAGTTCGTCGGCTCGCGCGATCAGGTACAGCGTTGCGTGGTGACGCTCGCCGGCGAGCGGGGGCTCATGCTCGTCGGTGAACCCGGCACCGCGAAGTCGATGCTCGGGGAACTCCTGGCGGTTGCCGTCAGCGGCAGCAGCATGCTGACCATCCAGGGTACCGCCGGCACCACCGAAGACCAGATTCGCTACGGCTGGAACTACGCCATGCTGCTCGATCGCGGCCCGAGGCCCGAAGCGCTGGTGCCGTCACCGGTCATGAAGGCGATGCGCGAGGGGCGGGTGGTGCGTTTCGAGGAGGTGACGCGCTGTCTGCCGGAAGTACAGGACGCACTGATCTCCCTCCTGAGTGAACGGATGATGATGGTTCCGGAGCTCGAAGGAGACGCGTCGAGCGTGTTCGCGGCGCCGGGCTTCAACCTGATTGCCACCGCCAACCTTCGCGACCGCGGTGTGTCGGAAATGTCGGCGGCCCTGAAGCGCCGCTTCAATTTCGAGACCATCAACCCCATTGCCGACAAGGCGGCCGAGTGTGCACTGGTAACCGAGCGTGCCCGAGCGGCGCTCGAGCGTCAGTTCGTCACGGACGACATCGACCGGGTTCTGGTCGATACCCTCGTGACGGTCTTCCGCGATCTTCGTAACGGCGTCACCGAAGAAGGCTGGCAGATCAATCGCCCGAGTACCGTCATGAGCACGGCCGAAGCCGTGTCGGTCACGACGGCAGTGTTGCGTGAGGCACTGTTCTTTCCCACGGATGTCGATCCGGTTTCCCGGCTTCCCGGTCACCTGCTCGGTGTTGCACTCAAGGACGACGCAAAGGATCTCGAACGCCTGCTGAACTACTGGGATGGTCCCGTGGCACGACGTGCCCGCGATGGCCAGGACGTGTGGCAGCGCCTCGCGGATCTGCGATCGGTGCTGGATTCGCCGGTGTGAGCGAGCCGCTCGCAGCTCCGCTGGCAGGTATCGAGCGACTGCACCGTTGCAAGGCGCCGCTGCTGATCGGGGTGCGTCACCACTCCGCGGCCCTCGCGCGTGCGATGCCGTGCTGGCTTGACGAATTCCGCCCCGATGCGTTGCTGATCGAATTGCCGAGCGATCTCTCCGACTGGCTTCGCTACCTCGGTGATACGCGAACGATCGCCCCCGTTGCCATCTCGGCCGTCACCGACGAAGGCGGCATGTTCTTCTATCCGATGGCCGACTTCTCGCCCGAACTGGCGGCCATTCGCTGGGCTTCGGAACACGGGATACCCGTCCACGCCTGCGATCTGCCGGTGTCTCTGCGATCGAAGCAGATCGACAGCGCGGGCGAGTTGCAGGATCCGCTGCCGGACCCGTTGCACGACCCGCTGCCGGATCCACCGGGCGACGGGTCAGCCGCGGCACAAGCGGAGACGCAAGGGAGCGAGTTGCCCGCACGTCCTGAAGAGACGATACCGACCGGCCTGTCGTGGTTTGAACGATGGATGCAGGACACGGGTGCAAGTGACACGGCCGACCTCTGGCAGAGGCTGATCGAATCACCGGCTGTCGATGCCGATGCGGAGCAGCTGCGTCGCGCCGCACTGACGCTGGGCTGGGCCATGCGGTTGTCGAATGTGTCCGCGAACGAATCGGTGCCCGTGCGAGAGCGGCTGCGCGAGGCACACATGCGCGAGACCTGTCGCCGGGTCCGGGCACAGCTCGGGGATTCGGCGCGCATTGCCGCCGTGGTCGGTGCCTTCCACACGGCAGCGCTGCACTCGGACGAGATCGAAGCCAGGACGGAGAGCGACCGGCAACTGCTCGACCTGCTGGGCAGGCCCGAACACGACGCCGGTGTCTCGCTGGTTCCCTACACCTTCGAACAACTGGATTCACGCAGTGGCTATCCGGCCGGTGTGCTCGATCCGATGTGGCATCAACGCATGTTCGAGGTGACCGCGGCCGTGCAGCGGGATCAGGTGGTGGTCGAGTTCGCGACCGAGGTCTGTCGGGAGATGCGTCGCGACCGGCAGGTGGCCGGCACCCCCGATGCCATCGAGATGGTCAGGATGATGAAGGACCTCGCGAGCCTCCGTGGTCTGTCGAGTCCCGGCCGGGGAGAACTGATTCAGGCCATGGAAAGCTGTCTCGTGCAGGGTGACTTGCTGGGGCGCGGTCGTGCGGTGTCGCTCGCTTCCGCCAGGGTGCTCGTCGGTGATCGCCGGGGCAAGGTCAGTCCCGAGGTGCCGAGATGTGGTCTTGCCGTATCGATCGAGGAAGATCTCTCGCGCTTGAAGCTGCCCACCGGCAAGGGCGACAGGTTGCCCATCGGGGAGAACACGGCCCGGGAACTCAGGCTCGATGTGCTGCGCAAGCCGCGTGATCGGGCTCGTGCCGTGGTGTTCCGTCGTCTGAGCAGAGCGGGCATTCCCTATGCCAAACGCATCGATGGTGGCAGCATCGGGCATCGTGAAAACCTCGTCGAGCGCTGGCAGGTGGAATGGCAGCAGGCAACACCGGCAGCGATCGAGAACGCCTCTCGCCATGGCGTGACGTTGCAGCAGGTGACCGAAGCGATCATCGGCTACGGAACGAGAAAGAGCCGCTATGCGGGCACGCAGACTCAGGCGGCCGAGGCACTGTCGCAACTGCAGGCAGCATGCGAATGCGGTCTCCCGAATCTTGCGTCGCGCCTGCTCGGGCAGATCGATCAGGGCTTTCTCGTCTCGGCCGATCTCGGTGAGCTGATTGCCGCCATGAGCCTGCTGGTCAGATTGTCGGCATCGCACTTTCCCGGTCTGCCCCTCGATCCGGACGAGACCTTTCCGCCCATCGTCAACCTGATGAGCGAGGTTACTCCCGGCACGTCCGTCGACAGTCTGCTCGATGCCTGCGGCGATCGCCTCGCAGGCCTCGGCGGCAGCAAGGAGCTTGCCGATGTGCTGATGCTCGGTGATCTCGTGCAGTGGTTCATCGGCGATCTTTTCCGCCTGTTCCGGGCGGCCGGTGAATCCACGGGTTGCGAGGACCGGTCCCCGGACCATGAAGCGGCGCACCCTGCGGAAGATCGGCTGCTCGGATGGGCCAGGCACACACTGCACCATGGCAGCGCACTCATGCGTGGTGCCAGTGCAGGCGTCCTTGCCTTGCTCGGACACCGATCGGCCGATGACATCGGCTCGCTGTCGGCAGGCTGGTTGATCAACGCCAATGATCGTGAAAGCCGGGAGCGGCTGCGGCAATCCGTGAGTGGTCTCGCCACGATCCTGTTGTCCGCCATGCAGAGCGCACCGGAGTGGCTTGACGGCTTCGAACAGGCCATGATTGCCCTCGACGATGATGCCTTTCTGCAACGCGCTCCCGCCCTCCGGCAGGCATTCAGTCCGTTTTCCGTTGCCGACAGGCAGCGACTGCTGGATGTCCGGCTGGCGGAACTGGACGACTCGACGCCGACGCACCTGTCGAGGCCGCAACCGTTTGCGAGTTCCGGGTCAGTGGACTCGCTCGACATCGGTGACAGCGTGCGTCAGCGAGCGGCGGACATTGCCGCGGGACAGGCGCTGACCAGATTCTTTCCCGATTCGAGCGCAATCGACGGTATTCCTGCAGGGGATGACGCCGACACCGGCATGCTCGAAGCGGTTGACGATGACGCCGGCACCGGCATGCTCGAAGAGGTTGACGATGACGCCGGCACGCGCGCTGAATCACTCGGTGAGCGCCTGTCCTGCGGAGACATCTCCACCGCCGATCGATGGCGCCTGATTCTGGGTGTGACCGAACCGGGGCACACCCGTGCCGCGCATGCAGCATCAAGTCTCGACCAGCTGTTCGGTCGGGCCAGGGTCGGTGAGGGCAGTCGTGGTGACCTGGCGCGGTCACGCCGTGGCGGTCGTGAAGCACCGGCGCCCTGGTCACCGGCGTGGTCGGACGAACTCGAGAGCCTGTTCGGCAGTGACGTCTGCGAAGACGTGTACGGGGTGGCCGCGGCAGCGGGAAATCCGGCAGCGATCGATTTTCTGGACCCCGACACGGTCACGCCGTCGGTGGATCTCCTGCGTCAGGTAATTTCGCTGGCAGGCGTCAGTTCCGAAGCCAGACTCGAACGGCTCAGAGTGCTTGCCCGAAGGATCACCGAGGAACTCGCGCGGCGCCTGGCCGAGCGCCTGCGGCCGGCACTCACGGGCTTGTCCACGCCGCGACCGAGTCGCCGCCGGCACCATCGTCTGAATCTCGATCGCACGATCCGCGAGAACCTTGCCAGGGTCTACCATCGCGATGACGGCAGCCGCGCCATCGTCGCCGAACGGCTGAGCTTTCAGTCCCCCGCGCGGCGGCAGATGGACTGGCATCTGACCTTTGTCGTTGATGTGTCCGGCTCGATGTCGGCATCGGTGGTCTATAGTGCGTTGGTGGCTGCCATACTCGATGGGCTGCCGGCAATCACGGTACGTTTCCTCGCGTTCAGTACCGAGTTGATCGACTTCAGCGATCAGGTCGATGATCCGCTGGGTCTGCTGCTGGATGTGCAGGTGGGGGGTGGCACTCACATTGCGCTCGGGCTCCGCGGTGCCAGACAGGGCATCAAGGTGCCCGGTCGTTCGCTCGTGATCCTGGTGTCGGACTTCGAGGAAGGTGTTTCGATTCCCGAGATGCTGGCCGAAATCCGCGCGCTTGTCGATGCCGGCGTCCGCTGCCTCGGGCTGGCTTCACTCGATGACGACGGTCAGGCACGTTACCACCAGGGGATGGCGGCGATGGCAGCGTCGGCAGGCATGTCGGTGGCTGCAGTCGGCCCCGAGCATCTTGCCCGGTGGATCGGCGATCAGATCCGGGGACGCTGAGCATGGATACCTTGCCCCTGCCTGCCATCACGGCCGAGTTTCGTGCAAGCCTCATTGAATCCGCTCCAGGGCGGGTGCGCAAACGCTGTGATCAGGCACCCGAGATCGCAAGGGACTGGGACTGGCAACTGCGGGGCGATGTCATACGCATCGATACTGGCGAACAGACCGTAAGCATCAGCAGCGCCGACAGAACCCCGGTGCTGGACAGTCTCGAGGGCATCAGCTGTTCCTGCCTCCTGAGTCCGCGGTGTCTGCATCTGCTGGCCTGCGCCAGTCTCCTGCCGTTGGCAGAGGCCTCCGGGACATCTGAAGAGACTTCCGAAGCTTCAGAGAAGACTTCCCGGGCATCCGCGGAGACGTCACGGGAAAGGGATCCTGCCGGCGCTGATGTGCCGGAAACGGTCGGTGAAGGCGCCGGCGACGTCGAAGCGGCGGTCGATGCAAGCGTGAGCCCCTCGCAGTTCAAGGCAGCCGAACGTGCCCGTGATGCACTCGAAGCCCTGTTGCAGGGAGGGGCGAGGAATTGCGGGGTGGTGGTGCAGGCTGCCCTGTTGCGCGCGTCACATGCCGCACGCAGCGAAGGGCTGTATCGATTGTCGGCGCGAATGATCGCACTGGTCGAAGCGATCGACCGTCTGCGCTCGGCCTCGGATACCGCCGATGCGGGTGACATCGAAACCGATCTGATCGATGCAATCAGCATCGTCGAGCAACTGATGCAACGACGGCGCGTACCGTTATCCGTCATCGGCACGGCCCGTCGCGTCTACCGGCCTGTCGCCGTCACGCGCCTGCAGGGCCTCTTTGCCGAGCCTCTGCTGACCCGCAGCGGCCACGCCGGTGTCGTCGTCTGGCTCCTCGGCAATGACGGTGAGTTCTATCAGATCACGGATGTGCGTCCGGGCGAAGCCGATCGCATACAGAGCGCCTACCGGGGCGGCATTCCGCTCGGCAAGGTCGTCTTCTCGGCGAGAGAACTGTGCCGAAGCACGCTGGATGTACAGCGGATGAATGCTTCGGCCGATGGGCGTCTGGGGCGGGGCGCCCGCACGCGCTGGGCGCTCCGCCCGAGCACGCATCGTGATGCAGGCGGCGCAGGCGATGCGCGTGGCGCGGGAGATACGCGTGGTGCGGGAGATGCCGGTGGTGCGGGTGGCAGCGGTTTTCCCGGCAGCGACGCGTGGCTTGCCCGTTTCGAGAAACCCCTGCCCGAGCAGATCGAGCAGTGTTACGCCGCGAGCCGCGATGCCGAAGACACCTGGCCCCGGCAACACCTTGTTCATTTCAGGGCGACGATCAGTGGCAGTTGCGATGCTGCCTTGCTGGTCGTTCCCGAGGACGGCAACGGTCTGCTGAAACTGACCATGCCCATGGACAACGATGCCAGCTGCTATCGCTCCAATTTCACCCTGCTGGCCAGATACCCCGGCCTCGAAGCATGGTTCCTCTGCCGGCTTCGGCTCGGCAAGGCTGGCGAGATGGAAGCCCTGTCGTTGAGGCTCTGCGAAACCGGCAATGCTGCCGATGCCGTTGATGCCGCTGACGTCGGTGATGTCGGTGATGTCGGTGATGTGGGCGAAACCGCGGCTGCGATAGTGATGGATTTCGGCAGGAAAAGCTGGCAGCTTGGTCTGGACCGATTGAAACCACATGACATCCTTGCTGACCACGTACCGGATCCGCGACTGGCAGACGTGCTGCACCCGCAAGGCGAGTGCGATTCAACGGCAACCACGGAAAATCAGCATCCACCCCTGGTGGCCCTGCATCGACTGACACTGGCACTCCTGCTCGGTGGTCGGGAGTCGGTGCCGGCAATCACGTCGCGTGCATCGCGACGCCTCGAGCATGAGCTGCGGCAAGGTGGGTACGTCAATGCCATACGCCTGCTGCGTCATTTCATCATCGCCTGCGGCAGCGGTAGTGGTAGTGGGGGAAGTGGCAGTACGCGGGAGGGGCAGGAGGCTTCGTCGTCCTCCGCTCCGCTGTGCAGGGCGATGCTCATGTCCAGTATCTATCGGCACACCTTCGAGCGGGAATACATGATGCTGTCGTGGCGGGACTGGCTGGCCTGAGGCATGATGATCTGCTCTGGCCGCGGATAGAGGAAACGTCTCGTCATGTTGCACGCTGACGCCGTCACGCACCTCGTGGTGCATTGCTCGGACACGCCCGATCAGTTCGACATCGGCGCGCGTGAAATCCATGCCATGCACCTCGGCTTCGGCTGGGACGGCATCGGCTATCACCGGGTGATTCGGCGTGACGGCACCCTCGAGATGGGACGCCCGGAGTTCTGGGTCGGCGCGCACGTCTACGGTCAGAACGGCAACAGTCTCGGCGTCTGCCTGATCGGGCGGCATTTCTTCACCGAAGCCCAGTTCGTCACGCTCGCCGACACCCTGCGTGAATGGCAGCAGCGTTACCCCGAAGCCTGCATCTGCGGACATCGTGACTTCGCCGACACCGACAAGACCTGCCCGAACTTCGATGTTGCGGCCTTCTGTGCGTCGATCGACCTGCAACCACCCGTGATTCCCGCCTGAATCGTCGGTTTCGTGCCTCGGGAGCCGGGGCTGGCACCTGCTTCCTTGTCATGCCTCGAAAGCCTTCTTGCCAGGCCCCGAAAGCCGTTTTTGTCAGAATTATGGATCGGCTATAATTATCTCGTATCCATAAACGAAACAATCATGGCCACCGTCTTCCGCCGTCCCGACCTCGCCAGGGACATGGCCGAGAGACTGACCCGCCCGAGTGTGCTCGATGAGGGCTTGCGCTCCGGGTTGTTCCTGTCGGGCATGCGGCGCACGGGCAAGACCACGTTCGTGCTGAATGACCTTGTTCCTGCGCTGGAGATGACCGGGGCTGTCGTCATCTACGTCGATCTCTGGAGTGACACGCGTGCCGATCCGGCGACGCTCGTTCTCACCGCCATCCGGCGCTGTCTGCATGAAGCCTCGTCGGCGGGGTCCAGACTGCTCAAGCGACTGGCCGGTATGCAGGGTCTCGAACTCGATGTCGCCGGCCTGTCATTCGGTTTCAAGCTCGATCGCGTGGGCGAGGAAGGTGGTCCGACTCTGGCCGAAGCGATGATCGCCCTGGTCGATCAGGCGCGAACCGATGTGGTGCTGATCGTGGATGAGGTTCAGCAGGCCCTGGCATCGGCAGGGGGCGAGCGGTTGATGCTCGCGCTCAAGGCTGCCCGTGACGCGGTCAATCATCGGCCGGATACGCCGGGTCACTTTCTGTTCATCGGTACCGGATCACATCGTGCGCTCGTGAATGAACTCAGTACGCGGCGCCATCAGGCGTTTGCGGGAGCCACTTCCATCCCCTTTCCCCTGCTCGACGACGTCTATGTACGACACGTTCTCGAACGTCTCGCGGATTCCGGCGAGACGCGTTTGCCGAGCGACGCCGTTGCCGTGCAGGCCTTCGAGACCCTCGGACACCGACCGGAGGAGTTTCTCAAGGCGCTGCGCCTCCTGCAGCGCCAGTTGCCCGAAGACGCCGATCCCGACGAGCATTTCCCGGTCATTGCGGCAACGCTCAGAGCGAATGCGGCGAATGTCGAACTGGCCAGGGTCGCTGAACGCGGAACACTCGCCGAGGCGATCTTCGATCGCATCGCGATGAGCGATGAAGCGACAGGCGGGCTCTTTTCAGCCAGGGTCGTGGCGGACTTCGGCAGGCGTATCGGACGTGAGGTGCGCGTGGAGGAGATCCAGCCGATCGTCAACGATCTTCTTGCCGACAACCTGATCATGCGTCGCGGGCATGGCCTCTACAGTGTGACCGATCCGTTCGTGCAGGAGGCCTGGCGCGAGCACGTGGCCCTGATCGGCCAGATCTGAGGGCTGCACACACCGAATGTCATGCTCGGGAGTGTCCGGGACGAACACTGCTTCCCGCCCGCGTAAGGTTCCTCGATGGCGTCCACGTCAACGAGGTTCCATGGAAGCCCGGCCTGCCCGAAGATGCGTTTCTCACCGAGTGACTTGTTGAGTCGTTGTGCCTGCGGGTTCAGAAAGTGCGTTTTCGGGGTGCCTGCCATGGCGTCGATATCGGTTTTTCCGAGCACATAGGTATCCATCTTTTCCGGTCTGGTTCTCTTCTGATGGGGCAATGCAGGCTGTATGATGACATCAGAGAAAGATTGCCGAATGGATCGTGAACAGCGAGAGTGATCTGCAGAGCGTGATCGGACTCATGTCCGGCACCAGCGTCGATGGCATCGACGTGGCGTTGCTGTGGACGAACGGTCGGCAGGTACGTCCGAGCGGCATCGGTCTGACCGTGCCATACGCCGATGCCACACGTCGCGGCATTCTCGACGCGATTGCCGATCCGGTGGCCTTTCTCGACGGTGCGGGCAGCGCCGCGTTGTCGACACGCATTGCCGAGGATCATGCTGCTGCCGTCGAGGCACTCGTTGCATCCCTGGGCAAGGCATCATCAAGGCCTTCGCTCATCGGCTTCCACGGTCACACCATCCTCCACGCACCCGATGCGCTCGAGCCGCGAACGGTTCAGCTCGGTGATGCCCGACGCCTGGCCGATCTCGTCGGCATCGATGTGGTCGCGGACTTTCGTCAGGCCGACATTCGGGCCGGCGGGCAGGGTGCACCGCTGGCGCCGGTCTACCACCAGGCGCTGCTGGATGCCGCCGCGGTGGAACTGCCTGCGGCCATCGTGAACATCGGCGGCATTGCCAACATCACCGGTTGCGGTGAAGCGGGCCTTGTCGGTTTCGACTGTGGTCCCGGCAACTGCATCATGGATGATCTTGCGCGTCATTTCGGCATTGGCGACTGTGATCCTGACGGCAGGATCGCTGCGACCGGTACAGTCGATCAGAACTGGTTGTTCAGACAGCTTGATCATGTCTGGTATCGGCGAGCCTGGCCCAAGTCACTTGACCGACAGGCCTTTGCCGACGCGAAGGAAAGCCTGCGGCAGGCGTCGCCGGAGGATGCGCTGGCCACTGCCCTGGCACTGACGGTCGAGGCCATCGTGCTTGGTCTGCGGCAGTTGCCGGAAAGGCCTGCGCGGGTGTTCGTTTCCGGCGGCGGTGCGCGCAATCTCACCCTGATGCTCCGGCTGCAGAAGGCGCTTCGCCAGGAGAGGATCTCTGTCGACAGCGCCGAGGCACTGGGCACGGACGGCGACTTCGTGGAAGCCGAGCTCATGGCCTATCTCGCTGCACGTCACGTTCACGATCTCCCGATCACCTGGCCGGCTACCACCGGGGCGCGGCGCCCGACCGGTGGCGGGCGCTTCTTCAATGCAATTCGTGCGGGCAGGCCCGATGAAGTGGTGATCTGAAGGATTCTCCCGGTGATGAATGACAATCAATTCGTGTTCGGCATGGCCGAAGGCTATTACGGTCGGCTGCTGACATGGACCGAGCGCCAGTGGCTGCTCGGCGAGATGGCCGATGTCGGCTGCAATACCTGGCTCTATGCGCCGAAGGACGATGCCCTGCATCGTTTCGTGTGGCGAGAGCGTTATGCCAAACCCTGGCTGACCGAGTTCTCGCACTTCTGCAGTACCGCAAGACGTGCGGACATCGAGGTTGTCGCGGGTGTTGCACCGGGGCTCGACTACGATTTTTCCGGTGGT
Source organism: Gammaproteobacteria bacterium (assembly GCA_002746645.1). Taxonomy (GTDB): domain Bacteria; phylum Pseudomonadota; class Gammaproteobacteria; order Granulosicoccales; family Granulosicoccaceae; genus Granulosicoccus. The sequence goes on along the minus strand of PDPU01000008.1, from coordinate 5,428 downwards.
CGGAAAGGCGCGGATTTCGAACAGCTGCTGGACAAGTGCGAAGTGCTTCGGGACGCGGGTGCAAGGCGCATCTGTCTTCTCATGGATGACATCGATGCCGACTTCGACAAGCATGCCGGCAGCTTCGAAAGCGAAGGCAAGGCGCACGCATGGCTCGCCAACTCACTCGGGGATGCGCTCGGAGAAAGCATCGACTTCGTGCCACGCATCTATGCGGACGAACTCATCCACGAAGCCGTCGATTACCTGCCCGACTGCCTGAATGCACTCGAGCCCTCGCATCGCTTCATCTATTGCGGCAGCGACGTGGTGTCGCGTTTTCTGGATCAGGCGGTCATTGCCGAACACCTTGACGAGCTTGCACAACCCGGTGGTTTTGCGGCGAACCGACTTGTCCTCTGGGACAACCTCTGGGCCAACGACTACTGCCCGAGGCGTCTTTTCGTCGGCCCCTGGTTCGGCCGTGACGGCTGCCGTGACGTGCTCGTCAATCCGACCGGGTTGCCACATACCGACGCCTTGCTGATGCGCATGGTGGCCGCCATTCGCGCGGCACACAGAGACTGGCTTCCGCTGGACGAACTCGGCCCGTCGATGGTCCAGGTCACGCACATCTGGCGCGATGTCCTGCTGGATGCCGGGGTGCATCCGTACTTCATGGTGGTTGCCGAGGGTCTCTGGCAGCCCTGGTGCAACGGCGACGATGCACGTGAAGCAGGAAGAGAACTGCCGCAACTGCCGAAGGAAGCCGTCAACGCGTTTGACGATCCCGAACGCTGGTTGCGCCTGCTCGACGACCTGCTGTGGCGATGGAAGTCGCCGCTGGCGCGTGAATGGTTTCCGTGGCTCATGGGCCTGCGGCAGGATGTGCTGGCGCTGGCAGGTCAGCACTCCGATATCCGCATCCGGAAAACGCAGCCCCTGCTGCTGCAAGGCAATCTGCTGAACGGTCGAGTGTTCCTGCGCTGAGCCGACAGGTTCCGCACCGAGCCGGGGGGGGCTGCGTAGAGCCTGTCAATTGTGCCTCGTCGCTGCAGTTACTCCTGGCCCCAGGGAGCATCCCGCGCAAACAGCGCCTTCAGGCCGGCATTGTCTTGTTCGGGTTGTTCCCGCAAATCCAGCAAGGCTTGATACTGGTTACCCGATACCATGAACAAACGCTGGTCGAGCAAAGTCTGCTCGGCAGCCTGGCAGGCACTGTCGAGGATGAACTGAGCCAATGACTTGTGGGCCACATCCGCAGCGCGGCGCAAGAGAGCCTGCTGTTCCGGCGTGGCACGCAGACTCAGTCGGTCAGATTGCGTGGAAAGAAATGCTGAGGAGGTCATGACTTCATGATGGTTGGACGAGCAGTTTGCGAAGTCGCCGAGTGCCCGCGTCGATTTCCCGTTCATCGAAGGCGCAGAAGCCGAGCAACAGCCCGTTGACGTTGCGGGCCTCGAGCGCATGCGAAGAGAGCGGCACGAGCTCGAGACCCTGTTCGGCGCCTCGGCGTGCGAGTTCACGATCATCGATGTGCCCGTCGAGATGAAAGGCGATCTGCATGCCGGCATCGTGATCCTCCGCCTGACCGAATTCGCCGAGTTGTGCCTTGAGTGAGTCGAGCATGTACCGGTAGCGTTGGCCATGGATACGGCGCATGCGCCGAAGGTGGCGATAGAAGGCACCTGCTTCCATGAATGCTGCCAGGGGTTCCTGCATGGCCACGCTGGCATTGCTGCCGGAATCCTGCAGGAATGATTCGAAACGCGCAACCAGCGGTTCCGGCAGCACCACGTAACCGAGCCTGAGGCCGTTCGCGAAGAGTTTCGAGAAACTGCCGATGTAGATGGTGCGCTCGGCGTCGTCGAATCCGTACAGTGCCGGAATCGGGCTGCCGGCGTAGCGATACTCGCTGTCGTAGTCGTCTTCGAGTATCCAGGCATCGTGCTCCTGTGCCCACTGCACCATTGAACGGCGCCTTGTTGCCGACATCGCGCCGCCGAGCGGGTATTGATGCGACGGTGTCACCACGATCATCGAGGGCATACGGAGCCGATGGCCGGAGTGGCCTTTGCGGACTTGCGTCGATTCCCCAGGTCGCGCCGATCTGCAGGCCGGGCTGGCGGCAATGGTTGCGGTGGGTAGGCAGGTGCCGTCTGCATCCCTTGCCAGTGACTGTGTGTCGAGGCCAAGCCGCTGCACGAGACGATGCAGGGGCGGGTAGCCCGGATCCTCCACACCGATGCCGTCGCCGGGGGCGGACAGGCACCGAAGGCAGAGTTCCAGTGCATCGCTCGCGCCTGCCGTGATGAGCACCTGTCCGGCTGTCACGGTCATGCCGCGCCAGCCGGCAAGGTGGGCGGCGATCGCTGCGCGCAGGCGATGATTGCCGGAGGTGCTTTCCGGAATCAGCAGGCGTTCCGGAGTCTGTCTCGCGACACGTGCGATGCAGCGTGACCATCCTTGCCAGGGGAACAGTCGCATGTCGCAATGACCGGGTGTGAAGGGGCGCGTGTTGCTTGTCGGCGGGATGCGCTCACGTGGCCGAACGGCGTTTGCCGACGGCTGCCGCATCGCATCACCGGCAGGCAGGCTGGCGACCTCGCCGATGCTGCAGACGGTGAAACCGGCACCGGGAGTGCTGTCGAGAAAGCCCTCGGCCTTGAGTTGATCGAAGGCCAGCACGATGGTGGAGCGCGAAACACCGAGATCGCTGGCAAGCGCTCGGGTCGATGGCAGGCGCGCGTGTGCGGGAAGCTCGCCCGTGCGGATCTGCTCGCGCAAGGCAGTACAGATCTGATGGTGCAGGGATGCCTCGGCGTTCCGTTCGAGGATCAGTTTCAGTGTGCGTGCAGCGGATCGTGACATGGTCATGCGCTTCCGGCAGTGACGAACTCGGCATCGGCCTGCAATGGCGACTCGAATCCATGCAGCCACGATATCCGAACTGGTATGAGAAAAACAGATGAAACCGGTTTTTTCAACTGACCACCTTGCGCGGTATTCTGACGGCACGTTCCGAACTCGTACCTGCGGCAGGAAACCACCCGATGAGCACGACGGCATGCAACGAACTCGGACAACCCATCGGTCAGGCGATGCCCGACTGGCAGGGTTGCAGGCCACCGCCTCGATCGGCCATGGAGGGGCGCCACGTGCGCGTGGTTCCGCTCGCACGAGCACAGGTGGATTCCCTGTTCGATGCCTATTCCGATGACACCGAAGGTCGGGTCTGGACCTACCTGCCCGTCGGGCCGTTCTTTCACCGTGATGCCTTCGAGCAGTGGTTCGACTGGGCACTGGCGAGCAATGACCCGATGTTTCACGCCATCGTCGACAAGGCCAGTGGACGGGCGCTCGGTGTGGCCAGTTACCTTCGCATCGAACCGTCCATTGGCGTGATCGAGGTCGGTTACATTGCCATGGCACCGGCGCTGCAGAAAACGATTCAGGCGACCGAGGCCATGTTCCTGATGATGCGCCGCGCGTTCGGAGAGCTCGGCTATCGACGGTATGAATGGAAGTGCGACGATCTGAACGCAGCTTCGAAGTCGGCAGCCCTGCGCCTCGGGTTCAGCCACGATGGCCGCTTTCCGCAGGCTCAGGTCTACAAGGGGCGCAACCGTGATACCGCCTGGTTCTCGGTGCTCGACAAGGACTGGCCGCGGCTCGAACGCGCTTTCGAGTGCTGGCTTGACGACGACAATTTCGATGCGGCAGGCTGTCAGATGCAATCGCTGCGTGACCTGACGCAGGCGTCGCGGCGCGCATGAACATTGTGATGGCAGTCTGGACGGGATTAACCTGATAGGGGGCAGAAAGACAATCCATGAAAATATTTTCGAAAGGAGCTCGCCACATTCATGGAAGCAGGTCCTGGGACAGATCACGCAGCCCATGGTGAGCTTTTCTGCAGAGATGATTGACCGCAAGCTGGAAATGACTTCATCTGCCATTGCCATTGCCATTGCCATTGCCATTGCCATTGCCATTGCCATTGCCATTGCCATTGAAATGGATGGAGAGATGAATGCGGCTTGAGGAGGAGACGAATCAGGTTGAATAGATACATTGCAGGTCTGGAAAAAGAGTTTGCATCAATAAAGAACGGGTTCAAGGTACAGGAAAAAAGAGCCCTGGCCGATTACGATTCCAATGATGATGCCTGCGTCAGAAACCTGGCGCGTCTGGCTTATCAATCCGACGTGCCTCAAGTAAGAATGTATGCCGTATTTCTTTTTGGGTACTTGTCAGAAGACGAAGAAATCCTGACATTCATGCGAGATGAGGTGGCCAGGGACGATAACTGGAGAGTTCAGGAGGTATTGGCAAAGTCATTCGATGAATTCTGCAGGAGAACAGGATATGAAAAGTCGCTTTCGATTATTGATGAATGGCTTGAAAGCGACAACCCGAATACAAGAAGGGCTGTTGCGGAGGGCTTGAGAATCTGGACAAGCAGGCCTTATTTCAAGGATAATCCGAATGAAGCCATAAGAAGAATGGCTGGCTTGAAAGAGGACGGCAGTGAGTACGTCAGAAAATCAGCGGGCAATGCCCTGAGGGATATAAGCAGAAAATTTCCAGAGTTGATCAGAGCCGAGCTGAGCAGCTGGAGATTGGAAGGCAGGGAAATCAATCAAGTACATGGGTTGGCAAGCAGGTTCATCAAGTAGCGGCACTTCACCATTCTGGCTCGGGAGCCGGGAAGGCTGCAACATGGCAATTCAAGGAACAGTAAATCAAGAACGCTTGCTGTTTTTGGTTGATCGAAACCAATCGTCAGACCGATGCAGGCAGGAGATATGCAGACGCGGTTACGACAAGTCCCTCCCGGGGGCGCTGCCACGGCTTCACGGTGCCCAACATCCGCTCAGGCAGGCCGCACCCCCACGAAGGTCTCGTTGTAGCAGGCACCGCCTTCGATGTCAGCGCGTATGTCCGAGGGAATCAGCGCGTTGCTCGTCAGTGTGGTGCTGCTCGTGCGATCCCATTGCTGTTCATGGTTCTCGTGCGCCGCGATCAGCTCGCGCAGATGGTGGTTATTGCACAGGACATTCAGCTGCTCGTCGAAGCTGAAGTAACTCGACCAGTGGTCGTGCGGCGTACCCGCTGAAATTGCCGAGCACCCCCATCTCTCGTAAGCGTTCACGGCGAGCTGACTTGCATCCGCGCGCTGTCGAGCTGACTTGCATCCGCGCGCTGTCAGTCTACGCTTGAAGGTGTCAGGAACCTGTCGAGCATGACGTCGCCGTGTCTCAACTCCGAAAACCGCCCAGGCCCAGCTCGCTCGAAGAGGCCCACCAGGTCATCGATGAGCTGTGGAGCGGGGTCGAGGATCTGCGTCAGGTAAGCGTTCACGGCGAACTGACTTGCATCCGCGCGCTGTCCGTCTACGCTTGAAGTTGTCAGGAACTTGTCGAGCATGACGTCGCCGTGTCTCAAC
>PDPU01000046.1 GCA_002746645.1 Gammaproteobacteria bacterium | reverse complement strand
ATGTGCCTGAAAATCGATCTCCGTCGCGGGCGCTCCGTATTCACCGGTTGCGGTGTCCATGAAGCTCTCGGTGAAGTTCTGCTCGGGATGAGTGAACAGGCGATTGGCGCTGCGCAGCAACAGCCCGTCATTGGAGCGGCTGTCGAGATCGAGAGCGATACGGTTCATGGCGAGATGCAGATCGCCCTCGGCAACGCCATCGACGCCCGTCACGTTGGCCAGGGCACTGTCCACCTCGCCGGCCGCCGCGGCACGCAGCAACGATGCCGCCATTGCGATGCTGTAACCGCTGCCGATCGTGTTGTCGTCAGGATGCTCGCCGACGATGCGGGAATGCAGGTCGATGGAAAAGCCATTGAGACCCTCGATGACCGCAGCAACCGTGTCTTCCGTGACGGCGGGGTCGGTGTTTCGCTCGGTAACGTTGCCAAAGTTCTCTTCGGCGATGGTCGACGTCGCAAACAGGGAATCGCCATCGACCGGAACATTGCTGGCCGGAACATCGTCGCTCGGGGCATCGTTGCCGGATCCGGGATTGCCGTCATCATCGCTGCTGCAGGCCGTTATCGTCAGCGCGGCTGACAACACGGTTGTTGCAAAGGTCATTCAGGGAAGCGTTCATCGCGTTTCTCCATGGAGTAAGGCAGGAGCGGTTGCTCCGGGTGAATGGTCAATCGATTCCGCCCATCAAGCGGGCATAAAATCGGGAAAATATTCCCACATACGTGCTGGCTTGTCAAGTCATCCGTGGCACGCTGCCGTACCAATCGGGCATGGCTGGGGGTTATCTGGTCCACCCGATCAGCGAAACGATTCACAGGCCACTTCAATATCCGCCGCACCATTCACACCTGGCTCGCCGGCGGCGTAGAATGGTGGTTACTTGCTATATCTGCTGACAGACGGCAGCGACTTTCAGGTCACTGTCGGCGCTGCACGGCCTCCCGGCCTTCCGGATTCCGATGAAACCTTCTCGCCAACCCATTCCCGATCTGCCGTCCAACGGTTCCGCCGTGTCGCTGCCTCGTGCTGGCCGCGCCCTGTTCATCGCCCTTGCCTTGACGGCAATGCCTGGCCTCTCGGACGTTGCTGTCGCTGAAGCCGCGACTGCCGAGAAAGCCACCGTCGAGAAACCCACCGCCGGGAAAGACGCCACCGAGGAGACCACCACCACCGCCGAGGAAGACGACGTCAATCTCTGCGAAGGGCTGTTCACCGGTCAGGATCGAGTTCGCATCCCCGCCGTTGCACGACCGCCGTATCTGCGTTACTACAAGGATCCGGCCTTCGGTACCCGGGTGATGCGCATCACCGACGCCGACACCGGCGAGGTCTTCAAGCCGCCCTACAGCACCATGCAGGCCTTCAACGCCGATGAATCACTGCTGCTGCTCTACCGCACCGGCAATGGCCGGAGCGGGCATGTGCTGCTCGATGGCACCACCTACGAGTTGGTACGTGAACTTGACATCCTGCCGGCCGATCTCGAGGAAGTGTTCTGGAGTTTCAACGACCCCGATACCTTCTTCTACGTCAGCAAGCACCCGAGCGACTTCGGTGAGTTCAAGCGCTACAGTGTCAGCAAGGATCGCAGCGAGACGATCACCGACTTTCACGATGTCTGTGGTTGCGATACCGGCGACAAGCATTTCAAGATGTTCACCTATCGCATCAGCACCGATGAAGTCATCGAGCACCCCCTTCGCGAAGAGGACGGCTGGCAGACCTGGACCGCCCCGCAGGCAGCGCCCTCGGGCAGGCAGCTCTGGTTTCAGGGCAAGGTGCTCGATACCGATCTCGAAACCGTCAAGGTCGAACACGATATGTCCAAGCCCTTCGAACACGCGAACATCGGGCTGACCCACGATGGCAGGGACACGATGTATACTACCGTGTTCGACCCCTCACCGAACGGTTGCGACGACGACCTCTGGGGAGGCGTAGGCCATCTCGTGGCCTTCGACATGGATACGGGTGCCTGTCGGCCGATCATTGCCGAAGGCGATGGCTGGCCCTACACCACAAGTGGCACGCACGTGTCGGCACGCGCTCACAAGCGCCCGGGCTGGGTGGCGATGTCAAGTATCGGGTATGACAGTTTCGATTTCTTCACCAACGGACGGAAAGCGCCCGCGTTTCTCTCGGAGATCTACCTCACCAACACCGATCCGGAGAACCACGTGGTCTGTCGTCTTGCACACCACCGTTCCTACGGAAAGTCGGCCGAGCATGGTGGTTACAATGCCTATTTCGGCGAGCCGCATGCAACGATCAGCCCGAGCGGCACCCGTATCGTGTTCGGCTCCGACTGGTACGATTCGGGTTCGGTCGATACCTACGTGATCGAGCTACCGGCCTACAAGCCGCCGGAGAAACACTGACGCAGGCCGTCACGGCGGCAAGCCGACGGCAAGGTCCTGCAATGGAGGGCAGTCGTGGCGTTGCTCATCGTCCGTTGTCGAGCAACGCTTCGAGTGCCGCATCCCCGAGCATCTCGTGGCCACCGTCGAACACGACCAGCCGAATGTCACCCGAACTTCGGTCGAGATACACCTTGCGCCCGGCGAGGCTGCCCTCGGGTTCGCGCAGGGTGCGGGTGAGAAGCGCCGTGGTTTCGTCGGTGGTGAGGCGTTGTTCCGGCTCGGCAAGTCGATTGAAATAGTCGATCGAGTGGGAGATCGGCACGCTGCCCGTGTAGCCGTCGTCGATACCCGCGTACAGTGTCACGGCCCCGTTGCCGTTGTCCGGCCAGAAGAGCGGGCTTCGTGCCCGCATCGCCGCGTGGTCTACCTGCTCATCGCGGTCGTCCTGTCCGCCGATGCAGCCGAGGATATCGTCGGCATAGTGCGCCTCGCGCGCGCGTGACTGGTAGTACCAGCTCTCGAGGTCGGTGATCGGTACCCAGGCGAAGGTGTGGCGAATGGGGAAGCGACTCTTCGCCCGATAGCCGAGTGCCGTGTAACCACCGCCGCTGGTGCCGATGAGGAAGATGCGGTTCCGGTCGACCCTGCCGTGTGCGAGCATCCATGCGATGGCCGCATCGAGGTCGCTGATGACCTGGTCGCTCAGGCAGGCTTCCGGTCGATTGCTGGCGCCACGGAAATCCGGATGGATGTAGTTCCAGCCCCTGTCGGCGAGCGCGGTCAGGAGTGGGTCGTGCTGGCGCCAGTCTGCGCTCCAGGAATGCAGCGACACCACGAGCGGGGCGGGCGTGTCGGCCAGCAGCACGGTGGCATCGGGGTCGACACCGTCGTCCACGGTATCGACCACACGCGCTCGCCTGTCGAGGTCATCGGTGCCCCCGACCATGTCGCCGGAAAGAGACAGCGAGTCAGCACCCGGCAATACCGACAGGATGGCAGGCCAGTAGTGCAGCATCGCAGCGCCGAGGCTGAAGCCGAGACCGAGCGCCAGGCAGGCCACGCCGATGCCGGTTTTTCGCCGGGGGCGCGGACAGGCAGGGCCATTCATTCAGTTTGCAGTGACATGTTTCGGGGACGAAACTCACGGTACTTTTTCCGAATCCACTTCAGCGCGGGTTGCTCGACAAGGGTGTACATGAGCCAGGAGAGGCACAGGACAAGCACGATGGCGACGGCAATCGACACCGGCCCCGGCAAACCGAGACGGTAGCCGAAGTTGATGATGATGTAGCCGATGTTCTGGTGAATGAGATACAGCGAGTAGGAGAGGGCACCGAGACGTATCAGTACGGATCTGCTCAGGAAGGCAAGCCGTCCGGTGACGGCCGCATGGAAGATCACGAACAGGACCAGTACCACCAGCACTTCCCGGAACGGGCGCAGGAGCGCCACAGCCACGAGCGCGAAGCCGACAAGCAGCCAGCTGCGAGTGACCTTCTCGCCGTGCGCGATGTGGAAGAAGCAGATGCCCGCGAGGAAGAGTGGTGCATAGTGATGCATGAGCAGGCGCTCCGCCTGATGCGGCACGTCAAGGCCGAACTGCGCACTCGCCACGTTGACCAGTATCAGCGCAACCAGGGCGTATTCGGCGTTCCTGAGCTGCCCCGTGAGATAGACGCAGAAGATCCAGCCGTAGAAGGTCAGTTCCACGACCAGCGACCAGTACACGCCGTCAACACTGGGTACCGAGAGGTAGCTGTGGAACATGAGCAGGTTCACAAGCGCATCACGAGCGCTCACCTCTCTGCCGGGCAGCCCCGCGAGCGTGATGACGGTGAAGCTCAGGGCGACAGCCAGCCAGTAGACGGGGTAGAGCCGCGAGAAGCGTGATACCACGAAGTCGAATGGCCGTTCCACGCGCCGGAGCGTCCAGAAGATCACGAAGCCGCTGATGATGAAGAAGAGGTGCACTCCGTAGTGGCCCCAGTAGCTCCACTGCACCGGCAAGCCCTCGTGACCGAAAAGTCTGTCGTACCGGTAGACACAGTGATAGAACACGGTTGCGATTGCCGCGAGACCCCGGAGGGCATCGAGTTCGAGCAATCGTGTCCTGTCGGGCGGAGTGCTGTTTTCGGGCATTCCCTGGGCTCGCAGAGGTATCGATGAAGTATAATTCAACTTGACAGGACGCGGGATTGACGATCACGCGGGCGTGATACCGGGCTGCAAGGCCGATTCAGGGGAGAGGGCGAGGCTGTTCCTGTCAGTGTTCGGCGCGGATGGTCACGACCGAAAACACCACGACACGCCCCTGTTCGACCCGGAATGTCACGTCGACGGGGCCGACGATTACGCCCCACTTCTGCTCGGGCCTGCCGTCCTTCCCGCGCTCGTGGGCCGGGCGTGGATCCTGCGCAAGCGTTTCCTCGACGAGGGTTTTCAGGCCGCTTGAACCGAACAGGATGTCGTCGCCCGTCTGCGGTACCTCGGCGAGCTGCTTCAGCGCCTGATCGCTCCAGACAACCTCGAGGAGGCTCTCCACGGGTGTGGCCCACTCGCTGGTTGCCTCACCGATGGCGTCGACGAAGGGTACGTAGGGTTTGATGTCGAGCACGGGGGTGCCGTCGAGAAAATCGCCACCGGCAATCCGGACGCGGTACTTGTCGTGGTCGAAGGCAATGCCTTCCAGCTTCACCGCACTCAGACCGATCGGGTTGGGCCGGTTCGGACTGCGGGTTGCATACACGCCGATCGCTGTCCTGCCACCGAGACGCGGCGGTCGCACCAGTGGTTTCGGGTTCGCGTAGTGGTGTTTGTGGAACACGAAGATGATCCACAGATGCGAAAAGGCGTCGAGGCCTCGGAGGGCCAGACGGTTCGCCGGCGAGGGCTCGAACTCGATCGACGCCAAGGCACTCGTCACGAGACCTGGCTGGCGCGGTATGCCGAAGCGCTGCGAATAGCAGGAGCGGATCGTGGCCACGGGCGTCATGGAATGGTGCTGGTCGATGAGGGATCCAGATCGGATGCCGATGGTCGTTGGTGAAAGTCCGGTCATGATACACATCCCGATTCGGTGGCTGCCGCTTGAGCGATTCGGCCAGTTTTGCCTGCAGCCTGGTCAAGTTGCCGGTGCAGCAATGCTGGTATTCGGTGCGGCGTCGTGGCTGGTGTCCGTCGTTGGGCGATGTTTCGGGGCCGGTGCTGTCTGCGACGCTGGCTGGGCTCTTGCATGACTTCTTGTTCCCTTTCCGGAATCGGAGTCGCAGGCAGTCATGCAGATGCGCAACATCACGGCCGCGGTGGCACTTGCCCTGCTGGCCGCTTGTTCGGGCGGTGGCTCGGGTGACGGTTCGGGTAACGGCTCCGGCGTGGATGCCGGTTCGGGCGAGGGTGCCGGAAGCGGTGCGGGCAGCGCTGGCGACACGAGCCTCGGTGGTGCCGGTACAGGCAGCGGTGAAGGCAACGTCACGATCGACGGCACGGCCCCCGAACTCATCGAACCCCTGGTCGGCGCGGCCACCGGCAAGCCGCTCGCGCGCATTCCGCTGACCACGGCCAGAGTTGCCGATCACCCGGCCTGGCCCCTGAAAACCGGCATTCCGCTGGCCATGGGGCAGGTCGAGGACCTTTCGCAGCTGACGCTGCGCGATGCCGACGAGCATGTCGTTGCGGCGCAGTTCCGCCCGCTCGCACGCTGGGCCGACGGCTCGTACAAGTCGGTGCTGGTGTCGCTGAGCTCGCCGTTGAAGGCTGCGGACAGCCTTGCCTATGTGGTGGACGTCGCCGAATCCACGTCCACCGCCGATACCGCCGATACCGCCGTGGCGTCGACGTCCGACGCTGCCGCCGAACCTGAACGTGGTGCGCCTGTCGCCGTCACCAGTGCCGAACAGCTCGTCTTTCACACGCGTGCGTCGCGCATCGCCCTCGACCCGAACCGCATGTCGCTGTTCGACACCGTCTGGATCGACCGGAACGCCGACGGGACCTTCGACAGCAGCGAGCGCGTGCTCGACGGTGGTGGTGAGATCTATCTCGTTGACGCCCACGACGGCGATCGCCATGATTCGCTCGTGAGCAGTGACGTCAGCTACGTGATCGAGGAGCAGGGCAGTGAAGTCACGCGCGTGCGGGCAACGGGCTACCTTCACGATGCTGCCGGCGAACCGTTGACGCGCTACATCGTGCGCTACGGTTTTCATCGCAGGAGCGATCTCGTCGAATTCGAATACACCCTGGTCGACGATCGCGAGGAAGCGAACGTTCGGGCCCACGAGATGTTTCTCGACGGTGACTACCTGCTGCCGCTTTCGGTCGCCGAGTATGGCCTGTCGCTGCCGTTCTCGCTCGATGGTGCGGCCTACCGCTTCGGCGGCGAGCACGGTGCCGTGCACGAGGGTGCACTGACGGTACGCGAAACGCTGCTGCAGGAAGGCAAGATGCACCATTCACAGGACTCGGGCAAACCCGGCAGCAACTATGCCGGTCTCGAGGAGCCACCATTCACGTTCTCCTTCAGTGGCGTGGCCAGTGGCGAAAAGGCCGCTGGCTGGGTGGGCATCGCCGATGACGAGGTAAGCATTTCGCTGCACGTGAAGGAATTCTGGCAGCAGTTTCCGAAGGCGCTTGCAGCGGCACCCGAGGGCATCGACGTGGTGCTGCACCCGCGACCCGAGGCCCCCGATACCCGCTACCCGGCACCCGCGGGCGCCGACTTCGAGAGACCCAACACCTTCTACGCGATTCGTCCGGGGCAGGCGAAGACGTATCGCTTCCTGCTGTCACTCTCGAACGCGGACGATGCCGACCCCGTGCGCGACAACACGATCTTTCAGGCGCATGCACCGCTGCTGCACACCGATCCCGGAGTTCTTGTCTCGTCGGGTGTCTTCGGTGACGTGGCGGAAGCTTCCGCGGCTTCGGCGGGCTACGACGAGTATCTGCTGGCCGGCATCGTCGATACCAGCTTCGACGTCGACAAGGGTTCCTACGCCCAGCAGTACGGCTGGCGCGACTACGGTGACCGCATGCGCCCTGGCTGGGCCAATGTCGTCAACGGCACGAAGGTTCCGTCCTATTACAACGACACGCACGTCGGAGCCAACGGTTTCGTGCTTCAGTACATCCGCACGGGTGACCCCGTCTGGTGGGCGCTTGGTGAAATTGCCTCCAACCACTGGATGGACATCGATGTCTCGCACAGTAACCGCCTTGGTTACTGGAGCGATGCGAACCATGAACTCGCCGGCTTCGGTCCGGGCGAGGGGCTCATGATCAAGCACGAGAACATCGATCACACCGCGCGCAACATCCATCCGGGGCATGCGCACATCTCGGGGCTGCCGTATCGTTATCTGCTGACCGGCGACCTGCGCACGCTCGAGGTCATGCGCGAGGTGGGCGACTGGTGGGTCAATGCCACGGACGTGATGTTCCCGACACCGCTTCAGGATCCGCACTACGCCGAGGCCGAACGCGACTATGGCTGGCCGCTGTACGTGTTGCTGCAGGTGTATCGGGCGACGGGCGAGCAGCGCTACTTCGACGCGGCGCAGCAGATCGTGGCTCATCTCGTCGCCTGGTGGAAGGTGCCGAGCGAGCACCGCACGGTACGTTTCGTGCCGGGCAGCGGTGATCCGGCCACGGGCATTCACGTACATTGTTTCGATGCGCCATCCGAGCCCTGCAATGACGACTACACCGTCAGCCAGAGCGTGGGATTGAACCAGTACGAGCACGGTACGGGCTGGTGGGGGATGTACCCGAAGCAGGGCAATGGTTGCAGCGACTGCAACGGCAGCAACCCCTGGATGGCAGGCCCGCTGATCAGCATGCTGCACGAGTTCATCGCCGAGGCCGGCCTCATCGAGGGCTATGCCGAGGCCCATCGGGCGCTGCTCGACGATGCCGCGGAAATGGCACTGCAGACCACCGAGTACATCGTGCGCTACGGCTGGGATCCCATCGAAGGCGAATTCATGTACTCCGAGGACCGCAGCAACCATGACCCCGGTGGCATCACGCAGATCGTGAATGCCCTGACCGAGAGCTGGTTGCTGCTGCAGCGTGCAACGCGGAGCAACCCGGAGTGGTACACCACCAGTGATCGCTGGATCGAGATTGCCACCGATTACTATCGTAACTGGCGCGAGGTGCGCTGGCGCGGCTCGACCGCATTCGGTTTCTACGGCTACGAAATGGTCTTTCCGATCGATTTCTTCCACACCATGCAGGCGCTTGACGATGCCGGGCTGTTGCCGGACAGCGAAACGCCATGACGGTAACCTCCGACGACCGGCCGACAGTGCTTCACGATCTCACTCGTCGCCGCAGTCGCGGCTGAATTCACCGTCGGCGAGGAAGTGCACCACCTGTTCGATGACCTGCCGGTTGCTCATGAGGAAAGGATGAGCAACGGGCATGGCAAGAAAACCGCTCATGCCCTCGAGTCTCGCACGTGCCACCGATACCTTGCCGTCATCGGGGTTCGGCAGCCATTGCGACAGGATCGGATTGATCGAGCGGGTGCCGGCGATGATGCCGACGGGGAAGTCGGCCGGGCCGAGTGCCAGTGGCGTGCTGTTGGCGTCGGTGCCGAGCTGCTGACCGGCAGGGCCGTTGAAGGCGAGGAAGCCGGGGGTGTTCCTGAGTGCATCGACCACCTCGCTGCCCTGATTCGGGGGGCCGAGCATGACCACGCGGCCGAGTTCGGGCGGCTTGGCCCGGGCGAACTCGTGGCGAACCAGAATGCCACCGAGCGAATGGGTCACGAAGTGTATGGTGCTTGCGTCATGGCTGCGGCATTCCGCGAGACCTCGGTTGACGGCGTCGGGCGCGAGCGTTTCGATGGCGTGATGTCGCGAAGGGTAGTCGACATTGGCGACGGTGTAGCCGAGCGCGGCGAGGCGTGTGCGCATGCGTTTCATCGAGCGCTTGCTGCGCGCCAGACCGTGGATGAGAACCACGCATTCGCCCTGATCGGCTCGGAGCGGTGCGCTGGTGTCGCCCGGTGGCCATTCGGCGGGCGTCTCGCAGGCGTCGATACTGCTGCTCTGGGCAGACGCTGCAGCCGCGGCCAGTATCAGCACCAGGCCGATGAGCCATGACGGATGGTGAATTCGGGTGATCATGATGGGTCGCGTGATCATGATGAAGTGATCCGTTTCCTGTCGGTCGGTACTGCCGTGCACTGGTGGTTCGCAACCGGTCCACTCAGGGACGGAGTCACGTCATCGTGTATTAAGATATGGCCGCAGAATCAAGGCCAATGTTCCCTTCCCCGTTGGATTACCCGTCGCCCAACGCGCAAGAGCGCGCCATCGATCGCATCGTTCACGTCATCGGTTTCGGCAGTGCCGTGATCGGTGGTGCGGCCTTGCTGGCCTTCGGTGCCTGGCGACTGTCACCCGGACTCTTTCTGGTAGCGGCAATCTATGTGCTGACACTGCTGCTTTCCAAGACCGTGTCGGCGCTCTACCACACCCACCCGTCCAACGAATGGCGTGCCTTTCTGCGGCGGCTCGATCAGGCGGCAATCTACGGTCTCATCGCCGGCACCTTCACGCCACTGCTGGTCTTCATGAACACCACCTGGAGCCATGCCCTGCTCGTGGCCGTGTGGGTCTTCACGATTCCCGGCGTACTGTTCAAGCTGTTTGCACGTGACATCGACACGCGCTGGTCGCTTGCTTCCTATCTTGCCTTTGCCACGTTCTTCATGCTGGCACTGCCCGATGTCATGAACTCGCTGCCCGGGTCTGCCGTCATCGCCATGTTCGTCGGTGGCCTGAGCTACATCGTCGGCACCTGGTTCTTTTCGCGCGAGGCGATGCCCTACCGCTTCGCCATCTGGCACGGCTTCGTGCTGGTGGGCAGTGGAGCCTTCTTTCTCGCGATCTGGCTGGTGCTGTTGCCGGGGTCTCCCGCCGGTAGTTTCTGACCAGCGTGTCATGTTGCCATGTCGAATCGTCGGGAACGGATCGCCAGATCATCATGTGCATGGACAGCAGGAACAGACAGCGGCTCTGGATGGCCTTCCTGGTATCGCTGGCCGGCAGCAAGCCGATGTACGCCAATAGCTGAAATCGTCGCCTGCCGTATCGGCGCTCGGAAAGTGCCGGCGCCCTTGCATGTGCCCCGTCAACGAAACAGATTGGGGTTTCGCATCGAGAATTCGCGCGTGGTGGCGGTGCCGATCGGTTCAGCGAGCAGCCAGCGGACCACTTTCCCTTCGGCGACGGCGATGTCATCGTTTGTCTGTGGCAGAACATTGCCATTGCTGTCGGTGCCGAGTACTGCCTGAAACAGCGTCGACCCCGGGCAACGGCCCTCTGCAACGCGAAAGGCCTGTGTCGGCGCATTGACATCGCTTGCCGGTGCCAGAGCCCAGCGCGAATCCAGTTTCGACTGCAGGCGTGCCCAGGTGGGGGCGTCGATGCGGCCGTTGGTATCGAGACCTTCGTCTTCCTGGAATGCGGCTACGGCATTACGGGTGTGCCGGTCGAAACGTCCGTCGGCAAACTCGGCGAGTTCATGCACGAGGTCGTCGTATTCGAGGCACCAGAGAATCCGCTCTGCGCCCAGCGTGTAGAGGGTCTTGCCGGGTGTCTGTGTCGACAGCTCGCAGTTGTTCCGCCAGTTCGATGCGGTACCGATGGGGTTGTCGCCGCCCAATCGGTGACACTGGGCCTGGTTGCTGTACAGGCCGGAGGTGTCGTCCTCGCCGTTGCCATCGAGATCGACGAAGTAGTCGTCCAGGTCGACGATGCCGTCGCCATCGGCGTCATCGTCGACGGCATCGGGCAGGCCGTCATTGTCGAAATCGGCGGTGTCACTGCTCGCCGTTCCGCCTTCGGGTGTCGTGCCGACTTCGGCAGCGTTACCGGCTTCCGCGTCGTTGTCGGGGTAGTCGCTGGCATCGAATGGCTGAGCGCCGGCCAGCCACTCCTCCACATTGCTGTATCCATCCTGGTCGGCGTCTTCGGTGACATCGTAGCCGCCTGCCGGAATGACCAACGGGTTCACCGAGGTGTCCACATCCGTGAGTGAGGCGCTCGCGAGCAGTACGCGCTGCTCGGGTGTCGCATAGAAGGTTGCGACGATATTCGGCAGGCCGCCTTCGAGAACCTCGGCCGTGGCGCTCCACTCGGCATCACCGGCGACGGTGTCTACCCGGGCACCATCAACCAGTACCTCGAGGCTCAGCGGTTCGAGCAGGTTCGGAGGGGCGCCGGCAATGGCCTCGGGCAGTGCAAACCGCATCTGCAGCTCGGTATTCGTTGCCGGGTTCTCGGGGTCGGCAATGTCGAGGGGATTGCTGCCGATTTCGAGTTCCTTGATGTTGGTGTAGCCATCATTGTCGGCGTCATACCCGTACACGTAGCGACTGCCACGCACCACGACGCTGTGCGTGCCCTCGCTTTCGCGAGGCACATCGAACGACATGTCGGCGCGCGCGAGTACCAGCAACTGTTCGGCAAACTGCTGCTGCCATTCGACCGAGAGTCTGTGGCTGGAACCCGGCGGAAGCGTCAGCGCCAGCACGTACTGATTGTCGTCGTTGCGCGTGAAGCCATCGTAGCGCACCTCGTCGAGGTGAAAGTCCATTCTCAGATCATCGGGAGAGACAGCGCGTGCTTCACGGATGCGCTGCGGCGGCGCCAGCGCCAGCATCGAGGTACTGCTGGCGTTGTCGCCGTCGTTGAAGCTGCCATCGTGATCGCCGCTTTCTTCGGCGCAGGCCGCAAGCAGCAGGGCAACGGACAGCAAGGGGATGAGTCGGATGGAGATCACCTCGATTACCACCGTGATCGCTGCGGGTGGCATGCTGAGATCGGGCTCGGCCGGCGGCGCGAATTCGGTCAGGTCGATGCCAGCGACGGCTTCCCGGTACTCGTCCAGGCTCGGGGTGCGCCCGAGTATGGCCGAAAGCACGACCACGGGGGTCGAGGCGAGCAGCGACTCGCCCTTCTTCCTTTCCGAGTCTTCGACCACACGGCCCTGGAACAGGCGTGTTGACGTGGACATCACGGTATCGCCCCTGGCGGCCTTTTCCTGGTTGCCCATGCACAGGTTGCAGCCCGGTCGTTCGAGGTACATGATGTTATCGTACTCGGTGCGTGCGGTCTGCTTCGGATGGTCGTCGTCGAATTCGAAGCCCGAGTACTTCTCCAGCAGATCCCAGTCGCCCTCGGCCTTCAGTTCGTCGATGATGTTGTAGGTGGGAGCGGCCACGACGAGTGGTGCCTTGAACTCCACGCCGCCGGTCCTTGCTTCGATGTTCCGGAACATCTGCGCGATGATCTTGAGGTCGCCCTTGTGCACCATGCAGGAGCCGACGAAGCCGAGATCGACATGCTTCGATCCTCCGTAGTACGAGAGTTCGCGGATCACGTCGTGGGTGTAACGTCGCGAGACATCCTCGTTGTTGACGTCGGGGTCGGCGATCATGGGCTCGTCGATCTGGTCGAGATCGACCACGAGTTCGGCGGCGTACTGCGCGTTGTCGTCGGGGCGGAGAGCCGGCTTCGCGCCCGAACGGATGTCGGCAATGCGCTGGTTGGCCTTGTCGATGAGGTGCCGGAGAACCTGTGCATCGTTGTCCATGCCCTTGTCGATCATGATCTGAATGCGATCTCTCGCGATTTCCAGCGACCGGATCAGGGTATCGTCCTCGGAGATGCAGATTGCGGCCTTGGCCTTCATCTCGGCTGTCCAGTCGGTGAAGGTGAAGGCCTGGTCGGCGAGGAGGGTGCCGATGTGCACTTCGATGATCCGCCCCTGGAAGACGTTTTCGCCGAACTCGTGCAGCATCTGGATCTGTGTCGCGTGTACCACGTCGCGGAAGTCCATGTAGGGTTGCAGCTTGCCCCTGAAGGTGACCTTGACCGATTCGGGAATGGGCATGGTGGCTTCACCCGTGGCGAGCGCCAGCGCAACGGTTCCGGAGTCGGCACCGAAGGCCACGCCCTTCGACATGCGCGTGTGCGAGTCGCCGCCGATGATGATGGCCCACTCGTCGACGGTGATGTCGTTCAGTACCTTGTGGATGACGTCGGTCATCGGGTGGTAGACGCCCTTCGGGTCGCGTCCGGTGATGAGGCCGAAGCGGTGCATGAACTGCATGAGTCTCGGTGTGTTGGTCTGGGCTTTCTTGTCCCAGACCGATGCCGTGTGGCAGCCTGACTGATAGGCGCCATCAACGGTCGGGGAGATCACGGTCGCGGCCATGGCCTCGAGTTCCTGGGAGGTCATGAGTCCGGTGGTATCCTGCGAACCCACGATGTTGACCTTGACGCGAACATCGGAACCGGCGTGCAGCACGGTGCCTTCGGGCACGCCGACGGCGTTCCGGTTGAAGATCTTCTCGACGGCGGTCAGGCCCTGGCCCTCGTGCGAGACGACCCTCGATGGTGCGAACACGGGTTCGACGGGCACACCGAGGGTTTCGGCGGCAAAGGTCTGGAGTTTCTTGCCGAAGACGATGGCGTAGGAGCCACCGGCCTTGATGAATTCGAGTTTCTGTGGTGTGAGCGCCGAAGCGATGTCGACGAGTTCGGTGTCGCCGTTGTAGAGCTTCTTTTCTTTCGTGTTGATGGTCAGTACCGTGCCGGTATCGACCGAGTAGACCTGCTCGAGTACCGGGTCGCCGTCTTCGTCGAGCACGGGTTCGCCGTTCTCGTCGAGCTTGTTGACCCAGTTCTTCAGATCGATGCCGATGCCGCCGGTCACGCCGACGGTGGTGAGGAAGATCGGCGAAATGCCGTTGGTGCCGGCAACGATCGGGGCGATGTTCACGAAGGGTACGTAGGGACTGGCCTGCTTGCCGGTCCAGAGCGCGACGTTGTTGACACCGGACATGCGCGAGGAGCCGACGCCCATGGTGCCCTTCTCGGCAATCAGCATGACGCGCTTGTCGGGGTGCTGTTGCTGCAGCGCCTGGATTTCGGCCTGGGCTTCGGGCGAGATCATGCACTTGCCGTGCAGTTCGCGGTCGGAGCGGGAGTGCGCCTGGTTGCCCGGGGAGAGGAGGTCGGTGGAGATGTCGCCCTCGCCGGCGATGAAGGTGACGACCTTGATTTCCTCGTCCACTTCGGGGAGTTGGGTGAAGAAGTCTTCAGTACGTCTGCTGCCTGCCGGGCGATGTCGGCATCGTCACCCAGAGCCAGATCGAGCAGCACTTCGACCGAGGGGCCGCCCTTCATGTGCGAAAGGAGTTCGAAGGCGAAGGATGGCGGGATTTCCTCGACCGTGGCTTCTCCGAGGACGATCTCCTTCAGGAAGCGCGCCTTTTCGCCTGCCGCGGCAGTGGTACCGGGAAGGGTGTTGTAGATGAAGTACTTGAGCGAATCCTCGCGGTGCTCGTTGTCCGTGTCGCGGATCTGGGCAATGATCTCGGCCGTGAGCTCGGCACTGTCGATGGGCTTGGGGTGAAGGCCTTCGGCTTTGCGGCTTTCGATGTCGTCGAGGTATGCTGAATACGCGCTCATATGATCTCCGGTGTCGTGAATGGTTGGGCGCGAGCCGGTTGCGGAAGCCACGCGGCGCAGCGTCTGCGCTGGCGTGACGTTACCAGTCTGACTGAACCCGTCGCATCTATTTTATCGCAAGAAGACGTTTGTCCAATTGTCGTGCCATCCCGTTTTGGCTGGCGGCTCTGCATCCACGGGAAATATTCGTGCCCGAAGCAATCATTACGGATTTGTCATCGGGTGGAGCCGTGCGCATGCAAACCAACCGTCTGCGTGTCTTCCTGATTGCCATATTCCTGCAGTTGCAGATCGCCAGTGTCGTGGCGATCCTGCAGGGGGTATCGACGCAGACGCGCGAGCAGCTCGATGAAAACGCGCGTCAGTCGCTGATGCGCCTGGGCATTGCCGTGGCGGATCGTGCCCACAGCTATCTCGCCAATGCCAGCGGTACCACCACCATGCTGGCGGAGATGTCGGCGCAGGGGCTGCTGGATACCGGCGACTCGGCCGCGCTGATCAGCGGCTTTCTGCCTGTGCTCAAGAGCCGGGATGCGATGGGTAATCTGTACCTGGGGCGCCCGGACGGCAGTTTCCTGTTCGTGACACGCGACCCTGACAGTGGTTCGGGCTTCGAAGTGCGAGAGGTCGTGGTCTCGGACACGGGTGAACATACGGCCGTTTACCGGCGTCTGGATGACAATGGTGCGCTCATCGATACCTGGACACCCGAGGGCCGTGTGCCGGATCCGCGCGAACGTCCCTGGTATCAACTGGCGACGACCACGACCGGTCATGTCTGGACCGATCCCTATGTCTTCGTTCGCTCGGGTCAGCCCGTCATTACATCGACGATTGCCGTCAGGGATGCCAACGGCGAAACCGTGGGCGTCATCGGTGCCGATGTGCGCATCACCGAGTTTTCGCGTTATCTGCGTGACATGACCGAAGCGGGTTCGTCTTCCGCGATGATCATCGATGCCGACGACAGGATTCTGGCGCATTCCGACCCGCAGCTCGTCGACACGACAAGCGAGGAGTCGCTGCCGTCGATAGGCAGCCTCGGTGACTCGGACTTCGAGCATCTGCTGGCGACGGCGGTAAACCATGAAGCCATGCATATCGGCGTCGTGCCTGCCGAGGAGCCTGCCGAAGGCGAGACGCTCGTCATGGTGCGGCCGCTCTGGCCGCTCGGCCACGACAACAAGGCATCCTGGCGGCTGCTCGTGAAGATACCGACGCGGGATTACGAGGCCGACCTGACGTCGAGCATCGACCGCAAGCTCACGTTGTTCGTTACCGTGCTCGCGGTGTTCTCGCTGCTGAGTGGCGGCGCGGTCTGGAAACTGACCGAACCCCTGAAGCGTCTTGCCCGTGATGCCGGAACCGATCCGCTGACCGGCGCCCTGAACCGTCGTGAGTTCGAACACAGCGTGCTCAGGTTGATCGCCTCGCGCGAGCGGCAGGCGACGCCGGACAAGCTCGTGCTCGTGGCGCTGGATCTTGATGGTTTCAAGCCGGTCAACGACTCGGTGGGTCACGCCGTCGGGGACGAACTCCTGCGGGACTTCACGCGCCGGCTCGGCGGCGGGCTTCGCAGCAACGATCTGCTGGCACGCACGGGCGGCGACGAGTTCGTGGTCATGCTCGAGCTTGACGCCAGTGCCGATGCCTTCGACATCGTCGAGCGATTGCGTCATCGTGCGGTGGATGCGCCGTTCCTGATCAACGGCAAGGGTCACCGGATCGGCGTTACCGCAGGACTGGCCGAGCACCGGCACGGCGAATCGCTGGCGTCACTCATGAAGCGCGCTGATCAGGCGCTCATCGTGGGCAAGGCCACGGCGAAGAACCGGAGCTACCGTGCGCTGGACACCACGGTCAGCGATTCAGCTGCCGTCGACGCAAAGGCTACCGATACCTTGTCCGCAAGCTGATGGTGTGCGAGTGCGAGCGTTGACAGCTGCGCGAACCGCTGGCGATAATCCTCCTGCCAGGCCGCGGCGATGGCGTCGCCAGCTTTTTTCGAGTCCGATCTGCTCGTTCCAGACCCTGTCGAGCCAGATCCTGCAGAGAGAGCCCGGCTCTGGCGCCTTGTCCTGTACGCCCGGATTCCACATGGGCGCCAGCAGCGCCCGACAGCTCAAGGAGTTTCTCCGTGTCCACCACCAACCGCCCCGACAGCTTCGTCTGTCACAACGGCGAGAAGCAACCGCTGCCGTTTTCCGCTGGCGAATACGAGCGTCGCCTGGCCGCGCTCCGCGAGATCATGAGCGAACAGGATCTCCCGGCAGTGCTGTTCACCTCGATGCACAACATCGCCTATCACTCGGGCTTTCTCTACTGCAGTTTCGGTCGTCCCTACGGTCTGGTGGTCACCCCGGACAAGGCTACCGTGATCTCGGCCAACATCGACGCCGGTCAGCCCTGGCGGCGCGCCCATGCCGAGAGCGTCATCTACACCGACTGGCAGCGCGACAACTACTGGCGAGCTGCCACCGAACTTGTCGGCAAGGCAGGCCGTCTCGGTATCGAAGCCGACCATCTGACGCTTGCGGCAAGGGATACCCTCGAGCGATTCCTGCCGGGTGTCGAGCTTGTCGACGTGGCGCCCGCTGCCATGTCGCGGCGCATGATCAAGTCGGCAGAAGAGATCACGCTGATTCGCGACGGCGCGCGCATTGCCGACGTCGGCGGCGCCGCCATCCGCGATGCGATTGCCGTGGGCGTGCGGGAAATCGACATTGCCATGGCAGGGCGCGATGCCATGGAACTCGAAATTGCGCGAACGCATCCGCACAGCGAGCTGCGTGACACCTGGGTGTGGTTTCAGTCGGGCATCAATACCGATGGAGCACACAATCCGGTCACAACGCGTTCGCTCGAGAAGGGCGACATCCTGAGCCTCAATACCTTTCCGATGATCTCGGGCTACTACACGGCGCGGCGCACGAACTCGGCCTCTCGCTGATTCGCCCGGGCGTCAGCTGCAGCGAGATCTGCGACGAGATCAACCGCTTCCTTGCCGAGGAAGACTGCCTGCAGTACCGCTCCTTCGGCTATGGCCACTCTTTCGGTGTGCTGAGTCACTACTACGGCCGCGAAGCGGGGCTGGAACTCCGCGAAGACATCGACACCGTGCTCGAACCCGGCATGGTGGTGTCGATGGAGCCGATGCTCTGGGTGCCCGAAGGCACACCGGGTGCCGGAGGCTACCGCGAACACGACATTCTCGTCGTGGGCGAAGACGGTGCCGAGAACATCACGCATTTCCCCTACGGGCCGGAGGCGAACATCATCGCCGCCGACTGAGCGATCATGCTGCTTGACGTCAGAGAACTCCACAAGAGTTACCCGTCGAGCGATGGTTCGGTACGGGTGCTGCACGGCGTCGATCTTTCCCTCGACGCCGGCGCAACCCTCGCGCTGACCGGAGAGAGCGGCAGCGGCAAGAGCACGCTGCTGCATCTTCTCGGCGGACTCGATCAGGTCGACAGTGGCGCGATCATCCTTGACGGCAAGGACATCGCGCAGGCAAGCGATACCGGTCGCGCGGCGGTGCGCCGCGGCACGATCGGCATCGTCTTCCAGCAGTTCAATCTCGTGCCGGGTCTCACGGTGGCCGACAACATCGCCTTTCAGGCGCGGCTTGCCGGGCGTCACGATGCGCTCTGGTGCCGGGTTCTGGTCGAGCGCATGGGCCTCGGCGCACACCTCGACAAGTTTCCCGAACAGATCTCGGGTGGTCAGCAGCAGCGCGTTGCCATCGCGCGCGCCCTGGCCGTACGTCCTGCGCTCCTGCTCGCCGACGAACCCACGGGCAATCTGGATGAGGCGAATGCCGAGGCGGTCATGTCGCTGATGCTCGAACTCGTTGCCGACACGGAGGCAGCGCTGCTCATGGTCACGCACTCGGCGCGGCTGGCAGAGAGGCTCGGGCAGCGCCTGCATCTCCATGCCGGGGAAGTGGCGGCCATGCACACTCGCGCCGGCAAGCCACCGTGAACGGCGTGGCCTTTGCGGCGCTCCTGTCCCACTGGCGCAGGAACCCGCTGCAGCTCTTCACCCTGCTTGGTGGGCTCGCGCTGGCCACGGGCCTGTGGTCGGGCGTGCAGGCCGTGAATGCCGAAGCGCGCGCGAGCTATGCCACCGCCGAAAAGGCCGTGAGCGAAGCGAGTTTCGATCAGCTCGTTGCGGATGACGGCAAACCGCTGACGGATGCGGAGTACGTGACGCTGCGGCGCGCCGGATGGCGTGTAAGCCCGCTCATCGAAGGTCATGTCGGCGAGGTGCGTCTCGTTGGCGTGGATCCGCTGACGGCACCGGGGGCTTCCGTGCCGATGGTGCTTCACGATGACGGCAATCTCGAAGGCTTCCTGTCGCCGCGGGGGCAGGTGTTCGGATCGGTCGAGACCATCGCCGCACTCCGGGCGCATGCCAGCCGCATCGATGCGCGTGTTACCGCGGAGCCGGATCGGGCTCGGGAACAACCGGCGACGTCGTTTGCTGCCGAACTGGTCGAGAGCGAGGGCATTCCCGAGGGGGTTGCCTATGCCGACATCGGTGTGGCGCAGTGGCTGCTCGGCCGGCCGGGTGAGATCGACCTGCTCATGGTGGCCACCGAGCAGCCTCTCTCGCGGGTGCCGCTGACCGAGGTGGCACCGCAGCTGTTGCTGCGTGACGGGCAGTCCTCGGCAGAGATCGCACAGATGACCGGCAGTTTTCACCTGAGCCTCACGGCCTTCGGGCTGCTGTCGTTTGCCGTCGGCATCTTCATTGTGCACAGCGCCATCGGCCTTGCCTTCGAACAGCGCCGCCCGGTCATGCGTACCGTCAGGGTGCTGGGCCTGTCGCTGCGGCGTCTGATGCTGCTGGTGGCAATGGAACTGCTGCTGCTGGCGATTCCTGCCGGTGTGCTCGGGGTCGGGCTTGGCTATCTGCTCGCGGGGGCCTTGCTGCCCGGTGTGGCCGTGACGCTCGATGGTGTCTACGGGGCCAAGGTTGCCGGCACCTTGC
The DNA here is from genome assembly GCA_002746645.1 of Gammaproteobacteria bacterium. Classification (GTDB taxonomy): domain Bacteria; phylum Pseudomonadota; class Gammaproteobacteria; order Granulosicoccales; family Granulosicoccaceae; genus Granulosicoccus. The sequence continues at coordinate 8,456 of PDPU01000046.1, read as the reverse complement.
AGTTCCGGCCCGAATGGTGGTTCTCGGCGCTTGCCATCGCCGTTCTCGGTACTGCCCTGGCCGCGGGCAGCAGTTTCTGGCAGATGGCGCGCATGCCGCTGGTGGCGAGCGCGCAGCCGCGTGCGGTGGTACGGGTGGCCGGTTCGCAGGCCGGATGGCAGGCCATTTTCGCGCTGTTGCTGCTGTCTGCTGCCGCAGTACTGGCGTTCACGGCCGAGAGCCTGCTCGGGGGCTTTGCCTTTCTCGGTTGTCTGCTGATCGGTGCTGCGCTGGCGTTGCCCTGGCTGCTGCATCGCGTGCTCGGATGGCTTGCCGCGCGCAGCCGGGGCGTCGTGCTGCAGTGGTTCTGGGCTGATACCCGGCAGCAGCTCCCCGGTCTGTCGCTGGCGTTCATGGCATTGCTTCTGGCCATGGCCACTGCCGTCGGTGTGACCACCATGGTGTCGAGTTTCCGCGTGACCTTTCTCGATTTTCTTGACCAGCGTCTGGCATCGGAGCTGTACGTGTCGGCGCAGTCGGAGGAAGAGGCGCAGCGAATCGAGACCGAACTCGCTGCCGAAGTCGCTGCCATCCTGCCGCTCAAGACCGTGGACATCGAGGTTGCGGGTTTTCCCGCGGAACTCTACGGGGTGCGCGATCATGCGACCTATCGGGACCACTGGCGTTTTCTCGAGGCCTCGGCGAGTCCCTGGGATGCGGTTCACGGAGGCCACGCTGTGCTCATCAACGAGCAGCTGGCGCGACGCGCGGGCTTCTCGGTCGGCGATCGGATCCCGCTGCCGGGGCGGTCGCTGGAAGTCGTGGGCATTTACGGTGACTACGGCAACCCGTTCGGCAAGGTGATCATCAGTGAAACACTGTTCGATGCGCTGCATCCCGATGTGCCGGTGCAACGCTTCGGAGTCAGGGTGGCTGACAGCGAGGTGGAGCGGGTGCGTGCCTTCATGCGCTCGTCGCTGGGTATCCCGAGTTCGCAGATCATCAATCAGGCCGGACTCAAGAGCCTGTCGGTGCAGATCTTCGATCGCACCTTCGTGATCACCGCTGCGCTCAACGTGCTGACGCTCGTCGTGGCCGCCTTTGCTCTTCTCATGAGTCTGCTGACGCTCGCCACGCTGCGTCTGCCGCAGCTTGCCCCTGTCTGGGCGATGGGGTTCACGCGCTGGCAGCTCGGGTTGGTGGAGCTCGCCCGAGCGACTTCGCTAGCCCTCGTGACCGCACTTCTGGCGCTGCCGGTCGGGCTTGTCCTTGCCTGGGGTCTGCTCGCGATCGTCAACGTGGCTGCCTTCGGGTGGAAGCTGCCCTTGTACGTGTTTCCGCTCGATTATCTGCGTCTCGGGTGCTGGATGGTGCTCGCAGCGCTGGTGGCGGCCGCGTGGCCGGCGTGGCGTCTCGCGCGCACCCCGCCCGCGGCACTTCTGCAGGTGTTCGGCAATGAGCGCTAGCGCGATGGTGAAAGGTGTGTTGCAGTGGGCCTGTCTGCGATTGCCCGTACTGCTTGCCTTGTCCTGCCTGCCCGCGGCGATACCGGCCGGGGCAGGTGGATTCGCGGGTCTCGGTAGCGCGGTCGAGGGTTACGCCGAACCGGAACGGAACCGACCTTTCACCTTTCCCGGCGATCACGGCGCACACCCCGGCTTTCGCATCGAATGGTGGTACCTGACGGCCAACCTGCGTGATGCGGAGGGCAGGGACTATGGCCTGCAGTGGACGCTGTTCCGATCCGCACTCCGGCCGGAAACCGGCGAACCGACGACGGGTTGGTCTTCACCACAGCTCTGGATGGGACATGCCGCCGTCACCACAGCGGAGGCACACCACGTGGCCGAGCGCATCGCGCGCGGTGGTATCGGGCAGGCCGGCGTGGTGGCCGAACCCTTCGAGGCGTGGATCGACGAGTGGCAGATGGCGGGTGACTGGAAGACACTCTTCCTGCGTGCCGGCGGCCACGACTTTGCCTACGACATGACACTCGAAGCGCATGGTCCGCTGGTCTTCCACGGTGACGGGGGCTACTCGGTGAAATCGGCCGAGGGTCAGGCATCGTACTATTATTCGCAGCCGTTCCTCACCGTGAACGGGACGCTCACCCTGCCCGCGGGAGAGGTCGATGTCGTCGGCGAAGCCTGGCTGGATCGCGAGTGGTCGTCACAACCACTGGCCGCAGACCAGCGTGGCTGGGACTGGTTTTCCCTGTCCTTCGACGATGGGCACAAGCTCATGGGCTTCGTGCTGCGCGACGCTGCGGGCGATGCCTATACCTCCGCGACCTGGATTGCGTCGGATGGCACCACCAGCGCCTTCGACGACGGCGCCTTCACGGCACGTGCGCTCGCGCAGGCGGCCACATCAGGCGCTGACGTACCGGTGCGCTGGCGGCTCACGCTGCCGCAACGGGGCCTTGATGTCGTCGTCGAGGCGCTCAACGAGGACAGCTGGATGGCAACCACGGTGCCTTACTGGGAAGGCCCGGTCAGCGTGTCGGGCAGCCACTCGGGGCGGGGGTATCTGGAGATGACGGGGTATCGGTGACGGGGTTCTGGTGACGGGGTTCTGGTGACGGGGTTCTGGTGACGGGGTTTCGATGATAGGGTGTCAGCCATGGCCTTCAGTGAATCAACCACCATCACCGGGAACACGCAAGGAGTCCGAACGTGAACTTGGCCATCGTTGCCGAAGGGGGTGGTCAGCGCACCATCTATGCCGCGGGCATCCTTGACGCCTTTCAGTTTGCCGAATTCAACCCCTTCGATCTCGGCATCGGTGCCTCCGGTGGTGCCCAGAATCTCCTGAGCTACTTTCTCGAACTGCCGGGCTACGCTCACAAGGCCATCGCCGAACTGACGATGCAGCCGGATTTCTTCGTGCCGTACCGTCGATTGCGCAAGCAGAACGTCATCGATCTCGACGCCTATTTCGAGCGTACCCACAGCGACCCGCTGTATCAGTTGCCCTACCAGGATGTGGATCGGCTGCTGCGAAAGAAGGAACTCGAGTTCGTTGCCACCGACAGCGAATCACTCGTGCCGCGGTACCTCGTGCCGTCCTGTGAGACTGCCAGCGAATACCTGAAGGCCTCGAGTGCGGTGCCGCTGCTGTATCACAGCGGTGTCGAAATCGACGGGCGCATCCTCATCGACGGCGGCGTCAGCGACCCCTTGCCGGTCAGGCGTGCGTGGCAGCGCGGTGCAAGGCGCATCGTCGTCATCCGCAGCGTGCCCGAAACCACCACGCGCACGAGTTGGCAGCAACTCTACGAATCACCCAGACTCAAGCGTGCGCTGCCCGAGAAGTTCACGCGCATGCTCGAGGTGCACGACAAGGCCTACCAGGCGGCGCTCGCCTTCATTGCCGAGCCGCCCGCGGGTGTCGAGATCCGGCAGATTGCCCCGGCGACATCGCTCGCGAGCAAGGCCTTCGGGAGTCGTTCGCTCGAGATTCAGGCCGACTACGGCATCGGCCTTCGTGACGGCATGATGTCGCTGATGCCGGGGCCTGATTCACTCAGGAAATGGTTGGGTAAACCACGGTCACGGGAACGTTTCGGCAGCCCTGCACGAGATGATCAGGCAACGAGCTCGACCGCGCACTGAGGTGGTGCGTACGGGCAGTTCCTGTAACGTTTGCCTGTGTCGCTCGCGCCGGCCTGCGCTACGATAAGCGGCTAACTTGAATTCGGGAGGTTCGTGGCATGTCACGACGGCGCGTCTGGGAACTGCTCAATTACAGCGAAAGTGGGGACCCGGCAGCGCACGCCATCGAGATCTTTCTGATGGGATTGATCATCGCCAATGTGCTGGCGGTGTCGCTCGAGTCGGTAACGTCGATCTTCAATCGATATACGGGTCCCTTCATCGCTTTCGAGCTGTTCTCGGTGGCGGTGTTCACGGTCGAATACGTGCTCAGGATCTGGTCCGACGTCGAGTTTCCCCCCAGCCGCAAGGAAAGGGGCATGAGCCTTGCGCAACGGCGTTGGTACTTTGCCAGGCAGCCGTTGATGGTGCTGGATCTGCTCGCCATCGCACCGTTCTATCTCGCTCTCTTCATACCGATCGATCTTCGCTTCCTGCGCGCACTTCGGCTGCTCAGGATCTTCAAGCTGACGCGCTATTCCTTTGCCATGAGCATGCTGCTGGATGTGATCCGCGAAGAGTCGAGTTCATTCCTCGCAGCCATCTTCATTCTCGTCGTCATGCTGGTACTGGCATCGAGTGGTGTCTACCTGGCCGAGCACCGGGTACAGCCGGAGGCCTTTGCCTCGATTCCCCATGCCATGTGGTGGGCGGTGGTAACACTGACCACGGTGGGCTACGGTGACGTCACGCCGATCACGGCGCTCGGCAAGGTTTTCGGGGCGCTCGTGACGATCACCGGCATTGGCATCGCGGCACTGCCGGCAGGCATTCTCGCCAACGGCATGAGTACCTATCTTGCACGGCGTCGCGAAGACCTTCGACGCGAGTTTCGCAAGGCCCTCGAGGACGGCCTGCTCGACGAGGACGAGGAACGCGAACTGGAAAAACTGCGCCGCTCGATCGGTATCAGTGAGTCGGACGCAAACATGATTCGCGAGGAAGTGGAACTCGCGCCCGAGGGTGAGGAACGGATCTGTCATTGCCCGCACTGCGGCACCATATTCAATGCCAGCACCGAGGAAATCCTGAGGAACGGGCACAAATGAGCGTGGAAAAATTACCGGGGAATGATGCCGCCGTGCTCGCTGTCGGGGTAATCGTGGATGCCGGGCGGCAGAGTCCTTACGTGGTCGATCTTCTGGAGTACCTTGTTGCCAGTGAAGCATTCGCTGCGCCGATCGTTTTTCCGGTAACGGCCGGAGCGCAACCCGATCAGGTGCTGGCCTTGTCTTCGCTGACACGCTGGGTGCGCAGGATCGAATTCGGCCAGATGCTCGGCAAACAGCCCGCGGTTACCAGGCGCATCGCCATCGACGACATCGATGGCCTCGACATCGTGCCGCTCGCGGGTGAATGGTCCGCCGATGGCGCAACCCTGGATGTTTTTGGCGAGAATCTCGAAGCCATCATCGAGCGACGTCTCGACATACTCGTGCACCTCGCTTCCGGGCGACCGGGTGCCGGTCTTGCCAGCGCTGCAGACCTGGCCACACTGGCAATCTACCATGGCAGTGATTGTGCCGGTGCCGATGTCTCGCTCGGTTTCATGGAAGTGCTCGAGGATGCCCCCGCAAGTTGTTTCGTCATTGCAAGGGCGAACCCATTCCGCGTGCTGCAAGCGGGCAACATCATGACGGCAAAGTCCTGGGCTCTGAACCAGGCGATGCTCATGGGAAAGTCGATCACCTTCATGCGTCATGTGCTCGAGCGGATCGCGAATGACCGAGCGCTGCTTGAAGTCGATACCGACGCCGAGGATGCCCTGCCTGCCACATTGCCGTCAACCGGATCGCTCGCACTGGCAAGATACATGGCAAACGTTCTCATGCCCGTGGTTCTGCGAAAATTCAGAACGCGCCTGTTCGGTCGACGCGATCGGGAGTGGGTTGTCGCGGTGTCCGATCACCGGCGTCCCGGCGGCTCGCTGGATGACTACCGGGAAATTCCGAACCCCGATGGGCGATTTCTGGCCGATCCCTTCCTCTGTTCCCGAGACGGGCGCCATATCGTGTTCGTCGAAGACTACTGCTACCGTGACAATCGCGGCCGCATATCGGCTGTGGAACTCGGCGAGGAGGGCGCGAAGGTTCTCGGCGTGATCATCGACGAGCCCTGGCATCTGTCCTTCCCCTTCGTGTTCGAATACAAAGGCCGGCTCTACATGATTCCGGAAGCGAACGAGAGTGGCGCAATCCGTCTGTATGTCTGCGACGAATTTCCGCTGCACTGGCGTTTCGAGAAGACGCTGATGGCAGATGTTGCCGCGGCCGACACCATGGTGTTCGAAAGAGATGGCACCTGGTTCCTGCTGACGAATATCTGCAGCGCGGGCCTCGGCGATTTCAATTCCGAACTGCATATCTTCCACGCCGATGACCCGCTCACCACCGACTGGCACCCGATCGGCGCGGGCAACCCGGTCATTCTGGATTCATCGAGAGCAAGGAACGGCGGCTGGTTCATCGACGATGGCCAGCTTTTCCGTATCAACCAGATTCACGCGAAAAACCACTACGGTCGAGCGTTCGGTTTCAATCGGGTGGATGAGCTGAGCAGGAAGCGCTATCGAGAGACGCGCATCGGTGAGGTCTGGCCCTGTGACAGCCGCGGCTTTGATTCGACGCACCATTTCAACGCCGATGGCGCGCGCGCGGTGATCGATTTCTGTCGTCTGGACAGAGCGAGAAAATGAGCCTGGCGGCATGCGCTTGCCGGAGCGCGGGAGCCGATGGCATGCCCGGCCATGATCGCCTCGGCTTCCACGGCCTTTTTCACCGTCAATCCTCGTGTCTTCCGGCATCGCGTCTTCCGGTATCGGGACGTGACATCGCGTCGGGACGTGACACGGCATCGGGACATTGCGATGGCGGTTTCGCGATGTGATCTCTGCGTCCGAGCCAGCTGCTCAAGGCGCGGAGCCAGCCGACACAGGCCTGCCATGACCGCTTCGCCGCACGAGCCCGCTCGGCCCGGGCACGATGGAACGCCATGTTGTAACGCTTTCGGCTGCTGTAGTGCATGATGCTTCCCGCGAGAAATATTTGCCCGAGATCATTTTTCCGTCAATTTTCATCGGTGTAAATTGAGTAAAATGCGGCAACAGACAAGAAAATCTTGCAGATCATGCGCAATCGTGCGCCATTGACGGCGTTGCGGGCCTTCGAGTGCGCGGCGCGACACCTGTCCTTCAGCCGTGCCGCCGAAGAGTTGCACGTGACCGCAGCAGCACTGTCGTTCCAGATTCGCGCTCTGGAGAAGGAACTCGGCATGCCGGTGTTCGAGCGACTGCCGCGCCGTATCGAACTCACACGCGCCGGACGAGAGCTGTTGCCCGGTATTGCCGAAGGCTTTTCGCGTATCGATCAGGCCTGGCAGCTTGCCCATCGCAGGCGCAGTGCCGAGGTGCTGACGGTCACGGCCGGCCCGGCCTTCACCGGACTCTGGCTCGCGCCGCGCATCTATGCCTTTGCTGCCGACCATCCCGATATCGAAGTTCGACTGCACGCCTCGTTGAGGCTCAGCGACCTCAGCAGAGATGACGTTGATGTCGCCATCCGTTTTGGTCAGGGTGTGAATGAAGCGCTGTACAGCATCACGCTGTTCAACGACTGGTTGACACCCGTAGTGGCACCGGAACTGGTCGAGCAGTATTCAAGTATCGAGAGTCTCGCCGAAGCGCCTCTGCTGCACGACGACAGCGCGTCGTTCATCAAGCCCCAGCGAGACTGGTCGGTCTGGATGTCACTGTTCGGTTGTCAGCGCAGCGATACCCGAGGTACCCGGTTTTCACATGCCGACCATGCCGTCAGCGCGGCAATCGGTGGGGCAGGGGTGCTGCTCGGGCGTGCGTCGCTGATCGGCAATGCGCTTCGTGAGGGCCGTCTCGTGGCGCCGTTTCATCAGGCGATCGACATGCAGGCCGGCTTCCGATTGCTCTGTTTGCCCGGACAGGAAGAGCGCGAGGACATTGCTGCCTTCATGGACTGGATGAAGGCGCAGATGCGGTTTCTCGATGAACTGGCGGAAGGCTTCGACATTCATGCGGTTGCTGGTTGAATGACCTTGCCAGCACCGGCGGGAGCGGCCCGTTCGGTCTGTCGCCTGTACCGGCGGAAGCTTCCCATCCAGGCCTGCCACCCTGCACCGTCGGTGGCCGTCATCCCTGCATCAATTCTTCTGACGCTCGCGTTCCCGTTGTCGCTGCCGGCGTTCGATCAGCGTGCCGGCGCTCCACAACGCCACCGCGAACAGCGTGCTGGCAAAGGCGAGAGTGCGCGAGAGGTCCATCACTTCGCGAGGTAGTGAAGGCAGGGTGTGATGTACTGCAGCAGGCCGAGTGTGCTCATGCGGATGCGCCGTGCGGCTGACACCATCGAAAGCAGCGGTATCACGGTAATGATGCCGAGCAGCCACAGCCAGTTGCGCGTGGTCGCGTCGATGTCGGCAATGGGTTCGGCCACGAGCAGCACGTAACCGGCGGCCAGCGGCAGCAGTATCGCGGTTTCGAGCAGCAGCCCGAGCGCGCTGTCGACGCTGGCGATCTTCCGGACCAGACCGTAGAGTCCGAAGGTCATTGCCATGATGAGTGAGAGCCAGGGTACGATGCCGGCGATTGCGAAGGTCAGCATCATGCCGGCCGCCGAAACGACGATCGCGAGCTTCTTGAGCCGGTTCGGTTGCTCGCCGAAGACGAGGATGCCGATGGCCACATTGATGATCGGCACGAGGAAGTAGCCGAGGCTCGATTGCAGGATCTCGCCGATGTTCACGGCATGGATGAACACGTACCAGTTGGACGAGATGAGCAATGTGGCCGCAATG